>NZ_JAAOXO010000004.1:0-291044 GCF_011605365.1 Paenarthrobacter sp. MSM-2-10-13 | reverse complement strand
TGAACGATCCGAGGACAACACCAGCTGCACAGCTTCCTCACGGAAAGCCGCATCATATTTTCTTCTAGGACCAGTCATTCTGAAGTCGATCTCCCATCAACCTGTCTCAGAAAACCATACGGCCGCAGACGCTCTCTCACCGGCAAAGTCGTTATATCGAGTCAGCCAAGTAATCGATGGCCAGTTTGTAGCCCAGAACCCCCGCACCCACGATGATCGCGTTGCACACGCCGGACAGGTACGAATGGTGGCGGAACTCTTCACGCTGGTGCACGTTGGTGATGTGCACCTCGACGGCGGGCAGCTGCACAGCCGCCAAGGCGTCGCGAAGGGCCACGGAAGTATGCGTGTAGGCGCCGGCGTTGATCACAATTCCGACGGCGGTGCCTCGCGCTGCGTGGATGGCGTCCAGGAGGTCGCCCTCGTGGTTGGACTGAACGCAGTCAACAGTGAATCCATGGGCGGCCGCAGCTTTCATGGCCAATTGCTCCACGTCAGCCAAGGTGGACGTTCCGTACTTCTCCGGTTCGCGGGTGCCCAGAAGGTTCAGGTTGGGGCCGTTGATCACAAGGATGGTGCCGCGACCGGTTTCGGTGGCAGGAGAGGCTTCAGTCATGACTCCCAATCTATAGCGGTGCGGGAGTGCGCGGGAATTGTGCCCACAGGGTGAGCGAGGGTGCCCTGAAAACAGTCACTATGTGAGAGAGCGACGTCCAAACAGCCGCGTGATGTGAGAGAGCGACGTCCAAACAGCCGCGTGATGTGAGAGATCGTTAGCTATTTACGGGTGCACTGGCCAGCCGATACAGGACTGCTCAGACCGGGAGCCTGCGCAGCCACGGGTTCCAGGTCCGCCATGGTGAGCGCGAAGCCGAGAGCGGCGTCGGTGGTGGTCTTGGCGAAGATCAGGCCGGCCACCTGTCCCTGCGTGGTCAGCAGCGGACCGCCGGAGTTACCCGGCTGAACGTCGCCTGCCAGCCTGTAGACCAGCTCAGGCGAAGGATTGTTGCCATAAATGTCCGGAACCAGAATGGTTGAAATGCCTTGGACAGTGGCCGGCTTGGATTGGAAGGGACCGCCGTGCGGGTAGCCTGCGAAAGCGGCAGAGCTGCCTGCGGGCAGGTCGGCACTCAAGGGCAGCGGGCTGGACTGCAGTCCGTCCACGGCCAGCACTGCGATGTCCCGCTGGGAGTCGAAGTAAACCACCCGACCCGGCAACGCGCCGCCGTCGGGCACTTCCACAACAGGCTGCGACACGCCCGCCACAACGTGCGCGTTGGTGACGACGCGCCCGGGCGAGACAACAAATCCGGATCCGGTCTGGTTCTGCCCGCACTCGAATGCGGTGCCGGCGATCTTGAGGACGGAATCCGCAGCCTGGTTCAGGGCAGGTGTGTCGGTTGACTCGTTGGGAACGGGCACCGGTGTGACAGGCCCGATGCCCTCGATGAGCTTAGGTATTCCGTCACCGATCACCGTGGACCGCAGCTGAGCCATGGTGCTCTTGACGGGCGTGGGCGTCAGGTTGTCGATGTAGCGAATGACGCGGGACTCGGCCAACTGCTGCGAAACGAACGGCACACCCAGAGAGCTGATGCTGAAGGCCAGCATGGACATCACCAGCGCCGCCACCACCACACTCACCACGCCGCCGATCAACCGGTCCACCGCATGCAGCGGCTTGATCCGCACGGCGTGGCGGACTTTACGCCCGATCATGGTGCCCAAGCCATGCCCCAAAGCAATAAGCACGACGGCGGCACCCACCGTGGCGGTCAGCCTCCAACCGCTGTCGGTCACCCAGCCGCTGACGAGGGGCACGGCCATGAAGGCAGCAATAGCGCCGACGATGAATCCCGCGATTCCACCCAGCGTGACCATAAAGCCGTTACGCAGGCCATAGATCAGGTAGGACAGCAGCATCAAAATCAATGCCAAATCCAATATCGTCAAGCCAAACACCAATGCTCCTCACAGCCGGGTAGCGCCAATTCTAGGTGTCCACCCTGACAACCAACCGTTAGTCCGGTCACGATATGGGCCGTTTAGTCCGCTGTGAGAGGCTTCAGAGCGGGTCGTATGCCCCGAAATCCGCGCCATTTCAGCGTTTCACGTGCCAAGTACGTCACAGAAGCTTAAAAATTCTGAAACAATGGCCTGAGCGCCACGACCGAAACTTATATTCAGGAGATTTCATGGACATCGAGGTATTGCGCCGCGCACCCCTCTTCGCCACCCTTGACGACGACGCATTCCGCTTGCTGACGGACGAACTCACCGAGGTGGACCTTTCACGTGGAGCTTCGGTGTTCCGCGAAGGTGACCAGGGTGACCAGCTCTACTTCATCGTTTCCGGCAAAGTAAAGCTCGGACGCACGTCCCCCGACGGCCGCGAGTCGCTCTTGGCCATTCTTGGCCCGGGTGAGCTCTTCGGCGAAATGGCGTTGTTCGACCCCAGCCCGCGTACCGCCACGGCCACCGCCGTTTCGGAAACCCGTCTGGCCGGCCTCAAGAACGAGAGCCTCAACGCTCTGCTCCGCACGCGTCCCGAGGTTTCCGCGCAGCTGCTGCAGGCTCTGGCCCGCCGCCTTCGCCGTACCAACGACTCGCTGTCCGACCTCGTCTTCTCTGACGTCCCGGGCCGTGTTGCCAAGGCCCTCCTGGACCTGGCGGACCGCTTCGGGCGTCCTGCCACCGACGGCGTTCTGGTTGCCCACGAGCTGACCCAGGAAGAACTGGCCCAACTGGTGGGCGCTTCCCGCGAAACCGTGAACAAGGCACTGGCCGAGTTCGTCCAGCGCGGATGGCTCCGCCTGGAAGCCCGCGCCGTGGTGATCCTGGACATGCAGCGCCTCCGCCAGCGCTCACGCTAAACAGCTACGAAAAAAAGCCGCCCCGGTTTCGCCGGGGCGGCTTTTTTGTCTGTGGATGTGAGAGAGGGTTCGGTTTTAGCCCGGGGGATGTGAGAGAGGGTCAGAGGGCCGTGAACCGTAGTAGGGTGGCGTGCTCCGGGTTTAGGACGGGCATCGGAAGGCCTACCTCGGCCAGGAACCGACCCGTTGCTTCGGCCCCGGACGCCAGCCAGGGTGCCGGCTTGGCCTCTATGAACGTGTGCCCGTGGTCGGCGTCACCCGGGGAGGGGAAGATGGCTTCCACGCGGTATGCACGCGAAGGATCCAACCCCGGAATAGCCACACGACCGGGCTTTTCCGTAAAGCCCGTCCGCGTCTTCACCACAGCGAAGAGCGCCGCCGTGGCACCCACCGGGGTGCCGCCGTCGGACTCGTTAGCGACCACGCCGTGCACCATCAGCGACTCGTCCGGCACATCGGCGCGCACCATCCGTCCACTGTGGATGAGTCCGCGGTGTTCCTTGTAGAGGCCGATGAAGCGCTTGAGTTCCTGGCGCTCCGCCCCGGTGACGGAGCGGACATCCCACTCCATGCCGAAGTGACCGAACAGGGCGGTGATGGCCCTGAAGGAGAGGTGGTGCGTCCGCCCGGTAGTGTGCGATGTTGTGGGCCCAATGTGCCCGCCCACCAGCTCCGGCGGAACCACCATGCCGGTCCAGCGTTGGATGGTTTGCCGTTCCAAGGCGTCGTTGCAGTCCGAGGCCCAGATGCGGTCGGTCCGCTCCAGGATTCCAAGATCCACGCGGGCGCCGCCGGAGGAGCAGCTTTCGATCTCTACTCCGGGGTGTGCCGCTCGGAGCGCATCGAACAGCCGGTACGCCGCCAAGGTCTGTTCGTGTACCGAAGCCCGGCCCGCGTGGCCATGTTCCAGGAGGTCCCGGTTTTGGTCCCACTTGAGGTAGCTGATGTTATTCTCGCGCAGAAGAGTGTCCATGCGCTCGTAGATGTATTGCCACGCGTCCGGATTCACGAGGTCGATCACGTGCTGCTGCCGCCACTCAAGAGGCAGCCTGCCACCGTCCTTGTAGGACGTGGCTGAGGGCCCCACGATCCACTCCGGATGTGCCCGGGCGATGTCGGAGTCCAGGTTCACCATCTCCGGCTCCACCCAGAGCCCGAACTCCATGCCCCGGCTGGTCACGGCATCAATCAAAGGCGTCAGACCGCCAGGCCATACGGTTTCGTCCACGTACCAGTCGCCCAACCCGGCGTGGTCGTCACGGCGCCCGCGGAACCAGCCGTCGTCGAGCACGAAGCGCTCAACCCCAAGGTCGGCGGCCGACTCAGCCAGCTCGATCAGGGTGTCCAGGTTGTGGTCGAAGTACACCGCTTCCCAGGTGTTGAGGACTACTGGGCGGGCCTTACCGGAAACTGCCCCCACATGGTGTGGCCGCGAACGGAACCAGGCGTAGAAGGCCTCCGAAATCCCGTCCAAACCGCGGTCAGAGTATGCGGCAAACAGTGCCGGCGTGGTGTAGCTTTCCCCGGATTGCAGCACCACTTCGGCAGGTCCCAACAGCTCGGAGCCGCCCACCATGGTGCGGCCATCGGCAATGCTGTCCGCAAACTGCTCGTGGTTCCCGCTCCAGGCCAGATGCGTCGCCCACACCTTGCCGTGCCTGTTCCCAAAACCGGCAGTTCCAGCGGCGAGCAGCAGCGACGAGTCATGACCGGTGCGGCCGTGACGGCCCGTGCGGACCCAGGTCCCCTGCTGAATTGTCCTGCGCTGCGGATGCCGCTCGCGGCACCAGCGGCCGGTCAGGTCCAGAAGTTCGACGGCGTCTGGCGCCACCGGGAGCATCGTCGCCAGCTCGTCTACTTGGAAAGGCGACGTGCCGTGGTTGCTGACCGTGTGCTTCAGTTCGAGAAGCCCGCCCGGGTGCAAGGTGAGGGTGGACGTGACGGAGATGCCGGCGTCGGGGTCCGCTTGGACAATCACCGCTGTGCCGCCATTCACCGTCGCACTCACAACCCGCAGGCGTACTGAGAAATCAAAGCCCGGCACGCCGTCCGTGAAGCGGTGCCCGCGAAGTCCTGGCCTGCCCTGCCACGATGACGACGCCTGGGGGAGGAGCCCCGCCGGGACGTTAGCGTCGATGGACGACGGCGGAATGGGCTCGTTGAGGATGGCAAGGTCAGGCAGTGTGTCGCCCAGATCGGCTCCCCAGTGGATGATCTCAGCCTCTCCGCGATGGGTGCTGATGACCAAGCTGGTACCTGCGGAACGGAGGTGGAGCGGTTGCATAAGGGTGGGTCGCTTTCAGTGTCGATGCGCCCCGAGGCGGGGCAGGTACGTGTGTTGCGGGGCCCGCTCTGCGGGATTCGGGTGGTTTATAACCCGCAGAGCGGGCCTCGCAACGGGATCTACTCGAGTTGAGTCTATGAGTGATGAGAGGCGTTCTACTTGAAGAGCGCGTTGACCTGTTCGTTCGCGGCTGTCAGCGAACTCGCCGGGGCCTTGCCGGCGATTACCGCGTCCACAGCAGGCTTCATGATTCCCGCAACCTTGGAGGCATTGTCCGTGATGGGAAGCATGAAGGTGGTCTTGTCCGCCACATGCTGGGTGAAGGCGCTGACATCCACGTTCTTGGCCTTGAAGGCCTCTGCAGCCTTCTCGGAGGAGGTGCTGATGGCCGGGAAGACCACGGCCTTGGAGGCCACAACGTCCTGGCAGGCGGTGGAGCCGAGGTATTCCACCCACTTGATGGCGGCGTCCTTCTTCTTAGTACCAGCCCACACGGAATCGGCCAGGCCGTTGAACATGGAGGCACGCTTGCCTTCGGGGCCCTGCGGTGTGGGGGCGATGCCGAGGTCGATTCCCTTGTAGCCGGTGTACTGGCCGATCATCCACGAACCGTTGCTGTTGATGGCTGCTTTGCCTGCTCCGAAGCTGTCGGCGGCGTTGGCGCCAACGGTGGTTTCAAGTTTGGGCATGTAGCCCTTTTCGGCGAGTGAGGCCCACCAGTCGATGGTGTCCTGGAGCCTCTTGTCGTCGTAGTTGAAATGGGTGCCCCACGGGTTCTTGTCAGTGGTGGTCCAGCCAGTGGTAGCGGAGAGGTAGCTCCACTGCGTCTGGCCGGCGTTCTCGGCATCGGAGCCGGGCAGGCCCAAGCCGTAAACGGCAACATTGTTCTTGTCGAAGCCTGCTTCGTCGCCGCGTTTGCCGTTCTTGTCCACAGTGAGTCGGGCGATTGCTTTCTCGTACGTTCCGCCGTCCTTCGGGTTCCAGGTCAGGGAGCCCATCTCTTCAGGGGTGATGCCGGCGTCGGCGGCCATCTTCTGGTTGAAGAACAAAGCCACGGTGTCCCAGTCTTTGGGCAGGCCGTAGCGCTTGCCATCTTCGCCAACCCAGAGGTCTGCGAGGCCTTCGTTGTACTGGGAAAGGTCTATCTTGTCCTGTGCGATGCTGTCGTCAAGGGCCACCAGTTGCTTGGTCTTGAGGAACTCCGGGTACTTGGAGAGGTGGTCCGTGAAGACGTCAGGTGCAGTGCCGGAGGCCATGCCGTTGGTGATCTTGGACCAGTAGTCATCCCAACCGGTTTGGGTGATTTTGACGGTGATGTCCGGATTGGCCTTGGTGAAGTCCGTGGCGCACTGCTGGTAGGCAGGGAGCTGGTTGGCGTCCCAGAGCCAATAACTGATCTCGCCCTTGGCGGCGTCTCCTCCGGAGCTTCCGCCGGCGCAGGCGGAGAGTGCGAGGACGGCGGCTGCTGCGACGGCGACGGCGCCGACTGCCTTCTTTTTCATCATGGTTGGTCCTTTCGGGACGGGAGGGGTGCGAGCCGGCACAGGCCGGTTTCTGCGTGCGGAAAGAGAAAGAGCTATTTGGTGCCGTTGAAGCCGATGGAGTTGACAATCCGTTTGCCGAAGATGGCGAAGAGGATCAGCACGGGCGTAGCGGACACGAGCGTTGCGGCCATGAGCCCGGACCAGTCCGGTGCGCCTTGCGGCGACTGGGATTTGAAGACTCCCAGTCCCACGGTGAGCACCCTGGATTCCTCGGACGTGCCTACGAGCAGCGGCCAGAAGTATTCGTTCCACTGACCCATGAAAGTCAGAAGCGCCAGGGTGGCAATCGGGGCAGCGGCGTTGGGCATGATGATCTGGAAGAAGATCCGCCAGTGCTTGGCGCCGTCCAGCATTGCAGCTTCTTCAACTTCCCTGGACATGTTCAGGAAGAACTGGCGCATGAAGAAGATCGCGAACGGGGTCATGAACAAGTAGGGCAAAACGAGTCCGAGCATGGAATTCAGCAGGCCCAGGTTCTTGATGAGCAGGAAGTTGGGGAGGGCAGTGAAGATCGGCGGGACGAGCATGGTGGCAAGGAACAGCGAGAAGACTGCGTCGCGGCCTTTCCACCGGAGCCGGGAGAAGGCATAGGCGGCCATTGAGCTGAAGAACACGGCGCAGGCTGTAGTGATGCCGGAAAAGAGCAGCGAGTTCCAAAGGTACTGCCAGAAATTGATCGAAGCACCCGAGCCGCCTTCTGCGATAGCGTCGGCGGCACTTTGGAGGCCGAAGACCCGCTTGAACGCGCCAAGATTAAAGTCGGCGGGCAGCAGGTTGGCGGAGTTCGCTGCGAGGGAGCCGTTGGAAGACAGGGCCGTGCGCAGTACCCAGTAGAAGGGCAGGATGCTCACGGCGACGGCCAGGGCGAGGAGGGTCAGGGCGATGGCGCGGCGCCAGTTGAAGGGGCGGCTGAGCGGGCGACGCCGGCTGCCGTTCTTGGTTGAGGCAAGAGTGGTCATGGCGAGTCCTTAGTCCAGGTCCGACTGGTTGCCGCGGAGGAACTTCATCTGGATGAAAGCGACGATGGCGAGGATGAGGAAGAGGATCACAGCCAGGGCGGAGCCATAGCCGAAGTCCTGTTCATTGAAGGCGCGTTGATAGATGTAGAACTGCAGCACGCGGGTGGCGTTGACAGGACCGCCGGCCGTCGTGACGGCAACAGTGTCAAAGACCTGGAAAGAACCGATCACGGTTACTACCAGGACCAGTACCAGGACTGGCCGGAGCAGTGGCAGGGTGATCCGCCAGAAAGTGCTCATGGACTTGGAGCCGTCGATGCTGGCGGCCTCATAGACACTGTTCGGGATTGCTTGGAGTCCGGCGAAGATCAAGAGTGCCGTGTATCCCATGTGCCGCCACGTGTTGATGAGTGCCTGGGTTGGGATTGCCCATTGCTCGCTGCCAAAGAATGCGACGCGGGGCAGGCCGGTCCATTCGATGATCTGGTTGATGATGCCGATCTGGTAGTCAAGCATCCAGAACCACAGCAGGGCCGCAATGACGTTGGCCATCAAGTAGGGCATCAGGAGCGCGCCGCGAATGAGGGTGGACTTCGCGACTCGGTGCATCAGGATTGCCAGGCCCAGGGCCAGCGCCGTTTGCAGGACAATGTTGATCACCACGTATTCCGAGGTGACGCCCAAAGCGTTCCAGAACAGCGGATCCTTGGCTATGCGTTCGTAGTTCCGCGTGCCGATCCATTCCGGGTCGCCCAGGATGCTGTATTCAGTGAAGCTGAGGTAGATGCCCCGGATGGTGGGGACGAGGTAGAAGAGGATCAGTCCGAGCATCGCTGGAGCGATGAAGAAGAGTGCAACCTTGAGGTCCCCCCTTCCGCGGAACCCGTCGGCTGGTTTCCCTCGCTTGCGTGACTTCCGCGGCGCCCCGACGGAGGAGAGCTCCGGATCCGGTTGCTTGGTGAGCGTGGTCATCGTCGACCCTTTCGTGACTGTGATGTGCATAACAACTGGATGAGAATCTACACGAGTAGATTTGGTGATAGCAAGAGCGGAGGCAAAATTTTGGTGAAAAATGTTCAAAGATGTTCTTTCTGTTGACTCGAGTAGATTCCGATGCAAAACTCGACAGGACAGTCACACAGGGACACAGCGGAGGCTGCTTTGGCAGTCCCAGGGAAGGTAAACAATGACGTTTTCGATCGGGGTTGTGGGTGCCGGGCAGTTCGGCAGCCAGTTCGCCCACCTGTTCAAGCTCCACCCGGGCGTCAGCGCGGTTTATGCAATAGATGAACTCCCTGAGCGGGCAGTTGCAGCGCAGGAACGCTGGGGACTGGACGGCGTAATGGGCAGCTTTGAAGAGTTGCTGGACTCCGACGTCGATGCTGTCGCCATCTTCACGCAGCGCTGGACTCACGGACCACTGGTAGAGCGGGCCCTGCGTGCTGGAAAGCACGTCTACTCAGCGGTGCCCATGGCCATATCCGAAGAGGAAATTGAACGGATCATTGAGGCCGTTCGAGAGACCAAACTGGTCTACGCCATGGGTGAGACCAGCTACTACAACCCCGCCACGGTCTTCGCCCGGCAACAACATGCAGCAGGTAAGTTTGGCCGCATCTTCTACACCGAGGGTGACTACGTCCACGACATGGACCTCGGTTTCTACGAGGCGTATCAGTACAGCGGCGGAGAGCGGTGGAAGGAAACCGCCAGCTACCCGCCCATGCTCTACCCCACCCACGCCATAGGTGGGGTCCTCGGCGCCGTCCCCGGCCATGCGGTCAGCGTCAGCTGCATCGGCGTGAAGGACCAGCGCGGGGATGGCGTTTTCGATAAGGACGTCAGCATGTTCGCCAACGACTTCTCCAACGCCACGGCGCTGTTTGAAATGAACGACGGCGGCGCGATGCGCACCAACGAGATGCGCCGGGTGGGGTACCCCTCCCACATCCGGGAGTCCCGCTTCCGTTTCTTCGGCACCGACGCCAGCTTTGAGCAACTTGCCACCACCACCGTGTGGCAGGACAAGTCCACCGTGGAAGACGTGTCCGAGCAAGTGGAAACCAAGCCCACCATGTCCCTGGATGACCCGTCCCTGGCGGACGTGGCGCCGGAGCTGCGCGATGCCTTCATCTCCGGGCTGGCTCCGGTCCATGACCAGTCCAGGCTTCCGCAGGAATTCCTCGGAGCGCCCAACGGGCACGAAGGAAGCCACCAATTCCTGGTGGACGACTTCGTCACGGCCGTAAACAACCGCAGCCTTCCTCCCGTTAATGCCTGGGTCGCGGCCCGGTTCACGCTGCCGGGAATCATTGCCCACGAGTCCGCGCTCCGTGGCGGGGAGCGCCTTCCCATCCGCGACTTCGGTGACGCTCCCGTGGAGTAGCTAGCATTTACCTCATGACAACTTCGGCGGTACAAACCTCGCGCGGCCCGGTTACACGCAAAGACGTGGCCCGGTACGCCGGGGTGAGTACCGCCGTCGTGAGTTATGTGGTGAACGGAGGGCCCAAGAACGTGGCCCCGGGTACGGAAGCCAAGGTTCGCGAGGCCATCCGCGTCCTCGGATACCGACCCAACGCTGCCGCCCGTGCCCTGAAGTTGGGATCCAGCGAAACCATTGGCGTGGTGGTTCCGGACAACACCAACCCGTTCTTCACCCAGCTGGCCCACGCTGTGGAAGATGCGGCCGCGGAACTTGGCTTCGGCATGGTGCTCACCAACTCGGATGGAAGCCTTACCCGCGAACGCAAGAACATCCGCACCTTGGCTGCCCGGCAGGTGGACGGGGTATTCCTGGCCAGCTGCGTGTTCGATCCCGATGTCACGGAACTGGAGGCCTCCGAAATCCCCTCCGTTTTGTTGAATAACGCAGGCTCACCGCCGGGAATCAACAGTGTGGGTGTGGATCTGGAAGCCGGTGCCCGTGCTGCCGTTGAACATCTGATAGGCCACGGCCATACGAACATTGGCTTGGCGATCGGTACCAATACCGGGAACCAGCTGGACGGGCGCGAGGTAGGCTGGCTGGCCACTTTGCGTGACGCCGGACTGCCGGACGGACCCATGCTTCACGGTCCCTTCACCCGTCCGGGCGGGTACGAGGTAGGCAAGCGTTTCCTCTCCATGGCCAACCGTCCAACGGCGATCTTTGCCAGCAATGACATGCAAGCCATCGGTATCCTCAGGGCGCTTCATGAGGCAGGCGTCAGGGTGCCCGAGGACCTGGCGTTGGTATCCTTCGACGGCTCCCTGGACTCCGAATACAGCTGGCCTGCGCTGACCACCGTTGCGCAGCCCGTCAAGGCGATGGCCGAAGCCGCTGTGCAGGCGCTGGTGGGCAAGGGCCGTGGCGATGAGCTGAAACACCAGATCCTCTCCACCGAGCTGATCATCCGGCAGTCCTGCGGCTGCACATAACCCGGGGATGACGACGGCGGTGGGCCGGGTTACGAATCCATGCTCGCGTAGCGCTCGGGGCGGGCCAGCACCTGGCTGATCTGCGCCGTTCCCGCGGCAACAGCCAGCCGGACCAGCAGGAAGCCGGCGGCGAACACCCCACCGATGGTCAGGAACACCACGGGCTGGGTCAGCAGCACGGCACCCGTGAGCGGCAGGACCAGAGCAGCCGCGGCAGCCGCGGATATGCCGGCAACCAGAAACAGCGGCGACATGACGGCTTTGACCCTCGCCGCCACCATGAGTTTCTGCGGCATTCCAACACGGTCCAGTGCCACCAGGGTGGAAGCCCTGTCCAGCACTGCAGCTGCTTGGTTTACACCCGCAGAGCAGGCGACCATCAGGAACGAGCCCAGCAGGGTGATCATCACTCCGGTGTTGATGTCCCGGACAAGGAGCGTAGTTTCAGCGTCGCCCCCGGTTCCCATGGTGTCCGCCACCGCCATGCCGACGCCCACGAACACGCCCACAAAACTGGTCATCGCGACGCCCCCAACTTGCCGCCACGATTCTTTAGGGCTCTCCAGCACGGTCCGCGCGGCCAGCAGTTGCTCAGGCTTCTTGGCGTGTTTGAGTTGCGAGGACGCCCGCAGCCGCAGGATCCACGGTCCCATGAGGTTCAACGCCAGCAAAGCCAGGCCAAAGCAACCGCCCATCACCGCGATGATCACAATGAACGCGCCGAAGCTGCTGAGCATCCCCATGGCCACCACTCCGATGACCACCACCACAGCTGCGATGAGTCCGCGAACCCAGTGCGCGCCGTCGGCCGTTTGCCGGGTCCGGACGCCCAACGGCGTCACCACAACTTTCCGCAGCCCCAACGCGGCACTCGCCGCTGCAAGGACACAGACGGCCAGCACGCAGCCGAGGATGGACGGCACTGACAACCATGCATGGCTTCCTATTGCTTGTCCCCGGAACTGGATCAAACCCAGGAACGGCGCTGCGCAGGCGTATAGCCCCGCACCAGCCACAGCTCCCACGGCAGCAAGTACGGTGGACTCAATGACCGTCATCCAGACCACCGTTGCGCTGTTGGCGCCCAGCAACCGCAAGGATGCCAAACGGTCATCACGACGGCGGGCGGCGAGTCGGGCGGCCGAGGCGCCGAGCGTCAGCAAAGGGATGATCAGCAGCACCATGGCGACCACGGCCAAGGCCTGGTAGGTGCCCGCGATGTCGTCGGACCAGGACCAGAAAACCTGTGAACCACCGGCAACGGTGAGCAGCAGGGCCGTAACCGTCCCGAAAGCGAGGATGGGGAGCCCGGCGTCGCGAAGACCGGCTTCCCGGAAGCTGCTTCCGTTGCTTCGTGCCAGGTAGGGGGTGAGGCGCAGGGCCATGGAGAGACTAGACATTGAAGGCACCCTTGAAGTTGGTGGTGGTGGCTGGCGCGGCCGGGCCGGAAGCGGAAGCCGGAACTGTTCCGCTGTCTGCCACGATCCGGCCGTCGCGCAACTCCACAACGCGCTCGCACCGGGCAGCAACGTTGGGATCGTGCGTGACCACCAGAAGTGTCCGGCCGTTCGCAGCCACAGAGTGCAGGAGAACGTCCAGGACTTCGCTGGAGGTGGCCGAATCCAAAGCGCCGGTGGGCTCGTCAGCGAAGACAACCCGGGCCCCGGTGACCTGGGCGCGGGCGATGGCCACGCGCTGAACCTGCCCGCCGGAGAGTTCGCCCAAGCGGCGTTGTTCCATCCCGGCCAAGCCGAGGGCCGCTAACCACTCAGCGGCCCGGGCCTCCGAAGTAGCACGGTCCGTGCTGTTGAGCATGAGTGCCAGGGCCACGTTTTCCACGGCGGTGAGCTCCGGCAGCAGCATGCCTTGCTGGAAGACGAAGCCGAACTCCTCGCGCCGCAGCCGGGACAGCGCAGCATCTCCCAAGGTGTCCAGCCGCAGAGGCGAGGACGGAGTATTCAAGGTGATGGCACCGGCGTCGGGCCTCAATATCCCGGCGAGGCAGTGCAAAAGGGTGGTCTTGCCGGAACCTGAGGGGCCGATGATCGCAATGGACTGGCCGGCGTTGGCTGTGAAGTCGACGTGGTCCAGGGCGATGCTGCCGGGGTAGTGCTTGGTGAGCTGCTGGGCGTGGAGGATGGCGTTCATATATCCAGCATCCCTGCGGGCGTTACTCCGCGGCATCAGTCCCGCGGCTGAAGTCTGCGGGGCGGCCTCCACCTGCGGTATGAGACCTAAGTGTTAACTACGTGGTTCAGGCCTCGGCGATCCGCAGCTTGGCCACGTTTTCGGCCAGCACGCGCCGGGCGTCTTCACCAAGGAGCGAGTCCGTGATCAGCTCGTCCGCTTCTTCCAGCCGGGCGATCGAGGCGATGCCCACCACGCCCCACTTGCTGTGGTCGGCCAGAATGACTGTGCTCCGGGCGGATGTCATGAACGCTCGGTTGGTCTCGGCTTCCAGCAGGTTCGGAGTGGTAAAGCCGGCGTGGGCATCCATGCCGTGGACACCCAGGAACAGGACGTCCAAGTGGAGTTGCTTCAGCGATGACGTGGCTATGGGGCCTACCAGGGCGTCCGACGGTGTCCGCTCGCCGCCGATCAGGATCACGGTGGACCCGAAGCGTGCCGGGCCGGACGAGGAGCCGTGGTGGAAAAGATCGGCGATCCTCACCGAGTTGGTGACCACGGTGATGCGGGGCCCGTTGACGAGTTCCTTCGCCAAGGCCCAGGTGGTGGTGCCGGCGCCAAGGCCGATCGCCATGCCTTCCTGGACCAGGCTCGCGGCTTCCAACGCGATGGCGTGTTTCTCCGCGGGCAGCTGTGTGGACTTGAGTTCGAAACCGGGCTCGTGGGTGCTCGCATCGCCGGGAATCTTGGCTCCGCCGTGAATGCGCTCAACGCGGCCGGCTTCCTCGAGCGCTTCAATATCGCGGCGCACAGTCATGGGGGAGACGCCCAGCAATTGCGCGAGGTCCGAGACCCGCACCACGCGTTCGCGCTGGACGGCGTCGATGATGGCGGAGTGGCGTGCTGCCTGAAGCATCAGGGCCTTTCTGGGAACCTCGTCAAACATGGGGCTGAGTCTGGCTCCAGTCTAGGGCGCACGGCACCGGCAGTACGGCAGGCCAGGCGCGTCAATGTCACCGCTGCGTCACGCAGGGTCCTTAACGCTCGACGGCGCCGCTCGCCTGGGGAGGTGAGCGGCGCCGTCGAGAATTACCTACTTGCGGAGGGAGTCCGCAATCTGGGTCATGATGCCGGGGTCAGCCAGTGTGGTGGCGTCGCCGGTGTCGCGGCCTTCAGCGATGTCCTTGAGAAGGCGGCGGACGATCTTGCCGGAGCGGGTCTTGGGCAGTTCCGGGACGATCAGCAGCTGCTTGGGCTTGGCGATCGGGCCGATTTCCTTGCCCACGTGGTTGCGGAGTTCCAGGACGGTTTCGTCGCCGTTGTTCGCGGCGTCACCGCGGAGGATGACGAACGCGACGACGGCCTGGCCGGTGGTCTCGTCCGCGGCACCTACCACTGCGGCTTCGGCCACCGACGGGTGGCTGACCAGGGCAGACTCGATTTCGGTGGTGGAGAGGCGGTGGCCGGAGACGTTCATGACGTCGTCCACGCGGCCCAGGAGCCAGACGTCGCCGTCTTCGTCCTTCTTGGCGCCATCACCGGCGAAGTACATGGCCTCGAACCGGGACCAGTAGGTGTCCTTGAAGCGCTCGGGGTCGCCCCAAATGCCGCGCAGCATGGAGGGCCACGGTTCGCGGACCACCAGGTAGCCGCCTTCACCGTTGGCCACGGACTGACCGTTTTCGTCCACCACGTCCACGGCGATGCCGGGCAGCGGAACCTGCGCCGAGCCGGGCTTCGTGGCGGTCACGCCGGGCAGCGGGGCGATCATCTGCGCACCGGTTTCGGTCTGCCACCAGGTGTCCACGATCGGTGCCGGGTTGTCCTTCTTCTCGCCGTTCTTGCCGGCGTTGGCGCCTATGACGTCCCGGTACCACATCCACGCTTCGGGGTTGATGGATTCGCCCACGGAGCCCAGGACGCGGATGGAGGAGAGATCGTACTTGTCCGGGATGTCCCGGCCCCACTTCATGAACGTCCGGATCGCAGTGGGGGCGGTGTACAGGATGGAGACCTTGTACTTCTCCACGATTTCCCACCAGCGGCCCTGGTGCGGGGAGTCAGGGGTGCCTTCGTACATGACCTGGGTGGCGCCGTTGATCAGCGGCGCGTAGGTGACGTACGAGTGGCCGGTGACCCATCCGACGTCGGCGGTGCACCAATAGACGTCCGTTTCCGGGTGGAGATCGAACACGGCCTTGTGCGTGTAGGCGCCCTGGGTGAGGTATCCGCCGGTGGTGTGCAGGATGCCCTTGGGCTTGCCAGTGGTGCCGGAGGTATAGAGGATGAACAGCGGGTGCTCGGAGTCATGCCCCACGGCGGTGTGCTCGGTATCTGCCTTATCAACGGTATCGGACCACCAGAGGTCGCGGCCTTCCACCCAGTTGACGTCCTCGCCGTTGCGCTTGACCACCACAACGTTTTGTACGGTGTGGCCTTCTTTGGAGAGGGCTTCGTCCACCGCTGGCTTCAGGGCACTCGGCTTGCCGCGGCGGTAGGTGCCGTCCGCGGTAACAACGAGCTTGGCCTCGGCGTCCTCGATCCGGGAACGCAGCGCGTCCGCGGAGAATCCACCGAACACTACCGAGTGCACGGCCCCGATCCTGGCGCAGGCAAGGAGCGTGATCACGGCTTCAGGGATCATGGGCAGGTACACGGCCACGCGGTCGCCCTTGGCCACGCCCAGGGACTCGAACGCGTTGGCGGCCTTCTTGACCTCTTCGGTCAGCTCCGCGTAGGTGTAGCTGCGGGTGTCCCCGGGTTCGCCTTCGAAGTAGATGGCCACGCGGTCGCCCAGGCCGTTTTCCACGTGCCGGTCCAGTGCGTTGTAAGCGGCGTTGATCTCGCCGCCCACGAACCACTTGGCGAATGGCGGGTTGGACCAGTCAAGGGCTTCGGTGAAGTCCTTGTCCCAGGTCAACAGCTCACGGGCCTGCTTAGCCCAGAACGCGGGACGGTCCGCTTCTGCCTCAGCATAGGCGTCGGCGCTTGCGACCGCGTTCGCGGCGAACTCTGCAGAAGGCGCGAACTTGCGGTTCTCGTGGAGGAGGTTTTCAAGCGCCTCGACGTGCGGGGCCGATCCGTTGTGAGCTGTTGAAGCTGCAGCGGTGGCCGTGGATCCGGTGGTGTCCTGGGACATGGTGAACCTCATCATTCATCGATCTTTGCTGCGCGGATCCTGACGTGAGGTCCCCGCCCGGGCCGTCGTCGGCGTCGAGCGCTTCCCCCAAGGGTCCGCAAAGTGCTGTCCGGCATCAACACTATCGCTTCAAGAAGTCGAACGTGGGCGTCGTCACAAATGCGGCCGTGAACGGCGCGGATTTAGCGACGAATGGCGGCTGTGGCGGTGGGGAACCGTTTACATGACGCACGACGGCGGCACCGGGCTGCCTTTGCTGGCGGGCTTACTGTCGGCCACATTCTGTAAGGAACCTTGGAGTTTGCTGTGGGCGAAGCCGTATGGCCGTTTTCAGCTAGAACCCTGTCAGGGGGGTGGCATAGGCTGAAGAAGTCTTGGGACGCACTTCTGGCGTGTCCGGTTCACTGCGGAGTCCCGCGGAGGTCGCCGGGCCGGACTGTCCAAGACGCCGCCGTACGAAGGAGATATAGATGAACCAGCTGAGCCCAGGCCCGCACGACTCACACCCGACGGGACCGGACACCGCGGCTGGAACGGTCACCGCTGCGGGTGGAAACGCTGCTGACGGCACCGCTGTTGGGAATCCGGCGACGGGTACGTCCGGAACTCCTTTCAAGAAGGACACTGCTGCCAAGAACGATGCTCCTAAAAACGACGCTGCCAAGTATGACGCCGTCGCTGGGCCGTTCACCATCCGGGATCTTACTGTTTTCGGCTCCACGCTCCTGATGTTCGTTGCCTCGCTTCTGCCCATGTTCGGGGAGCGCTACAACCTGTGGAACCTGGGTAACTTGTTCTTCCTGCTGCTGGGAATCCTGCTGCCGCTGGTTGTGGTGGCTCTCTTCGTAGCCCGCAGGCTGCAGCCGGGTACTATCCTCCGCATAGGTTCGCTGTCCGTTGACCAGTTCGCGTCCGTGGTTGCCTCGTTTGCGTTCCCCTTGTTCTTCCTGACCATTGCCAACTCGTTCAACGGCAGCGTACTGCTGGGCCTGGTCGGCTCCGTGGGTCTGCTGGCAGCGACGGTTCTGGCCCCGCATCTTCCGTGGCTTTCCGCCGACTTCAAGGGCCGTGCTGAAACGCCGGCGCACGTGGTTGCCCGCGAAGCAGCAGTGCCCAGCCGCAAGCCGGCTGCTCCCAAAGCACCGAAGGCGCCCACCACACCCAAGCCCGCAGACGCCACAGGTTCAAGCGGCGGATTCCGGAGTTCAACCCCCGGATACCAGGGATCGGCACCCGGTTACCAGGCTCCCGCTCCGCACGTTTCCGGTACAGCGGCTGCAGCAGCCTCCACGGGTGCTCCCGGTGCAGGTGCCGCGACCGGCGCCGCAACGGGCGCAAGCCCCTTCGCTCCGCCGGCCAGCTACGGAACATCGCCGTCGCCGGCAACTGAAGCTTCCGCCGTCGTGCACGCAGCTGACGCAAAACCTGCGGACGGTAGCGGCTATGCAAGCAGTGGACCCACAGGAAGTGGGCCCGCTACTGGCAGCACCGCTGCCACTGAACCCGCTGCTGCCGCTTCGCCCGCTACGTCTTCGCCTGAGAAGGCCGAGCCCGTTGGCGAGCCTGGCGCTAAGGATGCCCACGTTCCTGCCACGGGTTCAGCGGCTCAGCCCGCCACTACCCAGCACACGGCCCAGCCCGCTACAACCCAGCACGCCGCTCAGCAGGCGGCCCAACCAGCGGCCCAGCAGCCGTGGGCTGCCACCATGGCAACGCCCATCGTTTCCGGTGATACGCGCAGGGTGAGCGACTCGATCGGCGCTACCGTGGACCCGGCCAGCCGACCGGAAGAGTCCGATGCACCGCAGTACGAGGCCTTCTGGTTCGCCGTTGCACAACCCAGGATTGCGTACGACGAACACTCGGGGACCCCGGCCTTCACCATCGAACCCGGTGGATGGGTTCTGGCCTTGGAAGACCGCGGCCATGAGTTCCTGGTACAGGACACCGACGGCAAAGTTGGGGTTCTTCGGGAGCTCAGCAACATCGAACGCGGCTAAGCAGGGACGCCGTGGCCATCGCCGAAGCTGGTTCGCTGCTCGCGCTCAAACGCCGGGCACGGAAGATCAATAGGGTTCTCGCGGAGAAGTATCCCTACGCGCATGCGGAGTTGGATTTTAGGAACCCTTTTGAACTGGTGGTGGCCACGGTCCTCTCAGCCCAAACCACCGATGTGGCGGTCAACCAGGTCACCAAGATCCTGTTTGCCCGCTACCCGGATGCCCGCGCCATGGCTGAGGCGGATCCCCTCGAACTGGAGACAATACTTCAGCCCACGGGCTTCTTCCGCGCCAAAGCACGGAACGTTCTGGCGCTCAGTACGCGGCTCGTAGATGAGTACGACGGCGTGGTCCCGGGACGTCTCGAAGATCTGGTGACGCTCCCGGGCGTCGGGCGCAAAACCGCCAACGTGGTCCTGGGCAATGCCTTTGGTGTCCCCGGGATCACGGTGGACACTCACTTCGGCCGGCTTGCCCGCCGATTCGGGTGGACGGCCTCGGACGATCCTGTGAAGATCGAGTTCGACGTCGCCGAACTGTTTGAACCCCGGGACTGGACCATGCTCTCGCACAGAGTGGTGTTCCACGGACGCAGAGTCTGCCATTCCAGGAAGCCGGCCTGTGGTGCCTGCCCGGTGGCAAGCCTCTGCCCGAGCTACGGCGAGGGCGAAACTGATCCCGTCAAGGCAGCCAAATTGTTGAAGTACGAGCTAGCGCCGGGCAGCGAAGCTTTGCTCGAGAAGCTCCTGGCCGAGACGCACAGGGCAGCGGAGATCCGCATGGAATCGCAAAGGAGGCCCGGGTGACCGCGCTTGAGGAACTGTCCGCGCTGGTTGCTCGCTTCGATGAGGGCCAACAGCAGCACTCGGCATTGTGGGAGCAGCTTCCCGTCACCCCGGAAACAAACCGCGCCGCGGCAGTCCTGATGCTTTTCGGTGTACTGGACAACATCCCTGCCGAGTCGGGGCGGCCAATAGCGCCGGCGGACCTCGATGTTCTGCTGCTGGAACGGGCACATACCTTGGACGACCATCCGGGTCAGGTGGCGTTCCCGGGCGGCAGCGTGGACGAGGAAGATGAGTCGATCGTCGCCGCAGCCCTTCGTGAAGCAGTGGAAGAAACCGGCTTGGATGCCAGTGGTGTCCGGGTTCTTGGAGTCATCCCGGAGCTTGGGCTCATCCGGAGCAACTTCCGTGTGACACCTGTGCTGGCGTGGTGGGATGCGCCGTCACCGGTTCGCGTGGTGGACTACGCCGAATCCGCTCAGGTCTTCAGGGTACCGGTGCGCGACCTTTTGGACCCGGTCAACCGTGTCACTGCCACCATCTCGAGGTTCGGCCGCACCTATACCAGCCCAGGTTTCACCGTCAATGGTGTGCTCGTGTGGGGCTTCACGGGGATGGTCCTCAGTGGCCTCTTCGACGAACTGGGCTGGACAGTTCCCTGGGATAAAGACAAATTGCGGGACATAGACCTTTAGTGGTCCGTCGAGGCTTACGCTGCCTCGCGGGCTTTTACGCTGCCTCGCGGGCCGTCGTGGACCGGTCCACGATCAGACCGGTGGCGGCGTTTTCCCGTACGGCGTTGATGCCGGCCACAACACCCTCGAGGTGCGGGAACGTGGGTGACTCGGCAACCACCGTACCGTCGGCCGCTGTAAGGCGGAACCGGTAGCCCTCGGCATTGTCCTTGAGAATTTCAAACCTGCCAGCCATCGAATGCTTCCCCCTTGTGATGCTGTTTTGATTCTGCGGTGGACCAGCAAAAGTATCCACATCATGAAACTATCCAGAACCCGGGCGGAACCAAAGCTACTTTGCGGTACCTGTCATGGGCGGGTCATCCCGGCTCATATAGCGGGATGTGACTGGATAGTGCCGCTGCATCAGGCTATGGTCCGCTACTTCGCTTTGTCGTAGGAATCGACGACGGCCAGGCTCACTGGAAACTCCACAGGGATCCGTCCGAACATAAGTTCCTTCGCCGATGCTGCCGCTTCTTCGATGGCGCGGATACAGGCGTCCACGGCGTTCACTGGAGCGTGAATCATCACCTCATCGTGGAGAAAAAAGACGAGTTCACCGCTGGGTGAGCCTTCGGCGCGTAAGGTTCGCAGCCGTCGTCGTAATTCTGCCAACCAGCAGGCCGCCCACTCAGCAGCCGAGCCCTGCACCACGAAGTTGCGGGTGAAACGGCCCCGTGATCGGGCAAGATTGTCGGCGCGCCGCTGTTCCTCGGCGGTGGTGGATTGCTGGCTGCGCAGCCAGCCGGGCGACGGCGGTGGGCTGCTTCTGCCCAGCCGGGTGGTGACGGTTCGGCCTGCTTCGCCCTCGCGCGCTGCTTGCTCCACGAAGCCGACAGCGCGTGGATAGGTCCGCGTGAGCTGCGGCATAAGCCGCCCCGACTCGCCCGTGGTGGCGCCGTAAATAGCTCCCAGCAGGGCAATTTTCGCCTTGGCCCGATCACCCCCAAAGCCTTGGGCTGCGATGCCTGCGTAGAGGTCCTTGTCCCGTGCTGCCTCTGCCATTTTCGTGTCTTGGGCCAGCGCCACGAGAACACGCGGCTCCAGTTGGGAGGCGTCGGCAACAATGAGCTTGTGGCCGGGATCCGCGTGGACCGCTGCCCGGATGTTGCGAGGGATCTGAAGCGCGCCGCCGCCGCGGGAAGCCCAGCGGCCGGACACGACTCCGCCCACCACATACTCGGGATGGAACCGTCCGTCGCGCACCCAGGCGTCCAGCCAGGACCAGCCATTGGCGGTGTGCAGCCGGGAAAGCTTCTTGTAGGCGAGCAGCGGCTGAATGGCCGGATGCTTGGATTCCTGAAGCTCCCACTGCCGGGTACTTTTGACCTCGATCCCGTTCCGGTGCAAGGCGCGCATGAGGTCCTGCGGGGAATCCGGATTCAGGCCGGGGGAGTTGAGGATGCTCCTGAGCTCGGCGCAAAGAGCCTCAAGTGCCGGCGGACGGTGCCCCAGCGGCGGCCGGGGCCCTAGGACATCGGCAAGGATTTGCTGATGCAACTCTTCTCGCCAAGGGACGCCGGCGTGCTGCATCTCCAGGGCGATCATCGCGCAAGCGGACTCAGCGGCGAGCAGTAACTGGAGGCGCTGTTTCTGTTGGTGGGCCTCGGAGACTTGTGAGACCGCGTGCTGTTGGGCCGCGAATTCCTCCCTGAGTTCAGCCAACCCCACTTTGGGGTTGGACTGGGCCAGGTCCTCGAAGAGAGCGCCCTGGTCTGCGGGAGGCGGTGGGGGCTGAAGAGCGCGGGGTGGTGCGGAGTCGTCGTCCTGCGTGAGTTTGACCGCATACCGGGCATAATCCGTGTGCGCCGTGAATTCGGAGTGGGCAAGGATGGCTCCGCAGAGCACGAGGTCGTGGCAACGCTCCAGCTCTATGCCATGGTTTAGCAGCTCCGGATACCAGTCCTGGGCGCGGTGCCACACCCAGCGGGGCCGCTGGGTTTCGAATTCACGCACGACGCCGGGCAACTCACCCCGGGTGAGGACGCGTGCGTCTGCAGTGGCCTTGCCGGTGGGGGAGATCCTTTGTATGGCTGCGCCTTGCTGGTGGGCGGCGAGCAGCAAATACATGGTGTCCATTCTGCCCTGTGCGGAGGTGTGCTGTTGCTGGGAGGACTGCTCCTCCACAACTTCCGGCCGCACTATGTTGTGCACATACGGGAATTCGAACCTTATGTTGGTTTGCCGATTCAACCAGTGTGGACGCCATGAGCAAGCGAGATCGTCGGCAGAGGCAACCCGCACACATCCAGCAGACCACTGACAATTACGGGCACCCCCACAAGAAAGCAGTTGAAGGGGACCCGGACGGATCTTGGCTGCCACGCGAAGCCGTCGGCATTCTGCTCGTTTCCGCTGACTCCTACCTTCAGGAAGAGGCCAAACGGATAGTCGCGGCTGCAGGGGGGAGTCTCCGTTTAGCCGCGGACGTGGCCGAAGCCGTCCACGGCTGGGACAATGCCGACGTCGTATTGGTAGGCAGCGATATTCAAGAGTTGCCGCCCAGGCGAAGGGCTCCCACTGTGTTGCTCGGCAAAGCCTCTGAAGGTGATGGGCTATGGAGTTTGGCCGCGTCGCTTGGAGCTGAGCGGGTCGCTGTCCTTCCCGAGGCCGCCGGCTGGCTGGCTGAACACCTCAGTATGTCCGGCTCACCGGACCCTGGGGGGACGGTCATCGGAATCATCGGCGGTAGTGGTGGGGCGGGAGCTACCACTACCGCAATCTGGCTTGCCCAGGCTGCGGCAGGGCATGGCATCAGCACCGTGCTCATCGATGGCGACCGCTGGGGTGGAGGCCTCGAGCTGGCAGTGACGGCGGATGAGGTGCCCGGCCTCCGATGGCCGGACTTCGCCGAAACCCGGGGAAGCATTGATCCTTCCCAATTCCGGGATTCATTGCCCGTGGCTGGCGGATTCGCATACCTGTCCTGGCCCGGGACGAGGGAACCGGTCCACATCCCGGCGGTCGGCGCTGTGGCTGCTGTTGTTGACGCTGCACGCCGGAGCTTCGAACTCATCCTCGTGGATATCGGACGCAGCGTTGAGGGGCTGGGAACGCTTGCATGGGACTGCGACAGGATCCTGGTGCTGACCACGGCCCACCTTAAGTCTGCAGTGGCGGCCGCGCGCGTCCTCAACGAACTCCCACCCATAGATGCAGGACTCTTGATCCGGGGAAGCGGCGCCAGTTCAGTGGATGCGCCACTGATCGCCGAGTCGCTTGGCTTGCCGCTGCTGGGTGTCCTACCGGAGATGCGTGGTGTAGCGGCCAGCACTGAGCTGGGGCGATTGCTGGAGATCGGACGCCGAAAACCAATCAGGCGCTTAGCCGGTTCCGTCCTGGAACTGAACGGGGCCGCCCAGTGAGCCCCTTTGCCGACGGAACCCGCCGCCGGCAGAGCCGCAGGCTGGACTCGGTTCTTCTTGAAACGGTGCGGGAATCGGTGCTCGCCGGGAGCGGACCCGTGACACCTTCCACTGTCGCCGCAGCCGTGCAGGCAAGCGGCAGACTACTGGGTACCGCCGGAGCGTTGGAGGCGGCTGAGTCCATCAATGCTGAACTCAACGGACTGGGTCCTCTTCAGCCGCTCGCACAGGATCCTGGCGTCACTGACATTTTCGTCAACGGCCCCGACTCCGTCTGGTTTGACCGCGGGAACGGCCTGGAACGTTCTTCAGTTCATTTCGACACCGAACAACAGATCAGGTCGCTGGCCACCCGCCTGGTCTCAGCCGGGGGAAGGAGACTGGACGACGGTTCCCCGTGCGTGGACGTCCGGCTCAACGGCGGATACCGGGTCCACGCAGTCCTCGCTCCCATATCAACGGCAGGGACGTTGCTGTCCATTCGAATCCGCCGGGACGAAGTGTTTACCCTCGCCGAGTTGCGGGAATCCGGCATGTTTTCGGAGCACGTTGAGTCGGTTCTTCGTGCCGTCATGGCCAACAAACTGAGTTTCCTCATTAGCGGTGCCACCGGCTCAGGAAAGACAACCCTGCTCTCCACCATGCTCGGGCTGAGCCATCCGGCGGAACGTTTAGTACTGATAGAGGACGCCGCAGAGCTCAACCCTGTTCACCCGCATGTTGTCACGCTGGAATCCCGCCACGGAAACCTTGAGGGCGGAGGTGCACTGGACCTCGGAGAGCTGGTCCGCCAAGCACTGCGCATGCGGCCGGACAGGCTGATCGTGGGGGAATGCCGTGGCGCTGAAGTCCGCGAATTGCTGACCGCACTCAACACTGGGCACACCGGTGGTGGTGGCACTATCCACGCCAACACCGCAGAGGCCGTGCCGGCACGGTTGGTGGCCCTCGGCGCATTGGCGGGGTTGAACGCCGAAGCCGTTCGGTTGCAGGTCTCCAGCGCCCTTGACGTCGTGATCCACGTAGACCGAACACCATCGGGACGGAAGGTCGCGTCCATCGGAGTAGTCACAGACACACGGCAACAGCAAAAAGTTGTGCCGGCCCTCAGCTGGAGCCCGGCAGGAATGACACCAGGGCCGGCATGGCCGGAACTTGCCTCCCGGCTCTCGCTGGCACCGCTGGAGATGGACGAGCAACCAGCACAGGAAGTCGACCGGCCTGAACCTGATGATCCGCCACGGCGCAGGTCCCGGAAGACGGCCATTCCAACATCAACCGGGTCACGTCCGGTGGGGATGCATAACTTCGGGGATATCCGGTGATTGGCCTCTTCGTCCTGGTTGCGGCTCTCGCGGTTTGGTTGCAGTTCACAGGCCACAGGGATGGAATCAGGCGTCTCCGGACGAGGCTGGGGGAACCAGCGGACCGGACCTTGCGCACCAATGCCCGTCCCATGACGCAGCGCGGAGGTCCAAGGCCGCGAAAGCGTCCGGAGCCCTTGTCACTTGTGGTGTTGGTGCAGCAGCTCGCAGCCCTCCTGCGCGGCGGACGGGGAGCTTTCAGGCTGTGGGAGGAGCTATGGATAGTCCACGGTGCAGGGCAGCTAGCGGAAAATGGCGCGGGTTCGGCAGCAGCAAAGGGAAACACCGGGCTTTCCCACCCCTCCCTGCAGGTTCTAGCAGCAGCGCGGGCAGCGTCCACGGTGGGAAATTCGCCGGCCGAAGCCATCCGGGGCACAGCCGCAAAAGCGTATCCGCAACGCGGGAGTTCTGAGCGCCGCGTGTGGATGGAGTTGGCAGCCTGCCTGGACATCGCGGAGACCAGCGGCTGTCCGTTGGCTGACCTCCTCACCCGGTTTGCAGCGCAGTTGGAGGCCGAAGAGGACTCCGAGGCTGCCCGTCAGACGGCGCTCGCAGGCCCCAAAGCTACCGTGCGCCTGTTGTCATGGCTCCCGGTATTTGGACTGGGGCTGGGGGTGGCATTAGGCGTGGATCCGGTGGGGATCTTGTTGAACAACTTCCTGGGTGTTGCCACCTTCGCGGTTGGTCTGCTTCTCACAGCGGCGGGTCGTGTATGGTCATCGCGGCTGGTCGCATCCGCGATCGGAGCCTACTGATGCACCAGACGCCGGTGTTAGTGATGATCGCGGTCATGGTGCTCGCAGCAATCCTGAGCTTCGCGGCGCCCGCACGGTTGGGAACTCAGTTGCCGTCCCGGGGAAGGGACTCAGCAGCGGCGCAGGAGTCCTCCGCATCAACCCCACCGGAACAGGATGCAGACGGACTGCGCGATACGGCAATGATGCTGGAATTGGTGGCTTCCATGCTCGACGCCGGAGCCGGAATCGGGCGGGCATTGGAACTTATCGCCAAGTGCGCGTCTCCTCCCATCAGGCATTCTCTCCGGCCCGTTGTTGCCGCGCTGGCCCTCGGTGCCGACTGGGAGACTGCCTGGCGGACGCCCACCAAGCACGCCCCTGAAGTGGTCCGCCTCAAGGATGCGTTGGCTTTCGCGGCGCTGACTGGTGCGCCGTCTGCCTCTATCCTCTATGCACAAGCGGCGAGGGAACGGCGCGAGCAGTTCCGGGCCGCGGAGAAGCGGGCAGCTGCCTTGGGCGTGAAGCTTGTAGTTCCTCTGGGTCTCTGCTCCCTGCCTGCTTTTATCTGCCTTGGCATTGTCCCGGTCCTGATCGCCATGCTCCCCTCGGGGTGAAACGTGGAGAGGGCCGTCAACGCCACAACCTTTCCTCCACACCCAGCGGGACGGGACGGGTTATCCACTTGCGGAGAGCACCCACTTCCGGGCCTTTCCGGACCACGGAAGAGTCGGTTCTGTCAGCAGAGAGCTGGCACTTTATGGAAAGGAAACCACCATGAAAACACTGTCCGCTACGCTTCCAGGCCTCCTGAGTGATATGCCGCGGGATCGGCCGGCTCCCGTTGAATTCCTTGGGGCTCCCTTCGAGGAACCACAGACGACCCAGCATGAGGAACTCTCCGAGTACGAGCTCGACCACAACGATCCCGAGCGATTCGGTTTCGAGGACGAGCTCCTGCAGTTAGGACTCGGCTTCGGGGATCTTGCGGAGTCCGAGGACGGCCCATGTGAGGACGAAGGCTTCTGGTCAAGGTTAAGCACACGGACAAAGCTGATGGGATCGGAAATGGGCATGGCCACGGCCGAGTATGCCATTGCTACCCTTGCCGCCGTAGGCCTGGCGGGTTTGTTGGTAGTTATCCTCCGGAGCGAAGAGGTCCGCGGCTTCCTGCTCAACCTGATCCGTACGGCGTTGTCCCTGCCATGACCGCTCTGCTGCCTGCCGACAGGAGATCCCGGAATGCAAAGGAAAAGGGTGCTGTCACTGCGGAGTTCGCGGTCGCTTTGCCGGCCGTTGTGTTGCTCCTGGCATTCCTGCTGGCAGGCGGCGCCGCAGGTATCACCCAACTCAGGCTGGAGGAGGCGGCGAGGGCAGGAGCACGAGCCTCGGCGCGGGGTGAGGCCTCCGGCTCGGTGGATGGGATCGTCAAGCGGCTTGCCGGGGGAGGCGTTACGTCGTCAATAAACGGGGACGGCGAGTGGGTCACAGTGACTGCTTCCTCGGCAGTTGGCGGGGCTTTGGGCCCGTTGATCCCATGGACGCTGAAGGCCTCGGCTACAGCACGGGCAGAAGTGGGCACCCCGTGAAAAACCTTTGGCCAAACACCGAGCATGAAGGCGGCGCTGGCACCGTGCTGGCGCTGGCCTTGGGCGCGGTGGTCATGCTGCTGTTGCTGGGCTTGCTCCTACTGGCGCAGGCCGGAGTGATGGCATCCCGGGCGGCGTCTGCGGCTGACCTGGCAGCGGTGGCCGCCGCAGATGCGGCCCGGGGGCTTACGTCCGGGGAGCCTTGCGCCGTTGCTGCAAGTGTGGCCGGGAAGCACGATGCAAAGATCACGTCCTGCAGTGTTGCTGGTGGGGTGGTGGAGGTCGGCACGGAGCTGGCCCATCCCTTCCAGTGGGGCGTTGCCACTGGCCGCGCACGAGCCGGACCTCCTCCTTAGCAGCTAACAGGGCCAAGCACACAGGCTTCGTGCCGGGCGGCTGGCTTCAGGGAATCTAGCTGGCGTCCTTCAACAGGACGTTCAGGAGGGTGATGGCGGCTGCCTTGTCCAGCGGGTTGTTCTTGTTGCCGCACTTGGGGGACTGAACACAGGACGGGCAGCCGGCATCACACTCACAGGCCTTGATGGCTTCCCGGGTGGCTGTCAGCCATATCTTGGCCTTCTCAAAGCCCCGCTCAGCGAACCCGGCGCCACCAGGGTGGCCGTCGTAAACGAAAATCGTTGGTACCCCTGTGTCGGCATGCAAGGCAGTGGATACCCCGCCGATATCCCAGCGGTCGCTGGACGCCACCAAAGGGAGGAGCCCAATTGCAGCATGTTCAGCCGCATGCAGCGCCCCGGGGAACTCCGCTTCCACCAGCCCGGCTCCGTGCAGCGAACGGTTGTCCACCACGAACCACACGGCCTTGGTAAACAGGTCCCTTGCTCCCAAATCGAGGGGTTCCTCGCCGAGGATCTCATTGGAAATCAAGGCCTTGCGTTGGAAGGAGACCACTTGGGTAGTTACTTTGACGTCCCCAAAATGCACGGTGATGTCGCCCCACTGGACGGAACGGGAAGTTTCAAGGACCTCGATCTGGGTTACGTCCCGTGCCGTGGTGTAGAAGTCGGGGTTGACCCGGCGCACCATCACGCAGTGGTCGGCTTCGTTGAGGTCCTCCACCAGGTAGCTCTCGCCTTGATGGACGTAGATGGCACCCGTGTGCGCCTGGTAATGGGTTTGCGGCGAGTCCATGGTTCCCAGGAGGGACCCGGTTTCAGCGTCAACGATGCTGACAGGACCGCCGCCGTCGGCCCGGAGGTTCACCATGCCTGCGGCACTCTCAGGGTGGGTCCAGAACCATCCGGCGGGCCTCTTTCGAAGGTACCCCTGCACTACCAAACGGTCCAGAAGCCCCTCGGCAGTCGGCCCAAACAGGTCAAGCTCGGCGGGTCCGATCGGCAATTCGGCTGCTGCCGCGCACAGGTGCGGGCCAAGGACGTACGGGTTGCCGGGATCGAAGACGGTGGCCTCAACCGACACGTCAAAGATGGCCTCGGGATGGTTCACCAGATACGTATCCAAGGGGTCATCGCTTGCCACGAAGGCGGCAATGGCGTCCTGCCCTGCCCGTCCTGCGCGGCCGATCTGTTGAAAGAGCGAAGCCCGCGTGCCGGGCCATCCAGCTACCAGCACGGCATCAAGGCCCGAGATATCGATGCCAAGTTCCAAGGCGGAAGTGCTGGAGACCCCCAGCAATTGCCCGGATCTCAACGCCTGCTCCAAAGCCCGCCGCTCCTCGGGCAGATACCCGGACCGGTACGCGGCCACGCGCCCGGGAAGACTGGGATCCACCTCGTCCAGCAGTCTCTTGGTGATGGATGCAATGGACTCCGCCCCGCGGCGGGACTTGATGAACGCGATGGTCCTGACGCGCGAGGAAACGAGGTTGGCCAGGATGTCCGCAGTCTCAGCTACGGCCGTCCTCCTCTGCTTGGCGCCGTTCTCGCCCTTGACGTCGGTGAGGGCCGGTTCCCAGAACGCCACCGTCGTGGAACCGTGGGGCGAGCAGTCTTCGGAAACTTCCCGGACGGGAGCGCCGATGAGCCGCCCAAAGGAAACCCCGGGGTCCGAGGCCGTGGCGGAAGCGGCAATGAACACCGGCTCGGGGAAGGAGGTCCCAGCCCCGTAGTAGGCGCAGATCCGGCGGAGTCGTCGCATCAGATTGGCCACGTGCGAGCCGAACACGCCGCGATAACTATGTGCTTCGTCTACAATCACGTAGCGCAGCCGCCGGAAGAACCTGGCCCACCATGTGTGGTTGGGAAGGATGCCGAAGTGCAGCATGTCCGGGTTGGCGAGGATGAAGTTGGCGTGGTCACGAATCCACCGCCGGGAGGAGACGTCAGTATCCCCGTCATAGGTTTCAGCCCGGACCGTGGGTAACTTCAGCGAGCGGATTGCTGCCAGCTGGTCTGCTGCCAAGGCCTTGGTAGGGGATAGGTAGAGCGTAACGGCGCCGTCGTCGTGGATCTTGCCGGGATCTGACAAGACCCGCAACTCGGAACGGTGTATCGCATCCAACGCCGGCAACTGGTAGGCGAGCGACTTTCCCGAAGCAGTTCCAGTGGCAATGACAACATGCTGTCCGGAATGAGCGAGGTCTGCCGCCTGGATCTGGTGTCGGTACGGTTCGTGGATGCCCAGGGAACCGTAGGCTGCCACAACGTCCGGATGGACCCAGCCGGGCCAGGGCTCATTGACCGCTTTCCGGGCGGGGATGGTGTGGACATGGCGCAGCTGCTCAGGGTCCGGCGTCCGGCCCAGCAAGGAGATCATTGAATTTGGTGCAGCCACCGAATCATTCTGTCACTGTGCGGGGACGCCAACAGCGGCACCCTGGGGCGCCGCCGTCGGGCATTGCTTTTGGTTGGGAGGCTCTATGCTCCTGAGAGGTCCGATCCTTCGGTGCCGCTGGACATCATAAGGACGTGGCACACCACGTCCCATCCCAGATGGGAGTAGAGCTTTTGGCCGTCCAACGATGCCAGGAGCAGACCATTCTCCACATCGTGCGCGAAGGCTTGTGCCGCCAAGGCCTTCATGATGAAACTGCCCAAGCCGCGGCGTTGAAAATCGGGTTCGGTGACGATCTTGTCGAAGATGGCCGTGCCGTTGACCACATACACCCGGCCGCTGGCAGCCACCTGCTCGCCGGAATGGACCACCGCGTAATGGACACCGTTGGATTCCGAGGTAGCCAGCTCCAGATCGTCGTCAGGGAGCCACGGATCCTCGGCATCCTGAGTTTCCATGTCCACGATCATCATGGTCTGGGACGCGGAGGTCACCGTCAGTCCGCGCTGTTCAGCGAGGTATTTGTACCGTTGGACATCGTTGGTGAGGATCGTCAGGACCCGGGTTGGAGCTTCTGCCGTCTTGTCAGCCAGGACGGCGAATTCTTCGTCTGACGGATCGTGGGCGAAATACTCCCAGTCACCGGTTTTGTCGGCGCGAAGTGCGGCAGGGAAGCGGCCCTCTTGGCGTAGTTCATAGCCGCGGCAGCCGGACCAGCCGGCTACCCAGACTTCCAAGAGGTGCGCAATGTCTTCAACCAAGGCGTCTGGACTCATGTAGAGAGAGTATGCCAGCGCATCATGAAGCAACAGAGCCACGTCAGCCCGGGGATGGTTGCTTATGGAATTGTGACTTCCCGACCACGGTCCCTCAGGCAAACCTGCCCGGAACCCTGCTTGGAATCCGGCACGGGAGGCGAGGATTTTACTGCACCAAGTACCCTTTAATAGTGGCTCTGAACCGAATTGTGCTCTTCTATGGCTTTACTCCGATCGCCGACCCCGACGCCGTGCGTCTGTGGCAGCGTGCTCTCTGCGAAAAGCTGGGTCTCACCGGCAGGATCCTGATCTCAAAGGACGGCATCAACGCCACGGTGGGCGGCGAGCTCAACAACATGAAGCAGTATGTGAAGACCACCCGTGAATACAAGGGCTTTCATGGCATCGACTTCAAGTGGTCAGAGGGGGGCGCTGCAGATTTCCCGCGCCTCAGCGTCAAAGTGCGCGATGAGATCGTGTCGTTCGGTGCGCCCGGTGAGCTGAAGGTGGACGCCAACGGCGTGGTGGGCGGCGGAAAGCACCTCCAACCGGAGGAACTGCACGCATTGGTGGATGCCAAGAAGTCCAGTGGCGAAGACGTGGTGTTCTTTGACGGCCGCAACGCGTTCGAAGCCCAAATCGGCAAGTTCAAGGACGCAATCGTCCCGGACGTGGACACCACCCACGATTTCATCAAGGAACTCGATTCGGGCAAGTACGACTCCCTCAAGGACAAGCCCGTTGTCACCTATTGCACGGGCGGTATCCGCTGCGAAGTGCTGTCCAGCCTGATGGTCAACAGGGGCTTCAAAGAGGTGTACCAGCTGGATGGCGGGATTGTCCGCTACGGCGAGACCTTCAAGGATCAAGGCCTGTGGGAGGGCTCTCTGTACGTCTTCGATAAGCGCATGCATGTCGAGTTCAGCGAGGAAGCCAAAACCATTGGTGAATGCGTCCGCTGTGCGGCTCCCACCAACAAGTTTGAGAACTGCTCAAACCTCAGCTGCCGTACTTTGACCCTTTACTGCGCGGAATGTGCCTCCAGCCCGGAAACACTCCGCTGCCCTGGAGGCTGCGAAGCCGCCTGACGGCCGGTTCAGAGGCGGCTCACCCGGTACGCGAAGTTGGAGTCCGATCTGGACCCCACCGTGATGGAGAGTACTGCGTCCTTTTCCAACTGGACTACGCTCACGCGGGCATTGGCGCACCCCAAGGTCAGATCCACCAGCTTGGCCTCGCCCAACGCGACGCTGAAGGTAACGCGGCGTGTTCCGCGGCATGCCAGCGTCACCGCGTACGTTCCGCCAGGCAGCTGCACAGTCTGCTCAGACTTGGACTCGCCGGGGTTGAGGTAGCCGCTGCTTGAGTAGAAGGACTGTCCCTGGGACTCAGGCAAAGCCATTTTGGCCCACTCTTCCAGTGCCTCGCCGGTGACTGTATCCTCCAGCGCGGGGTCGGGCGGAAGAACAACATTGCCGGCAGTGGATGTAGGGCTGGCATCCGGCCTGCCATCCTCGTCAAAGGTGTATTCGCAAGCCGTCAGACTGCTGCTCAGCGCAATAAGGATCACGACGGCGGCCCTCACCGGCCGTTGCGGCATCACCGAGCGAGCTGCCTTGCTGCCCATGGACTGACTTTACGCCCGTACAGCCGCAAGCCAAAGGCCTGCCGGGGGCGGGCATCGGCCAGGTCCTAGGCAGCAGCAGCGACCACGTGGTAGGCGAAGATCAGCGGGGCATCGACGCTACTTGTAGAGATGTTCAAAGTACCGGAAACGGGCATTTTGATCTTCACCACGTCAAGGCTGCCGTTGCAAGCGGCGGCCGCGTCTGCGATCTTGGTGCCGCCAGAGGAAACCGCAAAATAGGCTTTGCCGCCACCATCACACGCCATGGTAAGCGTGTAGCTTCCGGCCGGAACGTTGGGAGATTCCTTGACCAAGGGGTCACGGTTGAGGATTTTGCCGGAGTCCTCCAGCACTACGCCACTCGCCGCGGGGAGGACCTTTTCCTTCCAGGCAGGAACGTCGGCATCTTCGATATTAACCGGTGCCTGGCAGCCGCAGACTCCCAGCAGCGCCGCAGTGGTGATGGCAACAAGGCCCGCGCGGCGCCTTGTGGAGGAGAAGTTGAGCATGAATCCAACGCTACCGGGTTCCTGCAGGGAGCTTTGTCCACCCCTGCCCATTCCGCTTGGCCAGGTTCCCGATTGTCCACATAGGACCCGATTGTCCACATAGGACAGGTTCAGCATCCCAGGGCACGGCACGCCGCCCCTACACTTGCAAGGTGACTGACACAGCTTCCTCCTTTACCTCCGGCAACACTGACGATGCTCCCCGCAGCGACCAACCCCAACTGCTGTCGGCGCTTGCCGCGGACCTTCGTGCACTCTCCTACACAGTGGATGGTGTGGCTGAACTTCTGGGGACCTCCGCCTCTGAAGCACTCGGCAGGGACCAGCTCATCCCTGCTCTGCTGGCCAGCGAGCGGCACATGGACTCTCAGGACCCGGCCCTCCGATCGTCGGCAGTTGTCGTTCGCCTGTGGTTGTTGGCCGTTCCGCAGTCTGTGGCGGACATCGATTCCGCTCTCCCCGGCATCCGCACTCATGGACTTGCGGAACTGGGGCTCGTCACAGTGGATTCAGGGGTGGTCAAGGCCAAAGTGGACCTGCGCCCTTACGGCTGGGACGCCAATGCAGACGGCAGTGGCGGCGCGGAACTCTGGGTTGCCAGCGACCTCGCAGCCCACCAACAGCCGGGAGTGTTGAGGCATGATCATGTCCTGGGGATCGGGCGCGCCTCCACCACGCTGGTGCAGACCACAGTCAGGAAGCACATCAAACGAGCGCTGGACGTGGGCACCGGCTGCGGTATCCAAACGTTCCACTTGCTCCATCACTGCGACCATGTGACGGCCACGGACATTTCCGAGAGGGCACTCGCTTTCACACGCTTTAATCTTCTGTTGAACGCTGCGGAACTGGAGCTGGACCCCGAAAACCTGGAGGGCAGGGTGAGCCTGCGGCATGGGTCGCTTCTGGAACCGGTGGCAGGGGAACAGTTCGGCCTGGTGGTGTCCAATCCGCCCTTCGTCATCACTCCGCGAACGGGTGGTGAATCCTCCTCCGACCAGTTCACCTACCGCGACGGCGGGCTTCCGGGGGACGACATCGTGGCTTCCCTTGTACAGTCCCTGGCGGAGGTCCTGGAGCCCGGCGGCATAGCGCAGATGCTGGGCAACTGGGAGATAACCTCTGGTTCGGACTGGAAGGACCGGCCCCAGGCATGGCTTAGGAACTCAGGTTTGGACGTCTGGTTTATTCAACGGGAACAGGTTGGCCCTGAGCAGTACGCGGAGACGTGGCTTCAGGATGCTTCCCAGAACCGCGAGGACGGGCAATACCAGGACGCGTACGCGGCATATTTGGATGATTTTTCTTCCAGGGACGTTGAGGGAATCGGCTTCGGCATGATCTGGTTGCGTCGCCCGGCGCAAGCGCTCGGGGCCGTCATCAACCGCTTCGAGGAAATCACGTACCCGATCGAACAACCCATCGGTCCCCATCTCGGCGCCGCCGTGGAACGGGCTGACTGGGCTGCTGCACATTCAGTTTCCTTGGCGCACTTGGTGGTTGCCGAGGATGTCACGGAGGAAAGGCACCAACGTCCAGGGGCTGCCCATCCGGGGGTCATCCTGCTCCGGCAAGGGGCAGGGCTTCGGCGGACCAACCTGCTGAGCACCGAACTCGCCGGTTTCGTCTCCGCATGCGACGGCCAATTGTCCGTCCGGCAGATCACTTCGGCCTTGGTATCGCTCCTGGGCGGGGGCGAGGGCTTCGATGAAGAGGCTTTCCGCGAAGGACTCTTCCGCGACGTCACCAACCTGGTGTTGGACGGATTCCTCCTTCCGGACCCGGAGCAGGTGGGCGAATGATCCGGACTACGGCGCGCTCATCAAGTGCCGGACCTCCGGGAAGTGACCCTGACTACACTGATGAAGTGACTGTGAACAACGAAACATCCCAAGCGTCAGGAGACGTTCCTCGACGGAAACGTGCCGAGAAGACGGTTGTGATCACCGATCCCAAGGCCATCCGTGCTTTGGCGCATGCCGCCCGGCTGGAGGTCATCTCTGAGCTGTACGCCACACAGGTCAGCCACACAGCCACCGAACTCGCTGCCAGGACAGGCCTGACGCCCAGTGCAATGAGCTACCACCTCAGGGCTCTCCAAAAGTGGGGCATCGTGGCTCCGGCGGAAAATGCGGGCGACGCCAGGGAACGCCGCTGGAAGGCAGCGGGAACAGACTTCACCATCTCCGGAGGCAGCGTCGCCAGTCCTGAGATAGCCGTCGTGGACCTTGAGCTGGATGCCTTCCGACGCAGGGCTTCTGCATTCGCCAGGGCCCGCGGCGAACGCCGGCAGCGGGGGGAAACCGGGGAAGAACCGGCAGCGGTTGTTCTCTCCAGCAACTTGTTGTATCTGACCAACCCGCAGCGCAGGGAACTTTTGGACAGAATCCGCGCGGTTCTGCGGGAGTACGAACTTGAGGATCCCACTCAGATACCCGAAGGTGCCGAACGTGTGGCAACCTTGTGGTCAATGATCCCGGACGACCGCTTAGCGCCCGGTCAGTAACAGCCCGCCGGACCATCGAATGTCCGTCCTTGTTCCGCACCAGAACGCAGGATTCTGCAAACTATGGTGAACTAGGCCAATATGGGCACCAGCCCAATTACACATTTTTTCTGTAGGAGCACCGTGCCCAGCAAGGCAAAAACCGGCAAGAAACTCGTGATCGTGGAGTCTCCCGCCAAGAGCAAGACCATCGCCAAGTATCTTGGCGAGGGCTTCATCGTCGAGGCTTCGATCGGCCATATCCGGGACCTCCCGCAGCCATCTGACCTCCCTGCCGAACTGAAGAAGACCTCGCTGGGCAAGTTCGCAGTAGACGTCGAAAACGACTTCAAGCCGTACTACGTTGTCTCCCCGGACAAGAAGAAAAAGGTTGCCGAGCTCAAGGCCCAGCTGAAAGACGCTGACGCGCTCTACCTCGCAACCGATGGGGACCGCGAAGGCGAAGCCATCGCGTGGCACCTCCTGGAGGTCCTCAAGCCCAAGGTTCCCGTCTATCGCATGACGTTCGGTGAAATCACCAAGGAAGCCATCCACCGCGCCATGGACAACCTCCGTGACGTCGACACCGCTTTGGTGGATGCCCAGGAGACGCGTCGTATTCTTGACCGCCTCTACGGCTACGAGATCTCCCCCGTGTTGTGGCGCAAGGTGGCCCGCGGGCTCTCGGCTGGCCGTGTGCAGTCCGTGGTGACCCGCATGGTGGTGGACCGCGAACGTGAACGCATGGCCTTCCGCGCAGCGTCCTACTGGGATCTCACGGGCCAGTTCGGTTCGGACTCGGGTTCGTTCAAGGCAAAGCTTGCCGCCGTGGATGGTTCCAAGGTAGCCAGCGGCCGGGACTTCAATGACAACGGGCAGCTGACGTCCTCCAACGTGGTGCACCTCAACCAGGAACTTGCCACCTCTTTGGCTGCCGGACTGGAAAACGCTGATTTCCGTGTCCGCTCCGTAGATACCAAGCCCTACACCCGCCGCCCTGCCGCGCCGTTCACCACCTCCACCCTGCAGCAGGAAGCCGGCCGTAAGCTCCGCTTCTCCTCCAAGAGCACCATGCAGGTTGCCCAGCGCCTGTATGAAAACGGCTACATCACCTATATGCGTACGGACTCATCCGCCTTGAGCGATGAAGCACTCACCGCAGCCCGCCGCCAGGCTTCCGAGCTGTATGGTCCCGAGTACGTTCCCCAGAGCCCCCGCGTTTACGCGAACAAGGCTGCCAACGCCCAGGAAGCTCACGAGGCCATTCGTCCCGCGGGTGACTCGTTCCGTACGCCGGCGCAGGTTGCCAAGCAGCTGAGCGGTGACGAGTTCCGCCTGTACGAGCTCATCTGGAAGCGCACCGTGGCCTCCCAGATGGCTGATGCCAAGGGTTCCACTGCCACCATCCGCCTCGGCGCAGTGGCCGCTGACGGCCGCGACGCCGAATTCTCGGCTTCCGGTACGGTCATCACCTTCCCGGGCTTCCTTGCAGCCTATGAAGAGGGCAAGGACGAGAGCCGCGGGGACGATGATTCCGACGAAGCCCGTCGCCTGCCGAACGTTTCCAAGGATGATTCCCTTACGGCTTCGGAGATCGTGGCTGTCGGCCACGAAACGTCCCCGCCTCCGCGTTACACGGAAGCATCGCTGACCGCTGAGTTGGAAAAGCGTGGCATCGGCCGCCCGTCCACCTACGCGTCCACCATTTCCACCATCCAGGACCGTGGCTACGTCCGTAAGCAGGGCTCCGCTTTGGTTCCCAGCTGGATCGCGTTCTCTGTGATCCGCTTGCTGGAACAGCACTTCACGGATTATGTGGACTACGAGTTCACCGCAGACATGGAAGGGGATCTGGATAAGATCGCCAACGGCCAGGCTGTGGGCGCTGCCTGGCTCAAGCACTTCTACTACGGTGAAGATGCAGACCCCGGCCTGCTGAGCATCGTCAACAACCTTGGCGAAATCGATGCGCGCGAGATCAATTCCGTGCCGATCGCCGAGGGCATCACGCTGCGTGTGGGCAAATTCGGCCCGTACTTGGAAAGCTCCATCCCCACCCTTGATGCGAAGACCGGCGAAGTGGTTGAGTCCGCGCGGGCCAACGTCCCCGAAGAACTCGCTCCGGACGAACTCACGGCCGACAAAGCCAAAGAGCTCATGGAGACGGCGGCCCCCGAGGAACGGGTTCTGGGAACGGACCCGCACACCGGCCACACCATCGTTGCCAAGAACGGCCGCTATGGCGCGTACGTCACTGAGATCATCCCGGAGATGACCGAGGAACAACTAGCCAACCAACCGGTGGAGTATTACAAGAACGGCAAGCCCAAGCCTCCCAAGAAGCCGGTGAAAGCCAAGCCGCGTACGGGTTCCCTGTTCAAGTCCATGACCGTGGATACGGTCACCTTGGATGAAGCGCTTGCCCTGATGAGCCTGCCCCGGGTCCTCGGTGAGGACGCGGACGGCAACCCCATCACGGTGCAGAATGGCAGATTCGGTCCGTACCTGAAGAAGGGCACGGACTCCCGCTCCATAGGTTCGGAAGAGGAGATCTTCACGATCACCCTGGAACAGGCCCTGGAGATCTACTCGCAGCCCAAGCAGCGTGGCGCCCGCGCGGCCGTCCCGCCGCTGGCTGAGTTTGGTCCGGACCCCGTGTCCGAGAAGAACATTGTGGTGAAGGAAGGCCGTTTCGGCCCTTACATCACTGACGGCGTCACCAACATCACCGTCCCGCGCTCAACCTCACTTGAGGAGTTGACTCGGGAACAAGCCGTTGAGCTGTTGGCGGAAAAGCGTGCCAAGGGACCGGTCAAGCGGACCACCACCCGCAAGGCGCCGGCCAAGAGGGCAACAGCCAAAAAGTAGCTTGAATGACGGCCGGGGCAGCACTCACGAATTGCGTCCCGGCCGGCATCGTGGTCGAGTAGAACCATGACTGAACAGACCGTTTCACCGGATAGTGAACCCTTGAACGACCTCGAGGCCAAGCTGGCCTCGGCCGAACAGCCGGACGCTAACCCGGTGGACGTCATCCTCGCTTTCCTGAACAACGAGGTTTACCTCGTCAGCTCTGAAGCTGTGGACGGCCCGGACGCATCGGTGGAGCCCTTGGTGCTCTCGAACGCCGACGGCCAGCCTGTTTTGGCCGTCTTCAGCCACCCGAGCCGCGTCGATGACCGCTTCCTCGAGGCAGCCCCGCACGTTCTGGGCACCATGGGCTCTGCCATCCTGGGCAACATCGGGGACGAACTGGGCATGGTCATCAACCCCGGGAGCGAATTCGGCTTCGAAATCGATCCCGAGGGCATTGCCAACATTCGCCGCGACTTCAAGCGCGCCGACGAAGCCGGGGAGCCCGCCGAATAGGGCCCGCCCAAGCTGTCGGGAACCAATCGACCGGCGAAACGTCTTGGCTAAGTTGCTTCGCAGGCTTCGAATCGGTGAATAATGGCAGAATGCGTCTTGGCGTTCTCGACATCGGGTCCAACACCGTCCACCTACTGCTGGTGGACGCTCACCCTGGCGCGCGTCCGGTAGCTTTCGCTTCCCACAAGCGCCCGCTTTCTCTGGTGCAGTACCTCGACGGTGACGGCAACATCAACGACGCCGGACAGCACGAGCTCATTGAATTCGTCCTGGAGGCCTGGGAGTTCGCGGCCAGGCATAAGGCCGAGGACCTCCTTGCGTTCTGTACCTCGGCCATTCGGGAAGCAACCAATGGCCCCGAGGTTCTGGCCCTGGTCAAGCACGAAACCACGGTGACCCTCCAGGAACTTACGGGCAGCGAAGAAGCCTCCATGACGTTCTTCGCCGTACGCCGTTGGTACGGATGGGGCGCAGGTCCCATTCTTGACCTGGACATCGGGGGCGGCTCGTTCGAAATGGCGTATGGAACGGACGAACTTCCTGAGCACGCCACGTCAGTTCCCCTTGGTGCCAGCCGTTTGACGCGGGACTGGCTCCACGACGATCCGCCTACTGCCAAGAGCGTCAAGGAACTGCGCCGGTATATCCGGTCCACGTTGAAGCCCGTGGTCCGGGACTTCCACGAGCTGGGCCGGGCCAACTTGGTGGCTGGCACGTCCAAAACGTTCCGGTCGTTGGCGCGCATCGCCGGTGCAGCCCCCAGCGGGGCAGGACCGTACGTTAAGCGCGAACTCCACGCAGCAGATCTGGGACTGTGGGCGCAACGGATTTCGGCCATGACAGTGGAGGACCGGTTGTACCTTCCCGGCGTTTCCGACGCCCGGGCCCGTCAATTACTGGCGGGAGCCTTGGTGGCTGAAGCGGCGCTGGAACTCTTCGAATTCCCCAAGATGGAAATTTGCCCCTGGGCCCTCCGCGAGGGCCTGATCCTGCGCCGCCTGGACCAGTTGGTCTTTGAGGAAGCATTGGACCCGGCGCCGCACGTGGGGAAGCGTAAGAAGGATAAGTCAAAGAAGAAGGCAGCAAAGGAAGCCGGCAAGGCTCCTGAAAAAGATGAAGAACCCCACCCGGGGTTCAAAGAATTCCCGGTCCCTGTCAACACACCGTCCCCAACACCGGTCCCAGCCCCTGTGGCAGGCGGGCTGGCCTCCTGAGATGAGCAACGACGTCGAACCTGAAGTGAATGCCCGCCAAATCCCCGTGGCGCTGTCCAGCGCGTCCGTGTATCCCCTGAGCGTCCATGACGCCTTCGCCGTGGCGCAGGATCTGGGCTACGAGGGCGTTGAGGTGATGGTCACCAACAATGCGGTGAGCCAGAACCCCGATGCCCTGATCCAGCTGAGCCACCGGTACCACCAGGAGATCGTCTCCATCCACGCGCCTACTTTGCTGTTGACGCAGCAGGTTTGGGGCACGGCGTGGAACAAGATCGAAAAGTCCTGCCAAATGGCCGCGGATGTCGGCTGCGACACCGTGGTGGTCCACCCGCCGTTCCGGTGGCAGTCCAATTACGCGGAGAACTTCGTAGAAGGCGTGCGTGAAATCGCTGCGAGGTACCGCGTTCGGATCGCCGTGGAGAACATGTACCCGTGGCGGGTCCGTGGGCGTGAGGCGGTGGCCTACCTACCGCACTGGGACCCGTTGGGCCAGGATTACGACGACGTCACGTGGGACTTCTCGCACGCTGCCACTGCCGGGGCCAACAGTTTGGAAGCCATCAAAGCGCTCGGGAACAAGCTCCGGCACGTCCATCTCACCGATGGCTCGGGTTCGGGCAAGGACGAGCATCTGGTGCCTGGCACTGGAACGCAACAATGCGCCGATGCCTTGCAGCACCTGGCCGCCACCGGTTTTGACGGCGTAGTAGTAGCGGAGATTTCCACCCGCAAGGCCAAGGTTGCGGGGGAACGTGAGGAAATGCTGGCTGAAACGTTGCGTTTCGCCCGGCAGCACCTCAGCGTGCCGTCGCTGCGCAGCGTAGACAACTAGCCGGCGTCGAAGCGCTTGTTCGCCTGTCCCGCCGTTCATTGGTGTGCCAGGCGAACAAGCGTGGGTTTTTGTGCCGCCCGCGCTCGTTAAAGCCGCCCGCGCTCGTTATAAGCGAAAGCACCGGCGGTCGAATCGGGAAATGGGGGAAAACCCGCCCGGCCACCGGTGCTGCTGGCGGACATCCCCATGCCCGCCTTCATCACTCGCACCCTCAATGAGGTAACTACTAATTTACGGACCAAGCATGAGTGCTGCCTGCAATAACCTTGGGAGCAAGCTGGGAATCCGGCATTCGTTAGACCCCGTCCACGGCCAACTGCAATGATGGAGCCATGAGCAACCGAATCGCATTCCTTGGCTGTGGATCCATGAACGAGGCAATTCTGGGAGGCCTTGTCGCCGCCGGGACGGACCCTTCGGACATCGTCGCTACCGTGCGCCGTGCAGAACGCGCCGATGAATTGGCCCAGCGCCACGGGGTCATGGCCATTGCAGGCGAGGAAGAGCCGGACAACAACAAGCTGGCCACCAAGGGCTCGGGCATGGTCATCCTGGGCGTCAAGCCGGTGGGCATCCTTGACCTGGCCCGGGAGATCGGCCCCGCGCTGGCGAAGGACACGATCGTTGTCAGCGTCGCGGCTGCCGTCTCCATCGAACAGCTTGAAGCGGCATTGCCGGATGGGCAGCCGGTGATCCGCACCATGCCCAACACCCCCGCACGGCTGGGTCGTGGGGTCATCTCCGTCTCCCCAGGTACCCATTGCACATCTGAGCAGCTCGAAAGGGCCAAGACGGCGTTCGCCGGGGCGGGAACAGTGGTGGAGATTCCTGAAGAGCAAGTGGATGCGCTGTCTGCTATCAGCGGCTCCGGGCCGGCCTACGCTTTCTATCTGGCTGAGGCCATGGCTGCTGCCGGCGTGGAACTTGGCCTGGACCAGGAACTGTCCGTGATGCTCGCCCGCGAAACGGTGGCAGGCGCGGGTTTCATGTTGGCTGAGCCGGGAGCGGACCCCACACAGCTGAGGGTCGCCGTCACCAGCCCCAACGGCACCACCGAGCGCGCCATTGCGGCCTTTGACGACGGCGGCATCCCCAAGATCATCGCTGACGGTGCACGCGCGGCAGCGGCCCGTGCAGCTGAAATCACCAAGCAGCTCGGCTGATTTTTTGTACAGATAACGCCCCTAAAAGAGCGTCTAAAGGGCGTTAGCTGTACAAAAACTCCAGCTGGATTATGGCCGCGCCGCGAAGCGCTCCAGCAAGTCCACGTGTCCGGACACGATCAACATGTCGTGGCCGGACACCTTGGTTTCCGGGCGGGCGTAGGTGAAGTCCTCGCCCGGAGTTTTTACACCTACGATCGTCACGCCGTACTTCGAGCGGACTTTGGATTCTTCCAAGGTGAAGCCCACGGTCTCCTTGGGCGGGTACATCTTGACGATTGCGTAGTCGTCGTCAAACTCGATGAAGTCCAGCATGCGGCCGGACACCAGGTGTGCTGCACGGACACCGGCGTCGGCCTCCGGGTAGATCACGTGGTTGGCGCCGATCCGGGTGAGGATCTTGCCGTGCGAGGGCGTGATGGCCTTGACCCACAGGTGTTGAATGCCCAGGTCCACCAAGTTCACGGTGATGAGCACCGAGGACTCGATGGACGTACCAACACCCACCACCGCCGAACTGAATTCCTGGGCGCCCAACTGGCGCAGCGCATCGATGTTGGTGGCGTCGGCTTCCACCACGTGAGTGAGGACAGGGGCCCACTTCTGGACGAGGGTGCGGTCACGCTCAATAGCCAGGACTTCACGGCCCTGCTTGACCAGTTGCTCTGCGGTGGCGGAGCCGAAACGGCCGAGGCCAATGACCAGCACTGGTGAGTTGTGGGCGGGGCGGTTTGCTGCCCCTGTGCTACTAGCCAATGATTGGCCTCTCTTCCGGGTAGTGGTACAGCTGGCTGCGTTGGCGAAGGGCCAACCCGGCCGCCAGGGTTACGGTGCCTACGCGTCCTGCGAACATGAGGGCGGTCAGGACATAAACGCCCGACGGCGGCAGCTCGGCACTGAGGTTAGTGCTCAGTCCCACGGTGGCGAAGGCGGATATGGATTCGAAGAGCACCCTGTCCAGGGAGGCGCCGCTGATGGAGAGCAACAGGAAAGCGGCAACTGAGACCAGGGTGGCTCCGGCCACGATCACGGAGATCGCCACGCGCATGGTTCCTTGGGGAATAGTGCGTCCGTAGACCTTAACGTCGGCGTCGCCGCGCGCTTCAGCCATGATGGCCAGGAACATCACCGCGATGGTTGTCACCTTGATGCCGCCTGCGGTGGACGCGGATCCGCCACCGGCAAACATGAGGGCATCGGTGAGGAGCATGGTGGTGGACTCCATGTGGTTTTGATCCACCAGGTTGAAGCCGCCGGAACGGGTCATCACGGAGGCGAACAAGGAATGGATCACTTTGTCGCCCATGCTCATGTGGCCGATGGTCCGTACGTTGTCCCACTCCATCAACGCCCACAGGACCGTGCCTGCCGCGAGCAGGATGAAGGAGACCTGGATGGTGAGCTTGGTGTGGAGGTTCCACTTCTTCCAGTTGAGCCCGTTCTGCTGCAGCACCATCACCACGGGGAAGCCAAGGCTGCCGAGGAAGACGCCCAGCATCAGCGGAATGAGGATCCAAAGATCTGTCTCGTAAGGGACGATGCCATCGGAGTGCGGCGTGAATCCAGCGTTGTTGAACGCGGAAATCGAGTAAAAAACGCCGTGCCACACCGATTGCCAGAAGCTCTCGCCAAGCACCATGAAGCGGGGGATCAGCACGATGGCCAGAACGGCCTCAATCACCACTGACGTTACGATGACGATCCGGAGCAGGGTACCCACCTCGCCGAGCCTGCCCGCGTTGTTCATGGCTTCCTGTGCGATGAGCTTGCCGCGCACGCCCAGCCGTTTGCTGACCATGAGGGCAAGCAGGGAGGCCAGCGTCAAGGTGCCGAGGCCACCAACGAAGATGCCGATCAGGATGACCAGCTGACCGAAGAAGGTCCAGTGAGTGGCGGTTGAAACTACAGTGAGCCCGGTGACGCAGACAGCGGAAACCGCCGTGAACATGGACTGGTGCAGAGGCGTGACCGTGCCGGCCGCTGAAGCGGCGGGCAAGGACAACAACCCGGTGAAAACCAGGATCACCACGGCAAAGACGGTCAACGCCAAACGCGCGGGCGAGGTGTTGGCAATGTTGTCGACGAAGTCGCGCACGCGCGTGAAGATCCAGAGACCTTCCCGCTCCTGCTGGTTGGGTTGCCAGTTGGTCGGGCTCGTGGACCGCGACTGGCTTTGAGACATGGCGCTCTTCCTCGGTTGAACAAGCTTTCCTGAGTAGTAAACCACTATTCCCGCGGCGTAACCGGGCGGAAGGGTACTCCGGGCTCAGGTAGCCTGTTCTGGATGAACTCAAGGCTTGGAACAACAGCTTCCAGCATTACGCGCTCCGCACTGCCAACGACGGTGGTGTGGGATGCAGCCATGACTGCCTACAACTTTGGTCCGGGTCATCCCATGGCGCCGCAGCGGCTTGAGCTGACAGCGCGGCTCGCCGAATCACTGGGCCTGTTCAACCACAACCATGTGGCCGTTCAGGCACCCACGGTGGCCACCGACGTCGAACTTTTTTCCGTCCATAGCCGCGAATATGTGGAGGCTGTACGCCGGGTCAGTGCTGATCCTTTCGCTCCTGAGGAGGATCGCGGACTGGGAACGGAGGACGATCCCGCGTTCGCCGGCATGCACGAGGCCAGTGCCCGCCTCGCGGGCGGATCACTGGTAGCGGCTGAGGCCATCCTTAGCGGCCAGGCCGTGCGCGCTGTGAACTTCAGCGGCGGAATGCACCACGCAGCGCGCGAGCGGGCCAGTGGCTTTTGTGTTTACAACGACGTCGCGCTGGCCATCCAACGGCTGCTCGACGGCGGCGTGCAGCGGGTGGTGAGCATCGACGTCGACGCCCACCACGGCGACGGCACTCAGAGCATTTTCTGGAACGACCCCCGCGTGATGACCATCAGCCTGCACGAAACCGGGCTCACCCTTTTCCCGGGGACCGGCTTTGCCAATGAAACCGGAGGCCCGCATGCCCTTGGGACGGCGGTCAACGTGGCACTCCCCGCCTTCACCGGCGACGCCGCCTGGCTCCGGGCTTTCCATGCGGTGGTGCCACAGCTTGTTGGGGCGTTCCAACCAGAAGTCATCGTCAGCCAGCACGGCTGCGATTCCCACCGGGATGACCCCCTGACGCACCTCAACCTCAGCGTTGATGGGCAGCGTGAGGCGGCCTCCGCCGTCGCCGGACTTGCCGCCCGCTATTGCGACAACCGCTGGATCGCTACCGGCGGGGGCGGCTACGACGTCACCGGTGTTGTGCCCCGGTCCTGGAGCCATCTGATCGGCATGGTGACCCAACGGCCGGTGCCGCTGAAAACACCCGTGCCGGAAGCGTGGCGGAATTACGTGAAGGAAACGTACGGCGTGTGGGCTCCGGAGTCGATGGGCGATGACGTGGACGTCTGGTGGCGCTCCTGGGAAGTTGGTTACGATCCCGCGGATGAGGTTGACCGGACCGTTATTGCCACGCGCAAGGAGATCTTCCCCCTCTACGGCCTGGATCCCTGGTTCGACTGAGCGGTGCCGGTCTGGCTAGGGCCTGTAGCGCCACGAAACAGGGATGCCAATTGGCGTATATGTCGCTAGGGTGTAAGGCATGGTGACTGACGACGTATTTGCCGTCATAGCTGAGGCAACCAGGCGCGACATCCTGGTCTCCCTCCGCTCTGGGGATAAAGCTGTAGGCGAATTGGTGGAAGAACTGGCTGCGAGCCAGCCCACCATTTCCAAGCATTTGAAAGTGCTCCGTGAGGCAGATCTCGTCAGCATGCGCGCGCAGGGCCAGAAGCGTTTCTATGCCCTGAATCCCAAGCCGCTGGCCGGCGTCGCCAGTTGGCTGGAAACGTTCGACGTCGGCACCCCGGCGCCCGCCGTCGTCGCACCTTCGGAGGTGCCGGCCGCAGCTGTGCCGGCCGCAGCAGTGCCGGCCGTAGCGGTGCCGGCCTCTGAGCCTTCCGCCGAGCCGGCAGCCGCTGAGCCGGCAGCCGCTGAGCCTTCAGCCGTTGGTGCCCCCGCTCCGGAGGTCCCGGCTACCCGCGCGGACGCCGTAGGCCAGGCTGTGAAGGTCCACGCGAGCGGAACCCCGGTCTCCTTGGATCCGGCCTCGGACGATACTGTGCCCCAACAGATTGGCCGCACCGTCGGCCGTGCTGCCACTAAGGCCGCTGATCTTCTGGCGAATCTTCCGAACTTGCCCAACCTTCCCAAGTTCGGCCGTAAGCGATAGTCGTACCCGACTTAACGTGATCCTTATCACATTGTGAGTTTTTGTTAATCTCTTGTTTCCTTGAGTTTTCAACGATTTTCTACAGTTGTGTTAACTCCGCGATCCGGGTCACATTGCCTCCGGGTGGAGATCCCACCTCCCTCGGTGCAACCATGAGCGGGACTGATCGTCTCGCCGCTGGCCGGCCCACTGAGGATAGGAAGACGCATGGATTCAAGGCTCGAAGCTGTCCGCGACACTGTGTTGGCGCGGAACCCGGGGGAGAAGGAATTCCACCAGGCCGTCACTGAGGTCTTTGAAAGCCTCGGCCCTGTGCACGATCGTCACCCTGAGTTCCTTGAAGGTGCCGTTCTGGAACGCCTGTGCGAACCGGAGCGCCAGATCATCTTCCGTGTGCCCTGGACCGATGATGCCGGCCGCGTCCACGTAAACCGCGGGTTCCGTGTGGAGTTCAACTCCGCCCTCGGCCCGTACAAGGGTGGGCTCCGGTTCCATCCCTCGGTGTACCTGGGAATTGTGAAGTTCCTCGGCTTCGAGCAGATTTTCAAGAACGCGCTCACCGGCATGCCCATCGGCGGTGGCAAGGGTGGCTCGGACTTCGATCCCCGCGGGCGTTCCGACGCTGAGATCATGCGGTTCTGCCAGTCCTTTATGACCGAGCTGTACCGCCACATCGGCGAGTACACCGACGTCCCGGCCGGCGACATCGGTGTGGGTGGGCGCGAAATCGGCTACCTCTTCGGCCAGTACAAGCGCATCACCAACCGCTATGAATCCGGCGTCCTCACGGGCAAAGGCATCTCATGGGGCGGTTCCCTGGTGCGTCCCGAAGCCACCGGCTACGGCACGGTGATTTTCGCCCAGGAGATGCTCAAAACCCGTGGACAGTCCTTCGACGGACAGCGCGTTGTGGTGTCTGGCTCGGGCAATGTGGCCATCCATGCAATCGCCAAGGCGCAATCCCTTGGTGCCAATGTGGTGGCGTGTTCGGACTCCGCTGGCTACATCGTGGACGAAGCCGGGATCGACGTCGCGCTTCTAAGCCAGATCAAGGAAGTGGAGCGTGGTCGCCTCACGGACTACGCCGCACGCCGGCCGGGCGCCAGTCATGTTGCCGGTGGTTCTGTGTGGGACGTGAACGGCACCGTGGCCTTGCCCTGCGCAACGCAGAACGAACTCGACGGCGACGCTGCGGCCAAGTTGGTGAGCAACGGACTGATCGCCGTGGCTGAGGGTGCCAACATGCCGTCCACACGTTCTGCCGTCTCCGTGTTCCAAGACGCCGGGATCCTGTTCGGTCCGGGCAAGGCAGCCAATGCCGGTGGTGTGGCTACATCTGCCTTGGAAATGCAGCAGAATGCCAGCCGTGACTCCTGGTCCTTTGAGCACACGGAGCAGCGGCTCACGGAGATCATGGTGGGCATCCATGATCGCTGCGCCCAAACCGCGGACGAATACGGTGCGCCCGGAAACTATGTGGTGGGCGCCAACATCGGTGGCTTCGTCAAGGTAGCCGACGCGATGCTCGCCCAAGGTCTGATCTAACACTTTTACCCAACTGTGAGTCTTGGAGTGGGTGGTCTGGGACTAGCTGGCAGTGTTGATGCCGGTCGTTCTGCCTGGAGCGTGACTCGAAAAACAACTTGCCCCCCTTGAGGGTGCGTTTCCCCCGACTTGTCCGCGCTGGGTGGAGCGGCCGGCGTTGACCTGTCCCACGTCGGTGGCTTGATTAGAAGCTTGCCCAGCCTCTGGAGGTTGTGGCTCATCACAGTTTTGCCTCGAGGTGACTCTTCCCAGGTTCAATGCCGGCCGTCATGCGGCCGTTCTTGCCCGTTCGAAAGGAAGGAGGGTGGCCGCGTTGACTATCGTTGCGCAGACCCGCCCGTTCGTCATCGGCGTGGACTGTCACGCCCGCACCCACACGTTCGCCGTCATAGAGGCCAGCACCAAGCGACAAGTCGCGAGCGAGCAGTTCCCGACCACCGCGGCAGGGATTGCCCGCGCCCTTGCCTGGGCAGGTCGACGGACAGGCGGCGATATGGGGTGTTTGTGGGCAATTGAGGGTGTCGGCACTTATGGGGCACGTCTGGCCAGGGCCGTAGTCGATGCAGGCTACGATGTCGCCGAAGCGCCACGTATGAACGCCCGCGCCCGCCGGGGGCTGGGCAAATCCGACCCGCTGGACGCGGCCGCCATCGGAACCGCTGTTCTGGGCCTGGAGGAATCCCAGCTCCGGGCCCCGAGACGGGATGCAGGAACCCGTGCTGGACTCAGGATTCTGAGCGCGGCACGGGATCAGTTAACCCGGGACCGAACATTGAATGTCAACGCTCTCATCGCTTTGCTCCGGGCTCATGATCTAGGAATCGACGCCCGTGAACCGCTGGTTCCGGCCCAGATCGCGACGATCACCAGATGGCGCGAACGACAGGAACCGATCGAACTGTCAATCGCCCGCGAGGAAGCGGTTCGGTTGGCGCGCCGCGTCCTCGAAGTGACCACTCAGCTGGCTGCGAACCAGAAGCGAATGACAGAGCTGATCCAGCAAAGCCCAGCGGCGCCGCTCTTGGAAATGGTCGTCGCCGGGGCTGTCACGGTCGCTACGGTCCTGACAGCCTGGTCACATCCAGGAAGGGTTCGCAGCGAAGCCGCCTTCGCCTCACTGGCAGGAGTGAATCCCTTGCCAGCCTCGAGCGGTAACACTGTCCGACATAGGCTCAACCGGGGCGGTGACAGACGCCTAAACCGGGCCCTGCACACAATAACCATGACCCGGATGGTCCATGACCCTGGAACAAGGGACTACGTCGCTAAACGCACGCAAGAAGGCCGTAGTTACCGCGAAATCCGAAGATCCCTCAAGCGCTACCTCGCCCGAACCCTCTACCGCCAGCTCAACAGCCTGTACTCAATCGCGGAACCAACGCGATCCCAGCCAGGACGGGAAGACCCAAGGACCGATGTTTTGTCGGGGAGTCAACGTAAGCTCACCGACAAAGATACGATCTGTCGATCTCGGAGGGTTGGATGAGTGCGAGTCAGTACCGGGGACAATTGGACCGGAAGCGGAAACAGCGAAGGGAGGCGGAAAAGAAAGCGGGGGAGTACCGGAATAAGGAAACAGTTAAACGTTCTGCCGCTGCCAAATCTCGGTCCGCTGCGGAAAAAACAACAAGTCCGACTGGGGCGTCCAGCAAGCGACGAGAATCTGAGCGCTATGAGAACGAGGCCGCCGCGGCGGGCAAGGAAGCGAACCGCTGGCAAGACAAGGCGGCTGCCTATGCCCGGGAGGAATCCAGCCTGCAGGGCAAACTAGCAAATGCGGAGCGCTCTGAAGCCGACGCGGCCGAGCGTAAGCGAAAGCGCGACCAGCAGCAGAAGGACCGCCGCATGGCGGCTGACTCTGCTGCGCTAAGCCGCCGGATCGTTCAAGCTGAAGCCCTGGCCAGCAGCGCGGTGAGGAGTTTGCCTGCTCCGAAGCCGGAGCGTTTAAGGATCCTCATTCTCGGGGCAGCTTCCGCAGGCGACCTCCGCGTCGGGCGAGAACAGAAACGCATCCGAGCGGCTGTAGAAAGCGCCCTCCACCGGGATCTCGTCGAATTGGATGTGCGGCCCGCAGCTACGACTTCGGACTTACTCGATGGGATTACCAAGTTCCGGCCTCACGTAGTGCATTTCTCCGGGCACAGCAATGACGACCTGATCATGTTCGAACGCGATGAAGACCCAAAGCATCCGGGCGTCATAGTCAGTGCAAGAGCTTTTGCGTCCGCAGTCAGGGCGACCGACACCCCACCGCTCCTGGTGCTACTCAACTCTTGCAACTCCGCCGCCCAGATTGACCAGCTCGTAAACGATGTCGCTCCATTCGCGATCGGGATGGCCGATGAGATTAACGACGGCGACGCCATTACCTACGCCGCACAGTTCTATGCAGCGGTTGCCAACGGGCAGTCCATTCAGGCGTCTCATTTCTCGGCACAAGCCGCTCTTGAACTTGGCGGTCTTGAGGGCGCAGAATTGCCAACTCTAGCTTGGGCCGACGATGTCGACCCGTCGAACACGGTGCTGGTCAAGCCCGCTGAGGTGCTCTAACGATCCTCGCTAGAGCGTCTCATATCGCTAGGGATTCGGGGCGTAAGGGTTTCGAGACAATGTGAGTGCGGCTTATCCCGGCTTCATGTGCCCTTAGGGGGATTTCTCCACGTGCAAGCCTCACGAATCGCACAGAGTTTAATCACCGGCATTGGGCCCTCTAGCCATGAGTTCCGGGCAGGAATAGCATCGGCCCACGTGGCTGAGCAAGATAGCCCTTGCCACCGCGTTGGCCGGCAGGAAGTTCCCCGCGGTGGGACCGGTTGCGCTGTTTGAGGGTTTTTGGTTGTGAGGACTAGGAGTCTGTTGGGGCCGCTTGGCGTTGGTCGGCCGCGTCGCTGGTTACACTCCAGCTGGCGAGGAGTTTCAGGGCGTCGACGGTGTGGGAGCCGGGAGGGGCGCTGTAGGCGATGAGTTGGAGGCCGCGTTCAGCGGAGAGGTCCATCGCTTCGAATTCGAGGTCGAGATCTCCGACGATCGGGTGGGTGATGAGTTTGATGCCGGTGCGGTGTTCACGGACGTCGTGGGAGGCCCACAGCGCTCGGAAGGGTTCGCTGCGGGTGGAGAGCTCGCCGATGAGGTCGCTGAGGATCCGATCATGGGGGGAACGACCGGCTTCGGCGCGCAGGAGGGCGACTGTGGCGTATGCGGCGTTGTCCCAGTCGCGGTAGAAGGCGTCTGCGCGAGGGTCGAGGAAGACGAAACGACCGAAGTTGGCGGGTCTCTGGGGTTGTACGTAAAGCTCGGAGAACACGGCGTAGCCGAGCTTGTTGGCTGCAAGGATGTCGAGGCGGCCGTTCTGGATGAACACGGGCACGTCGGTCATGGCTTCGATGAGTTGCTGGAGGCCGGGGCGAATTTGCTGGGGGCGGGTGACACCGCGGCGACGCCGAGGGTGCGCTCCTTCGTTCGCTGTGCGCACAAGGTCGTATAGGTGGGTTCGTTCAGCGTCGTCGAGTTGTAGAGCGCGGCTAATGCCTTCGAGCACGGCCTCGGAGACGCCTTTGGCGTTACCTCGCTCGAGTCTGACGTAGTACTCGACGCTCATCCCGGCTACAAGGGCGACTTCCTCCCGGCGCAGACCTGGTACACGGCGGCGTCCACCGAAATCGGGCATGCCAATCTGTTCAGGGGTGAGCCTGGCACGCCTGCTGATCAGGAACTCACGGAGGTCATTCGGGGTGTTCATGTCTTCGAATTTACGCCTTCCGCTCGCTCGTAGGGGGTCCTCAGTGTTAACCGGATAGGCAGTGACTGCCTCAGGCACAGCGGAAGTCGTTGACTGGATTCATCACCCCATCAGGGCCGGCCGTGATTGCCGGCCCGTACGACAGTAAGGCACATCATGGTTGGCAGTAACGTTTGGTTCATCACTGGTGCGGGCCGCGGTCTCGGCATCGATATTGCCCAGTCCGCTCTCTCTGCCGGTCACAAGGTTGTCGCGACCGGCCGTAACGCGGATAAGGTGCTCGCCGCGATCGGCGAGCACGAGGACCTGCTCACCGTCTCCCTCGACATCACTGACCCCGCCGCCGCGGATAACGCCGTGCAGGCAGCCGTCGACCGATTCGGTCGCATCGATGTCCTTGTGAACAACGCGGGCAACTTCTACGCCGGCTACTTCGAGAACATCAGCGACGAGCAGCTGCGCAAGCAGATGGAAACCAACTTCTTCGGTCCGCTGAACGTGACCCGCAGCGTCTTGCCGGTCATGCGCAAGCAGCGCTCCGGTCAAGTCATTACGATCACCTCCGCAGCCGGCCTCATCGGCCAGGAATTCTGCGCCGCCTACGCACCGTCGAAGTTCGCCCTTGAGGGCTGGATGGAATCGCTGCGGTACGACCTCGATCCCTACGGCATCAAGACCATGGCCGTGGAACCAGGATTCTTCCGCACTGAATTGCTCGTCGAGGGGTCCTCCACCATCTGGCCGGAACTGGTCATCGAGGACTACGCCGAGCGCACCGCACAGACCATCGCCGCGTGGTCGAGCATGAACGGCCAGCAGGGCGGCGACCCGAAGAAGCTGGCACAGGCACTGGTCACGCTGTCCGATTCCAAGGAGCTGCCGTTGCGCTTCCTCGCGGGCGCCGATGTCATGGGCAGCGTCGAGCAGAACCTCGCCGTCATTCAGGGACAGATCGACGCCCACCGCGACCTGTCGTCTTCCCTCAACTACGAGGGCTGATCCAACAGACAGCGAACGCGTACCGCCCCCGCATCACTGATGCCGCGGCCACGTCGGGCCCTCAGAAAATCAACAGAGAAACCACACCTCATGCAAAGGACACCACCTCATGACCTTGAAGTTGACCGGAACTGTGGCGATCGTCACCGGCGCCAGCAGCGGTATCGGTGAGGCGACCGCGAAGGAACTTGCCGCTCACGGCGCGACCGTCGCCGTCGTTGCCCGCCGTAAGGAGCGCCTCGACACCCTCGTGACCGAGATCGAGTCCGCCGGCGGCGCCGCCTTCGCCATCGCCGCAGACATCGCCGACCGCGCCCAGGCGGAGCAGGCCGTTCAGGGCGTCGTCGACCGGTGTGGCCGGCTCGACATACTGATCAACAACGCCGGCCTCATGCTGCTCGGACACGTCGTGGATACCGATGTGGAGGAGTGGGAGCGGATGATCGCCGTGAACCAGAACGGCCTGCTTTACATGACTAAAGCCGCGCTGCCGCACCTGCTCACGTCCGCCAGGGACGATCTGCGCGGTGTTGCCGACATCGTGAACATTTCCTCGATCGCTGGCCGCCAGGCGTGGGCGAACTTCGCTGCGTACAACATGACCAAATTCGGGGTGAACGGCTTCACCGAAGCGCTCCGTCAGGAAGTCACCAAACTGCAGGTCCGCGTCGGCGTCCTCGAACCCGGAGCGGTCGCCACCGAGCTCGTGTCGCAGAACAGCCAGAAGGTCCAGGACGACCTGGCCGCCTCGGACGGCGCCGCGATCCCCGTGCCGCTGCAGCCGGTCGACATTGCCGAGAGCATCGCGTTCATGGTGACCCGTCCGGCCCGATCCTCCATCGCCGAGCTGTGGGCCATGCCCACTTCCCAGGTCTAGAACACCCGACACCAGAAACACCTGAGACCAGAACGGACACCATCACATGAAGTACCGAACTCTCACCGGAACAGGCATCAGCGTCTCCAACCTCGCCTTGGGCACGATGGGCTTCGCCACCGAAACCGAAGAATCCGAAGCGTTCGCCATCCTTGATCGGTTCGTCGAAGCTGGCGGCAACCTGCTGGATACCTCGAACGTCTACGGCGCCGGCGCCTCTGAGGAGCTGCTTGGCCGTTGGTTCGCCAGCCGACCCGCCGATGTCACCAGCCGGGTTGTCCTGGCAACGAAGGGCCGCTACGGAACCGGACCGGACACCAACGACAACGGGTCCTCGCGCCGCAACCTGTCCCGCGCTGTCGACGCGTCGCTGACCCGCCTCGGCCGCGAGAACATCGACCTATACCAGCTACACGGCTGGGATCCGCTGACCCCCATAGAGGAGACCCTGGGGTTCCTCGACGATGCCGTGCACGCCGGGAAGATCACCTACATCGGTCTGTCGAACTTCACTGGTTGGCAACTCCAGCTCGCCGTCTCGACCGCGAAAGCCATGGGCCTGCAACTGCCGGTGACACTGCAGCCGCAGTACAGCCTCGTCGACCGGGAAATCGAGTTCGAGATCATCCCCGCCGCCCGCTACAACAACATTGGGCTGCTTCCGTGGTCTCCGCTGGCCGCCGGATTCCTCAGCGGAAAGTACCACAAGGGCGAAGCGTGGGCAGAAGGTACCCGGGCCGGCGCGGGTAACCCCATGAATGAGCACATCTTCGGCGAGTTCGCTGCCAAGGACCAGAACTGGGACATTCTCGAGGCGGTCCGTTCGATTGCGAGCACCCTCGGAGCAACTCCCGCCCAGGTCGCCTACAGCTGGATCGCCAACCGGCCCGGCGTCGTTGCACCGATTATTGGTGCGCGCACCCTCAAGCAGCTTGAAGAGAACATTGTTGCAGCCGACCTCGACCTAGGCGAGGGGGCGACCGCAGAGCTGGAGAAGGTCAGCGCCCCGACCCCGAACGACTACCCCTACGGCCCGTTCGGGGTGCGCATGCGACGACGCTATGTCGATTCCAGCGACCAGCCTATCCTCGAACTCTTCTAAAGCCCCTCCCTTGGAGGGGAACCCGGGACGCCGCGGGGTACCGCCCCGCGACGTCCCGGGTCTACTCACCTTCCCAGAAAGCCGAAACCACCATGTCCACTTTCAGCCCTGACGTCCTCAACGCGATTGCGCGGAACGAGGACCTCTACGTCTCCCCGTTCCGTGAGGACGGCACCACCTACGGCACCCCCACCCAGACCTGGGCGCTTATCGTGGGCGATAACGTGTACGTCCGCGCTGCGAACGGCCGGACCTCGAGCTGGTACCAGGCCGCGATTACGCAGAAGGCAGGCCGTATCCGGGTCGCCGGCCAGTTCTATGACGTCTCGTTCGCCGATGCCGGGACCACCAATGAAGTCGCGATCGACGTCGCTTATGAGGCGAAGTACCCCGGCAGCTCCGCCGTCCAGATCATGCAGGGCGCCGGACCGAAGTCCGCGACAGTACTCATTTCGCCCCGCTGACACCACCGGTACACACACCCCCCGTTCGACCAGCCCACGAAATGCCCCGAGGAATCATGACCCATCAGCTGTTCACATCGATCACCCTGCGAAGTCTCGAGATTCGCAACCGACTCTGGGCGGCGCCGATGTGCCAGTACATGGCCGAGGCAGAAGATGGCATCCCCACCCCTTGGCACCTCGTTCACCTCGGCTCTCTCGCCCGCGGCGGTGTCGGTGCCGTCTTCACGGAAGCAACAGCAGTTACTCCGGAAGGGCGCATCACCCCCCAGGATCTCGGAATTTGGTCCGACCAGCACCGCAGCGCGTTCATGCCTGTCGTGGATTTCATCCACTCCCAGGGCGCCTCCGCCGGTATCCAACTGGCCCACGCCGGCCGGAAAGCGTCCGTGTTCCGCCCGTGGGAGCCGCGACAGGGCACTGTTCCGCAGGCTAACGGTGGCTGGAACACCGTGGGCCCAAGCGACGTCGCCTACCCAGGATTCGCCTCCCCCACGCAGCTCGACGCGGAGGGGATTCGTAGCATAGTCAGGGCGTTCGCCGCCGCCGCCGGTAGGGCGGTCGACGCCGGCTTCGACCTGATCGAACTGCATGCCGCGCACGGCTACCTCATTCACCAGTTCCTGTCCCCGCTCAGCAACACCAGAACCGACGAATTTGGTGGAAGCTTGGAGAACCGGTCGCGGTTCCTCCTCGACATCATCGAAGGTGTCCGCGACAGCATTCCACACAGCATGCCCCTGATCGTCAGGGTCTCGGCGACCGACTGGGTCGAGGGCGGCTGGACAGTCACCGACACCGAACAGGTCGCCCAGTGGGCGGCCCAACGAGGCACCGACCTCATCGACGTGTCCTCCGGAGGAAGCAGCCCGGCCCAAGTCATCCCCGTGGGCCCCGGATACCAGGTCCCGTTCGCAACCTCCATCCGTGCCGCGTCGGGGATCCCCACGATCGCCGTTGGCATGATCGATCAACCACATCAGGCCGAGCAGGTCATCGCCACGGGCCTCGCCGACATCGTCATGGTCGGCCGGGAACTGCTCCGAGACCCGAACTTCCCCTTCCGCGCCGCCGCGGCACTCCGCACCGAACTCTCATACGCACCTCAGCCCTACCACCGGGCGCCGATCAGCTGAACCCCGGGTCATCGATCTCCTCGGTCACCCATCAACACCGCCACCTCAATGAAGGGAACAGCTCATGAAGGACCATCTACTGCAAGACAAAGGCCGCGCCGACTGGCAGGAAGTCCCCGGTTTAGATCTATCCATCTGACATGCCCTGCAAAAGGTACTTCCGGGAGTGACGCAGAGCCCCGGGTGCCACCGTTCGGGGTCGGCCGCCAAACCACTGCCCTCTCCGGCTGCCGCGATCCCTTGGTAAACGAGACGTCTCAACGAGCGGCTACTCGTGTGACCTGCACAGATACGGATCTTCCCCGGAATCTTGGGCACGCGATGGGCAAGTGCGATTCTCATAACCATGTTTCATGACCTTCTGGCGAAAATCGAGTACTCATCTTTAGTTATGCGACAGGTGCCAGTGTCTTGAAAAACAACAGCTTTTCAAGACACCCGTTCGGGGCAGGGATGGGCCGGTCGGGTCTGCGGGAAAGCAGGGCTGCCTGCGTCTCGGAAACGCGTCTCGCCGCTAGTCGTCTCGCCGAGGGTACATCGGGGACTTTTCGAGTCAGAATGGCCTGGTGAGGCAACTTGGTTACACGCGCGTCAGCACTTCCAGTCAGGATGCCCAGCTGCAGCTGGACGCGCTGGTCACCGCTGGCGTGCAGAAACGCGACGTCTTCGCTGACGTGTCTTCGGGCAGCAAGACCGCCATCGAGCGGCCCGGAATGAGAAGACTTCTCGAGTACGCCGAGGAGGGTGACACCGTTGTGGTGTGGCGGGTCGACCGGTTGGGCCGGTCGCTGATCGATGTGCTCAACACCGTAACCCTGCTGCGCGACCGCGGCATCCACGTCCGATCCATCTCAGACGGCATCGACCCCGCGACCTCAACGGGCAGGCTGATGCTGAACATGCTCGCCACCCTCGCCGAGTATGAGCGCGAGCTGATCATCGAGCGGGTCAACGCCGGCATCACGGCCGCCAGGCAGAACGGAACCCGCTTCGGCCGGCCGGTGTCCGACCCGGCCGTCATCGCGGACAAACTCGCGATCGCCCAGGACGCCCGCTCGAAGGGCCGTACCGCGGAAGACGCGGCCCGGCTCGTGGGCTGGAGCCGTGCAACGCTTTACCGCCACCAGCAGGCCCTCGCTGCGCGCCAGAACAGCACCCTGTAGGTGCTCCTGAAGAGCGGGTGACGGCTGACACCGTTTCCAGCCTCGCCCATGCAGCGCTTGCGTTAGGGGATCGGTCCTCGCTGCGCTCGGGCTGTAAAAGCGTTTTCTGTTTTTTGCTGCTGTCCTGCGGATCGTACGTGCCCGCTCCACCGGCTCAACCGTCCTGCGGACGGCTGCACAGCCGATGCCTTGTGTCGGCGCTTCGCTTATTTCCTCCCACAATCCATCCGCTGCTTGCCCTTCGGGTTGCCCCGGCTCCGTCGGGTACAGCTCCGCGATGCTCCGCCAGCAGGCAAAAAACGCCTGGGGAGAGGGGACGCCGGTGGTCAGCACCCGCAGCCACTTTCCATCCGCTTGACAGACATAGAAGCGTCTGGGTAGCAGCAGAGCGCGTTTTGAGCCCCCCTCAAAACGCGCTCTGCTGCTACTTACATGGGTGACGGTCAGCGCTGGAGTAGCCGCACGTGGTCCGGGTTCAGGTCCGCCACCTTGCTGACGCCCAGCAGCGCCATGGTGCGGGTCATGTCCTTCTCCAGGATCTGGATGGTGCGGTCCACGCCCTCACGTCCACCGGCCATCAGGCCGTAGAGGTAGGCGCGGCCGATCAGTGCGAAGTCGGCGCCCAGGGCCAGGGCTGCCACAATGTCTGCTCCGCTCATGATGCCCGTATCCAGCATGACCGCGGCCTTGCTGTTGTCCGCCTTCAGGGCTGCGGTAACGTCCGGGAGCAGGTGGAACGGAATGGGGGCGCGGTCCAGTTGGCGTCCGCCGTGGTTGGACAGGATGATGCCGTCGGCACCGTGATCCACAACCTTGCGGGCGTCCTCCACGGTCTGAATGCCCTTGACCACCAGCTTGCCCTTCCACGTTTCGCGGAGCCAGTCCAGGTCCTCGTAGGTCAGGGTGGGGTCGAACATGGAGTTGATGAGGTCAGCCACAGTTCCGGTGTACCGGGAGAGCGAGGCGAATGTCAGCGGCTCGTGGGTGAGGAAGTTGAACCACCAGGCCGGGCGGTACGAGGCGTCCAGCACGGTCTTGATGGTCAGTGCCGGCGGGATGGTCATGCCGTTGCGGACATCGCGGAGACGGGCGCCGGCAACGGCGGTGTCCACGGTGACCATGAGGGTGTCATTGCCGGCCTTGGCGGCGCGCTCGATCAGTTCCAGGGAACGGGCGCGGTCCGTCCACAGGTACAACTGGAACCAGTTCCGGCCGTTGGGGGCAGCGGTGGCCACGTCTTCAATGGACGCCGTGCCCATGGTGGACAGGGTGTACGGAATTCCGGCGGCTTCTGCTGCCTGGGAGCCTGCATATTCGCCTTCGGACTGCATCATGCGCGTGAACCCCGTGGGTGCGATGCCGAACGGAAGGCGTGATTCTTTGCCCAGGATGTCCGTACGGAGATCAATCTTCGAGACGTCGCGGAGGATGCCGGGCCGGAACTCTATGTCCTGGAACGCCTGGCGTGCACGGCGGAGAGTGATTTCTTCTTCGGCAGCACCGTCGGTGTAATCGAAAGGCGCCTGCGGGGTGCGGCGCTTGGCGATCTCGCGCAGTTCCCAGATGGTGCTGGCACGCTTCAGGCGGGCGGTCTTGCTGAATTCGGGCTTCTTGAACTGCATCAGCGGCGCCAGATCGGAGACCTTGGGAACGCGGCGCTTCAGTGCCGGTGGAAGCACGACGGCGGGTCGCGGCTGTGCGGGACGGGTCACGGTTTCGTCGCTACCGGCATTGGCTGGCGCAGCCGTGATCTTGGGGTCGAGGGTGTCGGTCATGCGGTTCTCCCTTGAATTCTGTGGTCCTACCACTGTGGTCTAACCACACTGTAATCCATGTGGTTGGACCACATCAACTAGTATTCCGGTATGCGTACCCACGAGTTGGTCCTGCAATGGATCGAGAAGCAGCTGTCTGACGGAGACCTCGCCCTGGGGGGACGGCTGCCGGGTGAGCGCGCCATGGCCGAACAACTGCAGGTTTCCCGGACCTCGGTGCGAGAGGCTGTCAGGATCCTTGAGGCAATGGGCGTGGTCCGTGCCGGTGTGGGGTCGGGTAAGGACGCCGGCACGGTGGTGATCGCCGAGCCGGGGTCGGCTCTGGGGTCCACGCTAAGGCTTCATGTTGCTACGCGCCATCTCCCGGTAGCGGACATTGTGGAGACCCGCGTCCTGCTTGAATCCTGGGCTGCGGAACGGGCTAAGGTGGGCGTGCCGGAGCTGGAGGAAGCGGCTGCGCTCCTGGATGAGATGGATACGGCGCCTGACATCGACACTTTCCTGGCCCTTGATGCCCGGTTCCATGTGGCCTTGGCTCAGGCCGCGGGAAACTCGGTGGTCAGCGCGATGATGGCCTCGCTCCGGGGTGCGATCGAGAACTATGCAAGTGAGCTGACGGGACACCTCCCGGACTGGGAAACAACCTGCGCAAGGCTTCGCTCCGAACACCGTGCCATCCTCGCCGCCGTGAACATTCGCGACGGCGGCAAGGCGGCTGAGCTTGTTGCAGCGCACATCCAGGGCTTCTACAAAGAGGCGGGAGTGGGCTCCAACCCATCGCCGAAGTAGAGTGCCCCGCGTTGTTTTAGGAGGCGGGCGTGAGTGCGGGCGCCGCGGTGCTCTTGCGGATCTCCACCCGGGGTGAGAACTCATCCTGCGCCTGGGTGGCAGTTTCGCCCGCCTGTTGTATCTGTTCGCGCATCCTCCGCCAGGCCAGGCTTCCGAGCTCGTTGATGGGCACAGCTGCCGTGGTCAACGGGGGCGTGGTGTATTTGGCGAACGGGATGTCATCGAAGCCGGTCACGGAAATGTCCTCCGGAACGCGGACGCCGCGCTCGTGCAAGCCGCTGAGCAGGCCCATGGCCACCAGGTCATTGAAGGCCAGGATTCCGGTGGCGCCGCTGGCGATGATGGCCTCGGTGGATTCGTGGCCGGAGTCGAAGTTGGAGCCACCATAGAGCATCTGCAGCTCGATTTCCGGGTGTTCTGTCCGGAATTGGTCCAGGCCAACAAGGCGCTGGCGGTTGGATGCGCTGTGCTCCGGGCCGGAGAGGAACACCAGGCGGCGGTGCCCGAGTGATACCAGGTGGTGGGCCAGTTCCTGGATGCCTTGCCCGTAATCCACGCTCAGGCTCGGCGTGTTGGTGGCAATGGTGGTGCGGTTGATCAGCACCAGTGGGTGCAGGGTGGGCGCTAGTTCTTCCAGCTCCGCATCGCTCATGCGGGGGGCGCAGAGCACTACGCCATCGCAGCGGCGTCGGGCCTCGCCGGCAAGGATGGCTTCTTCGCTGGTAACTTCCGAGGAATCAGCAATGAGGACGCGGTACCCGTCCTGGGCCGCGGCGATGCTGAGTCCACGGAGGATTGCCTGGAACGTGGGGTTGGCCAGGTCCGGAACTACGATCCCAATGGTGTCAGTTTTTCCGAGGGCCAGGCTGCGCCCCACCGGATTGGGCTGGTACTTCAATTCAACAGCGGCGGCCCTGACCCGTGCGGCAATGCCGGGGTCCACGGCGGCGTTACCGTTCATGACGCGTGACACGGTGGCGTGCGAGACGCCCGCCTTCTCTGCGACATCGGCAATGCCAACGCGCCTGTTGGTGTTCCTGCGTGCCATGTGGCCCCTTCCCATTGGTCGCCTCCCGCATGCTCCGTCGTTGGAGCAGTGGTTGACGTGACCACCAGAGTCTTGATACAAAGCTTATAACGCTCTGAGAAAACGCTTTCTCATGATTCTTCCCATACGAAGCCGGGCCGTCAAGCGGTTCACTCCTGCCTTTTGAAAGGGGCATTCAATATGGTCAACGTCGACTCAGCTGAGACCCAGACCGCATCTGCCGCACCCGCAGCCCAGACTGAAGGCCCCCACCGGACCCGGATAGCGCTCATTGGGACCGGCGGCCGCTCAGAGATGTACATCCGGGCCATCTACGGACAGCACTCGGACGTCGCTGAACTCATTGCGCTTTCCGACGTCAACCAAGGCCGGGTGGACTTCTACCAGGACCTCATCAAGGAACTGGGCGGAACGGAGCCGGTGGCATCCTTCGAACCTGGCCAACTCACCAGCTTCATCCGGGCAAACGGCATTGAGCGGGTGATTGTCACCACGCCCGACTACACCCACGCGGACTACATCGTGGAGGCACTTGAGGCGGGTGCCGACGTCGTGGTGGAAAAGCCGCTCACCATCGACGTTGAGGGCTGCCGCCGGATCACCGACGCAGTGGCCAAGACGGGCCGCAACGTGGTGGTCACGTTCAACTACCGCTACTCGCCGCGCAACAGCGCGCTCAAGGAAGTCATCCAGAACGGCGTGATCGGGAAGGTAACGTCCGTCGACTTCAGCTGGGTGCTGGATACCGTTCACGGCGCTGACTACTTCCGCCGCTGGCACCGCGAGAAGAAGAACTCCGGCGGCCTGCTCATTCACAAGGCTTCGCACCACTTCGACCTGGTCAATTGGTGGATCAACGATGTTCCGGAGCGCGTGTTTGCCTCCGGTGGCCTGCGCTTCTACGGCGACAAGAACGCGGCCGAGCGCGGCTTGGGGGCCCGTCCGGAACGCGGCACCGTTGATGGCCTTGAGCACGATCCATTCCGCCTGGACATGCGCGACGACGAGCGCCTGAAGGCCCTGTACTACGACAACGAAAAGTTTGACGGCTACATCCGTGACCAGGACGTTTTCACCGAGGGCATCACTATCGAGGACAACCTCGCCCTGGTGGTTGACTACCAGGGCGGCCCGACGCTGAGCTACTCCCTAAACGCCCACAGCCCGTGGGAAGGTTACCGCGTCACCGTCAACGGCACCGAGGGCCGGGCTGAACTCGAAGTGGTGGAACGTGCCGCAGTGGTCTCCAGCACCGATAAAAAGACCGTGGTGGACCCCAGCGCCACACCCATCGAAGAAGAAGACGCAGTGCGCCGAAACGGTGAACGCCTGGTGGTCCAGCGCCACTGGGAAGCTGCGTACGAAGTTCCGATCATCAACGGCGAGGGTGGCCATGGTGGCGGCGACAATCTGCTGCTCTCGGACCTCTTCAACGGTCCCGGCATTGACCCGCTGGGCCGCCCGTCCGGCTACATCGATGGGCTCCGGTCCGTGTCGGTGGGCATCGCGGGCAACAAGTCACTGGACACCGATCTTCCCGTCCGTATCAGCGAACTTGGCCTCGGCGCCGACCTCAGCCGCGGCCAGGACTGACCAGCCAACAGAAACCAGGAAACGCACATGAGCAGGATTTTTGTCACCGGCGGTTCCGGCCGGTTGGGCCGCAGCGTGGTGGCCGGACTGGCCCAGGCCGGCCACACCGTGATTTCGGTTGACCGGGATGCCATTCCGGCAGAGCACTTGCCGCCCGGAGCCGAGCAATACACCGCAGATCTGCTGGCGCCGGGGGAGGCGGAGCGGCTCATCCGGGAAACAGCGCCCGACGCCGTCATCCACCTCGCTGCCATTGCCGTACCTTTCAGCGCGCCCGAGGATGTCATTTTCAGCACGAACACACGGCTCGCCTTTGCGGTTGTCAGTGCGGCCACCGACGCCGGTGTACCGAAGATCGTGACGGCAAGCAGCCCCACCGCCCTGGGCTATGGCTCACCGGCCGGGTGGCTGCCGCCGTCGTTCCCCTTGGACGAGCGGACGCCGCCCAAGCCGTGGAACGCCTATGCGCTGTCCAAACTGATCGCCGAGCAAACCGTGCAGATGTTCGCGGCCGCGCAGGGCGAGAAGATCCGTTATGCGGCATTCCGCCCGTGCTACGTCATCTCGCCGGAGGAATGGGAAGGTGCGCTGACGCAGCAGGGACACACTGTCCGCGAGCGCCTGGATGATCCTGCGCTGTCCGCTCCCGCCCAGTTCAACTATGTTGACGCCCGGGACGTAGCCGATTTCCTGGATGTGCTCCTGGACAAGATGGACTCGATCCCCAACGGCGAGGTGTTCTTCGTTGGCGCGAAGGATGCCCTGGCCACGGCTCCGCTGGCAGAGCTCTTCCCGCGGTTTTTGCCGGGTAGCGGTCCCATCACCGGGCACCTTTCCGGCACCAGTCCGGCATTTTCCATTAGTAAGGCCCGGGAATTGCTGGGGTGGGAGCCCAAGCGTTCCTGGCGCACCGAACTCACGCCTCCCTACCAAGGCGCCGACACCGCGTCTGACCAAGAGAACCAACAAGCAGCACTCAATGACGAGAATCCCGCGCGCCTGGTGGCAGCGGGAGCAACAAAGGAGACCCCATGAACTTCGACGGCGTACTGTTCTTCCCCGTCACACCCTTCGCCGAGGATGGCAGCGTGGACGTTGCCCTGTTGAAGGAGCACATCACTTCCCGGCTTCCGTTCGGCCCGGGCGGCGTGTTCCCTGCTTGCGGCACCGGTGAATTCCATGCGCTCTCCCTGGATGAGATCCGCACGGTGGTGACCGCCGCCGTCGAGGCCGTTGCGGGAGCGGTGCCGGTGGTTTCCGGTGCGGGTGGTCCGCTGGGTCACGCGATCGCTGCAGCCAAGGTTGCTGAGGAAGCCGGTGCGGACGCCCTTCTGGTGCTCCCGCCGTATCTGGTGACCGGGCCTACCGATGGCGTGGTGGCTTACGTCGAAGCCATCGCGGCCGCGAGTAGCCTGCCTGTGATCGTGTACCACCGTGGGACTGCCAAGTTTACCGCCGAGGCCATCACCCGCCTGACAGCCAACCCCAAGGTTGTTGGATTTAAGGACGGGATCGGCGATGTGGGCCTGGCCCAGGAAATCGTGTCGGCCATCAACGCCAGTGGGCGCACCGACTTCGCGCTCTTCAACGGCCTCCTGACGGCAGAGCTGACCCAGGGCGCCTACCGCGGCCTCGGCATCCCGCTGTATTCCTCGGCTGCTTTCGCCATGGCCCCCGAAATCGCCAAGGCGTATTACGACGCCTATGTGTCCGGTGACGAGGAGCGCCGCCACGCGCTCCTTGAAGGTTTCTACGCGCCGCTGGTCCGGCTCCGCGACCAGACTCCTGGCTTTGGCGTCTCATTGATCAAGGCTGGCTTGCGCCTCGCCGGGCTTCCTGTCGGTCCGGTCCGCCCACCGCTGGTGGACCCCAGCGAGGAACAACTCTTGGAGCTCAAGTCCATCCTGGCCAAGGGCCACGAGCTGGCCGGCCGCTGATGCCCGCCCGCATCACGGGCCTCTCCACCCGGCTGATCACGGTCCCGCTGCTGCGCAGCTGGGGCGTGGAGGCGCCGGAGAACCATGTGATTGTCACCGAGCTGACCACGGACGACGGCGGCACGGGCCACGGCTTCTCGTGGACACCCACCATTGGTCCCCATGCGGTGAAGGCCCTGCTGGATCACGACATCGCCCCGTTCATCCTGGGGTTGGAAGCGAATCCGGAGATCGTGTGGGACCAACTCTGGAAGAGGCTTCACGAGGCTGGCGGGGGAGGACTGACCACCATCGCGATGGCCGGTGTGGACCTGGCGCTGTGGGACCTGAAGGCGCGGCAGGCCGGGACGTCCGTCACGGGGCTTTTGGGCCAGCGCCAGGAATCCGTGGAGGTGTACGGCTCCGGAGTGAACCTGCATTACACCTTGGAGCAGCTGGTGGAGCAGGCGCAGCGCTGGGTTGCTGCGGGACACAACGCGGTGAAGATCAAAGTGGGCAAGCCCGAGCTTCGGGAAGACGCCGAGCGCGTTGCTGCCGTCCGCCAGGTGATCGGCCCGGACCGGCTGCTCATGATCGACGCCAACCAGCGCTGGGACCTGGCCCACACGTTCCGTGCATTGGATATCTTGGGGGAGTACGGACTGGAGTGGTTGGAGGAGCCGATCCGTGCCGATGACCTGTGGGCCTACCGCCGCCTGCGCAAGCACTCCCCGGTGCCCATTGCCCTGGGCGAGAACGTCCACACCATCTACCGCTTCCGCGACTTCATCGAGGCCGAAGCGGTGGACATCATCCAGCCCAACATCGTCCGGGTGGGTGGTATTACCCCCTTCCGGAGAATTGTTGAACTGGCACGGGCCAACAGCATCCGGGTTGCTCCGCACCTTCTTCCGGAACTCTCCGGACAGTTGGCCCTCACCCTGGCTGAGGCCGTGAGCGTTGAAGACGTGGAGGATGCCTCGTTCCAGCAGCTGGGCATCCTGGCAGGACCTTCTCCGATCCGGATCCACAACAGCCGGCTCACCTCGTCCGGCCTTCGCGGGCTTGGCTTCGACTTCAGCTCTACGCCGCACACAGCAGGGCCGCACGCACCTGAGGCGGCAGCCCCAGAGCATTCCGCCCCTGAGAGTAAAGGAAACCGCATTGAGTACAGCAACTCTTGACCTGACCGCCGTTACAGCGGCAGCTACCGAGGCGGCAAAGGTGACCGCAGCGGCCTCCGACGCCGAGCGCGCCGCTTGGCTGACCGCCGTCGCCGACGCTTTGGACGCCAACGTCACCGAACTGGTGGCCATTGCCGATTCCGAGACGAGCCTTGGCACAGTCCGGCTCACAGGTGAGGTGGCGAGGACCAGCGGGCAGCTGCGGTTGTTCGCCAACGTGATCACTGAGGGCTCGTACCTCGAAGCCGTCATCGATCACGCCGACCCGACGGCAACTCCGCCCAAGCCCGACCTTCGCCGCATCCTGCGTCCGATTGGTCCGGTGGCCGTTTTCTCGGCGTCGAACTTCCCGTTTGCGTTTTCCGTGGCCGGCGGCGACGCCGCGTCCGCGTTGGCCGTTGGCTGCCCGGTGATCGTCAAGGCACACTCGGGTCACCTCCGACTGTCCCAGCGGACCGCCGAGATCGTGACCGAAGCGCTGGCAAAGGCCGGGGCCCCGGACGGAATCTTTGCCCTGGTCAGTGGCCGGGAGGCCGGTACGGCCCTGGTCCAGGATCCTGCCATCAAGGCCGTCGGCTTCACCGGCTCCATCCCGGGCGGGCGCGCGTTGTTCGATCTCGCGTCCTCCCGGCCGGAGCCCATTCCTTTCTACGGCGAGCTGGGCAGCCTCAACCCCGTAGTCATCACTGCGGACGCCCTCGCGGAACGAGGACAGCAACTCGCCGCCGGTCTGGCTGGGTCCTTCACCCAGGGCGCCGGCCAGTTCTGCACCAAGCCCGGGCTGGTCTTCATCCCCGAAGGCACGGACTTTGCTTCACACCTGGCCGAGGCCAGCAAGGACAAGCCCACCGCTGCCATGTTGACCGAGCGGATCGCAGAGGCCTACCCGGACGGGCTCCGTAACGTCGCAGACCAGCCGGGTGTCGCCGTCGTCAGTGGCACCGTCCAGCAGGACAGCCTGGCCGACGGCGCCGCGCCCGTGGTGTTCTCCACCAGCGCCGCCAACGTGTTGGCACGCCCGGATGAACTGTTGGAGGAGTGCTTCGGCCCCACCACGCTGCTCATTGAGTATGCCAACCAGGAAGAACTCTCCGCGGCACTCGCGAAGGTCCCTGGCAGCCTCACGGGCACGGTGCACGCCCAGCCGGGCGAGGATGTCTCCGCCCTTGTGGAGCAGCTCAGCGGTCTGGCCGGGCGGGTCCTGTTCGATGGCTGGCCCACGGGTGTCGCCGTGAACTGGGCCCAGCAGCACGGTGGCCCCTACCCGGCTACGACGTCCCTGTTCACCTCGGTGGGCGCTACTGCTGTGCGCCGCTTCCAGCGTCCGGTGGCTTACCAGGACGCCCCGGAAAGCGTGCTGCACCCTGCCTTGCATGACGCCAACCCGCTGGGCATCCCGCGGCGCGTGGACGGCGTGCTGACGCTGGGCTAACCCCGGCTACCGCACCCAAACCCGCCCACCCGCACCCAACTGAGTCGCAGCAGAGCGCGTTTGAGCCCTCAAAACGCGCTCTGCTGCGACTCGGTTGGGTAAGAGCACACGATGAAGGGGCGGGGTCACCAACACGGTGACCCCGCCCCTTTCGGGTTGCTTACGGGCGCAGCGTCAGCGGACGACGACGGCCGTCAACTGGGGTGGTCGGCCACCGTTCGTCGACGGTCAGGACGCGCATGCCGGATTCAGTGAGCAGCACCGTGTCCTCGATCTTCACACCGGGGCCGGACGGGTTCCACGTGAAAGGCTGGTTGAGCACCACGGTATCCGTAACGTCTGCGGTGACCCGGGGATCGCGCCCCGCATAGCCGGCCGGGCCGCCCTGGTGGTGAAGCGTCCACTGGTCCTCGCCAAAGCCGTGCCGGAGGTATGCCAGTTTGATCTCGGCGAAGATCTCATTGAGGCGGGCGCCGGGAACCGTCGCCCGGAGAATGTCCGCCTCAACTGCGGCGATGCGGGCCTCGGCATCGAGCTCCTGGGGAGTGCCGGCGTCGAATGCTACCCAACGGGTGACGTTGGCAACCAGTCCGTTCCGACGGGCGCAGACCACAGCCATGGCGCGGCGTCCGATGGGGGAGTGCGTGGCCAAGGGGTGGCGGAAGTCGCTGCGGGACGCTCCGTTGCAAAGGAGGACCAGCGGCTCGGCTCCCACCGAAACAATCCGCGCGGCCAGCTCCGAGACGAGCTGGAATTCCGTGGTTTCCGGCGTCGCAGCAGCAAGGACATCGGTCATGGCGGCGGCTGCGTCGGCGGAAAGTTCGGCGTAGCGGGCCGTCTCGCCGGGAAGGAGTTGCTGCCGGGCCGCACGCAGTTCAGCGGTCACAGCCGCTTCCAGCAACGGGTCGCCGTCAAGGGCCAGCCCGGCCGCGAAGGCCTGCAACTGGCCATGCCAGGGAACCGTGTCAAGGCTGACGTCCTCGGGCAATTCTTCAGCTGCGATCCGGCCGGCCTCGTTGTTGAACGTGACCAGGTGATCACCGGTGCGGTCCACCAAGAGGGCGGCAATGGGGTCGCCGGCCAGGCTGATGTGCACACGGCTGCCGTCCAGGTACCAGGTAAGGGCTGTGTTGGATGTCAGCAGCAGCGAGTCGCGACCCGCAGCGTCCATGATGTCCAACACCCGCCGGCGCTTCACTGCACGGTCGGCGACGTTGCCGGGCGCAGTCAGAGGGCCGCGCGCAGTGACTGCGGTCAGAGCTGGCGTGAATTGAGTAGGCGTGGTCATGCCGGTTCCCCCAGAGTTGTGATGAGTTGTTCAATGTCTTGTGTGGCCAGGAAGCCGTCCGTGATGAGGACGGTGACGGTTCTGTGGACAGGTTTTCCCGGTGCGGCGGTCACCGGGGTGTCCCAGGCCAAGGACAGCCCAACCCCGGGGTACCCCGAGTGCCGCACGAACCACGGATCCGGTGCCTGCGGTGAGGCAAGGAACACGAGGGTTGCCGGGCGTCCCAGCCAGGGATCGCCGGTGACGGGCGCAGTGGTGGCTGTGCCGGCGTCGAACGTTCCGGACCAAGCCAGCCATGGCGCCACGGTGCCATGTACGGCGTCCTCGCCCCGCGCGTCCGGTGTCCAAATAGTCGCGTCGCCAACCTTGGGGAGCCGCCAGAAGAAGCCGCCGTAACCACCTTGCGGCCGCCCGTTGGAGCCCGGGCTGCCCAGCAGCACCGGACGTCCTGTGGCTGAGTCCAGTGTGAAGTCCAGCGTCAGTTTCCACGTTGAATGTCCGACGGCGGACCAGCGCCACTCGCGCTGTTCGCGGAGCACGGGTGTGCCGTCCGGGCCGATCCAGCTCAGCTGTTCGCGCCTGTGTCCTTCACTGTGCTCCGCGGACTCTGTGACGATCCTGCCGTGATCCTTACGCCAAACGTACGCTCCGGCGTCGCGGGTGTAGGTCCGGCCGCCCCAGAAGTTGATGCCGTCCACGTCCTGGAGGGCCACTCCCGCCCCGAGGTGCCACACATGGTCTTCCGGGATGTGATCGGTGACCACGGTTCCCGCGAGGGTTCGCACGGGGTGCAGGTAAGGGCGTGGCGAGGACGTAGGCCGGATCCGGGTCCCGTCCTGCAGGGTAGCGACAGGGAGGCCATTGACGTGCAGAGTTTCATCGGCTTGCAGGGCGGGCTCGTCGGAAACAGTCCAGGGCGCTCCAAGCTCCGCGAACGTGGCCTGCCCCAGGGCTGCCCGGCGGATCAGCGATTCGATGCCATGGACCACGGGGTGGGCGGCGTCGCCCTCACCTTCCCAGGTGATGAATTCCGGGTGGATCAGCCGGGGAGCATCTGCTGTGCGGATGGCCTCCAAGACAGAAACGTAGGCACCCGATCCGGACAGCGGGCTGAGCAGATCCCGCTCCGTGCGGGCGGCCAGCAGGTTCTCCAGCAGGTCGGTCCGCCCAAAGGTCTCCGTCCGGGTGCCTTGGGGGGAGGTAACCTCCACGCGGTCCTCCGTGTAGAAGAGGGTGAGCTGACCGAGAGTCCCGTCAATGGTGACCGTCGGCGCGGACTGCACGGGCGCGCACAGGGTCAGGGCGCACGTCAGCACAGTACTTCCCGTAATCCGGACCCGCACCACGGACGTGTCGTCGCTTTCGGTGTGGTTGGCGCGGTACAAGTCCGTCTCCACGGAATCAACGTCCGCCACAGTCCGCGCACCAGCTAGCCGGAGACCGGTAGCCACAGCATGTGCCAAGGCATTGGTGGCCACTCCGTCCACCACGTCGGTCCCGTTGAGGCCCCGCTTGCCGGCCCATCGTGACCGCTTGAAGTACGCCTTGTTCCGCAGCCACAGTCCGGTAGCGCTGATGCCTCGGACATCGCCGATCTCGCCGGATGCCACCACGGCCTCGATTGCGGGCAAAGCCTCCGAGCCCAGGCTCTGAAAACCCACCTGCACCAGACGGCCGGCGCTCGCAGCCGCCTCCATGAGCTCCTCGAATTGGGCCATGGAAGCCACCGGCGGTTTTTCCAAGTACACGTTGGCACCTGCGTTGAGGGCGGCGAGGGCAAGAGGTGCGTGGGTTTGGATGGGGGTGGAGACGATGACCACGTCCGGTTTGGTACCTGCAGCCAGGAGCTCGTCAAGGGAAGCGAAGACCTTCACCTCCGGGCCCAGCGTTCCGTCCGCCGGGGGCAGGGGATCGGCGACGGCCACCAACTCCAAGACGCCGTTGGCACTCAGCCTGCCGAGGTTGTCCAAGTGCCGTTCGCCGAAACCGTGCACGCCCACCAGCGCGATGCGCGGGAGCCGGGCAATGCGCTCGGTGGTGGCGGTCAGGGGTTGTGTCATGAGGCTGTCCTAGCGGGGTCAGGTGCGTGGGTAGCGGTGGTGGGGCGGGGCTGCAATGCGGAGGTGAGGAACGCGGCGGCCTCGTCCTGCATGGCCCGGGTGAAGACGTGTGGTTCCTGCCAAAAACTTCCGGTGTAGCGGGCGGGCATGCCCTCCACTAGATGCTGGTGCGCGTCGCGCATACCCCGTTCCGGGAACAGGGGGTCATCCAGGGCGTATTGGACCAGCACTTTTTCGGCAGTGGAACGGATGGCCAGGTCCGGCCAGTCACCTAGCCCGGCCAGGCCTGGGGAGTGCAGTAACCAGGAATGCGCGTCCAAGTATGAGGGCAGGAGTGACTCGAAGGTGGTCATCATGCACGTGACCACGTAGCTGCGGATCAGCGGGCTCAGGGCACCGAGTACCATCGCCCGTCCGCCGCCGCCGGAGAATCCCAGGCAACCGAGCCGATCCCTATCCACGCCCGGCAGGGACGCGAGGACACCCAGGGCCGCGAGGTCGTCATGCGCAACGGTCCCGGCCACGGTGGTCCCGATCAGCGTTGCGGCTTTCGCCACGGTTTCCTCGTGGGAAGCCGCCGCGGCGTCGTAATGTTCCGCTACGGAAAGTTCGACGCCGGCCTCCCGCCATAGTGCCTTCCGGCCGTTGACGGCGTTGGCAGTCCGCCACGGAAGGGGATCGAGTTCAAAGCGTCGGCTGCCCCACATGAAGGCATCGTGCGCAAGGACGGCAAAGCCGTGCCGGGCCAACCACGTGGCGAGTGCCCGGCCGCCGTAGAGCTTCGCCCTGACGTCCAGGGGCGGCAACGCAAGCGACGAAAAACCGGAGGCGACCGCCGCGGAGATGCCGCCGTCGTTATCTTCCGGGTTGTGTTCGAACCGCACCAGCCGCTCAGCGCCGTATGCCTTGATTCCGCCATGGCAGTGAAGGGCGAGCAGTCCGGGCTGCGGGCCGGTTGCCCGGGCAGGTCGTACGAACCAGGCGGATGTGGCAGGGCCGAAACCCAACTGCCACTGCAGATGCGAGGTGATGACGCCGTCGTGCTCCGATTCGGCAAGCACTGTGTACTCAATGTCTGGTATTACGGCGGGCACGCCAAGGGTGTCGGCAAGTTGTCTGGCTTCTGGTGGGCCAGCGGTGAGCTCGGCAGCGAATCGGTGCTTGGCTGCATAGGCCGGCCAATCCTCGTAACCAGCAAGTGCGCTGGGTCGCGTGGGGGATGCTGCCATGTCAACGGTGGTCATGGCAGGCGGAGTCGGTGGGGAACAATAGTGTCCTGCCTTATCGATGCGGAAGGTGTGCTCCAGCGCACGCCGGGCTTCGTCAGCGTGGAAAAACAAGTTTGGGCGGCTTCGCAAGAAAACGCTTTCTCAAAAATTAGCAAAAGGCTGTACAAGGGTCAAGAAAACGTTTACTTTGATACGGAGCCGCTGAAACCCGGGACCTCGATCCTGGCACCTCAGGAGGGAACGCCGGAAGGTCGGCGTCCCGGAAGGCAAGTACCAACCAGACTCGATGTCCGTGGATGGCCACGATGACCAAAGGAGACCACATGGCCGCTGTACTACGCACGGGGACGCCGCGAAGCGTCCGCGGGCCTGTGAGGGGGAAGCGATGAGCGCTATTGGCGAACTCTCCACGATGACCCGCCGTAAGGGCCCTGCTACCAAGGAAGAGAAGAAGGCGAACGGCCGGGATAACAAGGCTGCGTATATCTTCCTCTTGCCGTGGTTGGTGGGGTTGGTGGCTATTACCATCGGTCCGATGCTGATGTCGTTGTATCTGTCGTTCACGGATTACAACCTGTTGCAGCCCCCGGAATGGGTGGGCCTGGATAACTTCGTCCGGATGTTCGGTGATGCGCGCCTGCATAACTCGCTCGGCGTGACGTTCACGTATGTGCTGGTGGGTGTGCCGTTGCAGTTGGCGGTGGCGTTGTTGATCGCATTGGTCCTGGACAAGGGGCTGCGTGGCCTTCCGTTCTACCGTTCAGTGTTCTACTTGCCCTCACTGTTGGGCGGTTCAGTAGCGATCGCTATCTTGTGGAAGCAGATCTTCGGCACCACGGGCTTGGTGAACCAGGTCCTGGCGATGGTGGGCATCCAGGGTCCGGGGTGGATCTCGGATCCCGGGACCGCGCTGGGTTCGATCATCCTGCTGCACGTGTGGACGTTCGGTGCCCCGATGATCATTTTCTTGGCCGGTCTGCGGCAGATCCCGGTGATGTACTACGAGGCGGCCAAGGTGGATGGGGCCACCACGCTGCAGCAGTTCTGGCGGATCACGCTTCCGATGCTGAGCCCCATCATTTTCTTCAACCTGGTGCTGCAGATCATCGGTTCGTTCCAGTCGTTCACCCAGGCGTTCATCGTCTCCGGCGGTAACGGCGGCCCGTCCGACTCCACCATGTTCTTCACCCTGTACCTGTACCAAAAGGGCTTCGGCCAGTTCGATATGGGTTACGCCTCAGCGATGGCCTGGTTCCTGCTGGTCATCATCGGTGTCTTCACTGCCATCAACTTCATCGCTTCAAAGTATTGGGTGTTCTACGATGACTAAACTCCAGACCCTCCCCGCAGCTTCTTCCTCCGACGCCAAAGCCGGCAAGTCCGGCAAGAGCCCGCGCCGCCGCGAATCCCGGGGGAACCTGGCTTTCAGCCGCTCCGCCCGGACCAAGGGCCTGATCAAGCATGCCATCCTGATCCTTGTTGGCGGTGTGATGATCTACCCGTTGCTGTGGATGGTGGTCTCCTCCCTGCGCCCCAACGACCTCATCTTCCGCGAACCCGGCCTGTGGCTGGAAAACCTGGAAATGAGCAACTACACCGATGGCTGGTCCGCGCTGACCCACCCGTTCGGGCACTATATGATCAACTCCGCGATCGTGGTCCTGGGCTCGATTGTTGGCAACCTGGTTTCCTGCTCCATGGCCGCCTACGCCTTCGCCCGCCTGCAGTTCAGCGGTAAGAAACTCTTCTTCGGCATCATGCTCCTGACCATCATGCTGCCCTTCCATGTAGTGATCGTGCCGCAGTACATCCTGTTCTCCCAGATCGGCTGGGTGAACACCTTCTGGCCGCTGATCGTGCCCAAGCTCCTGGCCACGGACGCGTTCTTCGTCTTCCTCATGGTCCAGTTCATCCGCGGCATCCCCAAGGACCTCGACGAAGCCGCCCGCATCGACGGCGCCGGCCACCCCAGGATCTTCCTGCGCGTAATTCTGCCTCTGATGGTCCCGGCCCTGGCTACCACCACCATCTTCACGTTCATCTGGACCTGGAATGACTTCTTCGGCGCGCTGATTTACCTCACGGACCCGGACATGTTCACTGTTCCCGTGGCCCTGCGCGCCTTCGTTGACTCGCAGTCGGCAACCAGCTGGGGCTCGCTCTTCGCAATGTCCATCGTGTCCCTGCTCCCGGTGTTCCTGGTGTTCCTCTTCGGCCAGCGATTCCTCATCAAGGGAATCGCCACCACCGGCATCAAGTAGGCCGCCGGCTTATCTGAAGGGGGCGGTTGGTCCCGCCCCCTTCTGCTGGGTACCGCTGTAGGGCGTGCCCGTCGACGCCGGTGCGTGCCGACTGCATGGCTGCATGCCGCCGTCGACAATCCAACAACTAAGACAAGTTGATATCTTGTAATACAAGCATGTGACTTGTATCATAATGAACAGTAAGAAAACGCTTTCCCAATCGCATCAGGATCAATGAAGATCGGAGACAATAGTGCCGGTACATCCCAAGGGTGAAGCAGTCGCCCCCGCAGAAGAGTCGGGAACCGCAGCCCTCAAGGCCCGGGCCCCCAAAGCACGGCGTAGAGTTCGTGCCTCAGCCCTGGTGGCAGCAACAGCTGCTGCAGTTCTTGCCCTCACCGCTTGCGGCGGTGGGGGATCGGAGGCCAAGAGTGCTGACGGCAAGGTGGAGTTGCGCTTCTCCTGGTGGGGCAGCGACAAGCGCGCCCAGGTGACCCAGGCTGCCATCGCCGCCTTCGAGGCCGAGAATCCCAACATCAAGATCAAGCCGGAGTATGGCGACTGGAGTGGCTACTGGGACAAACTGGCTACGCAGGTGGCAGCCAATGACGCTCCGGACATCATCCAGATGGACGAGAAGTACATCACCGAATACTCCACCCGCGGTGCCTTGCTGGACCTCTCCAAATACCAGATCGATACCTCAAAGCTCGACAAGGCCGCGCTGGAAGCCGGACAGGGCGAGGACGGCCTGACCGGTATCGCTGCCGGCATAAACGCCGCCACCATCCTGGCCAACCCGGCAGTGTTCGAGGCTGCCGGAGTCGCTATCCCCGATGACAAGACCTGGACGTGGGAAGACTTCGAGCGCGTCGCCGCCGAGATCACGGCCAAGTCGCCCAAGGGCACTTACGGCGCAGCCGCTTATGGTACGGATGAAGCTTCCCTCGGGGTGTGGCTCCGCCAGAACGGCAAGTCCCTCTACACCGAGGACGGCAAGCTTGGCTTCGAGCCCTCGGACATCGCCCAGTGGTGGGGTTTCCTGAAGGAACTCAGCGAGAAGAAGGCTGTTCCCTCAGCGTCCGAGGTTGTTGAAGCCGAGGCAGCCCCGCTGGACCAGAGTGGCCTGGCTACGGGTAAGAACGGACTGGCCTTCTGGTGGTCCAACCAGCTTCCGGCCTTGGAGAAGGCGGCAGGCGGAGAACTGCAGATCATGCGCTTCCCGTCCAAGACGGGCAAGGCTGAGGACTCCAAGCTCTGGTACAAGGCTTCGCAGTTCTGGTCCGCATCATCACGCACCAAGCACCCTGAAGAGACGGCCAAGTTCATCAACTTCCTGGCCAACGACGTCAAGGCTGGCGAGGCACTTCTGGCCGACCGCGGCGTGTACCCCAACTCGGAGGTCCGCGAGGCCATCGCTCCCAAGCTGGCCAAGGCCGACGTCAAGGTTGTCAGCTTCATTGACGCGATCAAGGACGAACTTGGAGAGGCTCCGGCGGCACCGCCGAAGGGTGCGGGAGCCATTCAGGAGATCATCAAGCGCTACACCTCGGAGGTCCTGTTCAACAGGCTTTCCACAGAAGAAGCCGGCAAGAAGGCAGTGGATGAAATGAAGTCCGCAATCAGCTAGCTTTCGCACCGCAAACCGCGCCCCGGGCGAATCATTCGTGATCCGTCCGGGGCGCGGTTTTTGCGTGTGCTGTCCCTTCTTGGGTCAGTCTTCCGCGATGACGGCCACAGCTCCGGCGGGTACCACCCCAGTGAAGCGTTCGCCGCTGAGCAGTTCGCCGCCGTCGGCCTTCACTGTGACGTCTTCCCGGCTGTGGTTGATGGCAAACAGGAAGGTGCGGCCGTTCGCGGCGCGCCGTCGGACAAGTTCGACGCCGGAAGAAATCTCAGCAACGGGTGTCACCCCTGCTTCGTCCACCAACCGGGCGGTAAGAGCGTCGATGCCTTCGGGGTCGGGGAGGGTTGCGAGGTACCAGGCTGAACCGGTGCCCACACTTCGCCGTGTCAGGGCCGGGACATCGGTGAGCGGGTAGTCGGCGAAGGCTGCCAGAACTTCCGTATCCCCGGCGGCACGCACGTTCTCGCTCCACACGGATCCCACTGTTCCGGAGGCAAATACCTTTCCGTCGCTCAACGTGACCGAGGTACCGGGGAAGAGCGGGTGGAATTCTTCACTCCGAACGCCCAAAAGTTCACGGAAAGCGCCCGGGTAGCCGCCCAATCGAACGTGGTCCCGTTCATCAACAATGCCGCTGAAGTAGCTGATCAGCACGGTGGCGCCACCCTCCGCGGCTGCCGCGATGGAGGCGGCCGCTGAATCCGTGACGGCGTACAACGTGCACACCAGGATCAGGTCATATCCGGAGATGTCCGATGACGGGTGCACGAAGTCCGCGGTGATCCCGCGCTTATAGAGGGAACGGTGGAACGCCCGCATGGTGTCCAAATACTTCAGTGAATTGCTCGGGTGTGAGTCCAGCTCGGAGGCCCACCAGGCTTCGTAGTCGAACACGATCGCGACCCGCGAGTCCACGCGGGAGCCTTTGACAGGTTCCAGCCTGGACAGCGCCTCGCCGAGGTCCACCACGTTACGCCACACCTGCGTGTCGCGGCCGCCGTGGGGGACCATGGCGGAGTGGAACTTCTCCGAGCCGGCCTTGCTTTGGCGCCACTGGAAGAACATGACGGCATCGGCGCCGCGGGCCACATGCGTCAGGGAATTCCGGAGCATTTCGCCGGGCATCTTGGGCTGGTTGTGCGGCTGCCAGTTAACCGCCGACGTCGAGTGTTCCATGAGGATCCACGGCTCACCGCCGGCTACACCGCGGGTCAGGTCCGCGCTGAACGCGAGTTCGATTTCCCGCTCCGGGTCAGCGGCCACGAGGTAGTGATCGTTGGCGATCACGTCCATGTCTTTGGACCAATCGAAGTAGTCCAGGGCCTTGGTGGCGCTGGAGACCATGAAGTTGGTGGTCGCCGGAACGTTGGGGGTGACGTCACGGATCACGGCCAGCAGCTCGCGGTAGTAGTCGATGAAGGCCCAGGAGTTGAAGCGCGCGAAGTCCAGCTGTTGCCCAGGGTTCAATGTAGTGGGAGCTGCGCCCGGCGGGATGATCTCGTCAAACGATGCGTAATGCTGGGACCAGAACGCCGTACCCCAGGCATCGTTGAGGGCCTCGATGGAACCGTAGCGCCGTTCCAGCCAAGCGCGGAAAGCGGTTGCGTCTTCCTCGCCATGGAACTCGCCAACGTGGCAGCCAAGCTCGTTGTCCACGTGCCAGAGTGCCAGGGCCGGGTGGTTTTTGTAGCGTTCGGCGATGACCCGCGTCATGGCGGTGGCGTACCTGCGGTACACGGATGACGACGGCGTGTAGTGGCGTCGCGAGCCCCGTTCCAGCCTGACTCCTTCCGCAGTGACGGGCAGGATCTCGGGATATTTGCGGGCCAGCCAGGCAGGGGGAGAGGCTGTGGCGGTTGCCAGGGCCACCTTAATTCCGGCTCCGTGGAGGTTGTCCATGACATCGTCCAACCAGCCGAAGTCGTAGTTCCCTTCAGTGGGCTCCAGGAGCCCCCAGGAGAAGATGCCGACGCTGAGGAAGTTGACCCCGGCTTCCTTCATGAGCTCAATGTCCTCAAGCCGGATGTCCTCCGGCCACTGCTCGGGGTTGTAGTCGCCGCCGTAAGCGAGTCCGTCGATGCTGTTCCAGACGGATGGACTGCGTGGGATTTCGGGGGAAGTCAAGGGGACTCCTTCGTCAGGTGGGCCGTGCTGGTACTGGAGGTACTGAAGGTATGAATGCAGCGTACCGGTCAAATTGCGATCTTTGGAAAACGCTTGCCCAGATCCGCCATTAGAGATATTGTATCGATTCAGAAGGAGTGTAAGCGAAGTCACTACCACGTTGTAGAGAACTCGGAAGCTTGCACCAACTGAGCAAGGAGGCTCTTATGTTCGATAGAAGGAAATTCCTCACCACGGTGGCTCTGGGCACCGCATCTGCCGCGTTCCTGTCCGCTTGTGGCCAATCCTCAACGGCAGGACAGACGGGTTCCGCGGAGAACCCCGTCACCATCACCTACACCTGGTGGGGTAACGATGACCGTGCTGAGCGCACCCGCAAAGCCATTGCGCTCTTCGAGTCCAAGAATCCGGACATCAAGGTCAACGGCAACTTCTCCGACTTCGCAGGCTACTGGCAGAAGCGTGCCACCGAAGCCGCCGGTGGTGGCCTGCCGGACGTGATGCAGTGGGATCTGTCCTACCTGCGTGACTACGGTCAGCGGAACCAGCTCCTGGACCTTGGCACCGTCAAGATCAACACGGACGCATTCGACAAGTCGCTCCTTCCCTCGGGCCAGATCCGCGGCAAGACCTACGGCATCCCCACCAGCACCAACGCCTTCGCGGTCTACTACGATCCCGCCAAACTCGCTTCCTTGGGAATCGCAGAGCCCGATGGCACCTGGAACTACAAAGAATTCAATACCTTCCTGGCCGAGGTTGGCGCCAAGGGCAACGGCACGTTGTTCGGTGGCACCGACTACACCGGCATTTGGTGGAACTTCAACATCTGGCTGCGTCAGAACAACATCCAGGCCTTCACCGAGGACGGCAAGCTTGGGTTCTCCAAGGACGATCTGAAGAAGTGGTGGAACCTTACCGCGGACCTGCGCGGTACCGGGGCAATTGTTGGCGAAGACAAGGCCACCCAGTTGCTGCCCAAGTCCCCGTTCGGATCCAATGTCACTGCCACGGAAGTTACGTGGGACAACTTCATGGCCGGCTACCTCGCTGACAGCGGTGCCAAGGAACTCAAGCTGGTTCCTGTCCCGTCGGATGACCCGGACAACCTAGGCCTGTTCCTCAAGCCGTCCATGCTCATGGTGGCCAGCGCCAAGACCAAGTACAAGGATGCTGCTGCCCGCTTCATTGACTTCATGGTCAACGATCCCGAGGTGGGCCAGATCTTCAAGACCTCCCGCGGTGTTCCTGCGTCCAAGACCCAACGCGACGGCACCACGTTCGAAGGCACGGACAAGCTCGTGGTGGATTACGAGAAGTCCATCGAGAAGTACCTCAAGGACGCCCCCGAGCCGCCCATCGTCGGTTTCGGCACCCTGGAGTCCACGTTCAAGCGCGTCACCCAGGACCTCAACTACGGCAAGCTCACCGTGGACGGCGCAGTTGATGCGTGGTTCAAGGAAGCCGAAGACCTCATCAAGCAGAACGCCTGATACAGGCTTCATAACTGACGGACTGATCCTGTGACTCAAAGCCCAACCCTGAGCAGGCGCACCGCTTCCGCTCCCACGCCGCCGCGTAAATCGCGCCGGCGCGGGGCGGACGCCCGCGCCGGCTACACGTTCCTGTTGCCCTGGCTGCTGGGATTCATCGCCCTGACCGTAGGCCCGATGATTTCCTCGCTGTACCTTTCCTTCACCAACTACAACCTCTTCGATGCCCCCAAGTGGATCGGCTTCGACAACTACGTCAGCCTCTTCCAGGACGAACGGTTCCTGCAGTCGGTGGGCGTGACCATGCAGTACGTGGTCTTCGGTACTCCGCTGAAGCTCGCGGCGGCGTTGGCGATCGCGATGCTGCTCAACAGCAAACGCAAAGGCCAGGGCTTCTACCGGTCCTCGTTCTACGCCCCGTCCCTGATCGGCGCATCGGTGTCCATCGCGATCGTCTGGAAGGCCATGTTTGGCGATTCCGGCCCGGTGGACCAAGGCCTGTCCTTCTTCGGAATCAACCTTGGCGGCTGGGTGGGCAACCCGAACATGACCATGGGCATGATGATCCTGTTGACCGTGTGGCAGTTCGGCGCCCCGATGGTGATCTTCCTGGCCGGCCTGAAGCAGATCCCGGCGGACCTGTACGAGGCTGCCTCGATGGACGGTGCTGGCCCGGTGCGGAAGTTCATGAACATCACCTGGCCCATGCTCTCCCCGGTGATCTTCTTCAACCTGCTGATGGAAACCATCCACGCCTTCCAGATCTTCGCCTCGGCCTACATCATCTCCAACGGTGAAGGCGGCCCGGCAGGATCCACCCTCTTCTACACCCTCTACCTGTACTTGCGCGGTTTCTCCGATTTCCGGATGGGCTACGCCTCGGCGATGGCCTGGCTCCTGGTGATCGTGGTCGGCATCATCACGCTGATCTTCTTCAAGACCTCCAAGTCCTGGGTCCACTACAGCGGTGATGCAAAGTGACAACCATGGCAACCCCCACCCAGAACCAACCAACAACAACCACCCCGGCGCCGGTCTATAACCCGAAGTCCGAATCCACCACGGTCAAACGGATCAAGAGCACCATCTTCCACATCGTGGCCCTGGGCTTGGTGGCGATGGTCCTCTACCCGGCCCTGTGGATGATCTCCGCGGCGTTCAAGCCGAACTCCGAGATCGGCGGCGCCAACAACGCGCTGTGGTCAAACAACTTCAGCTTCGATAACTTCGCCACCGCCATGGAAGGCATCGGCGGGGTCTCCACCCTGACGTTCTTCACCAACTCGCTGATCCTGGCCGTCGGCGCCGTCGTAGGTACTGTGCTCTCGGCGTCCATCTCGGCCTACGCGTTCGCCCGGATCAACTTCCCCGGCCGTGGGCTGTTCTTCGGCATGATGATCGCCACCCTGCTGCTGCCCTTCCACGTGGTGATCATCCCGCAGTACATCGTGTTCCAGCAGCTTGGCCTCGTGGACACCTACGTGCCGTTGCTGATCGGCAAGTTCCTGGCCGCGGATGCGTTCTTCGTGTTCCTCATGGTCCAGTTCATGCGCGGCCTGCCGGCCGAACTCGACGAAGCCGCCCGCATCGACGGCGCCGGGCACGTCCGGATCTTCGGATCGATCATGCTGCCCCTGATGAAACCGGCCCTGATCTCCACCTCCATCTTTTCCTTCATCTGGAGCTGGAACGACTTCCTGGGCCCGCTGCTCTACCTGAACACTCCGGACAAATACCCGCTACCCCTGGCGCTGCGGCTCTTCGTGGACCAGACCCAGAGCTCGGACTACGGAGCCATGATCGCCATGTCCGTCCTGGCGCTCCTGCCCGTGCTGGTCTTCTTCCTGGTCTTCCAGCGCTACATCGTCGAAGGCGTCTCAACCCAGGGTCTCAAGGGTTAAGGAGTAGCAGAGAATGAGCACTATGAACGCCACAGGAAAGTCCTCGGGGAACCCCGGGATTCCGGTCAACCGTTTTGCCCTCTTCGCCGAGACCATCCTGGCCGGAGTCATCGTGCTCCTCCTTTCCGTGCCGTTGGTGACGGCGCCGGCTGCCTACGCGGCCGGCGTCGCGCACCTGGAAAGGCACCTCAGCGGCAGGGACGATTCCCTGCGAAGCCTGTGGGGCAATTTCCGCCGTGCGCTGCCCGGCAGTTGGAAGATCGGCATCACGACGGCGGCAGCCGCCGTCGTGATTGTCCTGAACCTGTTGCTCGCCCTGGTAGGTCAACTGCCCGGCCGGGCAGCGATCCTGCCCGCCACGCTGATCCTCGCCGCTGCAGGTGCTGTGCTGTTCCTGCGTATCGCCGCCAACTGGAGCGGGAGCGTGACTTGGAGCGGCGACGCCGGCCAACAATCCGCCGACGTTCCCGGCCCGCAGCGCTGGGCTGCCGCGTATGCCAATGCCAAGGCCGACTCGCTGCGCGACTGGACCGGATCCCTGCTGCTGCTCGCGGCCGTGTTCATGACGGTGGTCTTCGTGTGGATGCTGCAGGCCCTGTTCGTGATCGTCCCCGGGACCCTGATCCTGGCCGCAGCAGCCATCAAAATCCGCGCCAGTCGCTGAGTTTTTGTACAGCTAATGCCCTTTAGGAGCGCCCTTAAGGGCATCAGCTGTACAAAAACTCCACAAGAATCCGTCCCAGCCCGCTGAATCGAGCAGAACACTCCGTGTCGCCGCGCCCGTTCCCACTGCGCCCCAAATCCACCGCCCCGCGTGCCCGATCCACGGAAAGCTGGCATTACCCGCTGAGGCATCACAACTACCGGATCTTCGTCACTCTCTCCCTTGTAGGAAGTGGCGGGGTGTGGATGCAACGCCTCGCCCAGGACTGGCTGGTGCTGCAGCTCACGGGGAGTCCGGCCGCCGTAGGTGTCGCCGTTGCACTCCAGTTCCTGCCCATGCTGGTGGTGGGTCCAATCAGCGGAGTGCTGGTGGACCTGTTCCCTAAACGCCGCATCCTTCTGGTTTGCCAGTCCGTCGCCGCGTTGCTGGCCGCAGCTTTGGCTGTGTGGAACGCGACGGGCGGCACGGACGTCTGGGTGGTCTATGCGTCCTGCATAGCCCTGGGAATCACCAGTGCGATCGATGGACCGGCACGGCAGGTCTTTGTCAACGAGGTAGTGGGCGACGCCGGACTGCCCGCCGCAATCGGCCTTAACAGCGCAATAGGGCAGTTGGGGGCCATGGCAGGCCCCGCTCTGGCAGGGGTAGTCATTGCCCAGGCCGGTTCAGCAGCGGCTTTCGCGGCCAACGCTTTGATAGGGGTGTCGGTCCTGGTGATGATCGCCTCCATCAGGCCCGGCGAACTGCACCATTCTCACCCGCCCACTGAGCCGGGTGCCCGGCGTGGCCAGATCCTGGCCGGTTTCCGCTTCGTCATCGCTCGTCCGCCCCTGCTGCTGACCATGCTGCTTGCTGGCTTACTGGGTGCCTTTGGCATGAACGGGCCCGTAGTCCTCGCCGCGTTCGCTGACGGAGTGTGGCATAGCGGACCTGCCGGCTTTGGGCTCTTCAATACCGTCAGCGCCTTGGGCGCACTGGCAGGTGCGCTGGTGGCCACGCGCATCAAACGCTTTGGACGAAAAGGGATTGTGGCCAGCGCCGGGCTTTTCGGCCTGACGCAAGCGCTCGCTGCCGTGATGCCCACCCAGGAGTGGTTTGTGGTGATGCTCATTGTGGTGGGATTCATGACCCTGGTGTTCCTCACGAGCGCGGCAACGGCGGTGCAGCTCGAGGCCGGCGCCAGCGTGCGTGGCAGGGTTCTGGCCCTGTATTTCCCGCTCCTGCTGGGTGGCCATGCTTTGGGCGGTTTGCTGGCCGGCTGGCTTACAGAAGACTTTGGGGTCCGGGCGGGACTGGTTGTCACGGGCGCACTGGGCATGGTGTCGGCGGCAGTGATTGGCTTGCTGCTGTGGCTCTACTCGGCTCGCCGGCGCGCCTAGCCACCCCCCACAAGGCGGCTTTTGTCCGTCCTCCCTGTTGATGAAAAGTGACGAGGACGGACAAGCGCGCTACATCCTGACGCTGCCCACCAGGTCCTCGATCTCCGCTGCGTCCAACGTTCCGTCGCTGATCCACACCGTGTTGGTCCGGGTGATCGAGTCACCTGCGGCCAGTTCTACGGCGGTGTCCCACGCCAGCGCCGAACCCACTGCGGGGTAGCCGCTGCACCGAACGAACCACGGGTCCGCCGACTCCAAAGGTGCGCCGAACACCAAAGTGGCAGGGCCGCCGTCGAACTCTCCCGTCCAAGCGAGCCACGGCGCCACCGAGCCGTGCACGGACGGCTCACCCTCGGCTGTGGAGGAGAAGACGCGCGGGGCGGTACAGACTGGAAGCCGCCAGAAGAATCCGCCGTAGCCGCTGCCGGCAGCCCCATGCGAACCGGGACTGCCCAGCGAAACATCCACGACGGCGGTAAGCCGGGTCTGAATGTCGAGTCGCCATGTGCGGGCGTCCAGGGGCGTGCGGCTCAGGGAACGGCTTTCCTTCAGGACCAGTTCACCGTCTGCTGCGAGCCAGCTGAGGTCAAGCGTGGTGTGGTCTTTTTCCCGGGAGATGCTCGCCGTTTCGATCCTGCCGTGGTCCTTCAAGTCCACGTACCTGCCCGTTGTTCTGCGGTAGCTGCGGCCGCCCCAGAAGTTGCTGCCGTTGACGTCCTGCAGGGCAAATCCTGCGCCGAGGTGCCATACGTGGTCTGAGGGCAAGTGATCCGTAACCACCACGCCGGCTTGTGTGGTCACCGGGTGCAAGTAGGGCCTCGGGGAGAGATCCGGCTCGAGGGTGCTTCCGGAGCGCAGGACGGCGGCGCTGTTGTTGGAGGCGTCAGCGTTGGCGTCCACGTCAGGGGAGAAGAGTGCCTCGGCACCAGCGGTGACCGGCAGAGCCCAAGGAAGTCCCAACTCGGAGAAGGTAGCGTGGGCGCGGGTGGCGCGTTCCAGGATGTCCTCAATGTTCGGAATCACTGCGTGGGCTTGCTCGCCCGTTCCTACCCAATTCACGCATTCCGTGGGAATCAGCGCAGGTGCCTCTGCTGTTCGGATGGCTTCCACTACCTTCATGAAGGCGCCGCTGTGATCGAGTGGGCTGAGCAGCGGCGTGCCGTGGGACAGGTGTTGGAGGAGGTTCTCCGTGAGATCGTCTCGACCGAACGTGTGAGCGGTTTCGCCCGCTTCGGTGCGGACCGTCACCCGGTCCTCCGTGTAGTGGAATATTGCCGTGCCTTCAGTGCCGTGGAGCGTGACATACGGTTCCACGGATTCGGTGGCGCACAGCGTGAGGGCGCAGGTGATGGGCAAACCGTTGATGGTCCGCATGCGGATCACAGAGGTGTCGTCCGCTTCGATGTCATTGGCGCGGTAGAGATCGGTGTCCACGGATACCAGATCCGCTGCTTCCCTGGCTCCGGCAATGCGGAGTGCGGTGGCAATCGCATGAGCCAGCGGATTGGTCGCCACGCCATCCACCACATCCACGCCGTCGAGGCTGCGTTTGCCTGCCCAGCGGGACCGCTTGTAATAGGCCCGATCCCGGACCCAGCGTCCCGTAGCGGAAATCCCCTTCAAAGTGCCGATACCCGGCAACTCTTCCGCCGCATCCCCGCCGGCCAGCTTCTCCAACGCTGCCAAGGCATGGGATCCGAGGCTCTGAAAACCGATCTGAACGCTGCGGCCAGCCTTTGCCGCCGCTTCCTGGAGGCGGAGGAAGTCGCTCATCGAGGCAACCGGGGGCTTCTCCAAGTAAAGATCAGCCTGGGAAGCAAGAACGGACAGCGCCAACGGGGCGTGGGTCTGGATGGGAGTTGCCACGATGATGACGTCCGGTCTATGCTCGCCGGCCAGCAGTTCGTCCAGATTGGCATGCACTGCCGTGGTGGCCGGCAAAGCTCCGGGTGCCGGCGGATTCGGGTCGGCCACGGCAACAAGGTCCACCAGGCCCTGGCTGCTTAGCCGCTCCAGGTTGCGGAGATGGTGCGTGCCGAAGCCGTGCACGCCCACCAGGGCGATTCGGGCGGGGGGAGTGGCGGGCCCAGTGGCACGTCCAGCGGCGCCGGCAGGCCCGGTTGACGCTGCAGTCCCGGTCGAAGCAGGCCTGTTGGGTGTTGGGCTACTGACGGACTTGGTGTCCATGGGCTCTCCTCGGCTGGCGCGGCGACGATGGCGCGTGACGCCGTCGTTTGGGTCTTCACAAAAGTGTTCGGGCGGGTTTAGGCTACACCTCAGCAAGCGCTTTCCCGTGGTTGGCTGTGTTTAGTTTAGCCTGATCCGCCTCGAAATGTAACGATTCAAATTGAGCAACCATTAGAGCCTCTCATGACGTAGGATGTCCTCAATCAGCCTTCGACTCCAGCAGCTCAGCCAGCTCAGTCAGACCCACCCGAACCGGAATGGACCATGCCCCTCTTCGACCTCCCCCTTGACCAGCTCCGCACCTACTCCTCCACGGCCGTAGCACCAGCCGATCTCAGTGACTTCTGGGATCGCACCATCGCTGAGGCCCGGGCGCTCCCGCTCAATGCCGTGTTCGAACCCGTGGACAACTACCTCAGCGTGATCAACACCTTCGATGTCACGTTCTCCGGCTTCGGGGGAGACCGCATCAAGGGCTGGCTGCACGTGCCGTCACAGCTTGAGCCGGGGGAGCAGCTTCCCGTGGTGGTGGAGTACATCGGCTACTCAGGCGGGCGCGGCCTGGTCAACCAGAACACCCGCTGGGCCCAGGCCGGGTACGCGCACTTCATCATGGACACCCGCGGCCAAGGCTATGGCGGCGTCTCCGGAGACACCCCGGATCCACACCCCTCGGCGGGCGAGGTCAATTACGCCGGGCTCATGACCCGTGGTTCCGGGCACCAGGACGATTACTACTTCCGCCGGGTCTATGTGGACGCCTTCCGTGCGGTAGAAGCGGCACAGAACCATCCCGCCGTCGACCCTTCACAGGTAATCCTTACCGGCGTGAGCCAAGGTGGCGGCATTACTGTTGCCGCTGCCGGGCTGACCGCTGGAAGGCTCGACGGCGTCATCGCCGCGCTGCCCGACGTCCCATTCCTGCAGGACTTCCCCCGCGCGATCGACATCAGCCCGCGTGGCCCGTACCCCGAGATTGCCGGATTCCTGGGCCGGCACCGCGAAAAGTATGAGCCCATGCTGGCAGTGCTGAACTACTTCGACGGCGTGCACTTGGGCCGTGCCGCTACAGTTCCCGCTCTATTCTCCGCTGCGCAAATGGATGACATCTGCCCTCCGTCAACGGTGTTCGCGAGCTACAACAGCTACGGCACTGGCTTCGGCACACGCATCGGCGGGGTTGAGAAGGACATCGAGGTTTACCGCTTCAACAACCACGAAGGCGGGCAGGAACACCACTGGATCAAGCAGCTGCAGTTCCTGCGCAAACTACTGTCATCTTGATGGAAGCGATTTGCCCGCGATGAAGAACCGCGGTTATGGTGTGGCTATGACAAACCGTTGGTATGCGTATTTTTCGTTGGCTCTGGAGGGGCCCGCGTCTAACTGACACGCATCCAACTTTCCTTCAGAGCCAACAGGGCAGAGATTACTCTCTGCCCTTCGCCATATCCGGCGGGTTCTGAAAAGGGGCCCGCTCCGCATCCCGGAACAGGACCCAGACATGACCAGCATCGCTGTAGAACCCACACCGCTCCACCCGGCTGATTCCGCCCAGCCCGCCACCTCCAACCTGCGGGTGGCCCGTTTCGAACCGCTTCCGGCGCCCCAGGACCTCATCGCCGAGTTGCCGCTGGACGCCCGCTCAGCTGCCGTCGTCGACCGCGGCCGTGACCAGGTCCGCGCCATCATGGACGGCGTGGACGATCGCCTGTTGGTGATTGTGGGCCCGTGCTCCATCCACGATCCCAAGGCCGGGCTCGAATACGCCCGCCGGTTGGTCAGCCAGGCCGAGAAGCACAAGGAAGACTTGCTGATCGTGATGCGGACCTACTTCGAGAAGCCCCGCACCACCGTCGGCTGGAAGGGCCTCATCAACGATCCCCACCTGGACGGCAGCCACGACATCGCCGCAGGCCTGCGCGCCGCCCGCGGCTTCCTCAAGCAGGTCACCGCCCTGGGCCTGCCCACGGCCACCGAGTTCCTGGAACCCATCAGCCCGCAGTACATGGCGGACCTCGTCTCCTGGGGCGCCATCGGTGCGCGCACCACCGAAAGCCAGATCCACCGCCAGCTCGCCTCCGGTCTGTCCATGCCGATCGGCTTCAAGAACGGCACCGACGGCGACCTCCAGGTGGCCATCGACGCGTGCGGCGCCTCCGCCGCTGAGCAAGCCTTCCTGGGAATCGACGATGACGGCCGGGCAGCTCTCGTAGCGACCTCCGGAAACCCCGACACCCACGTGATCCTCCGGGGCGGACGCAAGGGTCCCAACTACTCTGCCGACGACGTCGCAGCGGCCTCGGGCAAGCTTGCTGCCAAGGGCCTCAACCCTCGCCTGATCGTGGACGCCAGCCACGCCAACAGTGGCAAGAGCCATCACCGCCAGGCCGAGGTTGCACTGGAAATCGGTGCGCAGCTGGAAGCAGGGGAGACCTCGCCGATTGCCGGTGTGATGCTGGAAAGCTTCCTTGTGGGCGGGGCGCAGAACCTGGATACCGCCCAGCAGCTTTCCGGGGAGCAGGAGCTGGTGTACGGCCAGAGCGTTACGGATGCCTGCATGGAGTGGGACGTCACGGCCTCGGTTTTGGATCAGCTCGCGGCCTCGGCACGCAAGCGTCGCGCGGTGGTCGCGGCGTAGTCCCGGTAACGCCGGGCAGATCTGTGTCGCTGGCTCTTTCACATTGGCCCCATCAGCCTCTAGAGTATCTAGCACATGGTTGTTTGATGGCTCAGCATCGGCACACCGTTCCACTGGGGGTGTCCTATCGTCTGAGAGCAAAGGAATATGGGAAATGTCCGCGGAGACTAACTTCTCGAATGCGCGTTTCATGACGGTGGCCGAGGTGGCCGACGTCCTGCGCGTTTCCAAAATGACCGTGTACCGCCTGGTTCACTCCGGAGAGATGCCCGCTGTAAGGTTCGGCCGTTCCTTCCGGGTTCCCGAAGAGGCTGTTGCCCAGTACCTCAAGGGTGCTGTGGTGGACGGACAATCCGAGACCGCCTGAGACTTGCCGCAGTCCGTCCTCCGGACCGTGGTCACAGGGTGCCTCTTTGAAGCGGTACTCTGTTAAGGAACGTTTTACGTCAATGTAAGAATCTGTCAGTTGTACTGTCTGCTTCCGCGGATCGGTTCCAACAGACAGGAACTTCTAGTTTGTAAGGAACTTTCGTGGGTTCAGTTATTAAGAAGCGCCGCAAGCGTATGGCCAAGAAGAAGCACCGCAAGCTGCTTCGTAAGACTCGCCACCAGCGCCGCAATAAGAAGTAGAGATACTTCATCAAGCGTGAATGCCCGTTGCCTCTCGAGGTGGCGGGCATTTTTGCACCCCCGTCGCTCTCTCACGTCCCGCGGGGTTTTTCCGGTCGCTCTCTCACGTCCCGCGGGGTTTTTCCGGTCGCTCTCTCACGTCCTGCGGGAAAAGCCTGAGCTGACGGCGGGATCCTGCCAGGCTGATCTCAGAGCGCGTTTAATCTTCCCAATGGCTGATGAAAAATGGTCCGCCAGGTCATCTTTTCCGAACTTAAGGACCGTCCAACCTGCTGCTTCGAATGCTTTGTCGCGTCGCCGGTCGCTAAATATCTGTTCCTGCTCAAGGTGATGGCCGCCGTCGTACTGTATCGCTACTCGCCGATCGCGGAAGCCCAGGTCCGCGGACGGGGAGAACGGGTCGCCCGGCCGGAGCTGTACCTGCAGCTCCGGTTCGGGAATACCAGCGTCCAGCATCGCCAAGCGGAGTAGCGACTCGGGTGCGGAGTCGGCGCCCACGCGCATGAGGTCGAGTGCTTCTCTTGCCCGAACCACACCCTGGAGATTCTTGTGCCTATCCACCATTTTGCGGAGCGCCTCAAGTGTAGTGAATGGTGTATCGCGTTCTTCGAACTCCAGCCTGGGAGTTCGGATGAGTTCGTCGCCCATGCAGACGAGGTCGGGGACCGGAAGGCGTCTTGCGAGATCCAACCAAGTCCGCGATCGAGTGCTGATCCAGATGCCACGGACAAACTCGATCTCGTCCTCGGAGGCGACTACCGTGTGCCCGATCACTCCCTTGCGCCGAACTGAAGGGAGATGCCTCGGCTTGCTGAGATGCAATTCGTTGGAGTCCGACAACCAAGGCGGAAGACAGGATCCATGTAGCCTCGCGGCCGTTACATGTGAAATCCAAGCGCCAGGAGTTGCAGCTGAGAGCGCTCTTGCAGCCGCTGACAGGTCGAAATTCCAGTCGGAAGGTCGATAAACACCTCGGCTAACGCCATCAATCTTGGTTCGGTTCCTTAGGTGCGATCGCTTGAGGCCCGCAACCTCGGCCTCGTCGAGAGTGAAGGGTGCAACCGTCAGTTGCGGAGGAATCGGCGTGAAGTTCTTCATACCGGCATTCTTGCCCAGATACGTTGAAGGCACCGGAAGTTATCCACAGGCTGTGTGAGGCCCGCGCGTGATGTGAGGGAGCGCTGGGTTTAGGCGCGCGTGATGTGAGAGAGCGTTAGACGTGGGGGCCGCGGAATTTCGCGAATCCGCGCCATAGACCGTAGACGGCTCCGCCGACGGTCGCGGCTTTGAGGCCGAATGTTGCGGCGCGGCGTCCGGAACGGAAATCGTAAACGGGCCAATTGTTTTCACGCGCATGCCGGCGCAGCTTTGCATCCGGGTTGATGACCACTGGATGTCCCACCATGGTGAGCAAGGGAATGTCATTGGCGGAGTCGCTGTAAGCCCAGCAATGGTCCAGGTCCAGCCCTTCGCGATCTGCAACGATTTGGACAGCGATCGCCTTGGCAGGTCCGTGCAGGATGTCGCCTACAAGCTTCCCCGTGTACACGCCGTCGTCCACCTCGCCCACGGTGCCCAGGGCGCCGGTCAGACCGAGCCGGGTGGAGATGACTGTGGCCACTTCGATGGGCGTGGCAGTCACGAGCCACACTTTACGGCCCACCCGGAGGTGTTGGTCGGCCAGCGCCTTGGTTCCGGGCCAGATCCGCGACTCGATCATTTCGTCGTAGACCTCTTCGCCCAAGGCCTTGATGTCCTCGACCGTAATGCCCGCAGCAAGTGTCAGCGCGGAGTCACGCACCGAATGGACATCTTCCATGTTCTCGCCGCGCATGACGAACTTGAATTGCTTCCAGGCGAATCCGGCGGCCTGCGAAAGAGTGAACGCTTTGCGCTCATACATTTTGCGAGCCACGTGGAAGAGGCTGGCACCTTTCATCAACGTATTGTCGACATCGAAAAAAGCGGCCTCGCCAGCGTACTTCCGCGCCATGTCCTTTTTGGCCGCGTCCCTCTGTACGGCGTCCTGCTGCACCAAGGCATCTGCGACCACGGCGGCGTTCTTCTCCTCGGGCATGCTTTGAGTCTAGTCAATCACCGGGGCCAGTGTTGAGGACGCACGGTGGCGTCACCCACGGCGTGGGATGTGAGAGAGCGTTGGCCGGACGGGCATGGGATGTGAGAGAGGGACGGCCGGAAGGGGGTGGGATGTGAGAGAGCGTGGGGCCGGTACCTTTGAGACATGGCTATTCCCGACGTCGTTCTCCTCACCAAAGCTGACTGCCACCTCTGCACGGAGGCTCGTGCCGCCGTCGAGCGTGTCACAAAAAGTCTTGGCGTTCAGTGGACCGAGCAGAAGATTGACGGCGACCCCCAACTGCAGGAGCGGTTCGCAGAGGAGATCCCGGTGGTGCTGGTGGACGGTATCCAGCGCGATTTCTGGAAGATCGACGAGCAGCGACTTACCCGGACCTTGAAGAAAGTCCTGGAGGGCTGAGGGTGGGGTTACCCGCAGGTAATGGCTTTTGTTGAGTCCGCCCGAGGGTCATAGAGTGGAACAACAAAGCGACGCAATGGAGAATACCGTGACTGCGCTGGAACCGTCCCCGGAAGCCACAACCGGAGACTATGAGCCTGCCGCCAAGCAGATCCCGCCCGCGGCCGTGGCCCGGATGACCCTCTATTTGCGTGCGCTCAACTCTCTTCTGGCCGAAGGCGTTGAACGGGTTTCCTCTGAAGCACTGGCGGAAGCCTCGGGCGTTAGCTCATCCACGCTCCGCAAAGACCTTTCCTACGTTGGTTCCTACGGGACCCGCGGCGTAGGTTACGAAGTCCAGAACCTGAGCCGCCACATAGCAGCAGCCTTGGGGCTGACCCACGACTGGAAGGTGGCGATTGTGGGCGCCGGCAACCTCGGCAAAGCCCTCGCCCGGTACGGCGGCTTCGAGTCCCGAGGCTTCGACGTCGTAGCCATTTTCGACGCTGACCCCATGGTGATCGGCAATGAAGTGGGTTGGTTGCGGGTCAGTGACTCAGCCGAGCTGGAACGGGTCCTGGAACGGACCCACACCAACATGGTGGTGCTGGCCCTGCCTGCCACGGTGGCCCAAGCCGTGTGCGACCGCGTCATTGCCGCAGGCATCCGGAGCATCCTCAGCTTCGCCCCGGTACTGCTGCAGGTCCCGCCGCACGTCAACCTCCGCAAGGTGGACATGGCAACCGAGCTACAGATCCTTGCCTACCACGCACAGCGGGCGCAGACACCGGGCCAGGCTGTTTAGCCTTCGCCGGGTCCGCGCCCGCGTGTACTGCTCGGAAGCGTGGGTGTTTAGCGCCCGTACGGATTCTGGTACGGGTTGCCGAAAGGCTGTGCCTTGCGGAAGTACGGCGCCGACGCCGGCAGGTACAGCAGAACGATCGCGGCAACACCCAGCAGGATCACAATGAGCTGCAGGACGCCGTAGGTGGCACCGAACTGGAACAAGCTGGTGAGGCCCAGAACAGAAATGGCAGCGAAGACCGTGCCCAGGATCCTTGCCCAGTTCTTGCCCTTCCGGACAGGGAAGGCAACCAGTGCGTAGAGGCCCAGGGAAATGAAGGCACCCACGATGGCGCTGACGCCAATGACGCCACGCATGCCTTCCATGGACCCTTCAGGCAAATCGGTACCCTGCTGGGCCGCCTGCTGGTTCATGGCATTGATGAAGGCATCCGCACCGGTGGTGGCCAGGATAATCGAGCTGATGGCGGACAGAACTCCGGCGGCGATGATCATCCAGAAGGCGTAATTGACCATCTGCGGGACGGTGGTGGGTCCGGGCTGCTGGCTTGGCCAGTTGGTGCCCTGGCCGTACTGCGGAGCTGCGGGAGGCTGACCATACGGGGAGCCCTGCTGACCGTATTGAGGTGCGGCGGGGGACTGCTGGCCGTACTGCGGCGCGGCGGGCTGGCCGTACTGCGGCGCGGCGGGGGACTGCTGGCCGTACTGAGGTGCGGAGGGGGACTGCTGACCGTACTGCGGTGCCGGGGGCTGGGAGCCGTTTGTGCCGGGCTGGTTAGTGTCGCCCGGGTTTGACGGCGGGTACGGAGGGTTGCTCATGGCATTCCTTTGCTTGTTCGACTGCTGGTGCGGCCGCCGGGATCAGCAAAACGACCCTGCCCCCAGCGTGGTTCTGCTACCACCGTACCTCCAGGTCCTTGCGCTGCAGACGATCACACGCAGGTATTTACAGCTGGCGGGAAAAATCATCATGTGGGCTTACGCCTTCATGATGAAGGCCGCGGGATCCCTGGGGATTCAACCGCGGCCTTCAGCCTGCATTTGCGTCGAAAACGCCCGACGGCGGCAGCTGGGTACGTGTCAGGCGTGGCCCTTGACCGCCTTGAACCACAGCTGTGAATTAGGTAGCCACATCAGTACCACGGCTACGGCGCTGACCAGGAAGCCGAACCAGTTGCCACCCAGGCCCATCCCTGAGCCGCCGCCACTCGCTGCGCCGAAGATGGCCAGCAGGAGGGAGATGCCGGCCAGGATGGTCAGGGCGAGGCGTGCCCACTCTTTGCCTTCCTTCATCTTCATGGCCAGGACCACCTGGGCGGCAGAGACGGCCAGGGTGAGGAGTAGGAGGATCAGTGCGATGGCAGCGAATCCTGGAGCGAACGCGAAGGCGGCGATCACCGCGAAGAAGGCGATGAGGCCAAACAACAATCCCAGGAGACCGGAGATCACCCAGATGAAGTAGGAAACCTTCAGTTCCGTTGGCAGGCCCTGGGTTTTGAACATTCCCGAGAAGCCGCCCTGGGGCATGACGTCGTTGAAGTTTCGCGGTCCGTCAGTGGGCATTTCAAAGTGGAAACCCGGCTGGCCGGGTGCGGGCTGGGCCGGTCCGGGCTGTGAGTATTGGCCGGGTTGCGACGGCGGCTGGTAACCCTGCGGTGGCTGGTAACCCTGGGGCGGTTGGTAGCCGGAGGGAGGGACGTCGCCGCGCTGCGGAGGTTGGGGACCCGCAGGAGGAACATTGCCGGGCTGCGGAGGCTGAGCGCCGGGCTGCTGTGGCTGTGGTGTTTCGTCTGGGGTACTCATGGCATCACTTTAGACCGCAGGTTGAAGGATGCATAGGAAATTCGGAGCTAACGCGCAGCTAAATACAGGCCTTTTGCCGAACAATTGCGAGGTGACTTCTCCCTACGCGAAACGGCGCCCCCACAGAATGAACTGTGCAGGGCGCCGTTTGCGGACGCGGGCCGGGAGTAGCCGGCCGGGTGGTGAAGGACTACGCGGCAGCCGGTGCGATGAAAGCGAGTTCCAGGTTGATGACAACCTTGTCGCTGACCAGGACGCCACCGGCTTCGAGGACGGCGTTCCAGGTAAGGCCGAAGTCCTTGCGGCTGATGGTGGTTTCACCGGAAACGCCGGCGCGGGTGTTGCCGAAGGGGTCCACTGCTACACCGTTGAATTCGGTCTCGATGGAAACTTCCTTGGTCACTCCCTTGATTGTGAGATCGCCCACGAGGTCGAAGCTGTTTCCGTTGGCCTTGACGTGCCGGGACACGAAGGTGATTTCCGGGAACTTCTCTACGTCAAAGAAGTCTTCGCCCTTGACGTGCCCGTCGCGGTTGACGTCGCCGGAGTCGAAGCTGGCGGTCTGGATGGTGGCGGTGACCTTGGAATCGGTCAGGGTTTCGCCAACTTCCAAGGTGGCCGTGGCGTCCTTGAACTGGCCGCGGACCTTGCTGATGCCTGCGTGGCGGACGGTGAAGCCGATTTCGCTGTGGGAAGCGTCGAGGGTCCAGGTGCCGGTGGTGACGGAAGCGGGGAGAGTCATCATGGTGTTGCTCCTATATCAAGTGGTGGGTACTGCGTGCTTGTCCGGTCGAGCTCATTGCTTGAAGCGTCAACCGAGCTTCGTACCCAGTATAAACATGCATATGCATCTTTTATTCCAACTCCACGGAACATTTCGGGAAAACTTTGAGTTCTACTAGCGGTAGAAGATTTCGGATCGCCCCGCTTCTTTGAGAAACTGGTAAACATGCCCCAAGCAACTGTCCATCTGCTTCGCCATGGCGAGGTCCACAATCCCGACGCCGTCCTCTATGGCCGGCTGCCGGAATTCCACCTCTCAGAGCGTGGCCGGGAGATGGCCCGGATGTTGGCGGACCACTTCACGGCCCGCGCCAGTGAAGGTGCCAAGATTGTGCATTTGGTAGCCTCGCCGCTGACCCGCGCCCAGGAAACAGCCATGCCGACCTCCGAGGCGCTGAACCTGGACATCACCACGGATCCTCGCATCATCGAAGCCGAGAACCACTTTGAGGGACTCCATCCCACCAAGAGCGAGTTCCTCAAGCCCAAGCATTGGTTCTACTTCCGAAATCCCCTGCGGCCTTCCTGGGGCGAGCCCTACAAAGAGCAGGCGGCCCGCGTTCTGGCGGCTGTGGAAGACGCACGGGTGAAGGCGATCGAGCTCGGTGGCGACGGCGCTGAAGCCATTCTGGTGAGCCACCAACTTCCCATTTGGTCAACCCGTTTGACCGCTGAGGGCCGCCGCCTCGCGCACGATCCCCGCAAGCGTGAATGCACCCTCACCTCCCTGACATCCTTGACTTTGGACGATGCCGGCAAGATCGTGCGCGTCGAATACTCCGAGCCTGCTGCCGTTCTGCTCCCCGGCGCGGCGAGCACCCCGGGGGCATAGAGGCATGGACAACAATCTTTCACGCCGCGGCGTGCTGACCGCCGGAGGAGTTCTCCTGGCAGGACTGACCATGGGCCTGTCCGCATGCGCTCAGGAAGACTCCCTTGCCAAGCAGGCCAAGGCCGGCGATAACAAGAACTACGTGGCAGGCGACGGCTCGGTGACGGAATTCGCGAAGGCTGACCGCGCAGCTCCGGTGGCGCTCAAGGGCACTTTGTTTAATGGACAGACCGTCAAGCCTGAGGATCTCCAGGGCAAAGTCACCGTGCTCAACTTCTGGTTTGCCGCCTGCGCTCCGTGTCGCATCGAAGCTCCCCAGCTTGAAGCCCTGCACCAGGACTTCAAGGACCAGGGAGTCCAGTTCTTCGGCGTTAACCTTCGTGACGAAAAAGCCACCGCTGAGGCCTTCGACAAGACCTTCAACATCACCTACCCGAGCTTCGATGACAAGGACGGCGCAGTGCTGCTGTCCGTGTCCGGCATTGTCCCTCCAGGTGCGGTTCCCACCACCCTGGTCCTGGACAAGGAAGGCAAGGTTGCCTCCCGCGTGCTGGGCGAGATTGAGAAGAGCACCCTAAAGGCCCTCATCACCTCCGCAGCGGCGGAGTAGCACCCATGAACAGTCCATTCGCCGAGACGATCCTCAACGGATCACTGCTGCTGGCTGTGCCGGTGGCATTGCTGGCCGGGCTGGTCTCCTTCCTTTCGCCGTGCGTCCTGCCGCTGGTCCCTGGTTACCTTGGCTACGTCACGGGACTGACCGGCGTCGACCTCCAAAAGCAGCGGCGAGGCCGTATGCTGGCCGGAATCGGGCTGTTCGTCCTGGGATTCTCGGTGATTTTTGTCCTCTTGGGCGGTGCTTTCGGTCAGCTTGGAACGTTGCTGACGGGTCCGCAAAACGCCTGGATCACTCAACTGCTGGGCATCCTGGTGATCATCATGGGCGTGGTGTTCATGGGTGGTTTCGGCTGGCTCCAGCGGGACGCGAAAATCCATGCCAAACCGCCGGCAGGCTTGTGGGGTGCTCCGCTCCTGGGGCTGACGTTCGGCTTGGGTTGGGCGCCCTGCATTGGTCCGACGTACTCCGCGGTACAGTTGCTGAGCTTGTCCGGCGGTTCGTCGGCGGCCAAAGGTGCCCTCCTGGCGTTCGTTTACAGCCTTGGCCTTGGCATTCCGTTCCTCCTGATTGCGTTGGCCGTACGCCGGGGCATGGGAGTCATGTCCTTCTTCCGAAAGCATCGGCTGGCCATCCAGCGGATCGGCGGAGGCATTCTGATTTTGCTCGGCATCCTGATGGCCACCGGAGTGTGGGGAGCCTGGGTGACCGAGTTGCAGTACTGGTTCCAAAACGATGTGAAGTTGCCAATCTGATGAGCGAGTCCGTGAAAGCCAAGAAGAAGTCACCAGCCGCTGAGAACACAGCGGACGGAAAACTCCAGCAGGCCAAGTCCGAGGCTGCCCTGCCCGCGCTTGGTTTCAAGGGCATGCTCCGGTGGTCCTGGACCCAACTGACCAGCATGCGCACGGCTCTGTTCCTGCTGCTTCTGCTGGCCGTTGGCGCGGTCCCGGGTTCCCTGTTTCCGCAGCGGCCGGCCAATCCGGTGGTGGTTACTGACTGGATCAGGAACAACCCAACAACCGGCCCATTCCTGGACGCCCTCCAGATGTTCGACGTCTATTCCTCGGCCTGGTTCTCGGCCATCTACATCCTGCTGTTCATTTCCTTGATCGGCTGCGTTACTCCCCGCGCCATGGCCCATTACAAGGCCATGAAGTCTCAGCCGCCGCGCACTCCCAGGCGCCTTTCGCGCCTGCCGGAATACGGCACTCTGGCGCTGCCCGCCGACGCCGGGATCCCGGCGTCGAAGGCCGTCACCGATGCCGCCGGGCTGCTCAAGAAGCGCGGCTACCGCGTGGAAGTCAGGGACGTCGACGGCGACCTGCCGTCCTTGGGTGCCGAGCGCGGCTTCCTGAAGGAAGTGGGGAACCTGGTGTTCCACACCTCATTGATCGGGGTGCTGGTGTCCGTGGCCATTGGCGGCCTTTTCGGGTACAGCGGCCAGCGAATCCTGGTGGAGGGCGACACATTCGTCAACACCCTGGTGGGCTATGACCAATTCACTCCGGGTACCAACTTCCAGAGCAGTTCACTCCAGCCGTACTCCATGCAATTGGACAAGTTTGAGGCCACGTTCGATCGCGGTGAGTCTCCCGGCAAGGCCGGCCAGCCCATCGATTACACCGCTGAGGTGACCACCAAGGAAACCCCTGATGCGCCGGGCAAGAAGGAAACACTGAAGGTCAACGACCCCGTTTCCCTCGGAGGAACCAGCCTTTATCTCACCGGAAACGGCTACGCGCCCATGGTCACTATCCGCGATGGGGAGGGCAACGTCTCCTTCGAAGGGCCAGTGATTGCCAAGGTCCAGGGCGACAACTATTACTCGTCCGTGGTCATCAAGGTCCCGGATGCCAAGCCGGAACAGCTGGGCTTTGTGGGCTTCTTCCTTCCGACGGCGTTCGTTACAGAGACCGGCACCTCGTTCAGCGCTTCCCCGGAACTCTTCAACCCCCAGCTGAGCCTGAATTCCTTCTACGGAGACCTCGGCCTGGACAAGGGCGTGCCCCAGAACGTGTTCGAGCTGGACGTCAAGGACTTGAAACCCCTTAATGCCCGCGACCTCGCTGCGGGCGGCATCACCTTAACGCCCGGAGCCACCGTGGACCTGCCCGAAGGCAAGGGCAGCATCACGTTCGATGGCGTCAAGAAGTACATCGGCGTGGACATCCACCACAACCCCGGCCAGCTGTACGCCTTGATCTTCGGCTTCCTCGCAGTCGCCGGTTTGGTCATGTCGCTGTACATCAACCGCCGCCGCGTCTGGGTCCGCACCGGAACCCACTCCGATGGCCGCACCATGGTGGAATACGGCCTGCTGGCTCGCGGCGAAGACCACCGCCTCGCCGGTGAAGCAGCAGCCCTCCGCGAGATCTTTGCCCGGGAATGGAACATCCCGGAAACGCCGGCCACGCCGGACACCGCTACAACAACTGCAGGATCTTCCTCAACCTCGAAGGACCAGTAATGCCCGTCATCAACGAAACCCTGGGCCAGTACAGCGAGCTGTTCATGCTGTTGGCCGCCGGCACGTACACCGTGGCGTTCATCGCCTTTGCCTGGGACCTGGCCAAGAGCAGCAAGATGCTCCGCGCCGTGGACCAGAAGGCTGCGGCCAGCACCACCGACCACAAGGTGAGCGTTGCTGCGGGCCGTGTCGCGGCAGGTTTGGGAGGTCCCGACGCCGGTGGGCCGGCTGGCCGCGCCGAGCGTCCGACGTCGGGCCTCACCGTTGAGGGCGGTACCGCCGCCGGCGACATGAAGTACGCAGGCGAACGCCGCGCTCCTGCCCGCGTGGCCGTCGCGCTGACCGTGCTGGGTGTGCTGATCCATGGTGCGGGTGTGGTGACGCGTGCCTTCGGTGCAGGCCGCGTGCCGTGGGGCAACATGTACGAGTTCCTCACCACCGGTGCTTTCGTGGCAGTGGCTGTCTTCCTTATAGTCCTCATCCGTAGGGATCTCCGCTTCCTGGGCACGTTCGTGATCGGCTTGGCCATCATCATGCTGGTAGCGGCTTCGGCTGCTTTCTGGACTCCAGTGGGCCATTTGGTTCCGGCACTGCAGAGTTACTGGTTGATCATCCACGTCTCCATCGCGGTGCTGTCCTCTGCACTGTTCACCCTGACGTTTGCCATGTCCGTGCTGCAGTTGCTGCAATCGCATCGCCAAAAGAACCTGGCTGCCGGCCGTGCGGACAAGTTGGGCTTCATGCGCCTGGTTCCGAACGCCTTGAGCCTTGAGAATCTCTCCTACCGCATTAACGCCATCGCTTTCATCGGCTGGACGTTCACCCTCATGTTCGGGGCGATCTGGGCTGAGAAAGCCTGGGGCCGCTTCTGGGGCTGGGACCCCAAGGAAGTGTGGACCTTTGTGATCTGGGTGGTCTACGCGGGCTACCTGCATGCGCGGGCCACACGCGGTTGGACCGGAACCCGTGCCGCATGGTTGTCAATTGTTGGCTACGCCTGCGTCATCATCAACTTCACGCTCGTCAATACCGTTTTCAACGGTCTGCACTCCTACTCGGGGCTGTAGGCCGAGGGGCCTGCCGCTTTGGCCCTCTGAGCAGGGGCTTTGCTCCTGCACGCGGAAGATGGTCGCGGAGTATGACAAATCGGTGTAGCAATCATGACAATTTGGTGTTGCAACTAAGCCTTTTGCCCGTCAGGGGCAGGTGCTACCTTGTTCAGGACCCGCTTGTGATGCAGCCCGCTAGCGACGCGCCGTGACCTTTTCGAGGTAACCATGAGCTATGTTCTCGCCATCGATGTCGGAACAAGTTTTACCGCCGCAGCCCTTGTCAAGCCCTGCCAAGGACCCACTCCAACCCCTGAAATTCTCTCGCTGGGATTGCATGGCAGTGCCGTGCCCTCGGTGCTGTTTTATGCCGGCGACGGCCGGGTGCTGGTAGGAGAAGCCGCCGAACGTCGCGGTCTGGACGACCCCCAACGCATGGTGCGGGAGTTCAAGCGCCGCATAGGTGACTCCGTTCCCCTCGCTGTGGGCGAAAGCTGGCTGGCACCAGAGGACGTGTACGCCACCATGGCCCGATGGGTGGTGGATAAGGCCCAAGAGCGCGAGGGCACCGCGCCGACGTCGATCATCATGACCCACCCTGCAGCGTGGGGTCAGCACCGCACCTCACTGGTCCTGGCAGCGCTCACCATGGCAGGCCTGCAGGACATCACCCTGATCAGCGAGCCGGAAGCGGCTGCGCTGCACTACGCCTCCCAAACGCGCGTGGAGGACGGCAGCATCATCGCGGTGTACGACCTCGGCGGCGGTACGTTCGACACCGCAATCCTTCGCAAAGCCGGAGCGGGCAACTTTGAGCTATTGGGCCGTCCGGACGGCATTGAAACTCTGGGCGGCGCCGATTTCGACGCCGCCGTCCTGCGCCACGTCATGGGTCACCTTGGCGACGGCCCGGCCATGGACCCGGCCTCTCCCGAGACCTTGGCTGCACTGGCGCGGTTGAGGCGGGAATGCCGGGAAGCCAAGGAGGCACTCTCACTGGACAGCGAAGCCAGCGTGGCCGTATCCCTGCCCGGAACCCAGACGTCGGTGCGGCTGGTCCGTTCCGAATTCGAGGCGATGATCGAGGCCCCTGTCAGGGATACCGTGGACGCCCTCCAACGCAGCCTGAGAACCATCAACCTCCAAGCCCAGGATCTCAGCGCAGTGCTGCTCATCGGCGGGTCTTCCCGGATTCCACTCGTGGCAGAGCTGATTTCCGTGGAACTTGACCGTCCAATCGCCGTTGACGCCGATCCCAAATCGTCTATCTGCCGTGGCGCTGCTGTCGCTGGCCTGCTCTCGCAGGGGGCGGACGCAGTGGATGCCGCGGCAGCCTCGGCCACGGCCGCTTCAGCTCCGGCCGCTGCAGCTTTGCCATCCGGGCCTGTAAAAACAAGCGCGGCGGCTGCGATGCGGAGGCCGCACGTCCCGGGCAGGGCTCCGGCATTCAACCACCCCAAATCCAGTGTGACCACACCAGGCCGGCATGCCCCGCGGCCCCGCGTGCGGATGGCGGCAGCAGCCGCTGCGGCCGCTGCCGCGCTGACCATCGCGACTGCCACGGCGGCCCAAAGCCCCGAAGGCTCAGGACTGCTGGCCACCATGTTCGGCAATCAGGCAGCGGATGTCATGCGCGACGGCGGTGCGCAGGCAGCCGGGGCACAGGCTACCGGCGCCCAAGGCAACGGCGCTGGAGGCGCAGGTGCTTCGGTCCCGGTTGTCGGAGGACTGGCGGGCGGTCTCGAAGCGAGCGCCAGGGCGGGCGTCACGAGGGCTGGATCCAACGGAAAGGCGCCAGCCAAAGGTGCAAACACTCAGGGTACGAACCCCGGGTCAACCAGCGCGGGCACCGGTGGTACAGGAAGCGCCGGGTCCGGCTCCGGAACCACTGCCGGGACGGGAACCGGCGCGGCCGGCACCACCCCACCGGTTGCGCCGGGGGCGTCCACCCCACCGGCTGCACCGGCTCCGGGTACTCAGACGCCGGGTACCCAGGCCCCGGGTACCCAGGCTCCAGGTACCCAGACCCCGCCAGCGACCCCTGCACCTGATCCCACAGGAGGTGCCGCCAGCGGACCGACTCCGCCACCGACCACAACACCGCCAACGACCGAGCCCACCACCCCACCGGTAACAGAACCGACAACACCTCCGAGTACTCCCGCGGACCCAGTGACTCCACCCCCAACGCCGGAACCGACCGTGCCGGCGCCCGAGCCGACGGTGGTCCAAGACCCTCCACCCCCGGCACAGGAACCAATACTGCCGCAAGAGACCACACCGCCGGCCGTCCCTGACCCGGCTCCGTTACCAACGGAAACCAGCCCCGCTGCGGATCCGTCGCTGCTCTCGGCGGTCTAACCCATGACGGGACATGACCATATGCCCGGCCACTATGGTCCCGGCGCAGAAGATCACCCCCTCACAGAGACAACCGATACCTGGGACGCAGCAACGGCACGGTATGCCTTGCTGAAGGAAACTCCACCTGCCCGCACCCGTGCAATGCAAAAAGAGCTGGTGGACAAGACCATTCAGGACGGCCAGCACTTGGGGGAACTGGCCCGTGACCTTGCACGGACGGGTTTCAAGGATCCCCGCGTGGTGGCTGAGCTCGAACGCTGCGCAGATGAAGCGCTGGAAAATGACCCGCGGCTGGCTGCAGAGCTCTACGCCGAAGCTCTTTTGGCCGGGGGTGACGAGGCCGCCAAGGCCGCAAGACGCGCCCAGGCTGCTGCCGCGACTGGTGATTTGGATGCTGCAGGCAGAATCGCGGACAGACTCCTGGCGGTGCCCGAGGCACCGGACCTGCGACTGGGAGTAGACGTAGCCTCGGCGGTCTGGGCGCAGCGCGGAATGCTGTCCCGGAGCGCCGATACTTACAGCTGGCTTGGGCCGAACAGGATCGATGGTTCGGCACCCCTTGCTGCTGTGGCCATGATCGGGACGGGAAATGCCGCGGCCGCCGAAGAGTTTCTGGCAGCTGCTCCGCCGAGCGGTTCTCCGACGCTCCTGGCAGTGGCCTTGTCACTGACCCAGGAGGGTCTCCGCCGAACCTTGGGGCCGGCCCCGGAACTGGCACTGCCTGAGCTCATCCGGGCCTCGGACATGATGAACGCGGCAGGCACAACCATCCCCCTTCCGGAAACACCCGGAGCCTTGGCAGCCTTATGCGCCCTCCACAGCGGGGAGCCGGAGGTGGCGGACACAGTGCTCAAAGCAGCGCTGGCGGCTGGTCAAGGGGGCGATGCGGCGCGACCACGGCTGTTCCTGTTGCGGGCGTGGTCCTCCATGCAACAGGACAACGCCGATGACGCCATCCTGGCCATCAACGAGGCCCTCAAGGCCAACCATTGGTCCTTGGCACCAAGGGATGGGTTCTTGCTTGCGGCACTGGAGGTGGGCCTTGCCCGGCGCGGCAGTGACATGCACGAGCTCGTGCTTGCCTGGGAGAGAGCCCGCGAAGCGATGATGCATGTGTCCGTGGATCTCTTCAGCCTCCTGCCGTGGGGCGAACTCATGATCACCGCGGCCCGGCTTCGGGAATCAAGGAGGGTTGGCCATTACCTGGACAACGCCTGGGAGCTGCTGGGCAGGCTGGGCAAACCGCCCTTGTGGTCCGTTCCATTGCACTGGGCGGCGGTGCAGGCGGCTTTGCTCAGCGAAGACCCCGCCGGACTGGCACCACACGCTGCAGCACTCGTGCGCGCCTCTGAACACAGCCATCTGGCGTCCGTGCTCGCCACAGGCGGCAAGGCGTGGGTCTCCGTCCTGGCAGGCCGATTTGAAGCGTCCGACGTCGAAACAGCGGCCCGTGGGTTGGCCGCCGTCGGGATGCCTTGGGAGGGCGCGCGCTTGGCGGGCCACGCCGCCGCGCACGCGGATGAGCGACGAGACATGGTGAAACTACTGGCGTGCGCCAGGGATATTCATCCCCAAAGTGCAGCACCGCCTGCCGGGGCGGCCCAACGGCCAGAGGACGCGCGCTCTAGCGCTACAGCTCAACCCGTCATGGACTTTGGCAATGGTGGTCCCGGAACTCCCGACACCTCAGGGCTCAGCGCCCGGGAACGTGAAGTCGGCCGACTCATCCTTGAAGGCAAGACCTACCGGGAGATCGGTGAGGCCATCTATATCTCTCCCCGCACGGCGGAGCATCACGTGGCACGTATGCGGCGACGTCTGGGAGCGGAAAACCGTTCGGAGCTCTTGGTCCGCCTACGGCTGGCGTTGGGGGAGGGGTACCCGCCTCCGTAGGCGGCATACCCCTTCACCCCCTAACGGGAAACCCCGCCATCCCCTAACGGTGGGTGACTGGGTAGGGGGACCACCCCCGATGCCCGGACCCCCGGCCCGGCAATACGTTGAATTCAAGCCCGGCAAAGGCGCCGGGCCAACCACACACCACAGAATTTGAGGGAGCACTCCAATGCCTACACTCGCACAACAGCTCGTGCAGTTCCTGATGAGCCTGTTCAATGATCCTGATGCAGCTGAAGAGTTCGTCCGTGATCCGGAAGCTGCGCTCGCTGCAGCGGGTTTGCGTGACGTCTCCTCGGCCGACGTCGACGCCGTTCGTCCGGTTGTCCTGGACTACGCACCCATCAGCGCCCGTTCCTCTTTCGACCGCGAATACAACACTGGCGGCAATCACGCTTCCACCGGTGGCGGGGGTGCCTGGGGTGGCCGCGACGACGATGATCACCCCCACGGTGGCGGCGGCGGACGCCCGGATCATGATGACGACGATCACGGACATGGCGGCCACGGTGGTGGCGGCGGTGGCGGCGGCTGGGGTGGACACGACGACGACGATCACGGACATGGCGGCCACGGTGGTGGCGGGGGCGGCGACCACGGTGGCCACGACGGCGGCGGTCACGGTGGTGGCGGCGGTGGCGGCGACTGGGACGACCACGCACATGCCGTTCAGCAGCTGGTCCACGTGGTGAACAATTACTCCTACACCACCACCATCGACGACCGCGACACCATCACTGACCAGTCGGTGAACCAGAACATCTGGGCCGACGGCGATGTCACGCAACTCTTCAACCAGGACGCTGTGGTGGCCTCCGGCGACGGCGCTATTGCTGCCGGCGACGACGTCAGCAATTCGGGCAACACCACCACGACTACAACCACTACCACCACCGATGACCATTCAACGGATAACTCGGTGAACATTACGGAGTCCGGCGACGGAGATGTTGAAGTAGGCAACACGGACATTGAGGTCAAGGATTCGTTCAACGACAACTCCGATCATTCGGTGACCAAGGACTCCTACAACACCGATGTTGATGTTGATGTGGACATCGAGGACTCGTTCAACACGGACAACTCCGTGGACAACTCGAATAACTCGGTCAACGTCTCGGATTCGTTCAACGACAACTCTGACAACTCGGACAACTCGGATAATTCCGACAACTCCGTCACGGACAACTCCGTGAACGTCACCGATTCGTTCAACGACAACTCCACGGATGTGGACGTCGAAGACGTTCAGCTCATCAACGAATCCATCGTTGTACAGGACAACGAGCTGGAAGTTGATAACTCCACCGACATCGACGTCGAGGACGTGCAGGTCAACTACGACTCCACGGTCATCCAGGACAACGAGCTGGAACTCGAATACACCAACGTCGAGGACAACACCGTCATCGCCGACAACGAACTCGACGTTGAGGTTGAATACAACGACATTGATGATTCGATCGTCGTCGCCAAGAACGATGTGGAAATCGACTAGCACCCGGAAGGTCCAAACGTCGTAAAGAATTTTTGACACAACATTTACGAAAACCCCAGCAGTGCCCGGCAGACGCCATAACGTTTGCCGGGCACTTCGTGGCCTCTTCACTGGAGCGGCGCTGGAAAACAAGGGACAAAGGACAGACGGTGACGGAAACAGGACGCATGACCATCTTGGTGGAACAGGGCATGGCGCTGGCAGGGGACCGGAACGACCTCCGGCGTCGTCTGGAAAATACCCTCACCCGCCTCAGCGATCCCAGTGTCCGTGTGATCGTGGTGGGCGAGTTCAAACAAGGGAAGAGCCAGCTCATCAACGCGCTGGTGAACGCACCTGTCTGCCCGGTGGATGACGACATTGCCACCGCCGTCCCAACAGTTGTGCGGCACGGGGACCCGGCGTCGGCGGTCGTTCTCGTTCCCGCCCAACAAAGCAGCGGACCGGAGGCCGAAGGAGATGCCGGAGGACGCGAAAACGGCTTGGAAAGGCAACCCGTCCACCTGGATCAACTCGCGGAATACGTCTCAGAGAAAGGTAATCCGGGCAACGCGAAGAACATCGTGGCCGCAGAAGTGTCACTGCCCCGGAAGCTGCTGAGCGGTGGACTGACGATCGTCGATTCCCCTGGCGTTGGCGGACTGGGCTCAACACACACACTGACCACGTTGACTGCCTTGCCATCGGCCCACGCCATGGTGTTCGTCTCCGATGCATCGCAGGAATACACCGAACCGGAGATGCGGTTCCTGAGTCAGGCGATGCGCATCAGCCCGAACGTCCTGTGTGTGTTGTCCAAGACAGATCTTTATCCCAGTTGGCGCCAAATCGCTGAGCTGGATCAAAGACACCTGGCCAGCGTCGGGCCCGATATTCCACTCTTTCCAGTGTCCTCGGAGTTGCGGCTCCATGCGGCGCGGCTGCAGGACCAGGAATTGAACGCCGACTCAGGATTTCCCGCGCTGATCGGCCATTTGCGGAACAACATTGTGGGCGGGGCGGCCAGGATGCAACGCAGATCCGTCAGCAACGACCTTTTGTCTGTCACCGAAAACCTTCGGCTTGCTTTGCAGTCGGAACTTGAAGCCTTGGAAAACCCGGCAGGAACACCACAAATGATCGCTGGCCTGAACGCGGCGAAGGAGGACGCGGACTCGCTGCGCAAACGCTCCGCCCGTTGGCAGATCACCCTCAATGACGGCATTGGTGACCTGATCGCCGACCTGGAGTACGACTTGAGGGACAGGCTCCGCCGGATACAACGCGAGGCCGAAACTGCCATTGATCAAGGGGACCCCGGACCCGCGTGGGAGCAGTTCACGCAATGGCTGGAACAGAGCACGGCAGCGGCGGTTTCAGATACCTTCGTGTGGACCAGCGAACGTGCGCAATGGTTGGCCACCCAGGTGGCGGAGCACTTCTCAGAGGAAGTGGTGGCCCTCCCCGCCTTGAAAGTGGCAGACACCGGCGGCGTACTGGACCCTGTAGCCGACATCCAGGAGATGCAGGATGGCAGGCTCGGGCCGCTGCAGAAAGTGCTGATCGGGATGCGCGGGTCCTACGGAGGCGTACTGATGTTCGGCCTCCTGACAGGCATCTTTGGGATGGCCCTTATCAATCCGCTATCGGTTGGGGCCGGCCTGATGCTGGGACGGAAAGCCTATAGGGAAGACAAAGAAGCGCGCCTGAAACAACGCCAGTCCGAAGCGAAGGTGCTGGTACGGAAGCACGTTGATGATGTTGTGTTCCAAGTGGGCAAGCAGCTCAAAGACAGGCTGCGGCTGGTCCAGCGTGCCACACGCGACCATTTCACGGAGATCGCCGAAGAGCACCACCGTTCCCTGACAGAATCCGTTGCGGCCGCACAGAAAGCGGCAGCCACGTACGCGGTTGAGCGGGACATGAGAATCAAAGAGATACGGAACCAGCTCACAGCAGTGGACGCCCTGGCGAAGACCGCGCATCAACTGCACCAAGAGCCACCCGCAACCGACCAGGCCAACAACCTGCCCCAATCCACCACGTCAACGTCGGCGGTCCCGGCAGGATGATGGACTCGGGCATCGCCGGAGCATCTGACCTGCTCCGGCAAGCAAGGGAGATCTTCCGGCACGACGCAGTAGCGCTGGCGGTGGTGGAGGAGCTCGAGGGCAGGCTGGAAGGGCCTTTGCGGGTAGCAGTGGCCGGTATGGTCAAGGCCGGCAAATCCACTCTTCTCAATGCGATCATCGGAGAAGAGATCGCGCCCACCGATGCCGGGGAATGCACACGAATCGTCACCTGGTACCGGTACGGGCATACTCCCAGGATTACGCTTCATCCCATCATCGGGGAGCCGCTTGCGCTCCCGGTTACCCGTGAGGATGGCCGTTTGATCTTCAGCTTGGGCGATGTCCGGCCTGAGGACGTGGAACGCTTGGTGGTGGATTGGCCGGCAGCGAGCCTGAGGGAGCTGACGCTGATCGATACCCCGGGGATCGCCTCGTTGTCCCGGGATGTGTCAGGGCGCTCCGCAGAATTCCTCCTACCCGAGGACGCCCCCATGGCTGCCGATGCTGTCATCTATCTCATGCGGCATCTTCATGCCTCCGATGTCAGGTTCCTCGAGTCCTTTAAGGACACCGCCGCGGGTCAATCCGGGACTGTCAATGCGTTGGCGGTCCTGTCCCGGGCCGACGAGATCGGTGCGGGAAGAATCGACTCCCTCATCTCCGCCGCGGTGATCGCTGATAGATACAGCAGGGACCAGAACCTCAGGCCGCTTGCGCTGGGCGTCGTGCCGGTTGCCGGGCTGCTTGCGCAAAGCTCGCGGACCATGCGCCAAACGGATTTTGAAGCCATGCAGGTGTTGGCGCTGATGGACAGGAACCAGCGGGAAAGGCTGATGCTATCAGCGGACCTCTTTGTCCGGGCCAGCGAACCCGCTGAGCTGACACCGGAAGCCAAAGCGTTCCTCGTGCAAAGATTCGGCCTTTTCGGCATTCGCCTTGGTGTTGCACTGATCCGGGGCGGAATCAGCAACCCCACGGAACTAGCCCATGAGTTGGCACGGCGCAGCGGACTTGGCCAGTTGCTTCAGAATATCGCCTCTTTGTTCCAAACCCGGGCGGACGCACTCAAGACTCGTGCCGCCGTCGTGGGTTTGGAAGCTTTGCTGCGCGGTTCACCGCGGGATACCGTGCTTCCGCTGGAAGCCGGCTTGGAGAGGCTGCAGGCTGGCGCGCACGAGTTCCGGGAGTTGAAACTCCTAGGGACGCTGCGAACGACGGGACTAGGCCTGACCCCGGAGTTGTCTGCGGAAGCCGAGCAGTTGGTAGGCGGCCACGGCAGTACCCCCCAGCTGAGGTTGGGCTTGGATCCCGGGGCAACCCCGGAGCAGATCAGTGAGGCGGCACGGAACGCCTTTAACCGTTGGCGGTTGATCGCGGAAAACCCGCTCACTGAGCCGGCCGCACTGGACGCATGCCGCGTAGTCCTGCGCAGTTGCGAAGGGATGTTGGCCGCAATTCCGGCCGTTCGCTAAGAAAACCGTTCGCTCAGCAGCCAGCTGGTGGTGGATGGGAGAAACAGCAGGATCAGGCCAGCAGCGGCCAGGATGAATTGGGCCGCCAAAAGCACAGTTGTCAGGACGCCATCGGCTCCGGGCGCCACCACGAAGTCGGCGGTGATGACGGTGACCACAGCGTGCAGGAGGACCAGCGGGGCCAAGGCCCAGCGCGCCCAAATGCGGCGTCTAAACAGGGCCGCCAGCAGGGTCGCTTCCATGGCCACCACCAGGGCCAGCATGGCGAGGCTTCCCAGGAACACCACCGCAGTGGCCCCCTCCACTGCATTGGCGTCGCCCTCGGGAACCATGCCTCCGATGACCCCCTTCAAGCGTTCGAAGTGGGAATCACGGCCCAGAAAGCCTGTGGCCACCACGGCTATCCCCGCCACGAAGCTGGCCACCCATAGTGAGCGCGACCATCGCGCTAGTGCGGGAGGTTTGACCACCGCTGCTATGGGCGGGGGCGTGGAAAGTGAAATGCCGGGGCGCGGCGGTGGTGCGGAGGGTGACGCGGGCCCGCTGACTGATGGCGTGGAGGAAGGTGTCTGCCGTGATCCATCAGCTTGCTGGGCCATGTTCCCTACTTCAGCTCGTCCGTATCATGCGGATCCGGCTCGGTACGCTTGACATCGCCGGGTTTGAATCCGTTGTTTTTGGCGTCGCCGCTGCCATCGCCGGGCTTCTCGCCAAGATCGCGTTCCTTGGCTTCCAAGTCCGCTTTGAGCTTTTTCAGGCGATCGTCTTCAGCCTGGTTACGGCGGCGGGTTTCCAGGTTGCGGAGGAATTCGGGGTCGTCATCCGGAGCTGTGGGCTGGCGTCGAACCGGTGCGGCTTTGGGTTTGTTGTAAGGGCGGCCGAAAATGAACCAGAGGATCGCGCCCAGCAGCGGGAGGACGATCATCACAATGATCCACGCGGGTTTGGAGATCCCGCGTGTCTGGTGGCCGTCGGTGCGGATGACGTCCACCAAGGCATAGACAAAGATGACCAATACAATGACGACGCCTACAACCCGGAGCATGCACCAAGTCTAGTCGCCGGAAGCCAATCACTGGACGCCCTCTTGCGGCTGTGATCAGAGTGCAACCATCCGGGCGGCTAAACTTGGATGGTGGCTTTCCTGAAGTATTCCCTCATCCGCCTGGCACTGTTCGTGCCGTTGTTCGTGTTGTTCGCCTTTTTGGGGGTTGGTTGGATCCTGGCTGTGGTGTTCGCCGGTCTGATTGCCTTCGCCATCAGCTACCTCTTCTTCCAAAAACAGCGCGACGCCGCCACTGCGGCCATGCGCGAGCGTTTCTCCGGGCGGGCCAAGCCGATTCGCACCGCGGGTGAGGTTGAAGACGCCGCAGCCGAGGACGGCTTGGTAGAGAAAAACCCGGACATCGCCGTTAACAACGACAAACGCCCGGGCACGGTCTAGAAGTTTTTGTACAGCTAACGCCCCTAAGAGAGCTTCTTGGGGGCGTTAGCTGTACAAAAACTCGTATAAAGGTCTAGAAGCCGCGGCTTAGGATCAGCCCCAGCGAGAACAGCAGGCTGTAGCCGAGGTTGATCATGCCGGTCTGCTTGAGGACCGGGATGAGGCTCTTGCGCTTCTTGCCGTTCACCATCAGCCAGGCAGGCATGAGGCACGCGGGGATCAGCAGCAGGACAATGAGCATCCACGGTTTGGTGGGTGCCAGCACGATCACCAGCAGAATGGCGACGGCCAGCATCAGGACGTAGCTTTCACGGGCATGCCTGTCACCAAGCCGCACAGCAAGGGTGCGCTTTCCTGCTGCCGCATCCGTGGGGATGTCCCTCACGTTGTTGGCCATCAGCAATGCGCAGGCAATGAGCCCGGTGCCGATCGCACCAATCACCGCGGCGAGGCTGACCTGCCCGGCCTGGGTGTAGGTGGTGCCAAGGGTGGCCACAAGACCGAAGAACACGAAGACAAAGACGTCACCCAAGCCCAGGTACCCGTAGGGATTCTTCCCGCCGGTGTATCCCCAAGCTGCCAGGACGCAGCCAATGCCCACCAGGATCAGCCACCACGTCTGGGTAATGATCACCAGGATCAGGCCGCAGATCATCGCCGCCCCGAAGAGCGCGAAGGCTGCCCATTTCACCTGTTCCGGTTTGGCTGCGCCGGAACCCACCAAGCGAAGAGGACCCACCCGGTCCTCGTCCGTCCCGCGGATCCCGTCCGAGTAGTCGTTGGCGTAGTTGACTCCGATTTGAAGCAAGAGAGCCACAAGTGCCGCCAGGATCGCGTTCGGCAGCCGGAAAGCCTGGAGCTCGTACGCCGCTGCCGAACCGATGAGGACCGGCGCAATCGCCGCGGGCAGTGTGCGGAGCCGGGCTCCTTGAATCCATTGTGCAGCTGTCGCCACGTGTAGTACCTCGTGTATTTCGCGGTTGATCTTGAGTCAGGCTCGGGAGGAAGAACGTGTCTATTGTCCCTGATGCAGATTGGAAAGCAGGTCAATCATGGCCATGCGGTCCGGTTTTCCGTTGGGAAGCATCGGCAGTTCCTTCTCGGCCAGCACCGTCTTGGGTGCAAGGACGCCCAGTGCCTCTTCGCGTCGGGCGGTGAATCCCTTCACGCCTTCGGGCGAGGGATCGGTCACGGCAACGTAGGCTGCCACGGCCTGGCCCCATTCGCGCGACGGGACGCCGGTCACGAAAGCCGCGGTGACGCCGTCGAGCTCTTCCAACTTGCCTTGGATGTATGCGGCGGAGGCTTTGACGCCGCCGGTGATGATCACGTCATCGGCGCGGCCCAGAACCGTAAGCTTGCCGTCGTCGGACAGTTCCCCAAGATCCCCGGTGATGTACCAGCGGGTCCCGTCTTCCTCGAAGAACGCAGCCTTTGAAGCCCGGGCAGCATCCATATAGCCTGCCGCCACGGTGTCGCCACCCAGCAGGATGCGGCCTTCCAGTTCGCCCTGGCCGATGCGGACCTCGACGCCGTCCAACGGCTCGCCGTCGTAGACGCACCCACCGCAAGTCTCGGCTGAGCCGTAGGTGGTCACCACCTTGAGTCCCTGCTCCCGGGCAGTGCTGAGGAGTTCAGCCGAAGCGGGTGCGCCGCCCAGCAGAATCGCGTTGAAGCGGCGCAGCACGGCGAGGGTTTCCGGCGCGGGGGAGTGCAACAGCCGCTGCAGTTGCGTGGGCACCAAAGAGGTGAACCGGATCTTGTCCGTGAGTTCCTCGGCCGCAGCGGTGAAGGCCTCAGGGGTGAAGCCGTTCGACTGGTCCATCACCCAAGGACGTGTGCCCGCATAGAGCGAGCGGACCAGCACCTGAACCCCGGCCACATACTGCAGGGGGAGGGCCAGCAGCCACTGGCCTTCGCCGCGGAGGGCCATGGCAGTGGACACGGAGGACGCAGCCAGGGCGTCAATGGTCAGAACGGTGGCTTTGGGCGTCCCCGTGGAGCCGGAGGTGCGGACCACAACGGCTGCCTCTTCGACGCCGGTCTCCACCGGAACCGCTTGCGGCTCGCCGAGTTCGTCCACGACGATTTCGACGGCGGGGCCCTCGCCGTGGAGGGCGGCCATCAGGGCTTTGAGTATGGGATCGATGTCCACCGGGTGTCCTAGAAGTAGTAAGGGAAGTTGGACCAGTCGGGATCGCGCTTCTGGAGGAACGCTTCTTTGCCCTCCACGGCCTCGTCCGTCATGTACGCGAGGCGGGTGGCTTCGCCGGCAAATACCTGCTGCCCGGCGAGGCCGTCGTCTGCCAGGTTGAAGGCAAACTTGAGCATGCGAATGGCCTGCGGAGATTGGCGGGCGATGTCCGCGGCGTATTCCAGGGCCACTTCTTCCAGCCGTTCATGATCCACGGCCTCGTTGACAGCGCCCATCCGGACCATGTCTTCGGCAGAGTATTCGCGGGCCAGGAAGAAGATCTCCCGCGCGGCCTTCTGACCGATTTGGCGGGCCAGCAGCGCAGAGCCGTATCCGGCGTCGAAACTTCCCACGGTGGCGTCGGTCTGCTTGAACTTGCCGTGCTCGCGCGAGGCGATGGTGAGGTCGCTGACCACGTGCAATGAATGGCCACCACCTGCCGCCCAACCGTTCACCACAGCGATCACCACTTTGGGCATAGTCCGCATGAGCCGCTGAACTTCAAGAATGTGGAGGCGGCCGGCGCGGGCGGGGTCTATGGTCTCCTGGGTATCCCCTTCGGCATAGCGGTACCCGTCCCTGCCGCGGATCCGCTGGTCTCCGCCGGAGCAGAACGAGTGGCCGCCGTCTTTGTCCGAGGGGCCGTTACCCGTGAGCAGGACGGTGGCGACGTCGGGTGTCATGCGGGCATGGTCCATGGCGCGGTAGAGCTCGTCCACGGTGCCCGGGCGGAACGCGTTACGGACCTCGGGGCGGTTGAAGGCGATGCGGACCGTGGGGAGGTCCTTGACGGAGCCGTCCGTTGAACGCTCAACCTGCCGGTGATAGGTCATGTCTTTGAAGTCGTCGAAGCCGGAAACGGTGCGCCAGCGTGAGGGGTCAAAGACGTCGGAAACCTTGGCAGGGAGTTGGTTGTTCACACCCTGAGTCTAGTAATGGCCTTAGCTGATGCAGAACTCGTTGCCCTCGGGGTCGGCCATGGTGTGCCATTCGTGGGGTCCTTGGTTGGCGGTCCATAAGTGTTTGGCACCGCGTGCTTCCAGCTGTTTACGCACGTCGTCCTTGTCACGGCCGTCCAGGCGGACGTCCCAATGGACGCGGTTTTTGACGGACTTTTGGTTGGGATCGGCTTGGAAAAGGATCCGCCGGCCGGTCTTGGGGTCTTTGTCCTCGGCGGGCACAATTGCGCAGCCCTCGGCCCACACCAGCTTGCCCTTGTGGGTGATGGTCTGGGCCTCGGTGGCGTGGCCCTGCTCGATCATGGAGCGGATAAAGGCCTCGTCCTGGGGCTCCACGGTCCACTCAAGGGTTTCTGCCCACCAATCGGCGAGTTCGTGGGGCTTCTTGCAGTCGACTACTACCTGGATGTTCAGTGTCATGCCCTCAAGCTATTCCCGACTGCGGGTGGCCGGGTAGGGCCTTGCGGTCAGCTTCCGTCCGGGTTCCCGACTCAGTTGGGTAGGAGTTCGGGGGGAACAGCGTAGATCAGGACAACGGCCATGAGGTTCTTGGCGGCGTGCACAAAGTAGGAGAACATCAGGTTTTTCCCCGTCCACACATAGACCCCCACCAGCACCACGGCCATCCCCAAGTACGGTGCCAACGCGGGCAAAGCAAGCCCTTCGCGGCCCACCACGTGGATGGATGCGAAAACCACTACGGAGATCACGCAGCAGATCCAGATGTTCAGGTACTGCGACAACTTGCCGATCAGGAGGTGACGGAAGAGGTATTCCTCCACGAACGGGCCCAGGATCACCAATAGTGGCACCATCAACCACGCGGGGACCTGTTGCAGCATGCCCTGGATGCCCAGTTGGTTTTCAGAGCTTTGAACGCCTCCGAAGGCCGCCACCAGAAGTGCCGTAAGTATCAGCATCACCACGATGGCGAGCGGCACCATGCCCAGCGTGAACCACGGCCGGGTCCCCAGTATCTTCAGGTCGCGGCCGGCCACACGCCAGGCAGACGCCACGGAGAATATTCCGACGCCGGCATAAAAGATTGCGTTGACGGCAAACGACGCTGTGGCCGGGTTCGCGAAAAGCTGCAGCATCAGGAGGTTGAGCGTCTCACCGGCCAGCAGGAAGTAGGCCGTGAAGCCTACGTAGACGGCAACGGCGAGGCCGTCCAAGGCAGTGAACTTGAACTCAGGTGCCTTGGTGGAAAGAGTGCCCATATGACCAGCCTAGCTTTGCCGGGCGGCCCATGCGTCGCTACAATTTTCGGTATGCCTAACTTTCCGTTTCGGCGCGCCAAAGATGTCCGCCGTTTCGCTGCTGCCCTGACCGCAATCACACTTGCCCTGGGGGTCTCCGCCTGCGGTGGGAATTCCTCGGCCGGAGGCGATGACAAGCCGGTGGTGCTCACAACGTTCACCGTGCTGGCGGACGTTGCAAAAAACGTTGCCGGAGACAAACTGCGCGTAGAGTCCATCACCAAAGCCGGAGCTGAAATCCACGGCTATGAACCGACGCCAGGTGATATTCGGAAAGCCGCCCAAGCCGACCTCATCCTTGACAACGGGCTGAATCTCGAAGCCTGGTTCGCCCAGTTCGTCGAAGACCTTGATGTGCCGCACGTAGTAGTCAGCGATGGTGTGGAGGTCATGCCCATTGCCGAGGACTCCTACCAGGGCAAGCCGAACCCCCATGCATGGATGTCGCCCAAGAACGTTCAGATCTACGCCAACAACATGGCCACGGCTTTCGCCAAGCTGGCTCCTTCCCACGCTGCCGAGTTCGAAGCCAACGCGAAGGCCTACAACACCCAACTTCAGGCCGTGCAGGACGAGATGGTATCCAAACTGTCCGTCCTTTCGGAAAAACAGAGGGCGCTGGTCACCTGCGAAGGCGCATTCTCCTACTTGGCCCGCGACGCAGGCCTCAAAGAGGTGTACATCTGGGCTGTGAACGCGGAGCAGCAGGCCACGCCGCAGCAGATCACGCGGGCCATCGAATTCGTCAAGGAGAACCAGGTTCCGGCCGTTTTCTGTGAATCCACGGTGTCCGACGAACCCATGCAGCAGGTTGTCGGAGCCACCGATGCCAAGTTCGGCGGGGTGCTCTACGTTGATTCCCTCTCTGAAGCGGACGGGCCCGTTCCCACGTACCTGGACCTCATGCGCCATGACGCAAAGGTCATCACCACGGCGCTGACAGGAGGAACCTCATGAGCACACCCACGATCGCTGTTGAGGGCGTCACGGTTCACTACGGTGACGTCCTGGCCCTGGACAAGGCATCCCTCACCTTGGAGCATTCGCGGATCTGCGGATTGGTGGGCATGAATGGCTCCGGCAAGTCCACTCTGTTCAAAGTCATCATGGGCATGGTCAAACCGGATTCCGGCAGGGTGCTCATCAATGGTCAACCTCCGGTGAAAATGCGCAAGGACGCGGGGATCGGCTACGTTCCCCAAAGCGAAGACGTTGACTGGGCATTTCCCCTGTCCGTCCGGGATGTGGTGATGATGGGCCGCTACGGGCACTTGGGATTCACGCGCCGGCCCCGTAAAGCCGACCGGGACGCCGTCGAGCATGCTTTGGAACGCGTGGAGCTGAGCGAGTACGCCGACCGGCAGATCGGTCAATTGTCCGGTGGGCAGAAAAAGCGGGCTTTCGTTGCCCGCGGCATTGCGCAAGGCGCCACCATGATGCTGCTGGACGAGCCGTTCGCGGGCGTGGATAAACGGTCTGAGGCTACTATCACCAGGCTGCTCCGCGAGCTTGCGGACAACGGAGCCACCATCCTCATCTCCACCCATGACCTACACGCCCTGCCCCAACTCTGTGACGAAGCAGTGCTCCTGATGCGCAAGGTGCTCATGCATGGAAGCCCGGACACCGTGCTCCAGCCGGAGAACCTCGCCATGGCCTTCGGCCTCGATGTCATGAACAGGGGCTAAGCCATGGAATTCCTCCTGGAACCCCTCAGCTACGACTTCATGGTCCGGGCCCTGGCAACCACCGCCATCGCTGCGGTGGTATGCGCCGTCCTGAGCTGCTGGCTCGTCCTGATCGGCTGGTCCCTCATGGGCGACGCCGTCTCGCATGCGGTGCTTCCCGGCGTCGTCCTTGCCTACATCGTGGGTGCGCCGTTCGCGCTGGGCGCGTTGGTGTTCGCCCTGATCGCGGTGACGTTGATCGGCGTGGTACGGAATACCAGCCGGGTGAAGGAAGATGCTGCGATCGGCATCGTGTTCACCTCGCTGTTCGCACTGGGCCTGGTGCTGATCTCCGTGACCCCGAGCCAGACCGACCTGAACCACATCATCTTCGGCAACCTCCTGGGTGTCAGTGTTCCGGACCTCATCCAAGTGGTGGTCCTGGGTGTGGTGGCCTTCGCGATCCTGATCCTCAAACGCCGTGACCTCACGCTCTATGCCTTTGACCCCACGCACGCCCACGCGATCGGACTCTCTCCGCGCAGGCTCGGCGCCCTGCTCCTAGGGCTGCTGGCGCTGACCTCCGTGGTTGCCCTTCAGACTGTGGGTGTGGTGCTGGTGGTGGCCATGCTGATCATCCCGGGTGCCACCGCGTACCTGCTGACCGACCGGTTCGCCCGGATGCTGGTGATTGCCCCCGTCATTTCAGTGGTGTGCTCCGTGGCCGGCATCTACCTCAGCTACTATCTGGACACGGCTTCCGGGGCCATGGTGGTCCTTACTCAGGGAGTGGTGTTCGGCTTTGTGTATCTGTTCAGCCCGCGGCAGGGACTGATCGGTACGCGACTGGCCAAAGCCCGCAGGAAGCGGGCCCTCGCCACAGCTACCGCGCGCTGACAGGGGACCGCATCACCGCGATATCGCCATAGGCGTTGCGGGCGCGGATCTCCACTCTGTCCACGGTGTCGCCCGGTCCGTTGGTAGCTTCGAGGGCATTGCGCACACGTCCGTATTTGGTGCTGAGGTCGAGCCACGCGGCAGTGCCTTCAGACACACCCACGGCCAGCGTGCCGGCAGCAGTCTGAACTGTGAGGCTGCCGGCGGCCACTTCGCCCACGGTGACATCGCCGCTGGATGTTTTGACGGTGGTGGAAAGGCCGGCCCGTTCCAGCGAAATGTCGCCGTTGGCTGCGCTAACGCTCAGTTCTCCGGAAGCGTGGGCGATGTACGTATTGCCATTGCCGTTCTTGACGGTGGCAACTCCGTCCAGGTGATGGATGCGGATTTTTCCTGAGCCCGTCTTGATTCGGGACCGGCCCACAGCGTGCTCCACCGTGATGTCTCCCATGTCCGTGTGTGCCCGCAGCTCGCCGCAGTGATCGACGCGGATGTGGCCAAGGTCGGTTTTGAGGTCGGCTGCGCCGAATTCGCCTTCGCAACGGAGGTCTCCCATGGCGGACTTCAGCTCCAGGCTGCTGCCGGTAGGAACCTCCACCGTGATCTCTACAGCGCCGCCGTCGCTGAACCAGCTATGGCGGAACGATGGGTGAAGCCTTACCTGCAGGCGGCCGTCGGAGTAGTCCACGGTGGTCTGCTCGGCCATTTTGACGTCCAGGTTTCGTGTGGCCTTGCGGGGTTGGACCGTCACCTCGGTGTCGTGGCGATCTTGGGCTACCACCTGGATATCGCCGCGGACGGAGACGTCAATGACGACGGCGATTGGCTGGGGGGTCTGGAAGGTTGCCATTAGCGGGCCCATCCTGTGAAGTTTTGCTCGCCGGGTTCGCGGCGTGTGCCTTTCCTGGGCGCGTTGCCGCCGTTCAACGCTTCGGCGATGGTGCGGACCAGCCAGGAGTTCACGGAAAGGCTGTCCCGGCCGGCCGCCTCTTCAACTTGTTGCTTGAGCTGATCCGGAAGCCGGAGCGTGGTGCGCGAGGTACTGGTGCCATCAAAGTCTTCTGGTGCCATGGTGCCTTGGATGGTTTGTTCGATCATGGCCTCGAAGTCCCCGCCGTGCGGATTTGTGACCACGAATTCCGGGTCACGGCCCCGGAGCCTGACTTCCACGGACCCGGGAGCGAGCTCCAAGGTAATCTCGCTGGCGGCATCAGAGAGGGCCTCCAGGAGGATCAGACGGACCGTGGATTCGACAGCGGCAGTGAGGCGTTCGCTGAGGGCGCGAGCCTCCGGGCCGCCAGCCTCGGCGGCGGTCTCCAGCTGGTGCTGCACCGCCGTGATGTACTGGTTTAGCTGCATGACACCATTGTGACGCCATTTTGGTGTCATCACAATGGTATTTCGGAACAACTGACGCCAAGGGGTGTTGCGTCGGCTTGACGCATCCGGCTTCCGCCGTCAGGCTTGAGCAATGAAGTCTTGAGCGCAGCCCCCTCCCAACGGCTGCATCCCGAGTACCCACATGGCTTTCTGCCACCCACTGCGGACTTGCGAGGATTCCTCTTGACTAACCACCTGCACCTTTCCAGCGTTTCCCACGGCTACGGGGACCGCCAACTCCTGAATGCTGTTGACCTGGCCATCCACCACGGCGAACACGTCGCTATTGTCGGCGAAAACGGCGCCGGTAAATCCACCATGCTTCGCTTGCTGGCCGGTGTGGAGACGCCCGACGACGGCACGGCGGGTTTGTCCGGTAACCCCGGCTACCGCGTGGGTTACCTCGCGCAAACCCACGGGTTCTCCGAGTCCCTGACCGTAGGTGACGCCATTGATGCTTCCCTTGGTTCGCTGCGTTCCCTGGAGGCACGTATTGCCGAGCTTGAGTCGGGTTTGGCTGACGCCGATTCGGAGGATTTGGAGCTCTACGGAAGCCTGCAAACGGAGTACCAACTCCGTGAAGGCTACGCTGCCGAATCCCGGGTGGAATCAGCGTTGGACAAGCTGGGGCTGGGAGGCTTGGACCGGCGTCGAACACTGGGGTCTTTGTCCGGCGGCGAGCAGGAGCGGGTAGCGCTGGCCTGTCTTTTGGCCGACCCGGCTGAGGCCTTGCTGCTGGACGAGCCCACCAATCATCTGGATGCGAACGGCACGGCCTGGCTTGAGTCGAGATTGGCGGCGCATCGGGGCACGGTTGTGGTGGTCTCGCACGATCGCGTGCTGCTGCGGAAGGTGGCCAGCACCATCATCGAAGTTGACGCTGACCGGCGGTCCGTAAACCGGTACGGGAACGGATATGAGGGCTACCTCCGCGAAAAGGCGGCCGAGCGTGCCCGCTGGATCCAGGAATACGATCAATGGCTCGACGCCATGGCTGCTGAACGCCACCAGGCTGCCACGGTTGCAGATGGCATGGGCTATGGCCGCAAACGCGACAACGACAAGATGGCGTTCGGATTCAAGACCGGAACCTGGCAAAGCGCCGCGGCCAGTAAGGTCCGTAACGCCCAGGAGCGGCTGCGCAGGCTCGAGGACAACCCGGTGGATCGGCCACCAGTGCCGTTGAAATTGGCAGCACCGTCCCGGGCCGCGGCCGTGGCGGAGATTGCGTCCGCTCCCGCGTTGGAAGCCAGAGGTGTGAGTGTCCCCGGGCGTCTCCAGCCCACCGATCTTAGGGTGGAAACCGGACAGAAAGTGCTCATCACCGGCCCCAACGGCGCTGGCAAGTCCACGCTGCTGTCCGTCCTTGCCCGGACTCTGGAGCCCGCTGCAGGCACTGTGAACGTCAACGGCAAGGTGGGCTATCTGCAACAAGAACTCGAGGTGCCCGCCCGGCCCGGGCTGCGGCTGCTCCCTGCGTTCGCTGCGGGATTGGGCGGCAACATCGACGAACATGCTGAGGGGCTGCTGCGGCTGGGGCTGTTCCGGCCGGCCGAATTCCACGTTCCTGTGGGCGGTTTGTCCGCAGGTCAACAGCGCCGACTTGCCCTTGCCCGGCTCCTCCTGGGTGGATTCGACACCATGATCGTGGACGAGCCAACCAACCATCTGGCCCCGGTGCTGGTGGAGCAGCTGGAAGCGGCTCTTGCTTCCTTTGAGGGCACGGTGGTGATTGTGAGCCACGATCGTGCGCTGGGGGAGTGGTTCGATCGGAGTGCTTCCCACCATGCCCGCCCCGTTGCGGGCACGTGGGTGCGGTACGGAATGCAGGGCGGCGAATTGCAGTAGTCCCCCGGGCGGCTTCCCTGCCGGTGAGCTGTTGGCAAAGAGATGGTTACCGCATGGCCCGAAGGTGGAAACACGGCGTCGAGCGTCCTGAAACAGCGGCAATGGATCATGGAAGGGAACGGCCGAAAGGACTTGTCCCGTGATCATTCAGAATCTCTTCCTGCAGGGCATCTACACCTTTGACGGCGCTGGCCTGGACAAACCGGTGCCCCTCCATGCCGAGCTCTCCCACTTCGTGCCCGATGGCGTTACTAACCAGACGCTCTACTTTCGCGGGGGCAATTCGAGCCCGGAACTGGTCACCGTGGTGCTGATGCGGGACCGCATTCCCATGCGCTATTTCCCCATTGGAGCCAAGAGCGATGTTCATATCCCGCTCAGGGTAGTGGAAGACACCGAGGGCGGATCGGTGATTGAGCTTTTCATCGTGGCTCCCGTGGGAACCAGGGGATATGTGGTGGTGGACCTGGGGATGGTGGAGCACTGATGAGCGTGCTGGTGAAGAAGCGGCTGGTGGTGATCGGCAACGGCACGGCCGGCGCGCGGGCAGTGGAAGAGGTCCTGGCCAGGGGTGGCGCGGATCTTTTCGACATCACGGTGTTCGGCGACGAACCCTATGGGAATTACAACCGGACCAGGCTTGGGCGGGTGCTGTCCGGGAAGGAAAGTGAGGCGGACATACTCATCCATTCCCTGCCCTGGTACCCGGAGAACAACATCACGTTTCATGCAGGGGTCCGGGTGGAACGCATCGACAAGTTCAGCCGGCACGTCTTCGCCGCCGATGGCCGCGTTGTCCAGTACCACCAGTTGATCGTCGCAACCGGCAGCCACCCGTTCCTGCCACCCATGGCCGGGCTCCACACTCCCAGCGGAACCATCCGCAACGGAGTCTTTACCTTCCGAAGCTTGGACGATGCCCGCAGGATGATCACGTTCGCTCAGCAGGAGCACCACCGACGGGCAGCGGTGATTGGCGGGGACTCATTCGCTCTGGAAGCAGCCCGAGGTCTGGAGTCCTGCGGTCTGGAGGTGGAGGTTCTTTCCGGAAGCCGGGTCACCGCGATCCTCGGGGCTGATCGCATCACGGGACTGAGCGTACGCAACGAACCTGATATCGACTGCCACATGGTGGTGGTTTCGGCAGGTATCAGACCGAACGTGGACGTCGCCGTCGTCAGTGGTTTGGCGGTTGAGCGGGGAATCGTGGTGGACGATCACCTGAGGGTGATGGACGAGGACGACATTTACGCAGTAGGTGAGTGTGTCCAGCACCGCGGTGAGGTGTACGGGATGGTGGCGCCCTTGTGGGAGCAGGCCGCCGTGTTGGCCGACCAGATCACGGGCTCGGATCGCAGCTCGATATACCTGGGAACCAGAGCCGCGGCGTAGCCGGAAGACGCCTTATCCGCAGCCACCTGTTGCCTGCGTCACGGGCATTCGCGTTAATCCCGTAAGATAGACGGGTTGCGCGAAGCTTCGGCGTTCTGCGTCCTTTGTCACACTTCGGGCCCTCCAAAGAGGGAAAGATCGAATTTTGTGTGCCAAAGCCGCCTGTGTCCCGGCACTGGCGTAACACCTACAGCAACACCCCAACCCACAAGGAACAGCTGTGCCGCAAAGTACTCCCACAGATCTCCAGAGCCCCAAGGCCTCATCTGCAGCCTCGGACTCCAACCTCAGCGCCGAGGGATATCAGAAGACCCTGAGCCGCCGTCACGTCACCATGATCGCCATGGGTGGCGCTATTGGCGTCGGCCTCTTCATGGGCGCCGGTGGCCGCCTGGCCTCCACCGGCCCGGCCCTGATCTTCTCCTACGCCATTGCCGGCGTCATCGCATACCTGCTGATGCGCGCCCTCGGCGAACTCATCATGTACCGCCAGACCTCCGGCTCGTTCGTAAGCTACGCCGGCGAAATGTTCGGCAAGAAGGGCGCCTTCCTTTCCGGCTGGATGTACTTCATCAACTGGGCCATGACAGGCATTGCTGAGCTGATCGCGATCGGCCTGTACTTCCAGTTCTTCTTCCCCAACGTGCCCATTGAACTGTCCGCCATTGCCGCATTGGTGCTGCTGGTGGCCGTGAACCTGTTCAGCGTCAAGGCGTTCGGCGAATTCGAATTCTGGGCATCCTGCCTCAAGGTCGCGGCAATCGTGATCTTCCTGGCTGTTGGCACATTCATGGTGGTCACCAACGCCAAGGTGGGCGACGGAAACGCGTCTGTGGCCAACCTCTTCCACGAAGACGGTGGCATGTTCCCCAAGGGCGGCCTGGTGATGATCCTGGTCCTCAACGCCGTGATCTTCGCTTACAACGCCATCGAGCTCGTCGGCATTACTGCTGGTGAGATGGAAAACCCGGAACGCGAAGTTCCCAAGGCGATCCGCGCCGTCGTGATCCGTATTGTGGTCTTCTACGTCGGTTCGGTGACGCTGCTGGCTATGCTGCTGCCGTCCGACCAGTACGTGGCAGGCACCTCGCCGTTCGTTACCGTGTTCGGCCAGATGGGCCTCGGCTGGATGGGTGACGTCATGAACATGATCGTCATCACCGCCGCGCTGTCCTCCTGCAACTCGGGCCTGTACTCGATCGGCCGCATCTTCCGCACCATGGCCAACAACGGCCACGCTCCGCAATGGCTCACCAAGATGTCCACACGCCACGTGCCGTACGCGGCCATCCTGGCCATCGGTGGCGTGTACCTGGTGGGAATTCTCCTCAACATCTGGCTGGGCGGCTCGCATGCGTTCGACCTCGCACTGAACACCGCGTCCATCGGCGTGATCTTCACCTGGGGCTCCATTTTCGCGAGCCAGATTGCCCTGCGAAAGAAGCGCGGCAAGGTCTCCAGCCTGCCGATGCCCGGTTCGCCGTGGACCAGCTGGCTCGGCCTCATTGCGCTGCTGGCCATCACCGTGCTGATCGGTTTCGATTCCATGACGGACAAGGAGACCGGCGAGGTCTTCCTCCTGGGCCTGTGGACCCTTGCCACGATCCCGTTCTTCGCCCTGGTGCTGTGGCTCGGGTGGCAGAAGGTCAAGAACAACGAGCCCAAGAGCGAGTTGTTCAGCTAAGGCTCCAAACGCTTTAGACGCTTCAAACGTACGACGGCGCGTGCCTCCTTTCGGGGGCACGCGCCGTTTGCGTTTGCGGACCCGGCGTTGTGAGGCCTGCTTTGCTCGTTATTCCTCGCGCATAGGGTGCAGAGCGGGCCTCGCAACGGGAGGTGTCCGTGTTGTGAGGCCTGCTTTGCTCGTTATTCCTCGCGCATAGGGTGCAGAGCGGGCCTCGCAACGGGAGGTGTTCGTGTTGTGAGGCCTGCTTTGCGTTCTAGCCGAGCTTGGGGATCAACACCGGTGTGTTCTTCTTGTAAGCCTCGTACCCCGCTTCGCCGCCCCAGGTCTTGTCCGCCTTCTTCTCCAGCAGGGGGATGCCACTGACCCTGGTGAGGAGGAGGGCCACGAAGACCGGTGAGATCATGGCAACCCACTGCCAGCCTTGGAGTACTGGGATGGTGACGATCGCAACGCCAATCCAGAGCAGGATTTCGCCAAAGTAGTTCGGGTGCCTGGACTTGGACCACAGCCCAGTGGATATGAACTTGCCCTTGTTGGCGGGGTTGGCCTTGAACCGGCTCTTTTGCAGGTCGGCCACAATTTCGATGGCGAACCCGGCTGCCCACACTAAGAGCCCCACGATGGCCAGCCAGTCCACGGCCACCCGGTTGGTGCTTGTGATGGCCACCCAGGCGGCTGCTGCCGTGAAGACCACCCAGAGTCCCTGCATGGTCCAGACGTTCAGAAAGCGGATGAACGAGGGCTTGATCTCGTCGAATCGATCGTCCTTGCCTGCTTTGTGGATCCGCCGCGACAGGAAGGTGCCCAGGCGGAGTGCCCAAGCGGTCACCATGGCCGCGAGGAGCAGCGAGCGGGCGTCAATTCCGGGTGTGGCAAGCACCAAAAACACTGTGATGGCTACGTAGGTCAGCGAACCGGTGAGGTCGAAGAATTTTTCCGTCTGGGCTTTGAAGGACGGGATGAAGACGATCCATTGAATGATGAAGGCGGCGGCGACTGCTGCCGCAAAGAGTGGAATGCCTGCCAAGACTTGCCCATGCTGGCTTCCTGCCCAAGCGACCAGTGCCCCCAGCAGCACTACCACGGGAAGGGCAATGAGGCCCTTCCTGTCTGAATCCTTCACGGCGTGGTTCCTTTCGCGGTGGGTCCCTCGCGACGAGTCGTGAAGGATTACCTAGCCTGTTTGATGTTCAATCTATTTTGATTACTATATAACCATGCAAAACCATGAGAGTGCTACCGAAGGCTCGGAACATCCGGTTTCCCTGACCTTGCAGGGCCTTTTCGGCCTCGCGAACGAGACGGAACGTGAGGTAGCCCGGACTCTGGGCCTCAACCTCACCGACTACAGGGCGCTGACCGTCCTTGCTGACTCCGGACCCGTCACCGTTGGAGCACTTGCCGCGGAACTGGGTGCGACAGCGGCCACCACCACAGCGCTGGTCAGCCGCTTGGAATCGCATGGTTACGTTGAACGCATGCGCAGTACCGAGGACCGGCGCCAAGTGCACGTGAACGTTACAGAGGCGGCATCCAGCAAGGTCAAGGATCTGATGCTGCCATTGCTGTCCGCTGCCAGCCGGCAACTGGACGCATTGCCCCAGGACCGCCAGGAAGTCGTCACGGAATTCCTGGACGCCGTCTTGAACCTCATGCAGGATCACTTGCAAGCGATATCAACAGAGGGTGTCCGATGAGAGAATTCACCTCCCCGCCGTTGGTTGACGCCACAGTTCACCGCAATGCCACCGACCTTCTCATGCAACGTTTGCGGACAAGCCCAGGGCATGTCGCGTTCGAAGTCCGCGAGCCCGGTGCTGCCATCACCGATCCGTGGCGGCAGGTAACCACCGAGCAGTTCGTGGATGAGGTTCGCGCCTTGGCCAAGGGCTTCATCGCAGCCGGGATTCAACCGGGTGAGTCGCTGGCCATCATGTCCCCAACCCGTTACGAATGGGCGCTTGCCGACATGGCGGCGTGGTTCGCCGGCGCCGTCGTGGTTCCTGTTTATGAAACCTCCGCGGCACCGCAGGTGACAGCGATCCTTGCCGATGCCGACGTCCGGCTCGCCGTGGGGGGCAGCGCCGAACACGCGGCGCTCTTGGAGCAGGGCTTCGCGGGAGCCGGACTGACGGCGTTGGGGATCTGGACCTTTGATGCCCAGCCGGGCGCTGACCTGTCTGACCTGGTGGCGCGTGGCGCGGGCATTCCGGATCACACCGTAGAGGAACGGCGGCTCCTTGCTGACCTTCATAGCGTTGCCACCATCGTGTACACCTCCGGAACAACAGCCGCTCCCAAGGGTGCCCTGATCACGCACGGCAACTTTGTGGGACAGGTACTGAATGTGGCGGCCGCGTACACCGAGGTGGTCCGTGAAGGCGGCAACACCATCATTTTCCTGCCCATGGCGCATGTGCTGGCCCGCGGGCTGCAGCTGATCTGCCTGGCCAACGGCATGCGCATCGCCCACCTGTCCGATCCCCGCGACGTCGTGCCAGCCCTGGGTGCCCTGAAGCCCACGTTCCTGGTGGTGGTCCCGAGGGTCCTCCAGAAGATCCAGGCATCCGCGGCTGCTGCCGCAACGCAGAAACGTCTGGGGCGGGTGTGGTCTGCAGCGCAGCGCACCGCTGTGGAGTGGGGCAGGTTCGCAGAAGCGCACGACGCCGACCCCCGGCTGCGTGCCTCAGCCGGCCTCCGCGTCAGACGCGCCCTGTTCGACCGCCTCTTCTACTCGCGGCTGCGGCAGTTGGTGGGTGGGCGGCTGGACTACCTGCTATCCGGTGCAGGCGCCCTTGACGCCGAACTATCCCTGTTCTTCCGAGGATTAGGGCTTCCTGTGATCGAAGGCTACGGCCTCACCGAAACCACGGCACCGCTGACTGGCAACCTTCCAGGGGCCATCAACTCCGGGTCGGTGGGCGTTCCCATGCCGGGGACCACCGTCCGGCTCTCGGAACAAGGAGAAGTGCTGGCGCGCGGCGTGGGCGTTTTCTCCGGGTATCGCCGCGACGCAGACAACGCGGAAGCCTTCGTTGACGGATTCTTCCGTACAGGCGACCTCGGCGAACTGGACCACTTGGGCCGCCTGACACTGAAGGGTCGCATCAAGGATGTGATCGTTACTGCCGGTGGCAAGACCATCTCACCAGCCATCTGGGAGGGCTATGTAGAAGGTGATCCCTTGGTGGCCCACGCCGTCATGGTGGGGGAGGGCAAGCCCTATCTGGGCGGGCTGGTGCTCCTGGACCCCGAATCAGTGGCCGCATGGGCTGAGCGCGAAGGCATCTCCGATCTGAAGGGCCTCACGATTCCGGACGAAGGCGGTGCTGTCCAGATTGACGACGTCCGGCTTCTGGCCGTGATTGGTAAGGCCGTCAGCGCTGCCAATTCCAAAATTGCCCGCTCCGAGCAGGTGCGCCGGTTCGTTTTGTTGCTGACAGACCTCAGTGAGGCCAACGGATTTGTCACTCCCACCATGAAGCTCAAACGGAGTGCTTTCACCAGCCGCGCAAGCCACATTGTGGAAAGCCTCTACAACCAGCCCCGGAGTCGAGCATGAAGCGGTGGTTGCTCGCCTACGCCCTGGCAGCAGTGATCTTCGCCGCGATCGATGTCGTCTGGATCCTCACTGTGGCGCAGCGGCAGTATCAGAGCCAGATGGGGCATCTCCTGGCAGCCAGCCCGCAGCCGGTCGCGGCCGTGCTGTTCTACCTCGTCTTCGTTGCGGGGATAGTGCACTACGGGGTGCGGCCCGGGAGGGCGGACTCGACGCTGCGCCGGCGGATCTTCGCAGGTGCCTTGTTCGGTTTCTTCACCTACGCAACCTGGGCGTTGACGGCGCTCGCTGTCCTCAAGGACTTCCCTGCCCTGGTGGCCTTGACTGACATCGCCTGGGGCGTTGGTGTGTGCGGTGTGGTCACGTGGCTTACGGTGGTGCTGCTTCGACTGATTCCGTGGGGGCGCCCGGCGTCGTAGGCCTTTGCGGTTTGGAGTGTCGGGGGTCGGGTCTAGGCTCGATGTATGGAACACACCACCACCTTGACGCAGCACGTCAACGCACGCCCGGAGAAGGTTTGGGCCGTCATTTCGGACATTCCCGGCTCGGCCGGCACGCTCTCAGGCATCAACTCAATCCAGATGCTCAGTGAAGGCCCCTACGGGGAGGGAACGCGCTGGAAGGAAACCCGGACCATGATGGGTAAGCAGGAGACGGTTGAGATGTGGGTTTCCGAGACTGACCCTCCGCGGAGCACCACGGTCAAGGCAGTTCAGGGCGGTGCGGACTACACCACCCGTTTCAACCTCACCGAGCGCGATGGCGGTACGGATCTGACCCTGACCTTCGGCGCCGAGGTGATCAATCCCTCGCTCATCAGCAAGGTGGGGATGGCCCTGTTCGGGAAGTTAGGGATGAGCATGACCCGTAAGGCTCTCAGCAAGGACCTCGCCGAGATCGCTGCCAAAGCGGAATCGCTCTGATGGCGGTTGCGAAGGTTGCCGCGCCCAAGATTTCGCCGGTGCGCCTGGATGAACTACGCGACGACGACGCCCCGGACTTCCAGCGTGGCGAACGGTACGACGGCGTCAGGCTCACCCGTGTTTCTGCCGACGGAGAGGAACTCAGCGGCGCCGATTTCATAGAATGCGAGCTGAACGGGGTCTCCTTCAACGAGGCTCAGTTGCGGGGGGCAACGTTCCGCGAGTGCATCTTCTCCGAGCCGTATGCGCCGGTTTTCATGGCTGCGCGGACTTCCTGGCAGGACGTGGAGATCACCAACCCGCGGTGGGGCTCGGCCGAACTCTATGAGGGTAACTGGCGCTCTGTCCGAATCGACGGCGGCAAGCTGGACTATGTGAACCTGCGTGGTTCCAAGCTCATGGACCTTCAGATTTCCGATTGCATCATTAATGAACTTGATCTTGGCGGCTGCACGGGTACGCGGTTGGCCTTGAAGAACTGCACCATCGGAACGCTGGATGTCACGGGCGCCAAACTGAAGGACGTGGATCTGCGGACCTCGGAGTTCCGCGGAATCAACGGATTGGCCGGGCTGGCAGGAGTGGTGATCGACGACTACCAGCTGAGCCTCATGGCACCGCTGCTGGCCGGGCATTTGGGAATTCGAGTGCTCTGACGCCGGCAGGGGCCGGTCTCAGCTGATCCGTAACTGAGGACTTCAACTGTTGACCGGCTCCCCGGGCCGTGTAATCTTTATAGAACGAACGGTCGGTATATTATTCCAGGCCGGTCCCTTTCACTTCGCGAAGGATGTTCTCATGGTCGAGGCTTTTCTTGTTGGCGGCGCACGCACGCCTGTAGGTCGCTACGGTGGGGCGCTGTCCTCCGTTCGTCCGGACGATCTCGCCGCGCTGGTGGTCCGGGAAGCGGTGGCGCGTGCCGGCGTCGATCCTGACGCCATTGACGAGGTGATCCTCGGTAATGCCAACGGCGCGGGTGAGGAAAACCGGAACGTGGCCCGTATGGCCACCCTCCTCGCCGGACTTCCCCTCCACATTCCCGGCATCACGGTGAACCGCCTCTGTGCCTCGGGCCTCAGCGCCATCATCATGGCCAGCCATATGATCAAGTCCGGAGCTGCGGACATCGTAGTGGCCGGTGGCGTCGAGTCCATGAGCCGCGCACCTTGGGTACAGGAGAAGCCCACCACGGCGTTCGCCAAGCCGGGCCAGATCTTTGACACCTCCATCGGCTGGCGCTTCGCCAACCCGCTGTTCACCAAGGGCGAGCTGTCCCGCGACGGCAAGATGACCTACTCCATGCCGGAAACCGCCGAGGAAGTGGGACGGGTGGACAACATTTCCCGCGAGGACGCTGACGCGTTTGCCGTCCGCTCACACGAACGTGCGCTGGCAGCGATCGCGGGCGGTCGCTTCAAGGATGAGATCGTTCCTGTCACTGTAAAGACCCGTAAGTCGGAAACCGTGGTGGACACCGATGAAGGTCCCCGTTTGGGCACCACCATGGACGTTTTGGCCGGCCTGCGGCCTGTTGTTGCCGGCGGTTCAGTGGTCACGGCAGGTAACTCCTCCACACTCAACGACGGTGCATCAGCCATCATCGTTGCCTCCGAGGCCGCCATAGAGAAGTTCGGCCTGACACCCCGCGCCCGCATCGTGGACGGTGCATCGGCCGGCTGCGAACCGGAGATCATGGGAATCGGCCCGGTCCCCGCCACCCAGAAGGTCCTGGCACGCACCGGACTAACGGTCGGACAGCTAGGCGCCGTGGAACTGAACGAAGCCTTCGCCACGCAGTCACTGGCCAGTATGCGTCGGCTCGGCCTGGACCCGGACATCGTCAACAACGACGGCGGTGCCATCAGTTTGGGGCACCCGCTCGGTTCCAGCGGCTCGCGTATCGCGATCACGTTGCTGGGCCGTATGGAGCGGGAGCTCGCCTCAACTACCGGACCTAAGCTCGGGTTGGCGACCATGTGCATCGGCGTCGGGCAGGGTACCGCGATGCTGTTGGAAGGCGTGTAATGGCCCTGGATACGAAAGACTTCGCCACCCTCCTGATCGAGGAACGCGAGGACCGCGTCACTGTTTTGCTGAACCGTCCCGAGGTCCGTAATGCGATCGACCAGACCATGGTGGACGAGCTTCACACGGTTTGCGCTGAGCTTGAGCGGAACCCGAAAGTGCTGATCATTGCAGGCACTGAGGGTGTGTTCGCCTCCGGCGCGGACATTGGACAGCTCCGCGAACGCCGCCGGGACGACGCCTTGCAGGGGATCAACTCCACCATCTTTGTGCGCATCGCCAAGCTGCCCATGCCGGTTATTGCGGCTCTGGACGGGTATTGCCTGGGCGGGGGAGCGGAACTCGCCTACGCTGCCGATTTCCGTATTGGCACACCGAGCGTTCGGATTGGCAACCCCGAGACCGGGCTGGGAATCCTCGCGGCCGCCGGGGCCAGTTGGCGGCTGAAGGAGCTTGTGGGTGAGCCGAAAGCCAAGGAGATCCTCCTGGCCGGTGCCGTTCTCCGTGCCGAGGAAGCCCTGCGCATCAGCCTCATCACTGAGATCCACGAGGCTCCCGAACTCATGGATGCAGCACACAAACTGGCGGACCGGATCGGGCGTCAGGACCCTCTAGCTGTGCGGATCACCAAATCGGTCTTCCACGCCCCGGCTGAAGCTCACCCGCTGATCGATACCCTTGCGCAGGGAATCCTCTTTGAATCCCAAGCCAAGTTTGATCGCATGCAGGCTTTCTTGGACAAGAAAACGGCCAAGGCTTCGCAAGACACCGCAGCCGCACCCGACACCGCTACCCACACCGCCGATTCGCAAGACAGGACCCGGAAATGACCCAAGCTCCCACCATCCCGAACGTCGTTGGAGTCCTTGGTGGTGGCCGGATGGGTGCCGGCATCGCGCACGCTTTCCTCACCAAAGGCGCCAATGTGATCGTTGTAGAACGCGACCACGAGGCAGCAGCCGGAGCCCAGGATCGCGTTGCTGACGCCGTCACCAAGTCAGTCGCCCGCGGGACCCTGAACGAATCTCACGAAAAGGCGATGTCCCGTTTCAGCACTTCCACGGACTACGAATCCTTCATTCATTGCGGCCTCGTTGTGGAGGCAGTGCCGGAGGACTTCGACCTCAAGGTCACAGCGCTGAAGGCCGTAGAGGAACACCTCTCAGCCGACGCCTACCTGGCCTCGAACACGTCCTCCTTGTCGGTGACCGGACTGGCCGACGAACTTCGCCGTCCGGCTAACTTCGTGGGCTTGCACTTCTTCAACCCGGTGCCCGCTTCCACCCTCATTGAGGTGGTTCTGGGCATGAAAACCTCCCCCGAACTCGCTGTGGCGGCCAAAAACTGGACCGAGGCACTCGGCAAGACCGCCGTCGTCGTCAATGACGCCCCGGGTTTCGCCTCGTCCAGGCTGGGCGTCGCGATTGCCCTTGAAGCGATGCGTATGGTGGAAGAGGGAGTGGCATCGGCGGAAGACATCGATGCCGCCATGGTCCTGGGCTATAAGCACCCCACCGGTCCGCTCAAGACCACGGATATTGTTGGCTTGGACGTTCGGTTGGGTATCGCCGAATATTTGCACGCCACGTTGGGCGACCGTTTCGCTCCGCCGCAGATCCTTCGGGACAAAGTGGCGCGCGGGGAGCTTGGCCGGAAGACCGGCAAGGGATTCTTCGACTGGAACCACTAACGGCCGGGCCGGTTAGGCTAACCGGGTGACTTCCATTGAACCCATCACCCTGACCGGCCAGTTCGTAACGCTGGAACCGTTGAGCCAGGAACACCATGACGGACTGGTAGACGCTGCACGCGACGGCGATCTCTGGAAACTTTGGTACACCTCGGTCCCCACACCTGAGGGTATGGCCGCTGAAATCGATCGCCGCCTGGGACTACAGGCAAAGGGATCCATGCTGCCTTTTGCGACGCGATCAAACCTCACAGGCGAGCTGATCGGCATGACGACCTATATGAATATCGACGCCCAAACACCTCGCTTGGAGATCGGATCCACATGGAACGCAGCGTCGGCTCACGGCACTGGCACCAACCCGGATTCCAAGCTGTTGCTACTGCGCCACGCCTTTGAAACCTTGGGCTGCCCCGCCGTGGAATTCCGCACCCACTGGATGAACCAGCAGTCCCGCGAAGCAATCGCCAGGCTCGGCGCCAAGCAGGACGGCGTGCTTCGAAGCCATTCCCGCAGTGCCGATGGAGCCCTCCGCGACACGGTGGTCTTCTCCATCCTCGACCACGAATGGCCAGCTGTTCGCAACGGGCTGGAATTCCGGCTGGCCAAGTACGGCGCATAGCTCGGCATGGTGTCAAGGTCTTTCCCCTGCACACCCTTAGGCGTAATCTTGCCAACACATTGCCCCGGTACACGGCCGAATGGTGGGCGAGCCGCGACTTCCGCACATGCGGGACCGGAGCCCCATCGAGCGGTAAAAAAGGGGATTCACCATGGCAACTCATCAAGGACGACGGCGGCATGCGGCTTTTGCAGGCGGGCTCGCCATTGTGGCACTTTGTTTAGGTTTCGTGGCCAGTCCAGCGACGGCCGCTCCACCGCCACCGGTCGACTACGTTGCGCTCGGGGACTCGTATACTGCGGGGACCGGGGCGGGCGGACTGTATCGGGACGCGGTTTGTTGGCAAAGCGAACCCGGATATGTAGACGTTGTGGCGGCTTCCGGTCGCGTGGATTTACTGAGCAATTTAGCCTGCCATGGTGCTTTACTGTCCTTTGATCCGCTGAATCCGAGCCCGTTCTACAACGGAGCTCCAACCGTTGTTGAGCAGATTTTCTCTGGCCAGGCTGACCTCCAAAAAGCCGAGCTCGTGAGCATTACGGCCGGCGCCATAGATGCCGGAAGCCTTCTTGCTTTGCAGGCCTGCGCTTCACCGGACACCGCCACGTGCGCGGGCACGGTTGCGGGGATCCGCGCCAACCTCGGCTCTGTTACCACTGCACTTGCGGGTACGTACGGGCTCATCCGTGCGGCGGCTCCCAACGCGACTATTGCCGTGATGGGCTATCCTCGCCTCTTTGATCCGAGCCAGGGTGATCTGGTTATCCCGGGCGTAACCGTTGTCCCTGTCGCTAACCAGGTCATGGCCAATAGTGCCGTTGATGATTTGAACAAGGCCATCGCAGCAGCCGTACAACTCAGCGGGAAGAACGTGGTCTTCGTCGACGTCACCAAGCGCTTCGGTGGACACGCCGTCAACTCCGCAGATCCTTGGATTGTGTTGGTCCCCGTTCCCGTGGCCCCGTTCGATCGTCTTCCGGACGCAAACTTCCACCCAAACGTGGCAGGGCACCAGGCCTATGCCTCAGCACTCATCTCCGCGGTGAAACCCGCGCAGCTGGCCAAGCGATAGCCCATTCGTTAGGGGGCGAGCTCTCGGCGGTCATCGAAGGCTATTCCGCCGAGAGCCAATCCCGCGTGCTTTCCCGCGACCGTCTCTCACTTCCCACCCCATGGCGCCGATGTGCTTAGCTGGCTCCTATGGAAGGGACTACTTCAGCTCACCAGAGCGTCCAGTGGGACGGCGCCGTCAACGCTTGGCGAATCGCGGGGGACATTTACCGTATGGGTCGCCACGAATGGGTCACCGAGTCCGGTTGGCAGCAGATGTACGACGACGGCGTCCGCACCGTGATCGATCTCCGCGCCTCGCGCGAGCGGCGGCAACGCGACACCGACCCCCAGGTGCCTGACGAGGCGAAGGCGCGTATCGCCGTCGTGCATTGCCCGACGGAAGATCCGGACCATCAGGATTTCAGCGAACTTTTCGGCCCGTACCTCAAAGATCCCGCCCAGTATGGCGATTACCTCGAACTGTTCGCGGACAGGATCGCTGCAGTCTTCAAGGCGATTGCCGCCTCGCCCGGCAAAGTGGTGGTCCATTGCTCCGCGGGCAGGGACCGCAGCGGCATGATCGCGGTGATGTTGCAACGATTGGCCGGCGCCGACGATGAGGAGATCATGCACGGATACGTACTTGCAGCGCGGGGGATCAATGAGCGGCATCGTACGCACGGGGCGCCGCACGCCCACGATCCCTACCTGTCCCACGAAGACCTGGAGGCGATGCTGACCGATCGTCGGAACAGTCTGCGGGCCTTTCTTGCCACGTTGGACGTCATCGGGTTCCTGAAGGCCAACGGCGTCTCGGACAGGGAGCTGGACGCCGTCCGGGCCAAGCTGGGTGTACCTCCGCTGCTAAAATGGAGAGTTGACTAATTCCGAAACGGACGGACCAGAAATGACTTCCGGCGCCCGCGTCACTATCGTGACGCGAACCAAGAACCGACCCATCTTCCTGGCTCGGGCTTTGGACGACATCTTCGCCCAGACGTTCCAGGACTTTGAGCTGGTGATTGTTAACGACGGCGGCGACCCGGGCGACGTCGACCATCTCACCGCCCAGCGTTCGGAAGCCGAACGGTCCCGCATTACCACTCTTCACCACACAGAGTCAGCTGGCATGGAAGGGGCATCGAACGCTGGACTCAAGGCCGGTTCCGGCGAATTCGTGGTGATTCATGACGACGACGACTTCTGGGCTCCCGAGTTCCTGGCCCGCACAGTGGCCTACCTCGACGATCCTGCGCACGCTGCCGAAAGCGGCGTGATGGTGCGGACGGAAATCGTCATTGAAGAGCTTGCTGACGGTAAGATCGAGCCCATTCGCCGTGAGATCTTCTGGGCTGACATGCGGCAGATAACGCTGGCAGACATGCTCAAGATCAACCGTGCGGTCCCCATTTCTTTCCTGTACCGGCGAAACCTTCACGATCATGTGGGCTACTACAACGAAAACCTGCCGGTGGTGGGGGACTGGGAATTCCACCTCCGCGTCCTGAGCCACTCGCGCATCGGATTTCTCGACGGCGAACCGCTCGCCTTCTGGTCGCAGCGGCCCCAATCCGATGGTCATCACAGCAACAGCATCTTCGCGAAGGTTGCCGAACACGCCCAATACGATGCCTTGGTCCGCGACGACTACCTCCGCGACCAGGCCGCGCAGGGCGGACTTGGAGCCATGTTGTACCTGACTCGGGTGCTGTCAGAGCAGGAGGAACTCATCGTTACCCAGCAGCGCCGCTTGGATGAGTCCGCAGCCAAACTCGATCACATTCTGGAACGCCTCGAAGCGCTGAACCAGACCGTGGTGGTGCGGACCAGTGTGGGTGAGTTCCTGAAGAAGCCCATGCTGTTGGTGAGGAAGATGCTCCGCCGGAGCTAAACGGTCATGCAAGCGTTCTTCGCTCGATGTGTCATGTGAGCCTCGACTATCGACTGTGCTGTGCCTGAGGCCCTATGATCTCGGAAGGGCTGCTGATTAAGCGGCCCTTTCGTTCGCATAAATATGGGGGACCCATGAGGGGTTATTCTCGCGGCCGTTTTCGGCTCGCACTCACACTCTTAGCAGCACTCATTTTGGGTACATTCCCCGTCGGGCTCGCATCCCCAGCTTCAGCCGCGCCCGCGGGGAGCATTTCCGGAACTGTCGCGGTGCCCGCCGGTGTGGATGTTACCGCGGTCTACATTTATGCCGAAGGCGGTCCGACCTCTGCGAGCGCTCGGCCGAATGCCAGCGGTCAGTTTACTGTCTCAGGACTCGGAGCAGGCGAATATAGGCTGCGCTTTGTGAATTTTGCCTACGATCATCTGGTCATTCACTCCTACTACGGTAGTTTCAAATTTGATGATGCGACAAAGATCGCGGTGGCACAGGGTGCGGCGGTCACTGGAATCAATCACACTATGACCCCAGGTGGCAGAATCAAGGGAAGAGTGGTCATGCCGGCAGGTACCAACGCCGGAAATGTCTTCGTACATGCCAAGGTTCACAATGACTATCAAGCAGACAGCGATTGGTCATATCCCTCCGATGCCGAGGGTAACTTCGAGCTTGGTCCTTTGGCCCCTGGTGAATATGTTGTCTCATTTACGCAAGCTTTTGGCTCCGAACCTTTTATTGAGACGCACTATCCGGGAGTCCCCAACGGAGACTTGGCCACAAGGGTCAAGGTTGTTGATGGGCAGACAACTACCGGCATAAATCAGGTCTTGAGGAAGTCCGCATTGATTTCAGGGACCCTATCGAGCCCCGTACCGTTCGGCGGCACCGTTTTCGCAAAGCCGATCGGTGACCTCGGAAAGATGGCAGGATACGCCGCCGTTAAAGGTGGGTCTTACACCATCGGAGGACTTGAGGCGGGAACCTACAAACTTGAATTCCGTCCCGATGAGGCCACTTTTGCGTCCATGTGGCACGGCGGTGTTGCCGGACCGGCTGCATCACCATCCGTAACTGTTGGGAATGCGCAGCATCTCAGTGGACTATCGGACACAGCAGTAAAAGGGGCAACGATCAGGGGCTTTACGGCAGGTGACGTCAACTATCAAAGTGTGGACGTGGTCAACCTTGACGGCTCGCTCGCAGAATACGTCAACACGGTCAGGTTGCTCAAACCGGAGGAATACGCGGTCAGCGGGCTGTTTCCGGGGACTTACAAGGTCCAATTTAATCGCTACACCCATGACACTTACCGGACCGCTCAGGAAGGGCAGTATTACAATGCTGTGCCCGAAAGTGCCGGTCTGGGAAGTGCCGCCGCAATTACTGTTGCTCCGGGTCAAACCGTCTCGAATATTAACCAAGTGAGACGCGTCGGAGGAACCCTGACGGGCAAACTTATGGGTGCCAACGGCGCGCCTTTGAAGGATGCATCAGTTCGGGTTTACAGCAAGGATGGTCTTCTGGTCGCCCGTCGCGGGACAACGGCAGCTGATGGGGCATTCAAAGTGACCGGGCTCAGTACAGGGCTCTATTTCGTGTCGGCTACACCTGCCGGTGAGTCGGGCCCCATCTACTCCGGCAATGTTCTCACGGAGGTCAATGCCCGCTCCGTTTCCGCGTTCGCAGGGCAAAACACCGACGTTGGAACATTGAGCTACGCCACCGCTTCGCAGGGCGTCCAGGGCTTTGATGATGTCCCGATCGGCGCACAGTTTGAGAATGAAATGCAGTGGTTGGCTGACAAACAGATATCCACGGGGTGGGAGTCCAACGGGACGAGGATTTATAAGCCGCTAACTCCTGTCAACCGTGATGCCATGGCGGCGTTTATGTACCGGTTGTCGGGCAAACCCGACTTCACGGCACCCAACGTTTCCCCTTTCAAAGACCTGCCGGTGACGGCGCAGTTCTACAAAGAGATCACGTGGCTTGCCGACAAGGGGATTTCTACCGGCTGGGAAGAGGCTGACAAGACCAGGACCTACCGGCCGTTGCAGCCCGTGAATCGTGACGCCATGGCGGCGTTCATGTACCGCTTGGCTGGTGAGCCTGAGTTCACGCCGCCGGCGGAGTCGCCGTTCATCGATGTGTCCGTTGAATCCGAGTTTTACAAGGAGATCACCTGGCTCGCGGCTCAGGGCATCTCCACGGGTTGGGCTGAACAGGGAACCACCAGGTCGTTCAAGCCTTTGCTGCCCGTGAACCGTGATGCCATGGCAGCATTCATGTTCCGCTACAACACCAAGTTCGGTCCCTCGTAGCCATACTGCGTGTGCCAGCAATGCGAAGGGTCGGTCTCCCGCTATGGAGGCCGGCCCTTCGCCGTATCCGGGGCGAGCATAAGAAATTCCTGCTGTACTCCACCGGGCATTCATGTACCCTGTATATATTACCGAACGGCCGGTCAGTAATGTTGGCTCCAGTCAGCAATGACCGTGCCGATTTCACGTGCCTTGGAAGGACCCGTCGACGATGACCACTACCGCAGTCGCCCCGGAAACCACAGCCGTTGCAACCGTTCCCAGCTACGTCCAGGATGCCTGGTGGACGCCGGCACCCGATGCCAAGAGAGTCCCGGTCCGTGATGCCAGCACCGGAGAGGTCCTGGCCAACGTCAGCACCGACGGACTGGACCTTGCCGCCGTCGTCAATCACGGCCGCACCACCGGCCAAACGGAACTTGGCAAGCTGACGTTCCACCAGCGCGCGCTCAAGCTCAAAGAGCTGGCCATGTACCTCAACGGTCGTCGCGAAGAGCTCTATGAATCCTCTTCGCAGAGCGGTGCCACCAAGATCGACAACATGATCGACATTGACGGCGGCATCGGCGTGCTCTTCACGTTCGGCTCCAAGGGACGGCGCGAACTGCCCAACTCGCAGGTTGTGGTGGACGGTCCCATGGAGACGCTGTCCAAGGACGGATCGTTCGTCGCCGAACACATCTACACCCGGATTCCCGGCGTTGCTGTCCAAATCAACGCGTTCAACTTCCCGGTCTGGGGCATGCTGGAGAAGTTCGCTCCCGCGTTCCTGGCCGGTGTCCCCACCATCGTGAAGCCGGCAACGCCCACGGGCTACGTTGCCGCCGCAGCGGTCAAGGCAATCGTCGAGTCCGGCATCCTGCCCGCAGGTTCGCTCCAGTTGATTTCCGGTTCCGCCCGCACCATCCTGGACGAGCTCGACTACCGTGACCTCGTCTCCTTCACGGGCTCGGCATCCACTGCCAACTCGCTGAAGGGCCACAAGAATGTGGTCCAGGGCGGCGTCCGTTTCACGTCCGAAACCGACTCCCTGAACGCCGCAATCCTCGGACCAGACGCCGTTCCGGGCACCCCCGAGTTCGACGCTTTCATCAAGGCAGTTGTCACTGAGATGACCGTCAAGGCGGGCCAGAAGTGCACGGCCATCCGACGCGTCATCGTCCCGCAGGAGCTGACGTCCGACGTCGCAGCCGCCATCGGCGCGCGCATCAACGAGCGCGTGGTCCTCGGAGACCCGCGCGCGGAGGGCGTCACCATGGGCGCCTTGGCATCCCTGGAACAGCTCGCGGATGTCCGCGCCGCCGTTCAATCCATGCTCGACGCCGGCGGTGAGCTGGCGTACGGATCTCTCGATTCGCCGTCGGTCACTTCCGTCGGCGGCACCGTAGGCGCAGTGGAAGACGGCGCGTTCATGTCCCCGGTCCTCCTGAGCTGGGCAGACGCCGAAGCCGAAGAAGTTCACTCGTTGGAGGCCTTCGGGCCGGTTTCCTCAGTGATCGGGTACTCGGATCTCACCGACGCCATTCGCTTGGCAGCCCGTGGTTCCGGCTCGTTGGTGGCATCGGTCTGCACCAACGATCCCGCTGTTGCTCGGGAGCTGGTGCTCGGCATCGCTGCCCACCACGGACGCGTCCACATGCTCAACCGTGAAGACGCCCGGTCATCCACGGGCCACGGATCCCCGGTCCCGCACCTGGTCCACGGCGGCCCCGGGCGTGCCGGCGGCGGTGAGGAGCTTGGCGGTATCCGCTCTGTCATGCACCACATGCAGCGCACAGCCATTCAGGGATCACCGAACATGCTGACCGCAGTTACCGGTCTTTGGCACACCGGCGCTGACCGGAACTTCACCGTGGAGACCGAAGGCGAGCACCCCTTCCGGAAGCACCTGTCCACGTTGCGGATCGGTGATGCCGTGCGTTCGGAACTCCGTGAGGTCACTCTCGAAGACATCACTGCCTTCGCCAACTCCACTGGTGACACGTTTTACGCGCACACCAACGAGGAAGCCGCAGAAGCCAACCCGTTCTTCCCCGGCATCGTGGCCCACGGCTACCTGCTGCTGAGCTGGGCTGCCGGACTCTTCGTTGAGCCCGCTCCGGGTCCCGTGCTGGCCAACTATGGCCTGGAGAACCTTCGCTTCATCACCCCTGTTGCCGCCGGCGACTCCATTCGGGTCACGCTGACAGCCAAGAAGATCACGCCTCGCGAGACCGACGAATACGGAGAGGTAGCCTGGGACGCCGTCCTGACCAACCAGAACGACGAAATTGTGGCCACCTACGATGTCCTGACCCTCGTGGAGAAGTAACCCTCTCGCACATCCCTCGGGTTTGAGCGGGTCCCTCTCTCACATCCCTCGGGTTTGGGCGGGTCCCTCCTGCAACAAACAGCAAAACGCCTTTCCACTCAGATGTGGAAAGGCGTTTTGTCGTTCAGGACGAGGGCGGCCGATACGAATTTCACGACGACGGCGGCACAGGGCTTCGTCACGCCCGCCACCGCGGGATGTGAGAGAGGGATGGCCGAGAGGCGGCGGGATGTGAGAGAGGGTCAGGCGGCCGTGTGGAGGCCGTCGAAGGCCATGGTGATCACGTCGTCGGCGAGCTTTTCCGGGGACAGCGAGCCGCCGGGCTTGTACCACTCCACGATCGAGTTGATGGTGCCGAACAGCAGGCGTGTGACGGTGCGCGGATCAATGTCCTGGCGCAGGGAGCCGTCTTCCCGGGCAGCGGCAATCAGCTCGGCCACTTTGTGGTCGAAGGCGCGGCGGCGTTCCAGGGCGTTGCGCTCGATCTCCGTGTTGCCCCTCAAACGCAGGAGCAGGGTCACGAACGGCAACCGGTCCACCAGCACGGCAATGGTCTGGCGAAGCACGAACTCCAGCCGCGCATCAGCAGGCCCGGATGTAGCGGACGGCTCCTCCAGGATGGCTTCCAGGCCACCCAACGCGTGGTCCAGGGCGAGCTTCAGCAGATCGCCCTTGGACGGCACGTGGTGGTAAATGGCTGACTTTGAGATCCCGAGGTTCTCAGCCAGGATGCCCATGGACGTTGCGTCGTACCCGTGGCGGTTGAAGACGTCGACGGCGATGCGGAGCACCGACTGCTGGTCATAACCGGGCCGTCCGCGCTTGGTGGTGGTCTCAGTAGGCATGCTGGCATTTTCTCACGATCTCAGTGGTGGAAGGTGCTCAGCCCTTGGGTCGCATGTCGTAGATCCGGCGAAGCTTGCCGTTGGACCGTTCCAGGGAACCGGGCTCTACAACGTCTACTACGCAAGATGACCCAACGTGAATCTTGATCTGCTCGCGCAAGGTGTGTGCCGCCGTCGTGCCTGCCTCGGACGGGACGTTCTCGCGGCGCTCGATCTTGACGGTCAGCGAATCCATGCGCTTGCCTTCGGGGCGGGTGATTTCCAGCTGGAAGTGCGGGCTGAGCTCCGGGATGCGGAGCGCGATTTCCTCGATCTGTGACGGGAACAGGTTCACGCCGCGAAGGATGATCATGTCGTCGCTGCGGCCGGTGATGCGGCCCATGCGGCGGTGCGCGGGACGTGCGGTTCCGGGGAGCAGGCGGGTGAGGTCCTTGGTGCGGTAGCGGATGATCGGCAGCGCTTCCTTGGTGAGGGAGGTGAATACCAGCTCGCCCGGTTCGCCATCCCCCAGAACGCGCGTGTGGTCGAACGGGTCGATGATCTCCGGGCGGAAGTGATCCTCCCAGATGTGGCAGCCGTCCTGCGTCTCAACAGCTTCGCCGGCCACGCCAGGGCCCATGACTTCGGAGAGGCCGTAGATGTCCGAGGCCTTGATGTTCATGGTGGTTTCCAGCTCGTGGCGCATCTCTTCAGTCCACGGTTCGGCGCCCAGAACGGCGTACTTGAGCGACGTTGACGTGGGGTCGATGCCTTGGTGCAGCATGGCATCGGCGATGGTCAGCAGGTATGTGGGTGTGGCCAGGATGGCGTCCGGCTTGAAGTCCTGGATGAGCTGGATCTGGCGTTCGGTCTGGCCTCCGGAGATGGGAATGACGGTGCAGCCGAGCGCTTCAGCGCCTGCGTGCGCGCCGAGGCCGCCGGTGAACAGGCCGTAGCCGTAGGCGTTGTGGACCTTCATGCCGGGGCGGACACCGGAGGCGCGGAAGGAACGGGCCACCAGGGTTGCCCAGTTGGCGAGGTCGTTCTTGGTGTAGCCAACAACGGTGGGCCGGCCGGTGGTTCCGGAGCTGGCGTGGATGCGTGCCACTTGGTCCTGCGGGACGGCGAACATGCCAAAGGGGTACTCCAGGCGGAGGTCTTCCTTGGTGGTGTACGGGAATTTTCCAAGGTCGCTGAGCTCGCGGAGGTCCGAGGGGTGCACGCCGGCCTCATCGAACTTCCGTTTGTACAGCGGCACGCGATCGTAGGCGTACGCCACCGTGTGCTGGAGGCGCGTGAGCTGCAGGGCCTCGAGTTCGTCGCGGGAGATGGTCTCTTCACGGTCCAGCACGGCGTCGGCCTCCTTGGAGGAGGAAGCTGCGGGTGCGGCCACGGTGTTCTGCGTCATGGGATTCCTACTTCTTGGAGATGGTGCGGCTGCGGCCACGGAACTCAGCAATGAGTTCTCCGGGCTCGGTGTCGGGGGCGGCGTCGGCGTTGGTCGCGTAGATCTGGATGTCGTAGAGGCCGCTTCGGCCGGTGCTCGCACGGCGGTTGGCGACGGCGGTGATCACCTGGCCTTGGAACGCGGGCTTGATGAAGTTGATGTCGACGCCGGACGCCACCGTGATGTTGGCGGCTTGCTTGGGCGTGGGGTTGGCCGGGTTGCAGGCCAGGGCGAAGGCTGTGTCACCGAAGGCGAAGATCATTCCGCCGTGGGCCATGCCGAATCCGTTGAGCATTTCCTGACGGAGGTGCATGCGGATGGTGGCGTGGCCGTCGTCGAGTTTGAGGACCTCAATGCCCATCCATTCAGACGCGTAGTCGTTCGTCAGGATGTGGTGCTGTGCACCGGAGAGGGTTGTTTCAACCATGCGTCATTGCCTCCAGCTTTATTTACCGAATGTTCATTAGGTAATCCCAGATCGCGCCACGTGTCAAGGCTGGACCACGAATCGCCTGCACCTAGTAGCCTCGGAAGCATGCCCGAAATTGAGCTTCCCATCACCACCGATCGACTCATCCTGCGGCGCTTCGAGGCCGAGGACCTTGAGCGGTTCCATGGATACCAGTCCCTTCCCCAAACTGCGCGATTCCTCCTACGTAACGAGCTGAGCAAAACCAAGTCCATGGAAGTCCTTGGCCGCTACGCGAACTTCGAGTTCCAGCAGGAAGGGGACTGGGTGTGCCTTGCCATCGAGCGCCAGGACCATCCGGGTCTGATGGGCGAGGTTGTGCTGAAGTGGCTTGAAGGAACCGGGCAAGCTGAGCTGGGCTGGATCCTCCACCCTGATGCCCAGGGCCACGGAATCGCCACTGAGGCAGCGGAGGCCGTGCTAAGGCTGGCCTTTGAGAAACTGTCATTCCACCGCGTGGATGCCAAGCTGGATGCCCTCAATGAAGGATCTGCCGGCGTCGCCAAACGCCTGGGTATGCGGCTTGAAGCAACTCTGGTGGACAACTGGCACTACAAGGGCAAGTGGGCCACGGAGAACATCTACGCGATCCTGGACTCCGAATGGCGCACCCGGCACCACCCTTGGACGCGGACCATCAGCTGACGGGCCAGGTCTTGTGGTGCTTCAGTTGTTCGGTCAACTGCGCCTCAGGCAGCGGACGGCTGAAATAGTATCCCTGGCCGCTGGTGCAACCGATGCTCAGCAGATACTCCGCTTGCTCAGCGCTTTCGATGCCTTCCCACACTGCCGCCAGTCCGCAGGCGCGGATCAATTGCAGGACAGCAGCCAGGAGAGCCGGTTGCGCGGGGTCGCTGCCCAAGGCCGAAAGGAGCGTCCGGTCCACTTTGACCGTGTCCACGGGCAGTTGGCGCAAGTAACTGATGGAGGAGTAGCCCGTGCCGAAGTCGTCGATTTCCAACCCCACTCCGAGGCGCCGGAGGCTGTTGAGCGTGTAACGGTCCAGGTCGTTGCCTTGAATAACAGCACTTTCGGTCAGCTCCAGGACCAGCAGCGACGGGTCCAGTCCGGCTGAAGAGAGGGCCTCGCGTACGTCCTCAATGAACTCCAGCCGCTGCAGGTCCGCCGCTGAAACATTGATGCGCATGCTGAAGTCGTGGGCCGAGGTCAGGGGGTCGCTGCGCCATTGTTTTAACTGCTCGACGGCGGTGCGGAGCACCCACCCGCCCAGATCGGAAATCATGCCCGTTTCCTCGGCAATGGGGATGAACTCGTCGGGCATGATGATCCCACGGGTGGGGTGGTTCCACCGGACCAAGGCTTCCACGCCCTCAATCCCGCGGGTGTCCAGCCTGATGATCGGCTGGTAGTAAAGCACCAACTGAGAACCGGCGATCGCCTCTTTGAGTTCGCCTACCATCTGATTCCGCATTTGCCGGGCAAGCAGCATGTCAGGTTCGAACACCTTGAGCTTGCCGCGTCCGTTGGCCTTGGACTCGTACATGGCAATGTCCGCTTCCATCATGAGTTCCTCCGCACGATGGCCAGGATCGGCCATTCGAAGACCCATGCTGACCCCGCAGCGAAGGTGTTGGCCCTCAATCTCCATCACATCCGCCACAGCGGTGAGGATACGGCTGCCGATGGCGCTGGCCTCCGAAGGCGTCACGCCGGGAAGCAGGACAGCGAACTCGTCGCCGCCCATGCGCGCCACCATGTCCTGTTCGCGAACCGCGCCGCTGATACGCGTGGCTACTGTTTCCAGGACCTTGTCACCGATGGTGTGCCCCAGGGAATCGTTGATGGCTTTGAACCCGTCCATGTCCAGCAACAGGATTGCGGGCCGTTGGTTTCCCAGCACGCCATGAGCCTGGGCCTCGCTCAGGGCGTTGGCGAAAGCGGAGCGGTTGCTCAAGCCTGTCAGGGGATCGGTCATTGCCATCCGCTGCATTGCCAGATGGGCTTCATTGAGCTGCCGTGTGCGGGCCTGCACCCTTTGCTCGAGTTCTTCGTAGACGATCTGCAGGTCTTCGGCCAAGAGGTTGGTCCCCATGATCACGGCGTCAATTTCGTCCCGGGCATCGGATACTTCAATCCTGGTGTGCAGGTCACCCGCGGCCAACCTCACGATGCCCTCAAGAAGTAGCCCCAAGCGGGGGTCGTTCGCGGAGTACGATTCTGCGTCAGGCATGCTCACTCCCCGTGTGGCCCGCCCCGGCGACTGACACTTTGCCGAAGGTGTTCGCGGACGGCTGCGCTGCGCTCCGGCAAGGCGGCCTGTTCGAAGAGTATGGCTGCTTCTTCGAATGCCGTGAGGCTTTCTTCAAGTCGTTGTGATTCCAGCAAAGTCCGCCCAAAAAGAAAATGCGCTTCGGCGGATGTTTGCGTAGCCAAAATAGAGGAGCGGGCACACAGCGGTTCCAGGATGGCCAAAGCTTCATGCATATCACCGGCCAGGTAATTCCAATGAGCGCGGACCAAGGACATTTCCAGGTGGTCCCGCTCGGATCCACCCACAATGTCGGTAGCCAGTTCTGCCCGCTCAATGCAGCGAAGTGTGGCCGCGTCACCGAGTTTTGCCTGCAGGCGCATTTCGGCTGAAGCGCGGTTGAAACGTGCCCACAAATCAACATCTTTGGACGGTGAAAGCCTTTCGGCGGCCAGATCGTGGTACCGGCCCCCATCCGCTACCCGGTCCGCCAGAAAAGCAACGTTACCGATCACCCAATAACCCTTGCCCGCTGTGTCTTCATCAACGTCGTCGGTAATCAAGGTCTCCAGGACAAGACATTCCCGCCATGCATCATCCAGCAGCCGGCTCTCCGCCAAGGCCGCGATCAGGGCGCGCTGGGCCAGGACCTGGACGTAGAGGAGATCGGGGTCCGCGGCAGCGAGTTTTGCCGCGTCTGCTGCCACGGTTGCAGCTTCGGCAAGCCGGCCTAGGCCTTGCAACCCAATGGCCACCATCGTTCCAGCCTTGGCCCCGAGCTCGGGGGAGGTAGCGGTAAGACTGTGCTCATTCAGTGTGATGGCCAGTGCCAGATATTCTTCGATGCTTCCTTGATCGCGCAGGCACTCCGCCTGCAAGTAGCGCATGTTCCACCAAGCGGTTTCGTCGCCGGCGTCGCGGGCCAGTTCGGCAGCCTCTGCAGCCAGACTGAAGGCCTCGTCAAAGTCCCGCACCTTCCATTTGGCGCGTGCATTGAGTCCGGCAACAAGGTGGGGGGCCAGGTGTGGACTTTGCATATGCCCATTATCCATGTCATTGCGGAAGAAAAGCTCGTATAGTTTGCCCCGTGACTTTATTCAAGTCACGGTCAACAAATTCGCATCAGTACGAAAGGGCATAGCGGATGAAAAAATTTGCGGCAACCCTGCTCATGGCGGCGGTTCTGGCAGTCACCGGTTTCGCTGCCCCGGCCAATGCCGAGCCTACGCAGGACAGCACGGCAATTGGCTGGTGGCCGAACAGCACCACCACAGGTAAGACGAACACCACCAGCATCGGTTGGTGGCCGAACTAAACATTGGGGGAGCGCCTCTCAAGGCCTCATTAGCTGAATTGATGCCCCGGGCTGCTGCCCGGGGCATCAGTTTTGTTTCGCCGGATGTCGACTATTAGTGACGGGAGCCCAAATTTTTTGGGCCCCGCGTTGACTCGGATGTCACAGCCGCTGGCTCGCAATTCACAACTACGGCCCGCCCACCGGCAACTCCACCGACACCGTGGTCCCGGACCCAAGGATGGAGTCGAAGGCCATACGTCCCATGTGACGGCTGATGATGTCATTGGCGATTGCCAGCCCCAGTCCGCTCCCCGGCACTGCCGCTGAGGTGGCGTTGGAAGCGCGGTAGAACCTGGTCAGGATGTGGGGGAGGTCGTGCTCAGGGATGCCAAGGCCGTTGTCCGCTATCCGGACGAGGGCTGCGGGGCCGCCATCTTCGAACGCGGACATGGCGCTGGTGATGCCAACGCGGCCGCCCTCGGGGGTGAACTTGATGGCGTTGGCCACGATGTTCGTGAACACCTGTTCCAGCTTGGCTTCGTCTGCCGTGACCTCAATGTCCTCGGCGGCCTCCGTGAAGGACACGGAAACGTGGCGGGATTCGGCCAGGGGACGGAGCGTTGCCACCACCACTTGGAGGAGTTTGTCTATATCAACCGGTTTGAGGTCCAAGTTGCTGCCGTCCTGCATGGAGACGGTGAGCATGTCCTCAATGAGCCTGCGCAGGCGGTTTGAGTTCCGGGCAATGACTTCCAGCATTTTCCTGATGCCGTCGGGAACCGGGCCGCCGGAACCGTCCTGGATCATGTCCAAGTAGGCGGTGATGGACGTCAGGGGCGTCCGCAGTTCATGGTTTACGGTGGCCAGGAAGTCAGTCTTGGCCTTATCGAGCTGCCTTAGCTGGTGCAGGACGCGCTGTTGGGCGCTGATGAGGTGGCCTTGGATGAGCCCGTGGGCTACGTTTCCGGCGACGTGCTGCATCAAGGCGATTTCCGGACGGGTCCAGTCGTGCCGCTCCTTCACCGTGGACAAGAGGATGATTCCCATGGCGGAGGCGCCTTCGCCCACGGGGAGCAGCACAGTGGAGACGGGCTTGAGCTCTCCGGACCATTCCCTCAGTGCCTTTGCGATTTCTGAATCGGGGAATTCGCGGTGGTCCTCCACGGCCAGGACATCGGCGTCGGACCATAGCTTGTTGGCCGTCTGGGTGATGATGTTCCCGCTCTCGCCTAACTTGGCGGGCAGGAGCGGCAGACCGGGCCGGTTCCATTGTGCCCGGATACTGGGTACCCGTTCATCACGGAAAGTGGCGAACCAGACGTGGTCCACGTCCAAGGCCTCACCAAATCCTCGAACCACGTGCTCTGCGATGAGTTGCGGATCGTTGGTCTGCCGGATTGCCGATGAGACGTTGCGGAGGCTTTCCCGCAGCGCTTCGACTTCGCCCCGGGAACGTGAGCGTTCCCGTGCCCGGCCAATCAGGGTCTCCACCCGGTGGACCAGTTCCCCTGGACGCGGGGGGTTGATGACGTAGTCCGCTACGCGCCAGGACTCCACTTCTTCAAGGTCCACCGACTCCTGCTCATCAAGAAGGAGCAGCACGGGAGCTCCAAGGATGCCCAGTCCATGAGCGAGAGCGTTCTCCGCCACCACCACCGTGGGGTGTTGCTGTTGAAGGTGGTGGGCCATGGACGCAGAATCCTTGGCAGAAAAGACCTGGAAACCCGCGGCGTGTAGCGCGGATGTAGTGGCCGCCATGCGGTCATGGTTGGAGTCCGCTACGACTGCCGAACGCGAGGCATGCTGTTCCCCGGCAACGGTCTCGCCCACTGAGCCCCTTCCGTTCCACCACTGGTGCGCATTATTTCAGGATTTGGCAACACACTATCAGCGGCATCGCGGCCAGCGGCCGCCCAACCGGAAATGAGCTTTTGAGTCGCGGGTCACACCTTTACTTTGGCTCCGGGATTAGACAGCCTTGAGGGAATGAGCGAGGGGCGATCCATGCCGGGTTTCCCTGCAGCTGCCTTGAATGTGCGAGGAGAATTGTGGACCACCCAGCTACACCGCAAGACCACCAGGAAGTGATGTTCGAATTGGAGCTCGAACAGCCAGGGATACTGCGCCTGACATGGCCGCGTGGCGCCCGGATCCAGGAACGGGACGCGCAGAGGGCCATGGACAAGGTCAACGAACTCTGCGGAACGGACAGGCACCCCATGATTGTTGACATGGCAACAACGGACGATGTCACCAGGGGTGCCCGATCAGTTTTTGCCAAACCCTGCCAGGCGTCCCGGATCGCTCTCTGGGGTTCATCCCCGGTGGACAGGGTTATTGCCAATTTCTTCCTGGGCATCATGAAGCCGCCATGCCCTACCAAGTTCTTCACGTCCGAAACAGAAGCGTTGGAGTGGCTGGTGGAGGCGTAGCGCCCCATATATTTGGAGCATGATCTCCGCTCTCCGAAAGTACCTGCTGATACCCCGGCTCATCAGGCTTTCCTCGGCCGCCCCCAAGGATCCGCTCACGGCCTGGGACCAGTATTGGGGCAGAATCCGTTCCACCGGTGCCGCCGGCGATGTCCTGTGGGACTCGGGAAGCGCTCATGAATTGAACAGCTATCTTCCCCACCTGCAGCTGTTGGATCCTACGATCCCCATAGTGGATGTTGGGTGCGGGAACGGCAGTTTCACCCGGCTACTGGCCCAGCATTTCCCGCACGCATTGGGGCTCGACTACTCCGCCAACGCAGTGGACCGCGCACGGCAGGAAGCAGCAGGAATCACGACGGCGTCGTTCGCCGTGTGCGACATGACGGCACCTGACGCTGCGCAGACGGTGGGAAAGGCCCTTGAAGCTGCGGGCTGGACGGGAAACGCAAACGTGTTCATCCGAGGTGTTCTGCACGTACTGGACCGCAATGGCCAGGCCGCTTTGGCCGCAAACCTGCTGCCCGTCGTCGGGGCCCGCGGTGGCGTTTTCCTGGTCGAGACCAACTTCCCGGGCACCCCCGTGGACTATGTCAGCCACCTCGGGGCCACACGGAAATTCATTCCGGCTCCGCTTGAGGGAGCCATCCGGGGACTGCCTATGCCTGGCCGCTTCGGTGCTACGCAACGGGCAAAGGCCTTCCCGACGGCGGATTGGAACCTCGTGCGGGACGGTTCAGCGAGCATCGAGACACGCCCGTTGAGCAACCCAACGTCTCCGGATCTCATCCCTGGCTACTACGCACTGCTCAGGGCGCACCAAAGCTGAGGCTAGCGCAGCTGATGCCCCCGGACAGGCTTCATGAGGGCATCAGCTGTACTAAAACTCTTACTTGAGTCCGGCCCCGGGGAGCAGCTCTGTGGCACCGAGGGAATCGGCGATGAACGCGTAATCCCAAGCCCGCTCGCGCCACTGAACGTACCGGCCCGATGCGCCGCCGTGGCCACCATCCATTTCGATCTTCATGACGATCGGCTCGGAACCGGTGGATGCGGAGCGCAGTGCCTGGACCCACTTGGCCGGTTCAACGTACAGCACCCTGGTGTCGTTGAAGGACGTCACGGCAGCGATCTTGGGGTAGGCCGCAGCCTTCACATTCTCGTACGGAGTGTAGGACTTCATGTACGCGTAGGCCTCGGGGTCCGTGATGGGGTTGCCCCATTCCTCCCACTCCAGGGCTGACAGCGGAAGCTCAGGGTCCAGGATGGTGGTCAGAGCATCCACGAACGGTACCTGCGCCACCACGGCAGCGTACTTCTCCGGCGCCATGTTGGCCACCGCACCCATGAGCAGTCCGCCAGCGGATCCACCCATTGCAGCAACACGCGAAGGATCAACCCAGCCGGAGCCTGCCAGCCAGTCCGTGGCCGCAATGAAGTCGGTGAACGTGTTCTTCTTGGTGAACTTCTTGCCATCCTCATACCATGTGCGTCCCAGTTCACCGCCCCCGCGGATGTGGGCAATAACCATGACGATTCCGCGGTCCAGAAGGGACAAGCGGGCCACGCCGAAGCCGGGATCCATGCTCATTTCGTACGAGCCGTAGCCGTATACCAACCCAGCGGCGGTGCCATCCTGCTTGACCGACGCGTGACGAAGCACTGACAGCGGGACCTGGGTGCCGTCGTCGGCCGTTGCCCATTCGCGGGTGGCGACGTAATCCGCTGCCGAGTAGCCACCCAACACCGGGCTTTCCTTGCGGAGCAGCAACTCGCCACGGGGCTGTTCGGGTGTCGGCAGGACGAAGTCGTAGACGCGGGACGGCGTGAAGTACGAGGTATAACCCATGCGGATCACCGGGGCTTCGTAATCAGAGCCGGCAACACCTGCAGTGTAGAGCTCCTCATCGAAGGCAGGCTCCACGGGCGTCCCCTGAGCCGCCGTGCCCAAGCCTGCCAGCGGGATCACCTGCACGCGCTCAATGGTGTCCTTGCGGACGGACAACACCAGGTGCGTGGACGTCACTCCCGCGCCGTTGACACGAACGGCGTCGGAATGCTCGACGACGGTGCGCCAGTCCTGCTCAGCCAGCGGCTTGGTGAGGTTGGCCGGGTCCACCAGGCTCACCATCGAGTTGATGGCGTCTTTGTTGTGGGTGAGGAGCAGTGTTTCCTTGCCGTCCAGCAGGAAGGGCTCAGCCTCGTAGAGAACTTTATGGTCGCGGGAGATGACGGTGGTGAGTCCGGCATCGTAGTCCTCGAAGCGGAGCAGTCGCGTTTCGCTGAACTCGGAGCAGCCGACGCTCAGCACCAAGTGCCGGCGGTCGGAGGAGAGGTCGAAGCCGAGCCACATGGCGACGTCGTCTTCCTGGTAGATGACTTCATCCTCGGCCACAGGCGTACCCAGCCGGTGTGCCTTCACCTGGTAGGGGCGCCACGAATCATCCACGACGGTGTAGAAAAGGCGGGTTCCGTCCGGGGAGAAAGCAACCCCGTAGAAGATGTCTTCGATGATGTCCGGGAGGAGCTCGCCAGTGCGCAGATCCTTGATCCGCAAGGTGAAGCGTTCGTCTCCGGAGTTGTCCACCGCGTAGGCGTACAGGTTGCCGTCGACGGTCACGGCGGCACCGCCGACGCTGAAGAACGGCTGGCCTTCTGCCTCGATATTGCCGTCCAGGAGTACCTCCTCACCGGGAAGCGCGACGCCTGCGTCAACTGCCGGGGGAGTCCAGTCCGCCACAGGATCGCCGGTGTTGTTGGCCAGGACACGGCACTGGATGCTGTACTCCTTGCCCTCCACCGAACGGCTGTAGTACCACCAGCCATCCTTGCGGCTGGGTACGGAGAGATCCGTTTCCTGGGTCCGGCCCTTGATCTCCTGGAACATGGCCTCACGCAGTGGCTCCTGGTGCGCCGTGACCGCTTCCTGGTAGGCGTTCTCTGCTTTGAGGTGGTCAACAACCTCGGCTGATTCCTTGTCCCTGAGCCACTCATAGTTGTCCACGAAGACATCGCCGTGATGTTCGCGGCGGGTGGGGATCTGCTGGGCGACAGGAGGCTGGAGTGTAGTTTCCTTGGCAGCGGCAGGGACGGAAGAAGTGTGGCTCATGTGGCCACTCTATAGACGGGCTCTGACACAGAACCAGCAATTTCGCTCAGAGCGGCCGGGGTGCGGGCGAATTGTGAGAGTGGCCCATGACTTGGAGCACAACGCGCCGGACCAGCGTCATGAGTTGCCTGGTGGCGCCACTCCATAGTGCGAGCACGATTTACGCCCCGTTCCCGGATATTGGAGATTCAAATGGTTCCGCTTCACGCGCATAGTGTTCAGATCGGCAGGAGAGAAAGTTTTCAGGCAAAGCGGCATCCAGACTCTTTGCGTCGCTCCTACGTAGATCTCGAAGTCATTATCCCGGCTTACAACGAGGCCTCAAGGATCTCCGGCACCCTGACTCAAACCGTGGATTTCCTGGCAGTTCAGCCATGGTCTTCGCGCATTGTGGTGGTTGATAACGGCAGTGTGGACGACACCGCTTCGGTTGTCCGCCGGATCTCCCGGGAGAAGGGAGACTCTGTGCCTATCTCGCTGGTGGGCTGCTCCCGTCGCGGAAAGGGGGCGGCTGTGCGGCGCGGTCTCCTGAGCGGGACGTCCAAGTACACGGGTTTTTTTGACGCCGACCTCGCCACTCCTTTGGAAACGCTCACATTGGCCATGTCTTACCTTGCCGGCGGCGCGGCGGCGGTGATCGCCTCCCGTTACGCTCCGGGTTCCACCCTTGTTGTGCCTCAACACCTTGGGCGCCGAATGGGTGGCACAGCCTTCCGGGCACTGACCAAGTCAAAGGTCAAAGGCATCCAGGACACCCAGTGCGGGTTCAAGTTTTTTGAACGTGACGCGCTCACGGCTGCCATGGTGCAGTGCCGCAGTACCGGATTTGCCTTCGATGTTGAACTGCTCCTCCGGCTTCAGGACAACGACGCCGGCATTGTGGAACTGCCCGTGGCATGGACCGATGGGGCAGAGTCCACGTTCCGCCCCTTCCAGGACGGAGTTGCCAGCTTTGCCTCGGTGATCCAACTTCAGAAAGCAGCATCATGACGGACTCCCCAACTGACATGAATTCACCCACCCTGCTCGCTGGAAAGCACGTGTTGGTGCTGAATTGGCGCGACGTCATGCACTCCCAGGCCGGCGGTGCCGAGCAGTACATGCATGAAATCTCACGCCGATGGGTGAACAGCGGAGTTCGTGTCACGTGGTTTACGGGGCGCGATGCCGGTCAGGCGGCCGAGGAGATCATTGACGGCATTCGCCTTCTGCGCGGCGGCGGAGCGCTCTCCCTTTATGGACAGGCAGCACTGAGGCTCCTGCGCACCAACGGACGGTTCGATGCTGTGGTGGATTGCCAAAACGGAATCCCGTTCTTCTCTCCGTTGTTCCTGCGCAGAGACATCCCGATCGTCCAGCTGGTCCACCACGTTCACCAGGATCAGTTCCGCACCCGGTTTTCTCCGCCCATGGCCGCCGTGGGCCGCTTTCTCGAAAGCACCGGCGCCAAGACGGTCTATGGGCAGCGAGCCATGGTGGCAGTATCCCCTTCCACGCGCATGGAATTGCGGAAGCTCGGATTCTCGGCCCCCATCCATGTGGTGCCGAACGGAACCATCGATATCCCACCGGCTGTTTCCACGCGGGCCGCTGAGCCCACCATCGCCGTCGTGAGCCGCTTGGTGCCCCACAAACGGTTGGACCTCCTGCTCGGCCAGTTTGCTGTTGCGGCGCGGAAGCTTCCGCACCTGCGCATGGACATCGTCGGTGACGGGCCGGAGCGGGCACGGCTGCAGCAACTGGCAATGGACCTCGGCCTGGTCCACGCCGTCACCTTCCACGGATACCAACCCGACGACGTCCGTGATGCTTTGCTGAGCCGCTCCTGGATGACGGCTTCCACGTCCGCTTCCGAAGGCTGGGGTTGCTCGGTGATTGAAGCAGCAGCCTGGGGAGTGCCCTGTTTGGCTTTGAGGGTTCCGGGTATCAGGGATTCCGTGGTGGATGGCCGTACCGGATGGCTGGTGGACCATCCCAAGGATTTTGGCGCCGCCATAGTTGATGCAATGACCGAGTTGGCTGCGCCGGAGGCCGCCATCATCGTCTCCGGTGAGTGCCGTGAATGGGCCCGTTGCTTTACATGGGATCGCAGCACCAAGCTGCTCACCGGGGTGCTGTTGGAGGAAATCATGATGCAGCGGGACGGCGGAGACCCCCTGGCCCGCCACTCGGATCTTTCCACTCTGGTTCAGTTCGAATTACCGGTTCAGTTTGAGGAATCCGGCGATGCCCATTTCGCCGCCGCACTGAGGCCGACTGATGAGTATGCAGTGGCTGACGGCAACGTATCCATCATCATGAAAGGCCGCGATGAATTCGAGGCCTCCGCTGCGATGAAACGGCTCGGGGTGGTTTCCACGGAGATCCACTCCGCGGGCCGCAGTACTCTGCTTGCCGGGCCAGGGAGTGTCTTCGCCCCGGCCGATGCCCTCGATGGTCGGCAACGGTAACTGATCAGTGGTTGTATCCGATCAGACAATGACCCCGATAGTGAGCTTGAGACCCAGGGCGGAAGGTAGGAAGAGGACTCCGCATCAGGACGTCAACATAGCCCAAAACAGTGGCTTCCTTGCTGTGTCAGCCGGCCTCGTGGGAGTGGTGAGCTATGCGTGTTCCCTGCTCATGGCCAACATGCTGGGCACAGCGGACTACACACAATTTGCGGCCGCCGCCATGATCCTTGGCGTGGTGGGAATCGTTGCCAACGCGCTGGTGCCGCTGCCTCTGTCACATGTGGTGGCCGTACACCGGCAGGGGTCCCGGGAGCGGCAGGACGGCGTGGCCTTCTCGGTGTTCGTGTCCTGCCTGGCCGGACTGGTCGCCGCCACCATCACAGGCAGCGTGACGCTAGCCATTGCTACGCCGGAGCTGGCTGCTGCGGTGGCTCTCGCCGCTTTTGCCATTTTCGTGGTGAACGCGCCCGCCGGTTGGCTTCAGGGGGAGCTGCGCTTCACGTGGTACGCCGTGTCCACCATGGGCGAGGTGGTCCTGCGGTTGCTCTTCAGCCTGCTGGTCATTGTGATGGCATGGGGCGCAGGGGGAGCGGTCCTCGGCTTTGTGGTGGGTTGCCTGGCACCGTTGGTGGTGCCGTGGGGCTTCTATCAGGATCTCCGCTGGCGTCCCCGGGTGTTGCTTCAGAAGTGGCGATGGGCTGAAACCAGTGATATCGCGTCGGTCCTGTGTGTGGTGTCCGTGCTGGTGGGTGTGGATGTGGTGGTGGTCGGCTTCCTGGATAACGGCTCTGTTGACGCGGCCGGATTCCAAGCGCTCGCCACCATCGCCAAGGGCCCCGTCTATGTGGCCGCGGGCACGGCATTGGTAGCATTCCCGCTTTTGCGCGCCCCCGGCGTGAAGCCTGGCGAAGTGCTTGGTGCTTCCTTTGCCTCCTTCGGGCAGCTTGCGGTGGTGGCCTTCGCCATCATCGCTACTGCTCCGCCCATGATGTCCGGGCTGATTGTTCCGCAGAAGTACCACGGATCGCTCCACCTCCTGCCATGGCTGGCGGCTTCCGGCCTCGGCTACGCCGTCCTGATGGTGCTTTCCACCATCCTCCTTGCCATGCGCGCTTACCGTCGCTGCCAAATAGGTCTGGCGTGTGCCTGTGCCCTGGTGATTGGCGGGCTGTGGATTGGTTGGCAGTTGAACGCTGTCACGGGCATGGCCGTTGGCTCGGCTGTTGGGGCGGTGATGGCTGGCGTGGTCCTCGCAGTCCTGGCGCGTCCTGTCCTGGTTGCGGCCCGCCCCGGACGTGGTGCCGGCACGTTCCTGGTCCTGGCCGGCGTCCTGATCGTGATCCTGGCGTTGATCGGGAAGGTGCAGCCCCTGGTCTGGTTTGCTGTCGCCGCCATCAGTGGCATCACCGTTCTTGCCTACCAGCGCGGCATTTTGCCGCACAGGAATGACTTAAGAATTTCCCGACGGCCTCAGGTTGGCAGGCGCAGCAAGGCTTCAGGCCGCCGGGCCAAGCCTCAACCGCTGTCCCCTGGCCCTGTGCGCGGGTGGAGGCGCCGGGGGCGTTCCAGCAACCTGACAGCATTCATCGCTGTGGTTGTTGTGGCGTTCGGCGTCCGTGCCCTGGGCCTCGAGCGCGGCTTCGAGCTGTGGGTGGACGAGATGTTGTACGTCCGGCTCGGTGAGTCCGTGGCCGCCGGAGAGTTCCCCACTTTGCCGGACGGGCCTTTCTTCCTCCACCCGCCCGGGTACTTCCTCCTTGAAGCCGGGGTGGTGAAGATTTTTGGGATTACCGGCCAGATCATTGAGGTGACGCTTCAGTTACGTTGGCTCAATGCGGTGATGGGTGCTGTAACAGTGGGTCTTGGCTTCCTGCTGGTCCGGAAACTGGCAACTCCTACCGCCGCCTGGCTCACGGCGGTGCTGCTGGCGTTCGAGCCGTTTATTTTGCGGAACAACAGCCATGCATTCCTTGAAACCACGGCCATGGTGCCGGGACTGGCTGGGCTGTTGCTCCTGGTCTCACCCCGGGGTTCGCAGCACAAACCGTTTTCCTTCCTCAGGCTCGCGACGGCTGGGCTCTTGCTGGGGTATTCCATCCTTTGCAAGGATTTCTTTTTGATCTGCACGGTGGCGCCGGTGGTTGCGGCAATGGTGTGGAAGAAGTCGTTCCCTTGGCGGAAGGGGCTGGTGGTCACAGGATTCGGCTTTCTGCCTTACGTGGCCTATCTGGTGGTGGTGGCCGCACACGGGCACTTTCCAAGCTGGGTGTGGGCCAAGAGCAATGGTCTGGTGCGCATGTCCGGCGTGGAGAAGACCACCGGGTTCACTTCCGAGGGCTCACCAAGCATCGTGTCCAGGCTCATCGAACAGAGCGGGCATTTTGGGACCAGCTATTTCTTGTTGGGTCTTTGCCCGGTGGTGGGTTTGCTCTTGTGCTTCAGCCACCACCCCGGTCGCCGTCTCATGGGGTTGGCCGGTGCGGCTCTCGGTGCAGCGGGCGTATACAGCGCAGTGTTCGGCACTTTTGAGGAACAGTACGGATACGGCGTCATGGTGGCCGGAGCCATTTGTTCAGTGCTGGTGGTGGTGGAAATCCGGGAGAGGTACCCCAAAACCCGTCTAACCCTGGCTGTTATCAGTGTCTGCTACGTCGTGCTGACCGTGATCTTGGGGCTTCGCACGGCACTAACCCTGGATAACGGCTTCGTCCGGGCAAATGATTGGATCCAGGCCAACCTTCCTGCCGACGCCAGGATCAGTGTTACCAACAGCACCGGTCACTTTGCGTATATGCATGATTCCCGGTTCGGGATATGGCCCTCCGCACCACTAATGAAACAGAACGGCGTGAGTTACATCCTCACCCAGTCCAAGCCCACCAGCCAAGGTTACGGCTATGCAAACCCCACCATGCTCGCCTGGCTGAAAGAGCATGCGACTCCCATGGTCACAACGGCCGGCCCCACCAATGGGGAAACCACTATCTGGTTGGTGGATCCCGCCGCCCTTGATGTGGCAGCTGAGGATGGCATCGGCGAGCCTTCGAAAGAATTCGGGACGGAAAAATAGCGATGAAAGTTTTGCATCTGGGCTTCGAGGATCCCCGCATGCCCGGGGCAGGGGGAGGGTCTGTGAGGACCCACGAAATCAATCGCCGCCTGGCGGCACAGGGCTTCCGCATCACGGTCCTGACCACCCGGTATCCCGGCTGGCAGGAGCGTGTGGAGGACGGCGTGCATTATGTCCCCATCGGCATCGGATCGGGAAAGAACCGTTTGACCAGGTTGGTTGCCTATGTTGTCCGGCTGCCGTTGGAGGTACGGAAACGCCGTCCGGCTGCCGAGCTGGTGGTGGAGGATTTCTTTGCGCCCTTTTCCACCATGGCCGCACCCATCTGGACCAAACGCCCCACCATCGGCGTTGTCCAATGGCTTCACGCGAGGGACAAGGCGCGGCAGTACAAGCTACCTCTGCACTGGATAGAGCGGCTGGGCGTCCGGAAATACCGCAGGCTCATCTCCGTGTCCCAGGGCATCGCGGCCCGGCTCAAGCAACTGAACCCGGACGTGCAGGTGGATGTGATCGGTAACGGCGTGGACCCAGGTATATGGAACACTCAGCCGCACCTGGGACAAGATGTTCTCTTTCTGGGGCGCTTGGAGTACGGGCACAAGGGCCTGGACCTCCTTCTGGAAGCCTGGGCTATCGCCTGCGAGCAGGTGGAGGGTAACTTGCTGATTGCCGGCACGGGCCCGGACGAAGAACGGTTGCGCACGTCCATTCAGCAAGCGGGTCTCTCCGATCGCGTGCGGATGCTCGGATGGCTGTCCGGCGACAAGAAGTTTCAGGCACTCAGCGACGCCCGTTTGTTGGTTGTGCCGTCCCGGCACGAGACCTTCGGACTGGTGGCCATCGATGCCCTTGCGGCAGGCACTCCGGTGATCGCCTTTGATATTCCCTGCCTCAAGGAGATCGTCCCGCCGGGCACGGGGTGGATCGTGGAAGCGTTCGATGTTAAGGCCCTGGGAGAAGAGATTGCCCGCCGCTATTCACAGCCGGGGTTGGCGCCAGTGGCTGAGCAGGGACGAAAATTTGCCGCCGGTTACAACTGGGATGCGCTCGCCGGGATGCAGGCGCGGACCTACCACAGCGCGCTTGCCGACCTCAGTGAACTTCAAACCCGGCAGCAGCCTGTCCGCCACGTTGAAGGGTCCTGAATGCCGTTTCCGTCACGAGTTGAACGTTCCATGGCGGGCGACGCGCCGTGGCTGTTTTTGTCACCCCACCTTGATGATGCTGTGTTGTCCTGCGGTGCGCTGATTGAAGCGCAGGCCCAAGGACGCCAGATCATCGTGGCCACGATCTTCACCGAGGCAACACCAGCACCGCATACGCGCGCAGCACGGTCCTTCATGCGCCAATGCACCGTTCCGGACGCCGGGGAACTGTTCCAGGCGAGACAGTCCGAGGACCGCGCCGTCTTGGAGGACATGGGAGTGCAATCCATACATTTGGGGGAGGTGGACGCACTGTTCCGACGCCGACGCAAGCCATTAGCGATGGGGAGCAGCGCATGGGACCGCCTGCTCCCGGAGCTGACACACCGGTACCCCACCTACAGGTTTGATATCGCGCACGGAAGGGTCGCCAAAGGGGATCGGACACTCATCCGCCAGCTCCGCACCGACGTCGCAGTTCTCATGGCGCAAACCCAAGCCGAACTGCTGTTTTGCCCGGCGGGTGTGGGGAAGCACGTGGACCACCTCATCACCCGCGAGGTAGGCAAAGGACACCCGGAGAACCTGGTGATGTATTCAGACTTTCCCTACGATCTGACGGCCGGCCCGGATGAACGGTGCTTGTCCGCTATGGGATTCGTTCCGTGGACCTGGGACGAGGGCCTTGACGCAAAACCCGGGCGCATCAGGCAATACCCCACACAGGTAGATGCACTGTTTCCCGGCGGAGTGATCCCACTGAAACCGGAAACATACTTTGTGCCCGGCCGTGGCGGGCCTAGGGCGCGGTCATTCTGAGCGGAGGGCACCAGCCAAGGACACCCGGTTCCGGCCGGAGGCCTTTGCCGCGTAGAGCGCCAGGTCAGCTTCACGCAGGAGTTGTTCGGTTCCTGCCCGGTGACCGGCGGTAAAGGCGGAGATTCCAGCGCTGATGGTCAGGACGCCGTCGGGATCGCCGGAATGTTCAATCCTCAAGTCCTGCACTGCGGACCGGACACGCTCCATGACAGTCCTTGCGCCGTCCACATGCTGATCGCGCAGGACAAGGAGAAATTCCTCGCCGCCAAACCTGTAGACGGCATCGGACTTTCGTACCGCGCCGGCCAGCGTCGACGCAATGGCAATCAGTGCGGCGTCGCCCGCCTGATGGCCGTAGATGTCGTTGTAGCTTTTGAAATTGTCCACATCCACCATGGCCAGGCAATAGTCGTGATCCTTGTTGCCCCCGCCGTGCAGCGTGCCCAGGTCCTCGGCCAGCTTCAGGCGGTTGTGCAGTTTGGTGAGGGGATCGGTCCGTGCCTGCTCTGTCAGCGCCGAACGGTACCGGGCAAGGTCCGCGTGCAAGGAGGTAATGCGGTGGGCCGCAAGGAGACGGATGTGAAGGCTGAACGGATCCAGTGGTTTGGTGACGTAGTCGTCAGCTCCGGCTTCCATTCCGGCCAGAACGTCTTTCCGTGAACCGTGGGAGGTCACCAGGATCACGTAGGTGTAGCTGTCGGCCTCGGCCGCACGAATGGCGCGGCAAAGATCCAGCCCGTTGAGGCCGGGCATCATGAGGTCTGTCACCACAGCTTCGGGGCTGTGTTCCTTATAGAGTTCCCAGGCCGAGTCGCCGTCCACGGCCACGATGCACTCATGGCCGGACTGTTCCACGGCGGCTTTGGTGATCATCCTGGAGATCTGGTCGTCGTCAGCGATGAGGATTTTCATGACGTTTCCCGCAGTGGTGCTTCCCGCACGTGTGCCCCCGTTAGTGTTCGTTCAAGTGCTTCGTCCACGCGCGTGAGTTCGGCGCGCAATTGGTCCAGCATCGGCAATCCGCTGGCTCCAAGGTCTGGTCCCGCAACGTGGCCCAGCCGTTCCAGTTCCTTGCACAGGCCGGCAGCACCGGCTGCACCTATATTGGCGGACGCGCCGGCAAGCTTGTGCGCTGCGGCCTCCACACTTGCGGCGTGCCCGGTGTCCAGCGCCCACCGCAAGGTCTCCAAAGCTCCTTGAGAATCCTGCCGGAAAGCCTTCACGGCTTCAGGCAACAAACCCAAGCCGTCGGCGGGCCCGAGCTCGCGGAGGATCTCCAGTCGCGCCAGGTCAAGGACAACAGAGCCCGACGCCGGTGCTTCCGCCGGCTGCTGCGCGGCCTCCACCACGACGTCGCGCTGCTGCGCGGCCTCCACCACGACGTCGGGCTGCTGCGCGGCCTCCACCACGGCGTCCGGCGCCGCAACAGCGTCCACCCCGCCAGCCGCCGTCGACTCTTGCTCTTGTTGCGGTACCCAGCGCGAGAGGACCTCAGAGAGTTTGGCCAGATCCACGGGCTTGCTGATGTAGTCATCCATGCCAGCAGCGAAGCAGCGCTCGCGGTCCTCGTCCAGGGCTCCGGCCGTCATGGCGATGATGGGGATTCTGGCGGCGTGGCCGTTGCGCGCACGGATGGCCCGGGTCGCGTCGAAGCCGTCCATGACCGGCATGTGGCAGTCCATGAGGACCGCTGCGTACTTGCCGGACAGTGCCGCGGACACGGCTTGCTCGCCGTCGTCCACAATATGTACTTCGTAGCCGAGGCGGTTGGCCATTCCGCGCGCCACCAACTGGTTTACTTCGTTGTCTTCGGCCACCAACAGCGTCCCGAGGCGGGGCCTGGGATCCGGAGTTTCAACAACGGCAAGCACCGGCGGTGAAGCCGCACCAGCGCTCTTGGTGGCCAGCACGCGCAGGAGGCGGTTGTAGAGCTCAGAGCTGCGGACGGGTTTGGTGAGGTATTCGCGGATTCCGGCTGAGGTGAGGTCGCTTCTTTCCACCTGCATGGTGGAGGTTAACAGGATGATTCCCGGGCCGCCGGAGCCGTTGGCGTCGTTCTTGATGTTGCGGGCAAGTTGGAGCCCATCGGTGTCGGGCATGCACATGTCCACCACCGCGATGTCGTACGGGTGGCTTGTTAGGGCAGCGGCACGGTATTCGTCCAGGGCGGACGCGGCGTCGGCAACGGAGACGGGAAGCATGCCCCAACTGGCCAGTTGTGTTTCCAGCACCAGACGGTTGGTGGCGTTGTCGTCCACCACCAACACCCGGCGGCCGGCCAGCGTGGCAGGTAGGTTTTCCGTGTCGGAGGAGGCCGGGCCAAGGGGCAGTTCAAGGTCGAACCAGAACCGGCTGCCCACTCCGGGCTCACTGTCCAGTCCGATCTTGCCGCCCATGACTTCGGTGAGGCGCCGGGAGATTGCCAAGCCGAGTCCGGTTCCTCCGTAGCGGCGGGTGGTGGAAGCGTCTGCCTGGGCGAAGGATTCGAAGAGCCTCTGATGATTCTCGGCGCTGATGCCAATGCCGGTGTCCCTGACCTCGAAGCGCAGTGATGCGTTGTTCGCGTCTTGGGCGAGGACTGAGACCTGGACTTCCACTTCGCCGGTGGGGGTGAACTTGACGGCATTGGATGACAGGTTCAGCAGAATCTGCCTGATGCGGCCGGCGTCGCCCATCAGACGTGCCGGCACGTCCGGGTGGCAGTAGGAAATGAGCTCCAGGTTTTTCCCCTGTGCAGCTTCCACCACCAGTCCCGCTACTTCCTCCACCAGCGCCCGGGGGTCGAAGACGTTGATGTCCAGGTCCACTTTCCCGGCTTCCAGCTTGGAGAAGTCAAGGAAGTCGTTGATCAGGGTCAGCAGGACCTCGCCGGCGCCTTTGACTCCTTGAGCGTACTGCCTTTGCCCTTCGCTGAGGGGCGTGTCCATCATGAGCGAGGTCAGGCCGATCACCGCGTTCAGTGGGGTCCGGATTTCGTGGCTCATGGTGGCCAGGAATTCGGATTTGAGGCGGCTGGACTCCAGCGCTGCCTCGCGGGCAGTGAGGAGTTCCTTCTCGGCGGCTTTGCGTTCAGTGATGTCCCGGGAAATGGTTGCCACGCCGCGGATGCCGGATTCACCCCGCACCGGGGACAACGTCACGGACACCGGAATGACTTCGCCGTCGAGGCGTCGCCTCTGGCTTTCGTAGTTCTGCACCTCACCGCTTTGTGCGGTGCTTTCCAAGGCGAGGCGTTCGTTCTCCATCAGTTCCTGCGGGACGAAGAAGTCTCCCTTCCGTCCTATTGCTTCAGAAGCTGGGTAGCCGAAGATCCTCTCGGCGCCGGGATTCCAGCTGGTGATCACGCCGTCGGGGGTTTCGCCGATGATGGCGTCGCCGGAGGAATTCACGATCGCCCCCAGCCCCTCCAGCTCTGCGGTGCGTTCGGCCACTTTCGATTCGAGGTCACGGGTCAGTGTCACATTCTCGACGACGATCAGCACCTGCCGCACCATCACAAAGACAATCACCACCAGCCCGGTGAGCAGCAGGACGCGGTCCTCCCCGATGGGACGGCTGCGCGAGAAGAACACGGCACTGAACACGGGCAGGTAGGGAAGCAGCTCAAGGGCAGCGGCGTAAACCCGCCCGTCTTTTTGCGTGGTGCCGGCTTCCGGAAGCAAGGGGCTCAAGGCCACCAGCAGGAAGGCCAGTACCCACCCCAACGCCAACGGGGATCCCGTGACACCGGATATGCCTTGGAGCGTGAAACTCATATAGGCCATATCCGTGATGGCGAGGACCCAGAAGCCAATTCCCAGGCTCAGCCAGGGAAGCCTGCGGCCCCGGGCTGCGCGCATGGTCAGGACGATCACCACGGAGACCATGAAGACGTCTGCGATGGGATAAGCCATCTGTGTGGCCTGGGCAAAAGCGTCCTGGCCGGTGGCCCCGGCCAAGGGTCCCAGCACGGAGCTCCACGCAATGAAGAACGTGGAGCTTGCCACTACTCCTGCGTCCAGGATGGTGCGACGCAGCGGGATGCGGCGCCCTTGGCCTTTTAGCAGCAGCACTAATCCGATGGAGGTGGGCAGCGCGTACCAAACAAAGCCGACATCCGCGAAGGACGGGAAAGGGTACTGGTGGTTCAGGGTGATGCCGTTGATGGTCCAGACTGTTTGACCGGCGCTCCAGATGGCCAGGCCGGCCACGATGAACCAGCGACCCGGATTGTTGTCCGGGTTTCTCCGGCCAGCAAGGGCAGCGAGGGTATGGGTTGAGAGCGCGGTGAGTGCAGCCAGAAGGATTGCCAGGTCGCCGGCGAGTTGCGCCGTCGTGGTTCCTGATCCGCTTGCCAGACCGAAAGCCAGTAAAACCAAACAGACCCCAACAGGCACCAGGAAGAGCGGCCAACCATGCCGCAAAGCCGGGCGCGTAGCAAGAACCCCGTGCTTCACTCCTGCCACTGAACCCCCGCCTTCAAAAGTGGCCCCACCAAAAGCGAACAAACGCGTTTATCCAGCGCTGAGGAGAGCATACGCCGAAAAGCCCGGTTGAGGGATGGATCACACTCATAGTCCATGCGTGTTGGGCCACCAGGGCGGCAGCCCGTTCACTCCTATAGTTGGTGTAGTTCACTGCCGCAAACCCCAGACGGCGCCGGAAGCCTCAGGAAAGGCCAGAAGTGCTTGTACGGCAGTACGCCACGTGGTGGCTAAAGACCCTTTTCATCGCCTACCTGGTTGCGCTCGCATTTGTTGTCTTCCTGCCCGCACGCGAAGCCAGCACGGTCACAGGTTTTGTGGGGGTCATTGCCGGCTGGCTTTCGGTTCTCGGCATTCCACAGGAGGCGGCGGGCGTCGGAGTGGAATTCATGGCGAACATCGTCATGTTTGTCCCTTTCGGGGTGTTTGTCCGGCTGCTGAAACCAACGCTGTGGAAGTGGTGGCCGCTTGCCCTTCTCGCTGCTGCATCGTCCGGGACCATCGAAGTCGTTCAATTGCTGATACCTGGGCGGGTGACTGCTTGGTCGGACATCGTTGCCAACACCTTGGGGGCCTTGGCGGGCCTGGTGGTAGCCAAGAAGCTCGCGTCCACTATCCGGTAGAAGTGGGCTGGACAGCCTAGCCCTTCCTACTACAGCAGCTGTTGCCCTGCGTCCCGGGTATCGTAACGTCGGCTCAAAATGAGTGAAAGAAGAGCGATGAGCAACGAAGGTACCGTTTCCAAGCCGCATGCCCGCCGCGCTGTGGTTAAGGGTGTGGCATGGTCCATGCCCGTCATTGCTGCCGCCGTTGCGGCCCCCGCTGCGGTAGCCTCCGTGAACACCCTGGGCCTTGCCTTCACAGCTTCCTCCACATCGCTGCTCAGCCTCCGGCTACTGGACGGAACCAGTGCACTCACGGCCCAGTCATTGGTCACCGTCCCCACCATCCTTACCCTCACCAACGGCCCCGGAGCGGTCACGGACAACGCTCTGGTGACAGTGTCGATTTCCCGCCCTACCGGCATCAACATCCCGGTTGGCCGGGCTCGCGGATTCGGTGTGTACTCCTTCAACGGGACAGCCACCACCGCCGGCCAGCGCACTACGACGTACCAGTCCGCGCCGGTCATCGGACAGTACGGCTTTCCCTCCACCACGTGGAGCAACAGCGTCCCCATCACGGTGGCGAGCAACGGCACACTGAATCTGCCGATAGTTTTCGGATTGGCAGGCACCAGCACCGGCGTATCCGTCAATTTGCTGGCGTCATTCCCGGTCACCGTGACCGTGGTCATTGGGGGTCGCACCCTGATCGCAACCAGTAGCATCTCCGTTCCGATCGGTGCGGGCATCCTCTAGACCTTCAACGCTGAGCCTTTCCGCAAACATGAATCCCAAGACGGTGAAAGTCCGTACGCTGCTCCGCTCGCCATGGATTCACGTCCTGCTCGCACTGATGGCGGTGTCGCTGGTTCAGGGATTCCTTGTGAAGGTCTACTCGGTGCCGTCGGGCTCCATGGAACAGACACTCAACGTCGGTGACCGGGTGCTGGTCAACCGCACCGCTTACACCGGCTCGGAACCCAAACGCGGCGACGTCGTTGTTTTCAGGAAACCGGCGGGATGGGGGCCAGCGCCCCAACGCGGCACCCTGCGCACAGGAGTTGGCTGGTTTGGTGAGGTGACCGGAATCGGCCCCGCCAACACCGAATACCTGGCCAAGCGGGTGGTCGGTTTGCCCGGCGATGCTGTGGAATGCTGTGACGTCGGCGGACACGTCACAGTCAATGGTGGGGCCGTTGCGGAACCCTACGTTTTCGAGGATCTCGCGTTCATTACCGGCAGCACGGACTGTTCGACGACGGTGAGGTCGCCGCGCTGCTTCGGGCCCATCCTTCTTGGCGAGGATCAGTACCTGCTCTTGGGCGACCACCGCTCCCGGTCCGAGGATTCCGTTACCGCCTGCCGGGCCGCGGGGTCAACGGGTAGCTGCGTCAAGACTGCCGGCCGCGCAGACATTATTGGCCGTGTGGACGGATTCCTGTTCCCGTTCACCAAGTGGGGAAGCGCCCACACCATCACACAGCCCCTCACCAGCGCCCAGCGATGAGGGCCCGATTTGCTCACTGTCCTTTATCAAGGGCATGCGCCACGATGTACGTGCCCAATTGGTCCTTGGAGAGTGCGGTGGCGATGTCCGCGATCGCCGTGGTGTCAGCCAGGACAATCGACTGCCCGTCCGCTGAGGTTCCCGTGCCAAGGGTGGGAAGGGTAAACATCACTATGTCCTGGGCCCGGACATCCTTCATGGACAGGGAGAGACTGCCGATCGCAGCAGCATCAAAGTTCTTATCCACGCTCACGAACGGGGACACCGCCGTGACCATGTTGCTGATGGTCACCGGATTGGTCAGTGTTTCGCGGGCGATGATTTTGCCCATCACTGACTTGAGGTATCCCTGTTGGTTTCGCACACGTTGGTAGTCGCCGTCACTGAACGCCAGTCGCTCACGGACGAAGGCGAGGGCTTCATCTCCATCAAAGGTCTGCTTGCCAGCCTTATAGGCCTGTCCGGCCATGGGTCCTGAGCTTGGCGCAAACGGAATCTTCACGTCCACCTCCACGCCGCCAAGAGCATCGGTGAGGCCCTTGAAGCCCTCGAAATCGATCATGGCTACGTGGTCGATGCGTTGATCAAAAAGCGTCTCCACAGTTTGAACCATCAGGGGGACACCACCGTAGGCGAGGGCGGCGTTGATCTTTGATTCGCCTTTTCCGGGAATATCAATCCACAGATCCCGCATCAGGGATATTGCATAGGCTTTTTTTCGGTCGGCGGGAAGGTGTACCAACATCAGAGTGTCGGCGCGCTGGTTAGTGGCGGCATTGGTTTCAACGTCCACGTCAGAACCGCGTGTATCACTGCCCATCACAAGAATGTTCATTGCCGTGTTGCCGTCGGTTTTCTGCGGCCGGGTGGACTCTTCAGGAAAGGCATTCTCAATCTTGGTAGAGCCTGAGTTGAAAGTTTGTACCAGCGTGAATACATAGGCCCCGGCAATAAGCCCAACAACAAGCACTGCCGCCGCGAATCCTAAAAGCACATTCCTGGCGGTCTTCCTACTCTTTGGACTGTGTGAACGTCGTTCCGCGGAGCGGTTTTGGGCAGGGGTGGGGAGCGTCATGTGTTCCTTGGTGTTGGCAGCAGCAGCGAGGGCTTGGCCCAACGTACTGCGGCGGAGCGCTGACGAGCCGATTGCTGATCCGTTTGATCCATGCCCGGGAATCAACGATTACTGCCTGCTGGACGACGTTCCGGGCCGGTTGGAGCAAGTAGTCCATTTCCGGAAACTGCGTAATGCCCAAGTAACCGTTCCGGCCCTTGGGAGGAAAGTCGAGTAGTTCCTACTCGTGCACCGGGAACAGCCCATTCCTACTATTGAAATTCGTAGGGTTATTGCACTTCCGTTCCTCCGGCTCAGCGGTGGACTGCACCCCCGCCCTTTGTGGGTGGTGCTCCTCCCAATACGTAGCTGCGCTTTCTCATTTGGGCCAAGATCGGCCTGCATTGCGCGGTCCAGAGCCATGGATTCCGGGGTTTCCCATGAATATGAATGACTTAGATCTTCAAACTTCCCTCACAACCAAGAGCGGTGGCGATGTTCGGCAGCCGCAGTCCACAAAATCCAAGCTGTTGATTGCCGGCGCAGTGCTCGCGATATTAGCTCTGATTCCCTTGCTTTTCGGCGTGGTGAACTGGGCGACGCAACCGGCAGGTGATGTTGACCAAACTGTTTCGCAGGACCAAGTCCCGTTCTCCAAAGGCGACGGGGCCCAACCGCCTGCAGCCCTGCCTGTCCAGGACGTGGAAGCAGAAGCTGCGCCGCCCGCAGCTGCAGTGCCCGCAGCGGTTCCTGCACCCGCAGCCCCGGCGCCGGAACCCGCAGCGCCGGCTCCGGTTGCTGTGGAGGCACCGATAGTGGCGGCCGTCCCTGCAGCGCCGGCTGGTGACCCCAACCTCTACACGGTTGCTTCGGGGGACACGGTTGGTTCCATAGCTTCCCGCTACGGTGTGGATGTTACTGCCATGTTGGCTGCCAACGGACTCAGCGCCTATTCGGTGATCGTGCCGGGACAGGTCTTGAAGCTCACCGGACCGCCTGTGGCGGTAGTCGCACCAGCACCAGCACCGGCTCCAGCCGCTCAGGCTGCACCTGTCCAGGCACCAGCCGCGGCCGCTCCCGCTGCTGCCGCCCCAGCTCCGGCACCCGCTCCCGCTCCGGCGCCCGCCGTCAGGACCATCTACGTAGCAGGAGCCGGCGGGCAGTCCATGGTGGACGCGTGCATCGGGCCGATTCACTACACGCCAACCAACGCCTACGCCACGTTCATAACGGAGCATGATTTCTGTGGAGGATGGGGCCGGTTCTCCGGCATCAGCGTGGGGGAAACCGTCTCCATTCCGGGTTACGGAACCTTCACGGCCACCGGCAGGGGCCAGGTACCCAATCCGGGAAGCACCAATGATGTGGCAGCAGTCTTCGGCGGATTTCCCGCAGTGGTCCTGCAGACCTGCATCCCGGGCACCAGTCAGATGCTGGTGATTGCGCTCAACTAATCAGGAAATACTAGGCCGGCGCCGTCAGGCGCGCGAACCGGAGGATGCCCAGGATGGCCGGGGCCAGCTCATCCTCCATCTGGTGGTAGACCTCTTCCGATCGTCGGTAGGGGTCTACCACGTCGTTGTCTGCAGGATCGGAGGGCAACGCGAGGTGGCGGACTGAGGCCGCGCGGCTGGGAAGTGCGCGCCAAAAGTCCGTGATGTCTTCGGCCGGGGGAGTATCGCCACGGTCCTCCAGGACGGACAGCATGCGGGCAAATTCGCGGACGGTGAAGGTGCGCTTCAACAGGGACGCATCCAGCTGGAGGACTTCACCGCGGTGTTTGGATGTCATGGCCAGCACCAGGTCGGTTTCCTTGAGGATCCGGGGGGTCAGTTGCCTGGCGGCAAAACCGTCGGGGCTGCCGCGGAATGTGCTGATGATTTGGGCTGAGAGCGGCTGGATGGGTTCACCCACCATGGCCCGCGTTCCGGCACTGCGAACCTCAAAGGAGCCGGGGCTTACCTGGTTAAGCCCCGTTTGCAGCAACCGTTCGGCCACGGGGGAGCGGCAGATGTTCCCTGTGCAGACGGTGAGAATCCTGAACGGCTGGGGCGATTCCACGTAAGGCTCTTTTCTAGCGTTGATGGGGGACAACTGAGGTCCCACCCCAAGTTAACACGGCGGGCAGCACGGATCTTGTCAACAACGCGGAGCCGCTGAATCAAGTCCAAACGCGGGAACGAACGCTTGACTGAAATCACCCGCTCCGCATATTCTGAACGAACGGTCGGTAATTTATTAGGAGCAACCATGGCATCGCAGAATCTGCAGTCAGTGCCCGCTGAGCTGTCCCCGGAAGAGCAGGAGCGGGAGGCGGCCGGTCAGGCGTATTTTGATCGCATCATTTCGGAGGACTCGCGCATTGAACCGCGCGACTGGATGCCGGCGGCTTACCGCAAGACTTTGCTGCGCCAGATCTCGCAGCACGCACACTCGGAAATCATCGGCATGCAGCCGGAAGCCAACTGGATCACCAGGGCGCCGAGCTTGAAGCGCAAGTCAATCCTCATGGCCAAAGTTCAGGACGAGGCCGGTCATGGCCTGTACCTCTATTCGGCCGCCGAGACCCTGGGTCAGTCCCGGGACCAGATGATGGAAGATCTGATCGCCGGCAAGGCCCGGTATTCGTCCATCTTCAACTACCCCACGATTTCCTGGGCAGACATGGGAGCCATCGGTTGGCTTGTTGATGGCGCTGCCATCTGCAACCAGGTGCCCTTGTGCCGTGCCTCGTACGGTCCTTACGGTCGCGCAATGGTGCGCATCTGCAAGGAAGAGTCGTTCCACCAGCGCCAGGGTTTCGAGATCCTGCTTGAACTCTCCAACGGCACACCTGCGCAGAAGCAGATGGCCCAGGATGCAGTGAACCGCTGGTACGCGCCGTCGCTGATGATGTTCGGCCCGCCGGATGACGATTCACCTAACTCCAAGCAATCCATGGCCTGGAACATCAAGCGCTTCAGCAATGACGAGCTGCGCAGCCGGTTCGTGGGCATGATGGTGGAGCAGGTCCGGGTACTCGGCCTGACCCTGCCTGATAAGGACATCCGTTTCAACGAAGAGACCAAGAAGTGGGAGCACGGGCCTTTGGACTGGAACGAGTTCAAGGAAGTCCTAGCCGGCCGCGGTCCCTGCAACTCGCAGCGCGTCGAGCGCCGCCGTGAGGCACACGAAAACGGTGCCTGGGTTCGCGAAGCCGCCGTGGCCTACGCCCGCAAGCAAGCACAGAAAGAGAACGCAGCATAATGGCTCCTCACGGTAACCCGGAAGCACCGGCCAGCGCCGCCAGCGAAATCAACCGCGAGGCCCCCAAGGTTGCGGCCACCACCAACGTTGAAAGCACGACGACGGCACCAGCCTCAGGCCCGGACGTCACCTCTTATGGGGCAAAGGAAGAGTCTCCCTGGTCCCTCTGGGAGGTTTTTGTGCGCTCCAGCCGCGGCCTGTCCCACGTGCACGCCGGTTCCTTGCACGCCCCGGATGCGGCCATGGCCCTCCGGAATGCCCGGGACCTCTACACCCGCCGCAATGAGGGTGTCTCCATTTGGGTTGTCCCGGCCGAGGCGATTTCCTCCAGCGATCCCGACTCCAAGGGTTCCTTCTTCGAATCTCCGCAGGGCAAGGATTACCGCCACGCAACGTACTACACCAAGAGTGAGGGCGTGAAGCACCTGTGACTACCGAAGACGTGAGCACCAAAGACGTGACTACCAAAGATACTGACTTCGCAATCGAAGGCCACGGCGACATCTCCGTTGGCGTGCACGGGGCAGGTGCGTCCGGCGACGGTTCGGCAAGCGCCACCCGCATCACGCCGGGCAACGCATTGCGCCCGGAGGACATTGCCCTTGAGATCAGCCGGGGACAGGTCAAGCCCACCGACGATGTTGCAGAGTTTGCCCTGCGCATCGGCGACGATGGCCTGATCCTCGCCCAGCGCCTGGGGCACTGGATTTCCCGGGCCCCCGAGCTTGAGGAAGACATTGCCCTCGGCAACATCGCACTGGACCAGTTGGGCCATGCAAGGTCGTTCCTGACCTATGCCGGTGCCGCCTGGGGCAAGTCCGAGGACGACCTCGCGTACTTCCGCCGCGAACACGAATTCCGTTCCGCCCACCTGTTTGAGCAGCCCAACGGCGATTTCGCGGTGACCATCGCCCGGCAGTTCATTGTGAGCTTCTACCAGTTCGAGCTCTACACCAAGCTCATGGAGTCCACCGATCCCACCATCGCTGCCATCTCCGCGAAGGCCGTGAAAGAGGTGGATTACCACCGCGACCACAGCGCACAGTGGGTGCTTAGGCTCGCCGGCGGCACTGATGAGTCCCGTGCACGCATCATCCAAGGCTTCAAGCTGGTGTGGCCGTATGTGGACGAACTCTTCGAGGATGACGATCTCACCACCCGCCTGGCTGAAGCTGGAGTTACTGTTCAGCCTTCCAGCCTCCGTGCGGAATTCGATCGCCTCACCGGCAACATCATGGCCGAGGCAGAGCTGGAAGTTCCCGGTGTCCCGCAGTCATTGGGCGGCGGGCGGCACGGCAAGCACTCCGAGTTCCTGGGCTACATTCTGGCTGAAATGCAGGTCCTGGCCCGCGAGCATCCAGGCGCGAGCTGGTGACCAGCATGGCGATGCAGTCAAAGACAGCTGAGCAGCGGGCCTGGGACATCGCGTCCACGGTCTGCGATCCGGAAATCCCGGTCCTCACCATCGAGGACCTGGGGATTCTCCGCGGCGTGCGGGTTGTTGAGTCGCCTGAGGCGGCCACCGCAGATGGCCAGCACGACGGCGGCACCGCAACTACCGCCGTCGAGGTCACCATCACGCCCACGTACTCGGGTTGCCCGGCGATGGATGCCATTGGTGACGACCTGCGGACAGCCTTCCAAAAGGAGGGCTACGCGAGCGTGCACGTAAACCTGGTGCTGTCTCCGGCGTGGACCACTGACTGGATGACCGAGTCCGGCAAGGCCAAGCTGGAGGAGTACGGGATCGCTCCGCCCAGCGGCATGGCTGCCGCCGGGGGCCACTCCGGTCCTATTCGCCTGAGCCTGGCTGTGAAATGTCCGCAGTGTTCGTCGTTGAACACCAAGGAAATCACCCGCTTTGGTTCCACGTCCTGCAAGGCGTTGTTCGTCTGCCAGGACTGCAAGGAACCGTTCGACTACTTCAAAGTCCTCTAAGGAATTCCATGACCACCGAAACCCAGACGGCCAGCCGCCGTCGTGCGTCTTTCCACAACCTGACCGTCGCGGAAGTCCGGCGCCTCACGGACGATGCCATTGAGGTCACGTTTGGTGTTCCGGCCGAGCTTGCCGGGCAGTACGACTACCTTCCGGGGCAGTACGTCGCCCTGCGCGCCACGCTGCCGGATGAGAACGGTGAGCCGCACGAGGTCCGCCGCAGTTACTCGATTTGCGCAGAGCCGCGCAGCTTTGAGGACGGCAGCAGCGAGATCCGCGTGGCCATCAAAAAAGACCTGGGCGGCCTTTTCTCCACGTGGGCCAACGCCGAGCTCAAAGCCGGGGATGTCCTGGATGTGATGAGCCCGCAGGGTGCGTTCATCTCCCGGCACGGCAGAGACGGCGCCTCGGTTCAGCACAACGTCATGAACTCCATGAACCACCCGGAGGAGCTGGCGGGGGAGCCGGGCAACTTCGTGGCGATCGCCGCGGGTTCGGGCATCACGCCGGTCATCGCCATCGCCCGGACGCTGCTGGCCGCCAATCCGGAGACAACTTTTGACCTGGTGTACGCCAACAAGGCTGCCATGGACGTGATGTTCCTCGAAGAGCTGGCGGACCTGAAGGACAAGTACCCGTCCCGCCTGGCATTGCACCACGTGTTGTCCCGCGAGCAGCGCATTGCTCCGCTGATGACCGGACGTATCGATTCCGAGAAACTGCAGGCCCTCCTCAGCAGCGCCATCCGTGCCGAGGACGTGGACGAATGGTTCCTGTGCGGGCCGTTCGAGCTGGTCCAGTTGTGCCGCGACACCCTCGCTGCCCGCGGCGTGGAGCCCGAGCATGTGCGGTTCGAGCTGTTCACCACGGGCCGCCCGGATCGTCCCGAGGGCAACGCCGGCCGCCCGGTTGTGGAGGACGAGTCGCAGGATACGTACAAGATCACCTTCACCCTGGATGGGTTGACCGGTGATGTAGCCAGCCCCACCCACGCCCGCGAGTCCATCCTCAACGCTGCATTGCGCGTCCGCCCGGACGTTCCGTTCGCGTGCGCCGGTGGCGTTTGTGGCACCTGCCGCGCCAAGCTGATCACCGGTACGGTGACCATGGATGAGAACTACGCCCTTGAACAGGACGAGCTGGACAAAGGCTACGTCCTCACCTGCCAGTCCCACCCCACCAGCGAAGAAGTTACCGTCGACTTCGACGTCTAAGGAGTCCCATGATCGAGCTCTCCATTGCCAACGGCATTGCCGAAATCGTCCTCAACTACCCGGACAAGCTGAACTCGCTCAACGAGGACGCGCTTGCCCAGCTGGACAAAGCGTACGACGACGCTGCTGCCGCCGCCTCACGCGGTGAGGTGCGGGCGCTGCTGCTTCGCGGAGAAGGCCGCGCCTTCTGTGCCGGGCGCGACATTTCAGGGGTGACACCGGAAACCGATGATGCCCAGGCTTATCTCGGCGGACTTGTTGAACCGCTGCTGAGGAAGATGGCTGCGTTCCCGGCGCCCACGTTTGCCGCCGCGCACGGCGCCTGCCTGGGGGTTGGGCTGGGACTGCTGCTGGCCACGGACGTGGTGTACGTGGCGGACAACGCCAAGTTCGGGTCCCCGTTTGCGAAGCTTGGGGCCACGTTGGACTCGGGCGGGCACTGGTACTTCACGGAACGTCTGGGCATGCACCGCACGCTGGACCTGATCTACACCGCGGACCTTATTTCCGGGGCGGAAGCCGTGGAGCAAGGAATGTTCAGCCGGGCGATGCCGGCCGATGTTTTGCTGGACGAGACGCGGGCTATTGTTGCGCGTGTTGCCGTTGGCGCCACTGAGGCCTTCAATGCTTCGAAGGAACTGGTGGCGCACATCCGCGATCAGCGCCTGGGCCTGTGGGCATCCATGGCCGAGGAAAACTCGGAACAGGCACGGCTCTGCAAAACCGACGATTACGCCGAGGGTTTCCGTGCATTCCAGGAGAAGCGGGCGCCCGTTTTCAAGGGCTAGCTCCATCGGCCGCTACCTTCCCCTCACGCAGCGGCATAAACTTGATCACACGCATGTAACGCCTCCGCGGGTCAGCGTGCATTGAACGGAGATAGCGATGCTCCAGATGATCATGTGCAAATTGAACCTTCGCCACCGCTGGCACGTGGAATCCTCGGAGGATGGCAGCGGCCGGTACAGGCGCTGCACCGTCTGCGGCAAATACGATCGTGACTGGGATGGCAGCGGCTTCATGCACTGAGAAGGCTAGGATTCACCAACCAAAGGTGTTGGTGATGGCACGGTCGGTCTTGTAGTCGGCCTTATCCGGGTAGGCCCAGCGAAGGATTTTGTACTCGTCTCCCCGCCGTATCGCTTCAATGGCAACAAACTCCTGGTTTCCTGCCCGGTTGAACTCCACCACTATTCCGAGAATCTTTTCTTTCCCGGGGATCAGCTGGTAGATCTTTGGCACCCACATTATTGGCTCTTGGTTGGCCTCTTGCTTGGCAGCTGCTTCCGCTTCGCTCTTCTTACAGTCATCCACGCTTTGTTCACTGGAACTATCCAGGTGCTCGCAGAATTTGCCGTTGTGACCCGCCAACGAGTAAGCGAAGGTGATGCCTAGGTCGCTGGCTTTGGCGTCGTCGTGCCCCTGAGCGCATCCGCTCAGGACAAGAGTGGCCGCCGTCAGCAATGCCACCGCAGCCAGGTACTTCCTCATACTGTGTTGCTCCTATTTTGCTGCTTGGCCGGCAAGCACTTTGGCCAATTCTTCGGTGCTTAGATTCCTCCACGCCGAATCCGTTGAGCCCTGCAATGCGGCCTCCGGACTCTGCGTTTGGACCCACCATTTGGCTTCGAAGACTCGCTGGTCCAGCATCACCCGGTCGCCCTTGTGGTAGACGGTTGTGGCAGACCACGCAGGGTAAGTTCCTGGGGGCACAGTGACCTCAGGCTTGGGCCGGTCGCCGGGTAGGACTGGCCCGATTAGTTTCCAGGGGGCCGCTGCCCGGTCCGGGACGGGGTCATTGGGAACGTCTTCTTTTGTCCACCACTTGGCCTCGTAGACGTTGCCTTGCCACACGATCCTGTCCGACTGCACGTATGTGGCTACCGGCGACCACACCGGATAGGGGCTGGTGGCTGGGTCATCCACTACGGCGGTGGCAGTGGTGGTTGGCAGCATCGGGCTGGGTGAGGCTGTTGCTTTGGAGCCAATGTCTGTACCCAGGACGTCGGAGAAACGCGCGGCGCCTTGTGGCACACCGCTGCAGGCGTCGGACACCACAGTCAGGGTGGGGTAGTTAGGCCCGCATTCGGCATCCCGGTTCAAGGACCACATGGACATGCGGCCAACACCCTTGCCCTGCGCGAAGTCGTGCAAACCCTGGGCGTCGGACAGGGTGAACACGTCAGCCACAATGTCGTTCTGGCCGATCATGGGGGTCAGGCCGATCTTGCGCCACAGGGTCTGTGCACCAAGACTCTGCTTCGCCGCCGAGTAAGCATCGTCCAACTGGGCATGCGTTGCCTCGGCGGCCGCGATGGAGGCCTGCAGCATCGACTGCCCGGCCACCCTGCTTTCGCCATAATCCATGGTCATGATGTTCACACCGGCCAGTTCCACGCCGCCGGAGAGCATCTGAGCGACGGCGGCCGTCCCGTCCGCGGTCAGCCCCGATGGGGCCACGGGTAACGTCAACCAAACGGACAGGCTCTTGCCCTCGGCCTGCCGGTCCTTCTGTAGAGCGGAGATGGCTTTGGCTTGCCGTGCAAGGGCGGCTTTGTCTGCCAGGGCGGTGCCCTCGATGTCCAGGTCAATGGTGTTGAGCTCGTAGCGTTCAACCACAGTCGAATAGGCCTGCTGGAGCCGTTCGTCGTCCCTGCACGCGGTGGCGAGCTCTTGGTTTGCCAGCCCACCGAAGGAGACCGCAACGTCGCCACCGGTTTGGCGGAGCCTGGCGATCCGCCGGTCCAGGTCCAGGTCCGAGGCCGCTGCGTCCAAGCTATAAAAATTGCCCCAGGACGGCGTGCATCCGTCTTTGGCGTTCGCCACGATGAATGACAAAACTACTGATTTGGTGGTGTCGCTGGCCGGCTGCTCAAAGGCGTACCGGGGTGTTGCGGTCACATCAACGTATCCCATGAACTGGGATGGTGACCCTGCCGCGGCACGGGTATCGGTGTAATTCCGCCAGGAAACGACGCCGGCCCCTACAACTACCGCTACAACGGCCAGCAGCACGGAGAGCCGAATCCAGGACAACTTTCGCCCAGGAAAGTGCTTCGACATTATTCCCCCAACATAATAAATTTCCATGGACCGCGCTGGAATCCAAGGCTCCTGTTATCGATTACTATAAGGGCAATCGGCGATGCTTTTGTTACAGAAGTCGGACGTTCAACCGGTTATCGGTCCGGAAGTCGCGGTTCACAGTCTGATGGGGAATGATGACAGACCAGTTGGTTGATTTATCCGACGTCGAGCGGGATCCCAAAGAGCATCCTGCGGACCGTCCGGAAAATGCAGGTAGGAAGAGGCAATGGGGGTCTGAGCGGCGGTCTGAACCGTTGGCTATTGTTCATCCGACGCCGTCTTCCCGGAAGATCGTGCTCGGCAGGCTCGCCATGCTTGTGACGGTAGGGGCTTGGCTCTACTACGTGGTTTCCACCATTATTCGGCAGTTTGTTGACAACCCGAACTCGGGATTCCGATTCGGATTTGAGTCCATTTCCTACCTCATTGTTGTGACGTTCTTGACCTTTTCCGCCTTGATGTACCTTATGGCGCGGCAAGGGGCGCTGTACCGGTTCAAGGAGCATCGCAGGGTACCCCGAGGCGAACTTGACGCCCACTTTGCCAACTATAAAGAGGCCGTGACGGTGTTGGTGCCCTCCTATGCCGAAGAACCGCAGGTGGTCAGGGGAACGCTGTGGTCGGCTGCACTCCAGGAGTTTCCGGATTTGCGGGTGGTCTTGCTCTTGGACGATCCACCGCACCCTACTGAGCCGGAAAAGATTCACCGCCTTGAACAGACCAGGGCGCTGGCGGGTCAGATCGCGGATGCTTTGTCCTCCCCGGCGGAACGTGCGAACAAAGCCCTGAATACCTTCCGGGAGAGGCGCGGATTGCTCCTTCAAGAGGAGAGCCGGGGCGTAAATCAAGCAGACAAAGCCCATGAGCTCGGTCTCCTGATTGCGGAATATGAAGCGGCCGTGGAGTGGCTGGAAGCGATGGCTGAAGCCGAGACTGTAGAAGACCATGTGGACGAGTTCTTTGTGGACCTGGTCATCATGGGACTGGCACGTGAACTGAGGCTCGTTCTGTTGGCGCTGGACGCCGCAAAAGCCCAAAACACGGCGCCCAGCCCCGAACGGATGGAGCAGCTTTACCTACGGCTCACGTGGATTTTCAATGTCCGCACTGAGACTTTTGAACGTAAGCGCTACGCCAGCCTTTCCCACGAGGCGAATAAGGCCATGAACCTCAACGCCTACATCTCCCTCATGGGTAAGCGGTGGCGGCGGGAAGAGACAGCCGGGAGCGTGGTGCTTCGCCCGTCCCTGGTTCCGCGTGAAGACGATGTGTTGGTTCCGGACAGCACCTATTTGCTGACATTGGACGCCGATTCTCTACTGCTGCGGGACTACTGCCTGCGGTTGGTCTATTTCCTGGAATCTGCGGGCAACGAGCGTGTGGCAGTTACGCAGACCCCGTATTCGTCGTTCCGCGGTGCGCCCACCCGCATCGAGAGGATTGCCGGTGCCACCACGGATATTCAGCACATCCTCCATCAAGGAATGACGTTCCATGGAGCCACTTTCTGGGTGGGTGCCAACGCGATTATCCGCAAATGCGCCATTGAGGACATCGTTGAAGTTGAAACGGTTGGCGGGTTCGAAATTCGAACCTATATTCAGGACCGGACCGTCATTGAGGACACGGAATCCAGCATTGACCTGGGAACCCACGGATGGACCCTGGTGAATTATCCGGAGCGTTTGAGTTACAGCGCCACGCCGCCGGACTTCGGTTCCCTGGTGGTGCAGCGTCGACGCTGGGCAAATGGCGGACTGCTGATCCTTCCCAAGCTCTGGAACCAACTCTCGCAGCGGCGAAGTCAACGCCAACGGATACTGATCCGCGAGGTTCTCCTGCGCGTCAATTACATGGCGTCTATTACCTGGGCCAGCTTTGGGCTTCTATTCCTCTTGGCGTACCCCTATGACAGTAGGCTCCTCAGCCCTGCAGTCTTCATTGCCGCCCTGCCGTACTTCCTCTGCATGGGGTCGGACCTCCGCGATTGTGGCCACCGCTTCAGCGACATCTTCCGCATCTATGGCTTCAACCTCATCCTGCTGCCGGTCAACCTGGCCGGTGTTTTGAAGTCTCTCCAGCAAGGCCTCACAGGGGACAAGATTCCCTTTGTCCGAACCCCCAAGGTCAAGGACCGCACAGCAGCCCCCGCCATCTACGTTCTCATTCCCTACGCAATCGTCGCGTTCTCTGTCCTGACGGTTTGGCGGGACGCCCAACAGGGCAATTGGGGCAACGTCGCTTTCGCCTCACTGAACGCGGTGTTGGCCATGTGGTGCATCCAGGCATACATCGGCTTGTGGAACTCCGTGGTGGATGTTGTCCTGGGGGCGGTCAACTGGCTTTACGTTGAACCGAAGAAGAAGGTCAAGCCGGAATCGTTGGTTGTTCCCAAGACTCCCGAGGAAGTGGATTGGGAATCCATCCTCTACCACGGTGACCGCCGGCTCAACCGTGACCTCCGCGGCGGGACGGACCGCCGTCGTCGAATTTCACTGCGGTAGTCGATTTACGGAGGCTTATCAAAAAAACAGGGCCTTCCGCCTGATGGCGGAAGGCCCTGTCTTGCTGATCGGATCTAGTCGGACCAGATGCCTCCATCGAGCAATGCCACGGCGCTGTCGAGGATGCCGTCGCTGGTGTCAGCAACTGCAATCTCCACGGTGACAGGAACGCCTGGTTGCACCGGAACTGAACACGTAAGGGCGGTGGTCATACCGTCCATGGCGGTGTTGAATCCGCTTGCTCCGGCGGTGTTGTCAATGTAATAGTTTTGGTTCGTGTGATCGTTGACGTTGTTTACGCTGATCGGGGTTTGTGTCCCGGGTACCAACGCGCAGTTGGTGCCGTTGACGAAGACGCCCATGACGTCGTTGTAATTGCTCCCTACATACTCCGGGTATTCTTCGCTGGCGAAGAAATACCGAACGTGGAGGGTGTCACCGGAGGGAACAACTTTTGCCCAGTACGAGGCTGCATCGAATGTGGGCAGACCTCCAATGAATTCGGACAATGTGGTGTTACCAGGGGTTCCCAAATCGCTGGAAGCCTCCTGTCCGGGTGTTCCCACTGAGTTCTGCATGTTGCCTGTTGACAGGATCCACGCAGCACCACCGGGGCCGTAGTCAGTGGCCCGGCCCCACTGGGATGAGTCCCCGGCGCCGCCCTTTTCCTGTACGGCAATGCCGTCACCGAAGACTTCTTCGGTGACGTCGTCAACCGGCGGTGTTACGGGCTTGCAGAGGTCGCCTTGCCAGAGGACAAGGTTCTTGGTGAGTTCCTTCTTCCACTCATCTGTCAGCTTCATGCCAAAGACCTCGACGCCGGCAATCACGCCTATCCGCCCTGCCAGTCCTACCTCGTGGGCGCACGTTTCAGGCCCGGTGGCGTACTTTGCATAGGCATCGAAACCACCCGTGAGGCCAGCAATTCCGTACAACTTGGCAGTCAGTGTGGGGCCGATGGTTACAGAAGACTCGCTGGTCAACTGCGGTCCTTGGAACGTTGCCTCAGCGTTGCCGCCGTACTCAGCTACAGGCTGGAAGTTGCCGTCCTTATAGGACATACCAACCGTGGTGGTGGCAGATGCCGCCGCCGTGACGAACGTATCTGCCGTCCATTCGCTCTTGGCCTTGAGATCAATGGAGGAAATGAACTGGATTTCCACAGGTACAGGCCCCACTTGGACGTGAGCCCAGGTGTTGACGGTTCCCAGGTTCTTCTCGGCCGTGCCGGTCAAAGTACCCGTTGCCCTTGCTGTCGTTTCAGCGGACAAGCCCGTGTCCAGCGTGAACTTAGCCTGTTTGAGTGAGGCCCAGTGGATATCTACTTCCGCGTTGACATCGGAACTGACGCCGAATTCGCTGCTGAGTGCCAGCGTGCCGGTGCCCTCTACGTCCACCGTCTTCCACGCTGTGCCGGTTACGGATTTACTTAGGGTGTCGGAGAACTTGAAGGTCTTTTCGAAAATGGGCAGTGACACGTCGCTGGCTGTGGCCAGTTCATCTGCCGGAATTCGCGCGCCATTGCGGTTGAAAGGAGCAGCGGATGCCTGGGCGTTGTCGATCACTTCGACGCCGTCGGCGGGAAGGAACTCTTGCTTGACGATGGTGGTGGTTGGCGTCACCAGGCCGTTGGTGTCGTAGATGGCGTCAGGCAGGGTGGCCTGTTGAACAACGGCTGTTTGTTTGCCGTCGGGGGCATTAGTGACCTGCTGGACCCGAACCAGCATCCCGTCAGGGGTGAATTCTGAGAATCCGGATACAAGTACGTTTCCGGGATCGATATCCGGGGCACCCGCTCCTACGGAGTTGAAGGTGATGGTGGTATCGCCCTGAACGTACTTCTGTGCCAAGGTGGCGCTGTCAATGATGAGCGTATCCGGCGAGGTGACCACGCCATCCTCGGCTGGTGGCAACGACAACCGGTAAAGATAGGCCGCCATGGCATCACGATTGATGGGCGAAAGGGGACGGTAGGAAGCAGTACCGTCTCCGTTGTCCCAACCCGTAGCGATTCCCTTCGCATGGAGCCAGGAAATCTCAGTGTAGAACTGCGTGGTGCTGCTGATGTCAGAGAACGGAGGCGTGGTTGGTGCTTGGAATTCAGGCTTATTTTCAAAGCGATAGAGGAAGGCCGCCATCGCATCCCGGTTAATCGCGGATGTGGGCCGGTACTCCCGTTTGCCGTTTCCCACGTCCCAGCCAGTGGAGATTTGTTGCTGATGCAGCCAAGCCATTTCCTTGTAATGCTGCTGGCCCGGACTGACGTCTTGGAACGGCGAGGTGCCGGGTGCCGTGAACTCAGGGCTGCCTGCTAGCCGGTAGAGGAATGCCGCCATCGCGTCACGGTTTATGGCAGTGAGGGGGCGGTATGTTCCATCGGACCAGCCGGTGGAGATTCCCTCATTTGCCAGCCACGACATTTCTTTGGCGAACATCATGCCTGCGGGGACATCGGTGAAGGTAACGGCTTTTTCGGTTTCACCAGCGGCGGTAGCTGCTGTCTGGCCTGTGAGGACCAACGAAGCACAGAAAAAACCAACCATCACGGTACGGCTGGATCGGGAAAAGCGCTGTCTTTTGTGATGCCCCGCAGGGGGTATGGGCGCGGTGGGGTCAGGCGATCTGCTCAAGGGGCGCTCTCTCATAAAACGTCATGTGCCCGTCACCAATTGCCTCACTGGTGATGGACCTGGGTGCGAACGGAAATTTTTATGTTGCTTTAGTTGCAATACTGAGCTATTGCGGTGGGCTGGTATCAGCGTCTTTTCACGGGGTGTGTAAATCTGCTGGTGCGGTGATCATAAAGGCTTTTTAGTAAATAAGTCCATAAGGGCGGTAGATGTTAATTTCCAGCAAACGGCTGGTTGCCCGTCAGCCTGGGCACCCACTGCGTCCGTTTCCGCTGCCACCCTGAGTCAGGGAAGCTTGAAGCCGGAGAGGGCGCCATTCCGGGCGAGGACGGCAACGCCTTCGTCAGTGGTAGGAATGTCGCGGAGTGTGCCCATGGTCAGCGCTGGTACGGCCTTCGCGCTCCTATCGCAGGGGTAGAGCGTTGACCCCCCGGTTCCCAGGTTTCCTTCGGGTTGAACGGGGAAAGGGGCGTCGGCTGGCAGGGGGTACGTGGCCGCTTCGGAGCAAAGGAACACGTCATCCTTCGTCGCCGCCCGGCTCTCTCCGCTAAGGGTGTTAACCATGGTCATGCCATCAGGGCCGCCGGTCAGCACCACGTCTCCCCGGCTCGGCGAAGGAACCAACAAATCTGTAGCTGCTTTGATGGGTGTGGATGTTGTCTGCCACTTTGCCTCGCCCGAGACCGGGTCATAGCCCACTAGCTTGCCTTCAGCATTTTGGTAAGTTCCGCCTGGTACAGCCATGGTTCCTTGGGTGTATTCGCAGCGAACCGGGAACGCATTGCCATCCATAAGCGTTGTTTCGGTCTTTCCCACACCGCTGGAGCACCATTTTTCGGAGCCCTCGGCTGTCCACAGTTTCTCCCCGGTAGAGGCGCGGAAACCTACAGTCCTATGTTTGGTCAGGTCTACTGTAAAGGTTTGTTCCATGAGTCTGACGTAGTCAGTTTCCGAAGTTGGATTGATGCCTACAGAGCCGATGTAGAGGTCTAGTTTCTTGGAGTATTCAAAAGACCATCCGAGGTTGGTAGTTGCGCCCGGCCCAAAGATAGACTCCACGTCGGCTTCCCACAGCTTGTCGCCAGCGGATACTCTGGCAAGCCGTTCTTTGCCGCCTTCCACCACGGAATAAAGCCCGTCGCCCACCAATCTGAAATTGCCGGTAAGGGGATTCACCTCTGGACCCGTCGAGTCCGCGCCAGTACTCAAGTCAACTCTGTGCTGCGTTGTCAGGCGGGTTTGGGCGTTTAACGACGTGAAGCACATGTCCTTCTCATCGTCGCAGGCGGCCGGACGGGACTCGATCAGCTGCGGGTCTCCCCGGTAAAGCTCTTTGCCGCTTTTCAAGTCGACGGCCACCGGAGCGGTCCACCACGAGGTGCCACCGTCGGTGCTTGGGGCAGCGGACTCCTGTAAAAACACTGCCACGCTTTCGCCTGTGGAGGTCTTGGTTACGGCAGGAGTCAGACTAACGCCGGGGGCACCTATGCCGGGATGAACCGCCTGGGTCCATAATTCCTTCCCGTCAGTGACTGAGACGGCGTGGGCAGTCACGCTGCTGGCAGTTTTTGCGTAGACCAAGGCGACGCCGTCGGCCACTTCTGGTTGGGCGATAGGGCTGAGGGCTACTTCCCAGATCGCACCGGCGCTTGTAGCGCTCCTGTCCAGCACATTGGTGGAAGGAGAGGGGGTACCAGTAGATGCAGGAGCAGTACATGCCCCCAGGGTTAGAGACACCCCGACGGCTGCAACCGCCAGAGCAGCGTATTTTTGGCGCGTAGGCCCATGCACGGCAGATATCCGTGAGTGCATTGATTCCCCCAAGTTACGTTTACATCAAAGACGGCTAGTGGCAGCCGTTCAAAGCAAGATTACTCATAAGTATGCTTCTTTCAGATATATTGAGCCTGTTGCGGCTCGGTTGTCGCGCTTTATATAAATGGGGATTTCATGAAAACAGCCATCCAACATAATCGCGGGGTGTCCTGGCGGACTGTGACCGCTGTCGTCGTTCTCAGTTTCGGGCTTTTACTCGGCACACTCCACGCACCAACGCAGGCGAGCGCTTCTTCCACTGCTCATGCCGTCACAGACCTGAATTTGCTTTACTCGAACCGCCCATCGGTGAGGGCAATGTTTGATGGCATCAACAAGTACCGCAAAGCCAATGGGCTGAAGCCGGCTGTTCTGACGCTTGCTGGGACGGACCAGGCACAGGGATGGACAAATGATTGGCAGCGTCTGGGGATCCGGCCAGCTGACACAACGGAAGACTTACCGGGCCTCCGCTGGGCAGGCTACTTGTCATATGCCTGCATGGACGGTCAAGAGTCCGAGGCCGTTAAAGCCTGGATTGAGTACAACGGTGACTCCATGAAACGGGCATCGACCGAGTCCGCTTACGCTTTGGGGGTAGGGGTGGCCCCCGGTTTGCATGGAAGCCTCAGGATGCAGGTGGTTGGTTATGAATTCACCGGTTCTGCTCCGTCGACGGTCTTCACCACAGTGGATGACTATTTCGCCTATATCGATGCCGCCAATGCATTCGCTGCGCCCGCTGCTTCCCCGTTTCAGGACATCAAAACCGACCAGCAGTTTTATAAAGAAATGACTTGGCTTTCGGCAAAGAGCATCTCGGCCGGCTGGAAGGAGAACGACGGATCTTCCGCATATCGACCGCTCACGTCGGTCAGCCGTGAGGCAATGGCTGCGTTTATCTACCGGATGGCTGGCTCACCTCCATGGACACCTCCTCAGACTTCCGCCTATGTGGACGTTCCAACCAGCCACCCGTTCTACAAGGAGATTGCGTGGCTGGCCATGTCCGGCATTTCAACCGGATGGGAGAACCAGGACGGCAGCAGCAGCTTCCGGCCAGGCCTACCAATCGCCCGTGACGCGATGGCTGCATTCCTCTACAGGGCATCAGGCTACCCGGCCTACACTCCGCCGGCCGTGTCCCCTTTCCAGGACGTAGCCCCGCAACAACAGTTCTACAAGGAGATGGCTTGGCTGTCCGCACGAGGCATTTCGACGGGGTGGACGGAAAACACCGGGCAGAGGACATATCGTCCCCTGACTTTGATCACGCGTGATGCAATGGCGGCGTTTCTTTTTCGAATCGCGGACAAGGCCCGCTAAGGAGTCGCAAAAGCGGGTCCGGCTCATAGTGAGCCGGACCCGCTTTTTGGTGGTCCTTAGGGGTGGCCGGGCAGAGTCTCGCAGGCTATGCGGTCCTTGTCTGAGTCCAACTTCGCGACGTCCCCGTACCACGGGTAGTACTTGTCGAACCATGCCTGGGCGGCCTGCCACGTACTGAAACTCGTGCAGTTTACGCTGTCACCCGGATTTGCCGGTGGCTGCGGCGTTACCGGCGGCGGAGGTGTGACCGGAGGCTGCGGCGTCACCGGCGGCGGCGTCACGGGAGGCGGCGGAGGCGAACAGGTGCTGCCCGTGATGCCACCGTTGCCGCCGTTGACGAACCGGTACATGAACGCAGCCATGGCGTCACGCGCCACTGGCTGGACCGGGTTGTAGGCGCGGCAGCCGTATCCGATGTCCCAACCGGTGGAGATGCCCTTGGACGCCAGCCACGTGATTTGTTGGTAGAACTGGCTTCCAACCTGGACGTCCACGAATGGAGAAGTGCCAGGAGCAGTGAAGGCGGGATTGCCCCCGAACCTGTAGAGGAAGGCAGCCATGGCATCGCGATTGACCGGGCTGAGTGGGCGATAGGTTTTGGAGCCATCCAGTTCTGTCCAACCCGTGGAGATGCCGCTTGCTGCGAGCCAGGTGATTTCCTTGTAGAACTTGCTCGACGGCGTGATGTCGGCGAAGGGCGACGTCGCCGGGGGTGTGAAGCCAGGTTCGCCGGCCAGTCGATAGAGGAAGGCCGCCATGGCGTCACGGTTCACGGCAGTAAGTGGCCTGTAGGTTCGGCTCCCGTCCGCTTCCACCCAACCGGTGGAAATGCCTTGCGAGGCAAGCCATGCGATTTCCGCGTTGAATTGTGTGGACCCAGTGACGTCGCTGAAAGTGATGGGGCCTGGGTCAACGGGCGTGCTTTCAACCGCGATGGTTGGCACAGCAACCGTGGTGGTACCGCAGCCACCCTGCAATGTGGACGTAATTGCCGCCGATTCAGCGGCATCCACAGTCAACTGCCAACGGTATTTTACGAGGACCCAGTCCGTGACGTATTGGCAAGCAGTCCCAGCCAGCGGCGGCATCCACTCTGCCGGATCGCTTATATGGAAATGGCGTGGTTAGCAGATCGGCGCATCTCCACAGGTTGGGTCGAGGCGGACAATTCGATCACCTACAGGCCATTGACGCCCATCAACCGTGATGCCATGGCGGCGTTCTTGTACCGCTTGGCAGGCTCGCCGAACTACACCCCACCCGCCAACTCGCCGTTCAGGGACGTGCTGACCACTCAGCAGTTCTATAAGGAAATGGCGTGGTTGGCTGATCAGAAGATCTCCTCTGGCTGGGTGGAAGGCGACGGCTCTCGGAGCTACAGACCTCTAACACCGATCAACAGGGATGCTATGGCCGCCTTCCTGCACAGGCTCGCGGGGTCTCCTCAGCTCGAGAACATGGACCTCTTACCATTCGCGGATGTGGTCTCCGGTCAGCAGTTCGCCTATGAGATGGCGTGGATGTACGAGATGGAGATCTCGTCGGGCTGGGTAGAGACCGACGGAAGCCGGGTCTACAAACCCCTGTCGCCCATCAACAGAGACGCAATGGCCGCATTTCTCTACCGCATGCCATAGGCATAGTCCACAGCGACTCAGGAGTTAAGCCGCGGCTGCCGCACGCTACCGGCCAAGAGAGCCCAGACGAGCAGGACGGCGGACCCGATCGGCGCCAGGAACGCGGACATCATCACAAGGGGGAGTCCCACCACGGAAGCAGCAAGACCCATCATTGCCACCACAGTGATGCGCGTAAGACGGCCGCCAGCCACCAAACCACCCAACGGCAGTGCGATGGCAAAACCCATGAGGGTTGCTGCAATCAGGATGCCGTTCCACTGCAAGGTGTGGCCGGCTCCCAGGAGCTGCGCGCACCCTTGGACAACCATGGACGCGCATCCAAGAAGAACAGACCACGGCGTAGTGGGCCCCAAGCGAGGGGCAAGTACCCGTCCCGCAAGAACCAGCAAGGGGATGCTGGCGAACGCGCCGTAGGCCAACCCGAGGTTCATGGCGTGGGTGGAATCCGTGGCAATGGGTGCCCAGGTACTCCCCGTAACGGCAAAGACCGCACACGCCAGACCAACCACCAGCAGTCCCAGCGCCGAGCCGCCCACAACGCGGCGGCTCGGTGCAACCACTTCGCGGGGAACTACGCGCGGAGGGACCACGTCCCGCGAGGCGGCGGGCATGTCCTGCCTTAAGGCCACCACCAGCAGCACCATGGCTCCCAATGTTCCTACCATGGGAGGCATGAGCATGATTGCCCCGAGAATGAGAGCCAGCGGTGCCGCCAGGACAACGGCTTGTAAGAGTCGGACGGGATGCGAACGCCGGCTTGCCAGCAAGGAGTACAAGGCAACAGCCACGCACGCCGTCCCGGTGATCCACCCCGAAATCATGAAGAGCAGCGTGGAGGATCCAAACCAGCTGTAGCCCTGATTCGCGTCCGCTTCGTCAAAGCGGACGGCCCAGCTCGCTGCGGCCGTCGCCGCCAGCGCCCACGCAGGCACCGCGGCAAGCGCCACAAAGCGGGCGCCAGCGGCAGGTACGCGGCTGGCCAGACGCAACAGCACGACGGCGGAAAGACTCGCGGTGAGCGGGCCGACGAGTCCCGTGAGTATGAAGCGGGCAGGGCCTGTCCATGGGAGATGGAAGGTGTTACTGAAGAAGAGGGCCATACCGCCCAGGAATGCGAGCAAGGACGTGGCTGCAAGCCCCACGGCCCACCCTCTTGTTTCTGGAAAACGACGCACTTGCGCAGATGAAGCCACTTATTGCCTAACTTTTTGGCGGAAACCGCCCCCAAATTGATCTCCCGCCATGTGGCAGTGGTTCACATGCTAGCCGGGGATGGACCATCATTTCGCGCCGGGTACAGCATCTATATCCTTGAGAGATGAGTGAAGTCGCGCATTCCACTGTCGCCTTTGAGGGCCGTTTCGCCCGGGAGCTCCCGGAGCTGGCCATTCCTTGGCAGGCGGAGGAAGCACCGGATCCGCAGCTTCTGGTGCTCAACCAGCCGCTCGCCGTCGAACTTGGTTTTGATCCGGATTTTCTCCGGAGCCCGGAGGGCGTACGGCTGCTGATCGGTAATACCATCCCGGAGGAAGCTACACCTGTGGCCCAAGGGTATTCGGGTCACCAGTTCGGTTTCTATTCTCCGCGTTTGGGGGACGGGCGCGCGCTTTTGCTCGGTGAGGTTGCCTGCGCTGACGGGAAGCTCCGCGATGTCCATCTCAAGGGTTCGGGGCGGACGCCGTTTGCCCGGAACGGGGATGGTTTGGCCGCGGTGGGGCCCATGCTGCGGGAGTACATCGTCAGCGAGTCGATGTCTGCACTGAACATCCCCACCACCCGGTCCCTAGCGGTGGTCGCCACCGGGCGGCAGGTTCAGCGCGAGACTCTTCTGCCGGGGGCCGTCCTGACGCGGGTGGCCAGCAGTCACCTGCGGGTGGGCAGTTTTCAGCACGCCAGGGCCAGCAATGACATGGATCTGTTGCGGCGCCTGGCTGATCATGCGATCGAACGGCACCACCCGTCGTCGGGCGGTGAGAGTAACCGGTACCTCGCGCTCCTGAAGGACGTGATTTCTGTCCAGGCGAGACTTCTGGCGCAGTGGATGCTGGTTGGGTTTGTGCACGGCGTGATGAACACGGACAACATGACTGTGTCCGGCGAGACCATCGACTACGGCCCGTGCGCTTTCATGGACGGCTTTGATCCGGGGGCGGTGTACAGCTCCATTGATGAAATGGGACGCTACGCCTACCGTAACCAGCCGCTGATTGCGGAGTGGAACCTGGCCCGGTTTGCCGAATCAATCGCGGCTTTGATCCATGAGGATGAGGAGCAAGCGGTGGCACTTGCCGTTGATGCCCTGGGCGGATTCCGCAAGGAATACAGCGCCACATGGTTCAACGGTATGAAGGCCAAGCTTGGGCTGGCTGAGGAGATTGACGACGCCGTTGCCTCGCCTTTGGTGGACGAGCTCCTTGAGTTGGTCCAAGAGGCGCGCGCAGACTACACGTCGTTCTTCCGCAGTCTCGGCAAGGCGGCCCGCGGGGATGTTGAACCTGCACGCCGTCAGGTCCTGGATTTGGCTGCCTTCGATTCGTGGCTGGCTCGTTGGCGGGATACCGTCCCGGACGCCGATGCCATGGACCGGGTCAACCCGATCTACATCCCGCGCAACCACTTGGTGGAGGAAGCTCTTGCTGCTGCAACTGCGGGGGACATGGTCCCAACGGAACAGTTGCTTGCAGCTATATATGACCCCTACAGCGAACGCACTGGCTTGGAAAAGTTCGCCGAGCCTGCACCGGAGAGCTTTGGCCCGTACCGGACTTTCTGCGGTACATAGGGCGGTTACCGGGTGAAGCTGCTGACAGGCTAGCGACGCAGCCGCCGGGCCGGGTCGCTAGCCGTCAGCTGGCTCAGCTCCAGGCCGCCCGAACCACCATGTCTGCCCCTGCAGACAAATGGTTGCCGGTGTGCCCTGCATCCAGGACGCATACGTGCTCGGATTCGTTGGCGCTTGTAGATACCAGGCATTCTGCTGCCCTGAAACTCAGAAGTTCCACCGGAAGGCTATCGCCTATTTGAAGTTCACTCATGACGCCCTTTTTGCTTGTCCGGGCATCACGCTCATTATGGCTAGCCCGGGTGGGGAAGAGAATTGTCCCCTTGGAACGCCGGGCTTCATCAGCGGTTGACTCAATACTGCCTTGTTTGGCGGAGTTTCGTCTACGCGGCCTATCCTCAACCGTTAGTTGAAGTTTGTATGCCGCACGATTGCCAGCAGGTCCTCGCGGAGCCCCTCGGAGTCCAGATTGATCACCGACAATACGTTGTCCTCCTGTTGGTGGGATTGCTCCAGCAGTGACAGGCCCAGGTCAGTAATTGATATCAGTTGGCTGCGCCGGTCGAATCTGTTGGGTTGCCGGCTGATGTACCCACGCGATTCGAGTCTGGTCAGTAGCGGGCCCATGGTTTGAGCCTGCACACGGACGCTCCGGGCAAGATCCCCGGGCGTAATGGGTCCTGCCGTCGCCACGGCGTCCAGGGTCAGTACCGCTGGATAGGTCAGCCCCAGCGGACGTAATTTGTCGTTCCATGCCAATTCCACAAGCCGCGCCGCAGTGGACAGCAGCCGGCTGGTTGGCCATCGTTCCATATCAGGCATTCAGGCACCCCCACGCTTCCGAATAGTCAGGTTACTTACTAGGTTACATCAGGCCTGTGCAGCAATCGGACGTGGCGGCGTCGTTCTGGATGGGGATGATCCCTACTTGACGTTCTTCGCCGGAGAGATCAGATCCGGGAAGCTCGAAGGTATCAGCACGTTTCACGTCGTCCGTGCCGATGGTGCTCCCAGCATCAGCTCTGCAGGTTCGGGATCCATTTGTCGCGTTCCCGGCGGGCGAACTCGGCGAAACTGACAGGTTCCCGGCCGAGGACGTGGTGGACTGTATCTGTCAGGCCGCCAGCCAGGCCCATTCGGGCTGTGGTGTAGATAGCTGCTGTCACCAAGGCCATGCCCCACGGCATGCCCAGGACTTTGCGGGAGTGGCGGAGGTATCGGAAGATGCCCGGGCGGCTGTAGGTGATGGGTCTGCCGAGTTCTGCTGTGAGGATTCCAGCTACCTGGTCATAGGTCAGAGCTTCACTTCCTGTCACTGTCAGGGCGGCGTTGCCGTGTTTGCCGGGATCCAGAAGGGCTGCTGCTGCAACAGCGCCCACGTCCACTCCGTCCACGAAAGCGGTGGCGCCGCGTCCGGCAGGCACCAGAATCCGGTCCCGGTCCCGGATGTCTGTCAGGTGTGTTGTTGTGAGGTTCTGGTGGAAGAAAGATGCCCTCACGTACGTCCATGTCACGCCTGATCCACGGAGCCAGGCTTCGATGGCGGCATGCGGGACTGCTTTGTTCTTCTCGGCTCCTTGAAGGGAGAGGAACACCATGTGTGTGACGCCGTGGTCACGGGCGTATTCAAGTGCCGGGATCATCTGGGTCTTGGGCTTGCCAAGGTGTGGCGGGCGCATGAGAAACATTCGGTGGACACCATCAAAGGTGCTGGCCCATGTGCTTTGGTCCGTGAAGTCGAGCCCCACTGATTCGACTCTGTTGCCGAATATGCGGGTCACTGATTCCGGCGTCCTTCCCGCAGCGCGAACGCTGAAACCAGCGGCCAGCAGCTCTTCCACCACCACTCTGCCTATGTTTCCGGTAGCACCAGTCACCAGGATCGTCTCGCCAGCCATTAGGTTTTCCCTCCGTGCGCTTTGTGTGAGCTAACCACAGGTTTAGCCCAGCCCGGTGTCAGAGATCAAGATATGGCAGTTACTGCCTATTGTTGTTACTCTTAATGCATGAAAAATAGTAAGGAACCCCTGCCGGCACCAAGCCCGCTCCTTGAGGTCAAGCGTGTATCCAAGTGGTATGGAAAGGGAGAGGGACGTTTCCAAGCGCTTGATGACGTGAACCTGCGGATTGAAAAGGGTGAGACCGTGGCCATCGTCGGAAAGAGTGGATCGGGAAAATCTACGCTCATGCATCTCCTTGCCCTTTTGGATGAACCGGACGAGGGTGCCATTGTGGTGGAGGGCACCGAGGCAACCAGTCTTTCGGTGAAGGACGTCAACAGGTTGCGTAACAGGCGTTTCGGTTTCGTCTTTCAACAGTTCTTCCTCACGGCCGGAACGTCGGTCTTGGAAAATGTGACCCTGCCTTTGAAGATCGCCGGTGTGGCGCCCGCCGAACGACGCAAACGCGGACTGATGGCTTTAGAGCGTTTTGGGCTGCAAGAAAAAGCCCGGAATAAAGCAAGCGACCTGTCCGGAGGTCAGAAGCAGCGGGTCGTGCTGACACGTGCTCTGGTGGGGGAGCCGGATGTCATCTTCGCCGACGAGCCCACCGGGAACCTCGATTCGATGACCGGCCGCGTGGTGGAAGATGAGTTGTTCGCCCTCAACCGCGAACGCGGCATCACACTGGTGATCGTCACTCACGACGAAGATTTAGCCGCGCGCTGTGGAAGAAAAATCCATGTCCGCGATGGCCGAATCGTCGCCGGGGCGGTGGCAGCATGAGTGCACTCGATTTACTCCGCTCGGCCTTTGCCAATACCTTCCGGAGCAAGCTCAGAACCACTCTGACGGTCCTTGCCCTCTTCGTCGGGTCGTTCACCCTCACCCTCACCACCGCCGTCGGGGCCGGCGTTTCCAGCTATGTGACAAATCAGGTTGCGTCGCTGGGGGCTGAGGACGTCTTTCTGATCTCCCGAAGCTCGGTCACAGCTACAACGGAGCCAGGTCCGCGGAAATACGACCCCGCAACCTCAAGCCCGGACAATGGGGCCGGTAACCCGCTTACTGGCTCGGCTTCGGCCCTGACAGATGCAGACATCGCCGCACTCGGCGCCATCAAGGGGCTCAGCAACGTCACTCCCATCTCACCAGTCTCCGTGGATTGGATCACGACGGGGACCAGCGACAAGTACCAGTTCACCATCGCACCCACTTCCTCCATTGCTCAAGCTGACCTTGCCGCTGGCAAGCAACTCGACGCATCAAGTGAAGAGCCGCAAATCGTTCTTCCTGAGGACTACATAGAAGCGCTGGGCCTTACGAGCGCCCAGGACGCAGTCGGCTTGCAGGTGACACTTGGCTTCAGCGACGTCCTGGGAGCCAGCCACGAGACGAAAGCAACCGTGGTGGGGGTGGCACGCACCAGCTTGCTCAGCTCGGGAGCAGGCGCCAACGCCGCCTTGGTTGACAGGGTGGCCGAGCAGCAGAAGGCCGGCTCGGACAAACCGGACCGATACCAGGTTGCGGTGGCCTATTTCCCGACCGATGCCACGGACTCGGAGATCGCGGCATTGAAGGAAGAGATCGCCGCGTCCGGCATGTCAGCTCAGACCATCCAAGATCAGCTCGGTATCGTTCAGACCATCATCAGTGGAATCACTGGTGTCCTCAACGCGTTCGCAATTATCGCCTTGGTTGCCGCGGCCTTCGGGATCGTCAACACGCTCTTGATGAGCGTGCAGGAGCGAACACGGGAGATTGGCTTGATGAAGGCCATGGGAATGAGCAACGGACGTGTCTTTGCGTTGTTCAGTTTGGAAGCGGTTCTTATAGGCTTCCTCGGAAGCGTCCTCGGCGTCGTCGTGGCCGTCCTTATCGGATTCCCGCTCAACAGTGCCCTGGCAAGTGGACCTCTGGAGGGGCTTTCCGGCCTCAACCTGCTCCTGTTCCAACCTTCCGGGATTGCCGCGGTGATCATTTTGATCGTGGTTATCGCGTTGTTGGCTGGCACACTTCCGGCTCGTCGGGCGGCGAAGAAAAACCCGATCGATGCACTGAGGTATGAATAGAGCATGAACCATTCGATGAGCACGCGCCGAAACAGCAACGCCCGGGGAAGGGCGACAGCGCGTTCCATTGAAGCGGCTGCAGTGCGGCTCGCCTCCGAAAAAGGCGTGGCCGCACTGACAGTGCTGCAGATTTGCGCTGAAGCAGGGGTTGCCCAACGAACCTTCTTCAACCACTTCGAAACAAAAGAAGACGCTTTGCTCGGCAAGGACCTCCCTCAGATCCATGAACAACGAACAAGGAAGTACCTCAGCTCCCAGGAAATCGGGGTCCTCTCGGGTGCTTTGGAACTCGTGGAACTGCCCGAGGATGGTGAAAGTTCGCCGGAGCTGCTCCGTGCCAGGCTGAGCCTCCTGAGCCAGTCTCCGGCGCTGGCTGAGCGCCAAGCGAGTCGGCTCATGCCCTTGGCTGATGAAGTACGCACCATCATTCGGCTCAAGTTGGAAACACTGGATCCGAAGCGGTCACCCGGCGAACTTGATGCATCCGCTGGCCTCATCACGCAAATGGCGTCTTCCCTCATGCTTTCCAGAGCACGGCCAACCGAAGGAAACTCTGCCCCGGCATCGCTTCGGGATCTCACATGGATCTGGGACAGGCTCCTCTGACGGAGTTGTCATGCGGCTCCCGGCCGGCTGCGTGCCGTGGGCGAAATTCTAGGAGAGCTCGTACGCGGATCGTCCTGCGCCCTGATCGGCACTGTGAACATGGAGGGCGTGCCGCATGGCTTGGCGGTTTTCTTCGGCAAGGTCAGGTTGATCAGCGACGCGGTATAGGTCTGCCGCCCATTGAAATTCATCGGCGGCAGCACGGAACCGGGCCTCATCGAAGAGCCTCCGGGCAATGTGGTGACGAACGTAGGCTTCCTCTTCGGGTGACCGGACTGTTCGCAAGGCTTTTTCGTGGAGAACGGCGGCATCATGCCAGCGGTACTGGCGCTGATGGATTTGGGCAAGCACCAGCAGCAGCTCCCGGCGGTCAGGCGAGTGGGGCAGCAGCTTGAAGCCTTGGTCCAGGGCTTCAGCGTCCCGGCCGAGTAATGCCAAGTACCTGACTCGTTCAACGGGTGGACAATCGCCTTCCAGCGCAGCTTCCAAGGCTTGACGGTTGATCACCACGTCGCGGAACGTCGTAGGGTCAGTGCGCCAAAGACTTGCAGTATCTTCCACCGTGATGTGCCCCCCATAGGCTTGTTATGGAGCCAACTGAGTCGCAGCACTGTCAATGCCAGGCTGCCGGAAACTCCATAATCTCATGAACGGTGAAGCCCGCAAGTTCGCCGGGCTGGGTGGCCTCAGTGGAGCTGGCTGTCCGGGGGCGTAGCCCGCCAGGAGTGAAAGGGGACGGTCAGCCCTGAGCGCGTTGGTGCACAGGTGAATGGCCCGGCAGCGGCCACCAATTCGGGTGCCAACGGGACAACCCGCACCAGTTGGAGTTCGTTGCTGCCTGCAGCGGCACGGATGGTGAGGGCGTCGCCGGAGCGGCTGACCCGAATGCGGACCCGGCCACCGGTCCATTCCGGAACAGGTGCCAGGGACCAGTCGGAGAAGCGGTCGGTTACCACCGCGCCCAGTTGAGCGGCGCCGTCGGCGAATTCCACGCCAGCCTTGATCCAATGCTCGGCGCTGATGCGGACGAAGATGCCCGCTTGGTCGAACTGTTGGGAGAACGCGGCCGTAAACTCAACCTCCATAGCGCTCTCCTGCGCGAAGGGGGCGAGCAGTGCGTGTTCGGTGTCGTGGATGAAACCGTAAGACGTGACGCGCCAAGCGTCGCTGCTTTCGGCCGCGGTAACCAGGAGGTCGCCTTCCTGCTCGACGACGGCGGCTGGCTGGTTGGTCCACTCGCCGCGGTTCCAGGGGATGTCAGTCGGCACAGGACTCCTTGATGTTTCAGCGCATGAAAGTTCCAGTGCTTCTAGGCAGCTGGCGTTTGGATCAGCGTATTCGATGCGGACTTTCCGATTCCAAGGACATGCGGCAAGCTGACGTGTTATCGTTTATCAATATATTGATAAACGATAAGGAGCGGGCGCGTGAAAACTGCATTCTCGACCAAAACGTCGGTTAACGTGGTGGCAAAGGTGGGCTTGTGGCTCCTCCTAGTAGCTGCCTGTGGAGTCGCTGTGGCGGCGATCCTTAGGCTTGTGTCCACAGTTGGCTATGCGTTTGCCGGGGTGACCACGGTGGCTTTGCCAACCTTGGGCATCAGCAGGACAGATCCCTCCGCTCCCAGCATTCTTGGCCCCAAAGTTCAGCAGGTTCTCCATGGAGGCAATATCGACCTCGTCCTCCACGACCTTCCTCGAGACGCACTGGTCCTGAATACAGCAGCCGCGGTCCTCGGGCAGCTAACCACTCTGCTGGTGTGTGCGGCCGTGATCATGCTGTGCTGGCGTTTGCTGCGGGGGGTGCCGTTCGCACCGACACTAACTCGTTCTATCTCCATCATGGGTGGCGTGCTTGTCCTGATCGGGGTGGTCGTTCCGATTCTTCAGGGATTCAGCAAACTCTTGATCGTAGACAGCTTGGACAATGTGCTCACTGTCGAGAGTCCAATTGGCAAGGGCAATCTCGACTACTACATTGTCTTCAGCGTCGACCTCCTGCCAGTGGTATTGGGCGTCGCCCTTCTGCTCCTGGCCGCTGTGTTCGCGAAGGGTGCGCAACTGCAGCGCGACACCGAGGGGCTGGTATAGCGATGGCTCCGGCTAAACAAGCCGACGAGGACATGATTCATTGCCGGCTCGATGAGCTTCTGGAGCAGCGGGGTATGACGTTGACAGACTTGAGCCGGGAGGTAGGGGTTACTCTCGCAAATCTCTCCGTCCTAAAAAATGACAGGGCTAGGGCTATCCGGTTCTCCACCCTGGCAGCCATCTGCCGGGTACTTGAATGTGAGGTAGGCGACCTGCTGGTCATCGACTAGGGCCTGCCTGTTCAGACGGACTAGGATCGGCCTTGAACCACGGACCACCTTGTTCAGCTACGCCACAGCGCGCCACTTCCCATCGATCTTATTCGGGAGATCATCCACTGGCGGCTGGGGCAGCTGCAATTAGACGGGAACTGAGACTCCCGGCAACTGCTTCGTCTCAGCTGCGCGGCTTCTGAGCAGTGCCCATGTGACTTTGACTCCGCGCACGGCCAAGACCACCGCGAACATCAACGTCACCAGCACGACTGCTGTAACGGCAACAATCAGCACCCCCACGACGTGAACCAGCAGGACGGCGGACATTACTGCAGTGTGGGCATCGAAAAGTTCCATGTTCGTTTCTCTCGAGATGTGGAATTGAGCGGTTCAAGCGGGAATTTGGGCGCCACCGCGATACCCGCACACCTTTGGACCGGCGTGCGGGTGTCGGGCGGGGCCTGAGCCGTTACTCCGCGTACTGGAGGCTCGTCAGGAGGGCCTTGAGCTTGCTGTACTGCTCGGTTTCCATCCAGGCCGCGGCGCTTTCGGGGGTCATGGAAACTTCGATGTTGGTAGTGGCTTGCGCTCCGCCGTTGCCCATGATCAGGAAGCTGCTGGCCGAGGTGCTGTCCGGGCCCTCAGTCATTAAGTCATCTGTCACCACACCCATGAAGTAGCGGGTGTATTCGGTGTCAAAGGGATATTCGTCCTTGAAGAAGGCGAAGTGGGAGGCTCCGTGTCGGCTATTGAAGCCGGTCAGTGGCTGGGAGTCCAGGATGGTGCGGTTCACTGGCCCGCCCACCACGCCGCCATAAATACCGCTGGTGATCTGCGCAACCTCAGCGCCCGTTTCGTCATGGACGTGCGCTATGACTGTTTCGTAGTGCTTACCGTTCAAGTCGAAGGGCAGTCGCTCGGTTTGAGCGGTCCAGTCCGCCGGCAGCAGGAAGGAGATATGTCCGTCCGGGAACGTGTACAAGCCGATCTGCGGGTAATCGGGCGAGACGTGAGGGGTTGACGGTTCGGTGGGTGTTATCGGCGCTGGTTCTGGCGCGGAAGGAGCAACGGTCGACGGCGGATTGGTTGCCTGCGGTGCCGGATCCGCCGGCGGCGCGGGAACAACAGGTGGCGCGGGAACAACAGGTTCAGCGGACACTGCGGGAGTTGTCGGTGCTGCCGGATACGGAACGTTTACTTCCTGCACGGGAGTGATCACGACGGGAGCATTGGCCAGGGGAACAGCGACTTCCGGCTGGCTGACTTGTGCGGAGGGGTTGTGTTCGGAAACCGGAGCAGCAACTACTTCTTCCAAAGGAACTGCGGGGAGATCCACCAGGCTACTGGTTTCTGCTGCCGCAGTGGTGAATGAATTACTGGCGACCGGGGTAGCCGGTGCGCAGGCGGCGAGCGTGAGTGCCAGGGTGAGTGTTGCGAGAGTGGCGTACTTGGCGTGTCCGGATCGACGGTACTTCATTTTGGGTTCCTTCCCCCACGGAGTGATGGAGCAGTTCTTCTGCTCATACATGTTGTTTCCGGCAGGGGCCGATTGATTACACGTCTGCCAGAATCTTTCGCTGGCCACCTTGGTGGATGGTTTACTGACTAGGTGAAATCACTGGATGACTATCTGTTCGACATTGAGGATCGGCCATCGAATGGTGGCCACAAAGGTCATTTACCGGGCGCATGGTGGCAACCCAGCTGGCACGAGTGATTTCCTCTTTGGTCAGGTGGCCTACGAGATCACCGAGGATGGTCGCTGGAAGTGGCCAACGCCAAGCTCGGGCGAATGAGACGGGGAATTGCCCGGTGGTTCTGAGACCTTGTTCGAAAGCAAATAAGGAAACAGATCATGTATTCAGACCGCGAGCGCCACAATGACGCCGTGTATGCCGAGCACAAGGCGGCGGTTGCAGCAGGGGAGAAGCGGGTCCTTCTCAACACCAACACCGGCGAACTCCACAGCTACCCGGCGGACGAGATTGGTTTTGCCCCTGGCCGCGGTCATGCGCAGGTCAGCACGTGGTGGGGAATGGGTATTCTCGCGGTGGTTGCCGCGATACTTACAGTCTTTTCGGTGGTGCTTTTCTTTGCGCCGCTGGGGCAAGGACAAGGTCCAATGTGGGGCGCGCTGTTTCTGACTGCTCTGGCTGGTGCCTTCACGTTCTATGCGGTCACGCTGTCCGTTCAGGAGTTCCGGGCTTCGCAGCTCCGCAGGCTACGGGGTTCACCTAAGCCGAGTTCCACCGGCAGGGTAGACATACCGTCGGAGCACTAATCAAACCTGCCTTGGGGGACAACGGAATGCGTCGTGAAACAAAAATAGGCTTTGCTCTGCTTGCGCTGCTAACTCTGACGGCCGCGGGCTGTGACGAGCGCCCATTTACCCGCGACTATGCCCGCTCGGTTCCAAACTCCGTCATTCAAGTCGGCCAGAAGGCGGACAGGACCTGGGAGTACGTGGACCGGGATGGCGTATCGCGGGAACTCAATACCTGCGAAGACTTGAGTCCGTGGAACGGCGCCTACAGCTGCAAGACACCTGACGGCACGGTGGAGTTGAGCTACTCATCATCCAAACGCATGCGGAATCCCACACTCCACGTCGGCGACGAGGCGGTGCCACTGTTCTGCACCAATAGCGGGTTTTGGGGCGACGGGCTGAGGTTCTGTATACCGGCGTCGGACCCTGCCGTCCCGCCCCAGCCGGTTCCGCGCGGCGATAAGTCCTAACCTGTTTTCAAGCCTGAAAGCCAAACGTCGACGGCGGCTGGCTTCAGAATAGCTGACTCAACTCAGAGCCGAGACCATCGCGTTAGCTCTTGGGCCTTCGCCGTTTGGTCATGCCGGTTTCCACAGCGCGGGAGCGTTCGGCGAGCCAGAGTAAGAAATCGGGTTGTGCTAGCAACTTTGAGTGCTCCCATTGTTCGCACCTATGTCTGACAGCTTGAAAGGTCAGGTTTGCCGAGCGCCCGCCAGCTTCTCTCAGTGCACCACCAACTTTGCCATTGGCAGACTGGGCAATTGAATTGCGGCGCTGCGAATCTGGTTCGACCATTGCGATCGCGTCCAATAGGACCTGACGGTCAGATCGGACGTCATCAGGGCTCCTTTGAGGCAGGGCAACCGACTCGACCATTCGGTACCACTGAACAGGGAATCCGTTCAGCGATGCCTCCCCTTGTGCGTGGCACTCTCCAGCAAGATAGGCGACTACTTCTTCGTTGGTCGATGCGTGCGGCAGCCTGGTGCCCCGAGTTGCAGTAATGACCTGCCGCTCGCCATAACTCACGAATACCCATCCTGCGAGTAGATATCGGCGGAGGGCTTGGAGAGCTGCAGCTGTAGTGACTTCGGCTGCGTTGAGTTCTCGCAGCAGTTGCGACATGTCGTCTCCAAACCGCTGGACCTGATGCAGGAGCCAGGCATCAGGGACAAGAAGGCAAGAAGCGAAGACGTCGGCTTCTGCTTCTAACGAGTAAGTCGGCAGATCCAGCGCTCCTTCTCCAACCTCGCAGTTTGCGTTTGGAAGATGCCAAGGCAACAGGAGATGGCCGAGTTCATGAGCCATAGTAAAGCGCTCCCGTAGCAGATTATCCGTGGCGCGGATGAAGACTGCCACCTTGCGGGGGTCCCCTGCCAAGCCTGTCAGTACGGCATCTACCGACTCAATCGGCCAATCGACTCTCGTCAACTCAGCCCTAGAGCGCAGTAAGAACTCCACATCAACGGGGGGAACTAAATCAAAACGCTGAACGACCGTCGAAGCTAGCCGCCGAGCAGCCGTTACCGGCGATGGTATTGGCAATTGAGGTCACAGACGGTTTGTCTGGCGGAGCCAGCCGAGGACTGCTGTCGCCTCCGCGGAATCACTCGCGCGGGCCGCCAAAGCAAAATCATCCCGGCTGAGCAAGATCGTTTGCACTGGTTTGCCGTATCTATGAGCCGCCACGATAAAACGAAGAGACTCGGGACGTTCCGCCCACAGCGCCCCTTCTTCGTGGCTGAAACCGAGAAAATCGTCCAGGCTCATGTCTTGCGGCGACTCGTGCCATTCTTCCACCCAGTCGTCAACGTCATCCAGCAAGGCAGTGCCAGAGAGACAGGCCGAAATGAACGTTCCGCGTCCGTCAAACATCGATCTTCCTCCCTGCTACAGCTGCTCCGATGCGTTCACCGGTAATAGCGTCAAAGACACCTATATGGTGTCCACGTTTCGTGTAACCCTCAATATGACCGTGCAGTGAGTCCCATTCCCAGAGTCGAGAACCGTCTGCGTTGCGCCAACGAGCGCCTCCGCGTCTGGAGAGCCTAATTTGGGAGTCGAGGAAGCAGTTTTCAGGTCTAGGTATTGGTGACATCGTAAAAGGTCAGTCCCCCACACCAGTTATAGGTCTCACACATTCTAATAACTACACCATTGTAGTTGCACGGTCTACGCGCCACGCCCATATACCGTGTCCCTGCCGAGCGACTCGGGTCCTGCCGGCTCGGTAGTTGTTTCCATGGAGAATGTGACGGGGCGTTCGCAAATTGATCCGTAGGTTCCAGCTGACGTGGATCCTTCGTAGGGAGGAGTGCTCCCTCGCGATTGACGGCAGTAACCACAGCTCGGCTGCGGCCCGCGCACAGAACCTGTGGCCCTAGCTCAGGAAGCCGCGCTTTCGGCGGGTGTGCACTTCTCAGGGGTCTCGGCAAAGGTGAACCAGTCGGGGAGGGCTGCGGTGTAGGCCTCCCGAACCAGCGGGTCCTTGGTCGCAGTCCAGTCCACGGTGGCCTTGACCTCTACTTCGTTCTTGTCCCACTCGAACCAGTTGATCATTTTCAAGGCGCGGTAGTCCTTGGGGATGGCGGGGTCGAAGAGTTGGCCCCACCAAGCTTCCTTGATCGCCAAAACGTCGGCACCCTCGCCGGATGCCACAGTGAGCGCGGCCGTTTCGGGGATGGCCACTGGCTTGTTCCGGGCGGTTCCATAGTCGGCATAGAAATCGGGGACGGCCAGATCGTTTCCGCCGGCTCCGTTGTAGGTGCCGGTGAGCTGCTGAAGGAATTTCCCCGGTTCCGGGATGACGTTTGCGCCCCACGGATAAGTGTTGCCCCAGTGGTAGAGGGACATGCCAACCCAATCCACGGCATTGTCGCCGGGGTAGTAGGGCGCGTAGGGATCGTCAGTACCTGTGATGGCTCCGTCTTTGTCAGTGTCCAGGGCTGCGAAGTCAGGGGATCCGGTCACGGCTTCATATTTGCCGCCGCTGAACGGGTAACCGCCGCCGTAGTTGGGTGCCCACATCATGGCGGTGCCGGCAGCCTTGGTGTGGACCGCTTCGGCCACCAGCTGGTACGCGGCGACGTATGCGGCCGGTTGCTGACCCCAGGGGTACCAGGAGCCGTTCATCTCGTGGGCGAACCTCACTATGACAGGGACGCCTGCGTTGTTGAATCGGGCCAGCGTTGATGCGAGTTCGTCTGCTTTCTCCGACGTCACTGATGCCAAACCCTGTTTGGGCTCCAGAGTGAGGAGCATGGTTCCACCATTGGCACGGATCTGTTCGAAGGCTGCGCCGACGTTCTCTTTGTCTTTATCTGACATGGGAAAGTCGGTGAAGGTCACTGTAACGGCCGGGCGGCGACCAAGATTGGCCGCATACTGCTCCAGGGTCTCGTGCTCCCAATCGAGGTTCACGCCGGCAAGAATCCCGTCCTTTGGCGCCAACGGACGCGTAGGCTCACACACCGGCAGGGGAGTGGGTGAGCTGCCCGGCTGAGGCGCGGCACAACCGACAACCAAGCCGCCCAACAACGCGCTGGTTGTGATCACAGCGCCAAACTTCCCGAGCCCCCAAGTCATGGCTTTCAATGTAGCAGCGCCGCTGTAGCATCAGAAGCACCACCGCATTTCGCGCGATAAGGAGACCGAAAATGCCTGAAACACCTGACGGTACTGCCACCACAATCAGTAAAACTTTCAGCCGTGAAACCCGGGTCTCCACCACCATCGACGCGCCTCCGTCCACTGTGTGGCGGCTTCTCACTGATGCCAAAGGCTACCCCGCATGGAACTCCACGGTGGTTTCGGTGGACGGTGAAATCGCCCCGGGATCAAAAATCAAGCTGGTCTCCACGCTGGATCCCAGCCGTACCTTCACACTCAAGGTCAAAGAGTTCCAAGCCCCACAAAAGCTCGCCTGGGGTGACGCTCTGGGAACCAGGGTTTACACCATCATGGAGACCAACGACGGGCGCTCCCTCTTTGAGATGGCCGAGAAGATCGGCGGTCCCGTCTTTCCGCTCTTTGCATCAAAGATCCCGTCCTTTGACGCCAGCTTCACCCGGTTCGCGGCAGACCTGAAGGCGGCGGCCGAAAAGGAAAAGGAATAACGACGGCGCTGCTGCCGCCGGCTACGGGACAAACCGGCAACGGAACGAACCAGCTACGGAACAAACCTGTAGCCCATGCCCGGCTCGGTGATCAGATGCCGGGGGTTGCTTGGCTCTGTCTCGAGCTTGCGCCTGAGCTGGGCCATATAGACGCGAAGGTAGTTTGCTTCCTTGGCGTAGGCGGGTCCCCAGACCTCCGTGAGGAGCTGCTGCTGGGTGATCAGCTTGTCCGGATTCCTGAGCAGGATGTCCAGGATGTTCCACTCCGTTGGGGTCATGCGAACATCCGTACCGGACTTGGTGATCTGCCGCTTGTCCAGATCCACTGTGAAAGAACTTGTTGTCACCACAGTGATGTCCTCGCCGGATTCGTTCCTGCGGCGCAGCAGCACCCGAAGCCGTGCCAGCAGTTCGTCCAGTCCGAACGGTTTGGTGATGTAGTCATCAGCACCGGCATCCAGGGCCTGAACTTTGTCGCTGGACCCATGTCTGGCGGACAGGACCAGAATGGGTACCGAACTCCACTCCCGCAACGCTGAAATGACTGCTGTGCCGTCCATGTCGGGCAAGCCCAGGTCCAGGATGATCACTGAGACAGGTTTTTGGGCGGCTGAGTGAAGTGCCGATTGCCCGTCCGCGGCCGTGACTACCGCGTACCCTTGGCCTTTCAAAGTGATGGCTAGTGCCCGGACAATGTGGGGATCATCGTCAACAACCAGGATGGTGTTCACTCAAGACCTTTCTGGGCGGGCACTTCGGGGAGACCGGGCACTTCGGGGAGACCGGGCACTTTGGGTAGTCCGGGCGCTGCGGAGCGTTGTGGCGAGTCAAAGTCGGGACCTGTGGACAAGGGCAGCCTGATCAGCATTGTCAGTCCGCCGCCTGGGGTTTCTTCTGCGGTGAGGGTACCGCCCATGGCTTCGGTGAAGCCCTGCGCCACAGCGAGTCCCAAGCCTACGCCGGTGGCGGCGGGCACGTCGTCCAGCCTTTGGAAAGGCTGGAACATCTTGAGCACATTGGCCGCGGGCACGCCTTGGCCGTGATCAATGATGCGGAGTTCGCCTGCCGGCCTGCCTGCCAAGGTGGTGTTGCTGAGACCACCGGCGGCGCCCACTATTACTACGTCTGAGTCTGGTGCGTACTTCACCGCGTTTTCGGCGATGTTGGCTATGACCCGTTCCAGCATCCCGGCGTCGGCGTCTATTTCGGGCATGTTCGGTGGCAGGTCCACCCTGACCCGTCCGGGCGTGATGCCGTGCAGGGCAGCATGGATTACCTCGTTCCAGCGGACAGGTTTGATGAGGGCATTAACGGAGTCTGAGGTGATCCGTGACATGTCCAACAGATTGCCCACCAGCCCGTCCAGGCGATCGGAGCATTCATCGATGGTGGCCAGCAGCTCTTCTTCTTCCTGCTCGGTGTAGTGGACACCCGGTTGGCGGAGGCCTCCCACCGCGAGCTTGATCCCGGCCAGGGGGGTGCGCAGGTCGTGGGACACGGCGCGCAGGATGGATGTCCGCATGGTGTTGCTCTCGGCAAGGCGCATCATTTCGCGGCGGGTGGTTGCAAGTTGGCGGCGTTCCAGCAGCGCTGAAAGGTGTGCCCCAAAAGCGCCCAGTAGCCGGCGGTCACTGGCGGGAAGGACTCTGCCGGTGAGGACAAGCCGGGTGCCGCCGTCAACTTGCTCAATGTTTTCGGTATCGTCCGGGTCGGCCTCCGGGTTGCCTGCCGAGGCCACCAGCTGCCATTGCGGTCCGTCTGCGGTGGAGGAGACGGAAGCAGAAGAAGATTGGTTCCTGTCCGCAGTAACGAACAACGCAGCGGCGCGGACCTGGAAAACATCCAACGCCTGCTCCAGGAGGCCTTGGACGGGATCTTCCGCGGTAGAGGCCCCACGGGTCAGATCCCCCAACGTAGCGGCCTCGGACCGTGCCCGTGCCGCTTCTTTGGATCGCCTGGCGGAGAGGTCCACCACCACGGCCACGGCTGAGGAAACTCCCGCGAAAACCAGCAGGGCCAGCAAATTTTGGGGGTCGTTGATGGTCAGTGTCCCCAACGGCGGGACGGAGAAGTAGTTCACCAGCAGACTGCTCCACAGGGCACCGAGGAGTGCGGGCCATAGGCCGCCCACCAAAGCCACGGCTACGGAACCGCTGAGCTGGATGAGGACTGCCGTGGCGATGTTGTGCGACGGTGCCGCTGCCAGGAGCAGCTGCAGCAGCACCGGCACCACAACGGCCATGGCAAATCCCACTGCCACCCGGACACGTCCAAGGTCCCGTTTCCGGGTGCGCTCCAACCCCCGGCCTCCCAAGGGGTGGGAAACCATGTGGACATCAATATCGCCGGAGCCCTTCACCACGCGGCTTCCCACGCCGCCTGTCAGGAAGCCGGCCGGGAACTTACGCCGCGAAACGCCCACCACAATCTGGGTGGCATTCACGCTGCGGGCGAAGTCAAGCAACGCTTGGGCGGGGTCTTCACCGGAGACCGTGTGGTAGCTGCCGCCCAGGTCCTTGATCAAGGTTCGCTGGGCTTCCAGGTCGTGGGGAGATTCTGCTGCCACACCATCGGCCGCGCGCACATGGACGGCCAGGAGGTCCCCGCCGTTTACCCTTTTGAGGATTCGTGCTGCCCGTCGGATGAGCACTTCACCCTCGGGACCGCCGGTGAGGCCAATGACAATGCGTTCACGCGCAGGCCAACTGTTCTCGATGTTGTTCTCGGCCCGGTAGCGTGCCAGTCCTTCGTCCACGCGGTCCGCAAGCCAGAGCAGCGCCAGTTCACGCAGCGCTGTCAGGTTGCCTACGCGGAAGTAGTTGGACAGCGCGGCATCGACCTTATCTGCAGCGTAGATCTTGCCGTCGCCCAGGCGCTGCCTGAGGAGTTCCGGTGAGATGTCCACCAGGTGGATCTGATCGGCACGCCGCACAACATCGTCCGGGACTGTTTCGGCCTGCTTCACATCGGTGATGGCACTGACAACGTCGCCCAGGGAGGCCAGGTGCTGCACGTTCACTGTGGACAGGACGTTGATGCCTGCCTCCAGAAGCTCTTCTATGTCCTGCCAGCGTTTTTCGTTGCGGCTACCCGGAATGTTCGTGTGCGCGTATTCGTCAACCACCGCAGTGTGGGGGTGCCGGGCGAGGACCGCGTCCAGGTCCATTTCCTCAAAGGTGCTTCCCCTGTACTCGATCACCCGCGGTGGCAGGGTTTCCAGTCCATGGATGAGGGCTTGGGTGTCGGCGCGGCCGTGGTGCATGGCAAACGCCACCACCACGTCCTCGCCCCTGCCCAGCAACCTGTGGGCTTCCTCGAGCATGGCGTAGGTTTTGCCGACGCCGGGTGCCGCCCCCAGAAAGATCCTCAGTGTTGCCCGCGCCATGTTTTTATTCTTTCACTCTGAACGATCTGAACATTCCGGAACGGCAGTTAGCCGCGCGTCCCGGCCAGACGTGCCACATCGAGGTTGAGCAGCGTGACGTTCACCGAGGGCTGGCTCAGGAAAGCCTCCAGGCCACTGCTTGTTTGCTGGTCCACCAGCTTTTGGACGTCTTGTGGTTCCAGTCCATGGGCTCGTGCCACCCGCGGTACTTGGAGGGTGGCGTAGTCCTTGGAGATGTGCGGGTCCAGTCCGGAACCGCTGGACGTCACGGCATCGGCCGGGACCTCCTCAGGGCTGACGCCCTCCGCTGCCGCAACTGCTGCACGGTTGGTGGTTACGGTCTCCAGGAGCTTGGCATCGTTGGGCCCCAGGTTGCTGGCCGAGGACGTTGCCGGGTCCCAACCCACGGCGGAGGGCCTGAGGTGGAACCACTGCGGGTCCTGCGTTCCTGAGTCATCCGCCGCGGCCTGGGCGATGAGCGCGGACGCCGCAGCCTGCCCGGAGGAGTCCTTCACGATGGAACCGTTGGCTTGAAAAGGCGCGGCAAGCTGTCCTGCGCCGAAGACGGCTAGTGGGTAGAGCAAGCCCAGCACTATGGTGGCCAGGAGCAGGAACCTGATGGCGGTTCCTGCTTGGCGGAGGTATCCGGAAATGACATTCATGAGTGGCTCCTAGCCGATGCCTGGGATGAGGGAGATAACCAGGTCGAGGAGTTTGATACCGAGGAACGGGGCTATCAACCCGCCCAGCCCGTAGAGCAGCAGGTTCCGGCCGAGTGCCTGGTTGGCGGTGACTGCCCGGTACTTCACGCCGCGAAGCGCCAAGGGAACCAGGGCGATGATGATGAGCGCGTTGAAGATCACCGCAGACAAAATGGCCGACGCCGGACTGGCCAGCCCCATGATGTTCAGCAGTCCAAGGCCCGGGAACGCGGCGGTGAAGAGGGCCGGGACGATTGCGAAGTACTTGGCAACATCGTTGGCGACCGAGAACGTGGTCAGCGCACCACGGGTGATCAGAAGCTGCTTCCCGATGCCCACGATGTTGATCAGCTTGGTAGGGTCCGAGTCGAGGTCCACCATGTTGGCTGCTTCCTTCGCGGCCGGTGTCCCTGAATTCATGGCCACCCCCACGTCCGCTGCCGCCAAGGCCGGGGCATCATTGGTGCCGTCACCTGTCATGGCCACCAAACGCCCTTCACCTTGTTCGCGGCGGATGACGTCCAGTTTGTCCTCGGGCGTGGCTTCGGCCACGAAGTCGTCCACGCCGGCCTCGGCTGCGATTGCCTTGGCTGTCACGGGGTTGTCGCCGGTGATCATCACCGTGCGGATACCCATTTTCCGCAGTTCGGCAAAGCGGGCCTTCATGCCTGGCTTGACCACATCGGCAAGGTGCACGGTTCCCAGAACCCGTGCGCCGCCGTCGTGCGTGTTCTCGGCTACCAGCAGCGGCGTGCCGCCTTGGGCTGAAATTTCCTGCACGCGGAACTGGACTTCGGCTGGAAGGTGGCCGCCGGCGTCGGTGACAAAATTCCCGACGGCGGACGCCGCACCTTTGCGGATGAGGCGCCCGTCCAGATCCAAGCCGCTCATGCGAGTGCTGGCCGTGAACTCCACTATGGCGATCTCCGAGTAACTGCTGCGGAGACCGGCGAGATCGGGTCCGTCTATACCTTTGGTGTCGGCCAGCTCCACAATGGAACGGCCCTCCGGGGTTTCGTCGGCGAGGCTGGACAGCCGGGCGGCGGTGATGAGTTCCTTCATTTCGACGTCGTTGGCCGGGAAGAAGTTGACGGCCCGGCGGTTGCCGTAGGTGATGGTTCCAGTCTTATCCAGCAACAGTGTGGTGATGTCGCCGGCTGTTTCCACCGCCCGTCCCGAGGTGGCCAGGACGTTGTGCTGCACCAGCCGATCCATGCCTGCTATGCCGATTGCCGGGACCAGGGCCCCGATAGTGGTGGGGATGAGGCATACCAGCAGCGCCACCAAGACGATAGGGGACGGCGTTGCATCCGCCAGGGACGCAAAGGGTGCCAAAGCCATGGTGACCACCAGGAACACGATGCTCAGCGAAACGAGGAGGACGTGCAGGGCGATCTCGTTGGGGGTCTTTTGCCGGACAGCCCCTTCAACCAGCTTGATCATCCTGTCAATGAACGTGGCTCCAGGCTCGGCGGTAATGCGCACTACGATCTTGTCAGAGAGGACCTTGGTGCCGCCGGTCACGGAGGATCGGTCGCCACCGGATTCCCTGATGACGGGCGCAGATTCGCCGGTGATGGTGGACTCGTCCACACTGGCCAGGCCCTCAATGATTTCTCCGTCGGAGGGGATCACGTCCCCGGCCTCGCAGATGACAACGTCGTTCAGCTTCAGATCTGTGCCAGGTATTTCCTTGATGGTCCCGTCCTCCAGCCGGAGCCGGGCCATGACGCCTTGGCGGCTCGCGCGGAGGCTGTCCGCCTGAGCCTTCCCGCGTCCCTCGGCGATTGCCTCGGAAAGGGTGCCGAACAGCACCGTGAGCCACAGCCATACCGTCACAGCGACGCTGAAAACGTCAGGCTTCAGGAAGCAGATGGCCGTACAGGCCGCAGCCCCCACCAGCACCACGAACATGACAGGAGAGTGGATCATTTGCCGCGGGTCCAGCTTCCTGAACGCCATGGGAAGTGCTGCCAGAAGCGTGGACGCGTTGAGTTTGGCCGGTGCCTTGCTGTGATGGCCCGGCTGGCCGGGGGCAGGAGCGCCGCTGGAGCTGATGGGTGATTGGGTCTCCGCGGCCGCAGCCGTACTGGAGCTGGTCATTTGATAAGTCCTTCTGCGAGTGGGCCCAGAGCCAGGGCGGGGAAGTAGCTCAAAGCGGTCAGGATCACGGTCACGCCCAGCAGCAACGAGCCGAACAGGGGGCCATGGGTGGGGACTGTCCCGGCGGAGGCAGGGATTTTCCTTTGACGGGCCAGCGAGCCGGCCAAGGCCAGAACCAACGCAATGGGCAGGAACCTGCCCAGGAGCATGGCCAACCCCAGGAGCGTGGACAGGTAGGGGCCGGAGCTGGTGATGCCACCGAAAGCTGAGCCGTTGTTGTTGGCGCCGGAGGTGAAGGCGTAGAGCAGTTCGCTGAATTGATGCGGCCCTGACGCCGGAGCGTTTGCCATTACTTCGGGGAGGAGGGAGGAGATTCCGGCGAGCACCAGTACCAACGTGGGGGTGACCAGGATGTAGAGGGCGGCGAGCTTCATTTCGCGTGGGCCGATCTTCTTCCCCAGGAATTCCGGGGTACGCCCCACCATCAGCCCGGCAATGAACACCGCAATGATGGCCAGAACCAACATTCCGTAGAGTCCGGATCCGGTTCCGCCGGGAGCTACTTCACCCAGCATCATGTTCAGCATTGCGATTCCGCCGGCCAAGGGAGGCAGGGAATCGTGGGCAACGTTAACGGCGCCGGTGGAGGTGAGGGTGGTGGACGCGGCGAAGATGGAGCTCGCTGCCGGTCCCAGCCGTTGTTCGAACCCTTCGCCCAATCCGCCGGCTGCCGCCGTCGCTGTTCCCTGTCCGGAAGACACCGCCCAGCCCATCAACGCGGTGGACGTCAGCCACAGCGTCCCCATCACGGCAGCCACGGTGTAGCCCTGGCGTTGGTCACCCACCATCCGCCCGTACATGTAGGGCAGGGCTGAAGGGATCAGGAGGATGAGGAACACCTGGAACAGGCTGGTGAACACGCTGGGGTTTTCAAAGGGGTGGGCAGAGTTGGCGTTGAAGTATCCGCCACCATTGGTGCCCAGGACTTTGATTGCTTCCTGGGAGGCCACTGGACCGCCGGGAATCAGCTGACTCACGCCGTTGGCCGTGTTGGTGACCTCCGTGGACCAGAAGTTCTGCACGACGCCGCCCATCACCAGGGCGATTGCCGCCACCGTAGCGATGGGCAACAGGATGCGGAACGAGGCCCGGGTAAGGTCCACCCAGAAGTTGCCCAAGCGGTCAGTCGTGGTCCGCGCTATGCCGCGGATCAGGGCTACCACCACCACGATTCCGACGGCGGCGGACAGGAAGTTCTGCACGGCCAGCAGGCACATCTGGACAAAGATGCCCACGGTGGCCTCAGGCACATACGTTTGCCAGTTGGTGTTGGTGACAAAGGAGATAGCGGTGTTCATGGCAACCCACGGGTCCACGCCGGGACGGGAGTTGCTGCCGGGCAGTACGCCTTGGAGGCGCTGCAGAGCGAAGATCACCAGGATGGATATCAGGGAGAAGAGCAGAACGCTGCGCAGATACACAGACCAGCTCTGTTCAGTCCCGGAATCCACCCCGGCCAGGCGGTAGAGGGCCCTTTCAGCTTTGGCGTGCTTGGTACTTGAGAAGACCCGTGCCATGTAAAGGCCCAAGGGTTTGTGCAGCAGTGCCAACACGAGTACCAGCACGGCTATCTGGGTGATGAAGGATGCAGTACTGAAGACCACCCGCCGTCACCACTTTTCCGGGTTGAGCAACACTGCAAGCAGGTACCCTGCAACGGCCAAGCCAAGGACGAACAAGCTCACCCACATGATGGCATCCACGCTCATTGCCCGCTCACCGGGCCATCGCCGTCCACCATCTTGCCCAAAAGGTGGGCCACCCACATCACGATTCCCATGCTCACCACAAGAATCACCACAACAGCCACGTCGGCCACTGGAACGTCCTTTCATCAGAGCCCCTTTCCCGGGGGCTGATGTCAGTCAACTCCTGCAAAAGTGGCGAAAAGGCGTTCCTTACGAATCCTTAATGCGGACGCTGGAAATCTTGACGTGGCCTTAACGGGCGGGCGTTAAGGATTCGTCAAGAAATGCCAGTTTCCTGCCAGCGGCTCCCTCATCGGTGCTAATTTCGGCACGGGTTGTGATGCTGACGGTCTGCCCGGAAAGGGATCCAGTGTTCAAACATCCTTGGGAGCGTGTTTGATGACGCGCGCCCCGGAAAGACTGTCCACAGCCCAACGATCCGTTGTGCGCAGCAACCCGCTTTTGCAGGCACTCGGGCGGGAAGGCGAGCGCCTGAGGGTGTCCTTGCTGCATCCGGTCCGTTCGGTGCCGTTGGCGTTCCTTGCGGTGATCATCATCGGCGCGGGGATCTTGATGCTGCCCATTTCGCGGACAGGCGAGGTGGATGACCTCGTCACCACGGCTTTCTTTACCGCCGTGTCCTCTGTCTGCGTCACTGGCCTGATCACAGTAGACACAGCCACTTTCTGGACCCCTTTCGGGCACGGGGTGATTCTGATGCTCATCCAGGTAGGTGGTTTCGGGATCATGTCGCTGGCTAGCCTGTTGGCCTTGTTCGTGCGAAAGACCATCGGCCTGCGCGGCCAGCTTGTGGCGCAGTCGGAAACCCACACCCTGAACTTCGGGGACGTTAAGGCTGTGCTGTTCAGGGTGGTGAAGATTATGGCCGCCTTTGAGGCCGTCACTGCACTGATCCTGACGGTCCGCTTCTGGATTGCCTATGACGACAGTCCCGGAACAGCCCTATGGCACGGCGTATTCCATGCAGTCTCCGCGTTCAACAACGCAGGGTTCGCGCTCTACAGCGACAACCTCATTGGCTTCGCGGAGGACCCTTGGATCATCGTTCCCATTTGCGCGGCCATCATTGCCGGGGGACTCGGTTTCCCGGTGATCATCCAGTTATTCAGAAATCCCTTCAACGTCAAGAACTGGACCATTCACCTTCGCCTGACCATCTTCGGCTATGTGCTGCTGTTTATTGCAGGCATCGTACTCTTCGGTGCCTTTGAGTGGAACCGTCCGGAGACGCTAGGTCCTTTGAGCTTTGGCGGCAAGATTCTGGCGGCGCTTGGGGGAGGGGTGTTTCCCCGGACAGCAGGATTCAACAGCATTGACTACGGGGCAGCCACTCCCGAAACCCTCATGGTCACCAACATCCTGATGTTCATTGGCGGTGGCAGCGCAGGAACGGCCGGCGGAATCAAGATCACCACCTTCCTGGTGTTGGGGTTTGCCATCTGGAACGAAATTCGGGGACGCGAGCACGTCACCATCGCACACCGGTCCATTAGTTCTTCCACCCAACGCCAGGCTCTCACCGTGGCCCTGCTGGGTGTGGGAGTGGTGATCCTTGGGACGCTGTTGCTCCTCATGTCCACCGACTACAGCCTGGAGAAAGTGCTTTTCGAGACCATCTCGGCGTTCGGAACCGTAGGGCTGAGCACGGGCATTACCTACAACCTGCCTCCCACCGCCGAATGGGTGCTGATGGCGTTGATGTTTGCCGGCCGTATAGGAACCGTCACGGTTGCCTCAGCCATCGCCTTGGCATCCCGGCCAAGGCTTTTCCAGCTACCCGAAGAGCGGCCCATCATCGGCTGATAATTTCAGCCGGTCTGTTCCCGGGTTGTATCAATCCGTAGTGCGTTTTCAGCCGCGGGATTTCAAGGAAAACGGGCTCCCACAGCAAGTAGCCAGCTCTCGGATACGGCAGAAAGTCGAGTACCCACTACTCGTGCCCGGTGAGTACCCCATGGACTTAACTGATCTCAGCGGCTCATGAACTACCTCCAATAAACCCCCAATAGTTGGCGGTTGTACGAACCGCAGGCCGGGGCCGGACACACAGTACGCAGGTACAGGTGTCCGGCCCCGCCGCCGTGAAGGTGCCCGGGCAAGAGGGGGGACCTGCCCGGGCGGTCTGAAGGGACGTGGCTAATTAGGCCGTCGTGGCAGAGTTCTGCTGTGCGCTCCACGCTGCATAGCTGCCGTCCAGCTCAACTACGTCGTATCCGGCACGGCGCAGGGCGCTGGCCGCCACGGAGTTCCGGACACCTGACTGGCAGTACGTCACAAGGGTTCCCTCGGTGGGAAGCTCGTCCAGATGCCACATGACCCGCCCACCGCTTAGCTGGTAGGAGCCGGGAATATTCCCGGCCACGTGTTCGCTGCGGTTGCGAACGTCCAGCACCAAAGCGGCGTCAAAACCCTGCAACTCTTCGGGCTGGATCAGCTTTGGCGTCACCAGGGGAAGCCCTGCAATGCTGGTGATGTAACCTGCCACGTTGTCGATGCCAACCCGTACCAAATGGTCCCACATGTCCATGGCCTGCTCCCGGTCCCGCGCTAGAAGTACCAAGGGGTTCTTGTCGGTCTCCGGGTTCACAACCCAAGCGCCGTAGCTGGCCACGGATTTGCCGGCCGGAACGTTCAGGGAACGGTCCACCGTGCGTTCGTGGACCTCACGGTGGGAACGGGTGTCAATGAACGTGAGAGTGTCCTCGGCCAGACCAGCGGCAACCATGTCTACCGTCAGTTCGGCCAGAGGCGTCCGCTCACACATCACCACTGGGCCCTCACGGTTTTCCCGCTTCATCCGCCCAAAGTAGGCGTGCGCGTCGGGCTGCCCGTCCAGAAGCTCGTTGATGAAACCCTGCTCGTCGTTGGCGGCAAGGTAAGGGCCCCACCAGGCGTACAGCCGCTCGTAGCCAACGGTGGAAGACGGGATTGCACCCAGGGCCTTGCCGCAGGCACTCCCGGCACCATGGGCCGGGTGGACCTGGACATAGTCCGGCAGGGTGAGGAACTTATCCCGAAGGCTCGCGAACAGCTGCTTTGCACCTTCAAAGCGGGTGTCCACACCCCCGGCTGCCTCGTCCAGCAGGTCCGGTCGGCCCAGGTCACCGGAGAAGACAAAGTCGCCCGAGAGCAGGTAGCCGGGCTGGTCGCTGAATGCGCCGTCGGTGACCAGGAAGGACAAGTGTTCAGGTGTGTGGCCTGGGGTGTGCACGGCCTGGATGCTGATGTTGCCGATGGTGATCTTGTGGCCGTCGTAGAGGCGCTCGCCGTCGAACTTGTACTGCCAGTCCGGGCCGCCTTCGCCGGAGACGTAGATCGTTGCGCCGGTGGCGGCGGCCAGTTCACGGGTGCCGGACAGATAGTCAGCGTGGATGTGGGTTTCTGTGACGGCAACAATCTTCATGCCGTTCTTTTCAGCCAGTTGCTGGTAGACCGCGATGTCTCGGCGGCCGTCCACAACAACGGCCTCTCCCTTGGCTTGGCAGCCGATCAGATAGCTGGCTTGGGCGAGGTCTTCGTCGTAAATACGCTCAATAAGCATGATGTTCGCTCCCTTGATGAATAGGTCCAGTTGAATAGGCCCAGTTGTTTGGGGCCGGTTGCTTGTATCGGGTTGCTTGGGTCAGGCAGTGACTGTGCCGGCGGTGACCCATGCCGCGACGGCGAAGATGAGTACCGCAAATGAGATGCGGATGTGCTTGTCATGCAGGTGACGGGCAAGGCGGGCTGCTGCAAGGGATCCCAGGATGGCCGGGACCGCGAATGCCAGGGTGGTGGCCCAGTCAATGGTGTAGCCGGCTGCGTGGGCGCTGAACCCGGCGGCAGAGTTGATCACGATAATTGCCAGGGACGTTCCTACTGCCTGTTTCATGCGCAGGCCAAGAAGGATGGTCAGTGCGGGAGTGATCAGGAAACCTCCTCCAACACCCAGCAATCCGGTGAGGAACCCCACCAGCAGGCCCACTCCTACGGCTTTCGGAACGCAGGATCGGAGTGCGCGGTGTGGGCCCGTGCTGCAGGACCCCTCGGATTCGCGGGTTTTCATCAGCATCCGAATGCCTGCAGCCACCATGATCACGGCAAAGGCGAGCATCAGGATGTTGGGATCAAGCAGTCTGCCCACGGCCGCACCGGCCCAGGCTGCCGGTATGCCGGCTGTTCCAACCAATGCGATCACGGGCCAGTTCAGGCCAGCACGGACCCGGGGTAAAAGAGCGGCGAGGGAGGACACGCCCACTACCAGGAGCGACGTCGGAATAGCCTGTGAGGGGGTCATGCCCACCCCGTACACCAGGGCCGGCACTGCGATGATGGACCCGCCACCGCCTACTACACCCAGGACAACGCCGACCACTAGCCCCAGGCCCAGGGCTGAAATCATGCTGCGGCACCCCCAGGGGATACCAGGGGTAGCTGAAGGATTGCGCTTTCGCGGGTGGGTTCTTTGGCGGCTTTGTTCCACGGCATGGCTGAAAGAGCCTTACCCATGGCGCAGGTATTGGTGGCGGCGGAGAAGGTCAGCCCGGCTCCAATGGCGCCAGCGAGTAGGCGGACCTTGGGAGAGATGAGTTTGCCTCCGGCCAGGCCTAGGACCACCAGGGATCCTGCGGTGAGGCGGACCTGGCGCTCGAGGTCCCAGCGGTTCTTGCCCCTGACCACGTCCCCGCCAACTGCGGCGAAACCGGGAGCTCCGCCGGTTAGGACGTACGCACCTTCCAGGCCGGCCTTGCCCAGGCGCTGCCGGGCTTGCTCGGCGCGTGCTCCTGACTGGCAGACCAGAACCACCCTGGAGCCCAAGCGGGTGGCCAGCTCGTCTGTGTGTTCTGAGAGCAGCGGGAGGGGCACGTTGTAGGAGCCGCGGATATGCATCGCCTCAAACTCAGCCGCGGAGCGAACATCGATCACCATGAGGTCCTGGTGCTGATGGATCCAGGTCCGAAGGGTCTCCGGGGCGAGGGCGGTAATGGCTTGCGTCGTGGGAGGGGGAGTCATTTTTGGCCTCTCGGAAGGGGATAGGTGGATACCCCACCGAGTATTGCATATACCCCCGGGGGTAATCAAAACACCCTAGGGGGTATAGGATCGAGGTTAGGATCCTGATCATTGGAGAAGTACGTGGAACTCAATCCCTCAGAACTGACCCCCGTCATCAATCGCCTCAAGCGCGCGCAAGGCCAGTTGGCCGCTGTCACCCGCATGCTGGAAGAAGGCCGTGACTGCAAGGACGTAGTGACGCAGCTGGCGGCAGTGTCCAAGGCGTTGGACCGGGCAGGGTTCGCCATCATCGCCACGGGGCTGGAACAGTGCATTGTCCAGAAGGACGCAACCATGGACAAGAAGGAGCTGGAGAAGCTCTTCCTCTCCCTCGCCTGACCCTTGCGATGGGTCGAAGCAGATGCGGACACGCCGGCCCCTAGCCAAACCCCGCATGCCAGGCAATCGAACAGCCGTGGTTAGCCGTCGCCCGCGCCCAACTGCAAGCGCCCGCGCTGAGTGAGGTCAGTCGTCCTCGGTAGAAGCTGAAGGTGCATGAGGGGCGAGTAGGAGGATCAGCTCGTCAATTTCATGTGCTGATGTACTGGGATGTCGGAAGTGTTGGTGGGGTTCCAGGGTGTAGTGGGTGCGGCGTCCCACTCGGCTGCGGTGAAGATACCCCTCGTTTTCGAGGTCCTTGAGTATTTGAAGGGCTGCACGTGGTGTGATCCCAACACGTTCAGCTATTTCCGTGACCCTGATCCCGGGGTCTGTGGCAACGGAAAGCAGGACGTGTCCGTGGTTCGTCAGGAAGGTCCAGCTATGCCGTTTCCGCGGAGGCGGGGGCGGAGGCGGCATAGCTGGCAACGCTTCCTTCGAGCTCATTGGGAGCGACGCATGTGTAGTGTGCGTTCGCAGATGCCCCGCCGGCGTTTCCGTGACTGATAAGGACACATGGCCCGGTGCGGGTAGACGCTCATTTCTTGTCTCCTTCGCTCACTGAGGGGCGGCGTTCCCCGCTGTCCTGAGGCTGCTCCTGTGGTGTGTGCTGTTTCTTCGCCCAGCTGTTTGGCCAGAGTGGTTCCAGTGCTTCGAGTTCTTGGGGTGTGGCTGTCCCGAAGGGCGGTTTTGCTGGCGCGGGGAGTTCTTTGCGGCCTTGTCCCCGGGTAGCCCAGAGGCTCATGCCGATGGATACGCCCAAGATGGTGGCGATGACGGCGAGGGAAATGGGGGTGGGGATGTAGTAGATGTCGATTTTGAGGAGCATCTTGATGCCCACCCAGATGAGGACGAGTGCGAGACCAATTTTGAGGTAGATGAAGCGGTGGATCAGGTCCGCGAGGAGGAAGTACATGGCTCTGAGGCCGAGGATCGCGAAGGCGTTGGCGGTGAAGACGAGGAAGACTTCGTCAGTGACGGCGAAGATCGCCGGGATGGAGTCCACGGCGAAGATGATGTCGGTGAATTCGACCAGGGCCAGGACTGCTAGCAACGGGGTGGCAAGAAGGACGCCGTTCTTCCGGATGAGGAATCTTTGGCCGTGGAAGTCATTGGTCATGGGGACCTTTTTCCTGAACAGCGCCAGGGTTTTGGATTTTTCGGGGTCGAGGTGTTCGTTGCGGTGCCGGATCATGCGGTAGCCGGTGATGAGGAGGAAGGCTGCGAACAGGTAGAGCACCCATCCGGCGCTGGCGATGATGGCTGATCCTGCTGCGATGAAGATGCCGCGGAAAATGAGAGCCCCCAGCACGCCGAAGAACAGCACGCGGTGCTGGTACTCGCGGGGGACGGCGAAGTAGGTGAAGATGATGGCCCAGATGAATACGTTGTCCACGGCGAGGGACTTCTCTATCAGGTATCCGGCGAAGTACTGCTGACCGTATTCGGCTCCGTAGAGTTGCCACACGAGCGCGCCGAAACCAACTCCAAAGGCAACCCACACCGCTGACCATAGGGCTGCTTCCCGGACGCCGATTACGTGGGCTTTGCGGTGGGCGAATAAGTCCACGGCGAGCATCAGAACAATAACGCCGAGAACGGCTAGCCATGCCCATAGGGGAACATTCATGAGGAAACCTCTTCCAGTCGGTGAACCAACTGGAGGTCTTTCCCAGCCACTTTCGAGAAATGGCCTGTCCCGCCGGGCCGTACACGGACGGCCGGATTGACGACGGAACATTTGGGGGATACTCCCCTCCGTGGAAATAGTGAACCATGCTTCACCTATTGAGGCAACAGGGCCAGCCTTTCTCGTGCAGGGCATTAGGGCTGTCCTGCAAGCTCTGTAGCGAGGAGTCCAGGGCATGGTGATCCCTGCGCTATTTCGTGACTGACGACTCCCGTACTACCAAGGTGGGATTCACATATATGCGTTGAGTGGGTCGTCCGGGACCCTCTTCCAGGCGTGCCAGCAGCATCTCCACTGCGAGGCGCCCCACGTGTTGCTTGGCCGGTCGAACGGCAGTGAGCGGGGGCTCTCCCAGATGTGAGCCTTCATCGCCGTACGCAACCACCGCTACGTCGTCGGGGATCGCTATGCCGTGGCGGGAACAAAACTGGGCGAAGTCAACAGCGTGAGGGTCTGAGTGGATGATCAGGGCGGTGATTCCAGCGCCAAGGATCTTGTCGGATACAAGTTTCAGCACGTGTTCCCGGTGTGGGGCGTCAAAGCTCACCGTTTCGTGCACCAGATCGGTGCCGTTCGGAATCCCCAGCTCTGCGCAGGCCGCCGCCCAACCACGCAGGATGTGACCTGCGGTGGGGGACTCCCGGCTGATGAGTATTCCAATCTTTGTATGGCCTTGAGAGCGTAGGTGCCGCACAGCAATTTCCGTTCCGTGCCGATGATCGGTGGCTACGATGTCGGCACCGCCACCCACCAGATGGGACGGCGTGAAACGCTCCATGAGTACGTGTGGTTCAGAAAGACCGCCAATCCAACGCAGCAAATCAGGGCCACCTGGGCCTGAGGTGGTCGGCGCCAGTAAGAGTCCATGAACCTTTCCAGGCTCAATCAGTTTTTCTATCTGGCGACGGTTGTCCGGCCCGTCATAGGCTGAGCCTCTCACCACAACTGCAGTCTTCTTGGCTGTTGCCGTGGCGCGAACTCCCCTGATGATTCCGGGCCAAAAATACTCCAGCGATGGCACGACAATCCCCAGCTTGTACTTGGACTGGTTATTTGTCGGGGGCCAATCATCTTCATTGGCGGTGCTCACAAGAACGGCACCACCATGGACCCTGCTCAGGAGCCCACGCCGCGCCAGCACCTCGATATCCCGCCGGACGGTCATCTGACTTACCGAGAGGCGAGTGGCTATGTCCCCGACGCCAATCGATCCTTCCCTGCGCAGCTCGTTCATGACGAATTCATACCGCTGTTCCGCAAAACGTGTGTCTGGTGCCATCGTGATCCTCATTCGAGCCGGCTTGGATATGCCGGGGTTTCTGGGGGACAGGGCTCCCGGGGTGGTGGCAGTCTACCCGCAGGTGGCGCTGCTGACAGGTCAAGAATGCCGCGCGGAGGACGCTGCGGATGTCAGCGCTGCTTAAGGAACGTTTGTTTGCCTTTGTGTGAGTGTGTGCTAATTGGTTCGTTTCCGTGGGCTGTGGGGCAAGTCACATGTTTGACTGCGTCGTGACCGCGGAACGAATGCGGTATTACTCAAAGGGGAGAAGTTTTGGCTATGACAAATTCACGCAATGAGCCCAATCCGCTGGAACAGCTCCGCGGCCCCGGCCGCAGAGACGTCCTGCGACTGATGGGGATCGGCGCAGCGGTGGGAGCGGTTGGCTTCACCATCCAGGAGGGCGGCATCGTTGCCAGGCCCGCAAGCGCCGTAGCGGGACGGAGCATCTACGTCCGGGCCGGGGCAGGAACAGGCCCTACCCAGGATGGCACCACACCGGAAAAGGCCTTCGGGACACTGCAGGCGGCGTCGAACATCACCACACCCGGTGACACTGTGCTGATCATGAACGGGACTTACATTGACAACGGCACCCCGGGGAACAGTGGGACTTTGAACATCACGCGCTCCGGACAAGATGGTCTTCCGATCACCTACGCTGCGTACCCGGGGCATACGCCCGTCATCACGGTGACGCGGGAGTCCTGGGCCGGCATCAGGATCACGGGAGCGGACTACATCACCATCGAGGGCCTCACCCTTGCAGGTTTGAACGCCGAACTCACTTATGCCGATGCGTACGCTGCACGTTTGCAGGCAACCCCCACATACAATGCCAGCGGCATCAGCATCCAGCTTGCGCAGGGGGATACCAGCACGGTTGGTTCCCACCACATCATCGTGCGCAACAACGTCATTCATAGCTGGCCCGGGGGTGGTGTTGCTGCTATCAAGGCCGACTACCTGACGGTGAACCAGAACACCATCTATAACAATGCCTGGTACTCCATCTTCGCCAACAGTGGCGTCTCCACCCTGGTGCCTTCCAACTTCAACACAAACACGGGGACGCGGAATTTCTTTACGAGGAATTTGGTCTACGGCAACAAGTCCACCATTCCGTGGCGGAATACCGGCAAGATTTCGGACGGAAATGGCATCATTGTCGATTCCACGCTGGGACTGGAGTCCGGTGGTGTCCGCTACCAGGGCAGGACTTTGGTGGCCAATAACGTGGTTCTCAACAACGGCGGTTCGGGCATCCACGCCTACAAGGCCAACAACGTGGACATCATCAACAACACCGGCTACTTCAACGCCGCAGGCTCCACCCTGAATTATGGAAACATCGGGGCCTGGGAAAGCCAGGACTGCAACGTCCTGAACAATGTCTCCTACGTGCGGACCGGCAAGTCCACCAACTCCAAGTACAACAACGTGAATGTCCGGTATGACTACAACACGTACTTCAACGGAGCTGCCCCGGAGGTGTTGGGGCCGCAGGACGAGGTAGCGGATCCCCTGTTCTACTACCCTTCCACGGTTGGGGCGGATTCTGACTTCCGGATTAAGTCCGGTTCGCCGGCTGTCGGCAGTGGCACCACCCAACTCGCGCCCAGCATTGACTTCACCGGAGTAACCCGTCCGGCCGGGGGAGTGGACAGGGGAGCGTACCGGTTCGGCGCCGCCACCAAAGGCTACTAAGCTGCGAACCTTCCCTGTGCGTCCGGTTGAGCACAGGGAAGGTCCGGGTCCCTGGGCTCTGCTTCCCCCAGAGACGGACGCTGTTGCTGTTGGTGGCTTTGAAAGACCCGGAATGGCTGATGCTGCACAACCGGCGAGCCGCGAGCGTACGCTGGGGTCATGGAGTCCGGGGTCAGGACCGTCGCTTTGAGCACCGGGATCAGTGTGCCCTGTTTCGTACAAGGGAACCTTGAGCAAATAGCCGACGACGGCGGCGCACCGCTGCTGCTATTGCATGCGTGGGGTGAATCCCGGCGGAGTTTCGGTCGTCTCATTGCCTCGCTTCCGACGTTTGTGCTTCTGGCGCCCGATCTACGAGGTCATGGTGAGGCGGACAAGCCCGAAAGCGGTTATGCGTTGTCCGAAATAGTTATGGACGTAGTTGCCCTGATGGATGCTTTGGACGTCAAACATGCGCATGTCCTGGGCTCGTCCAGCGGGGGATACGTGTCACAGCAACTCGCTGCCACTCATCCGGATCTTGTAGTTTCCCTGATCTTGGTAGGCGCACCACTGAGCCTGCATGGGAAGCCACCATTTGCTGACGACGTAGAGGGGCTGGAAGATCCGATCTCAGAGGACTGGGTTCGGGAGTCTTTGTCCTGGTACAGACTGCTGCATGCCGTTTCGGCCTCCTACATCGAAGACCGGGTAAAAGACGGACTCGCTATGCCGGCATCAATTTGGAAAGCTTCGTTGCGCGGATTCTATGAGGCGGTTCCTCCGACGGAGACCGGCCACATTTCCGTCCCCACACTCATGCTCTGGGGCGCCCACGACCACTTGGTGCCGCGGCAGCACCAAGAAACCTTGGCTAGACGCATCAACGGTGCACGATTGAAGGTCTACGAGGATACCGGTCACCTGGTGCTGTGGGAGTGTCCTGAGCGCGTGGCGCAGGATGTGACTAGCTTCCTGGGCGAGCTGCCCAAGCGCCCGTAACTATGCGGACTCGGCTATGCCACGCGAGAAGTAGCGACCACTAAAGAGTCGTTGTTACCGCCGGAATTACAAGATTTCACTTGTCCGTGCAATGACGAGGCAACCAGTGTGGTTCTCTATGACCATGACATCCTCCAAAAGGCCGGCGCCGCCGCCTGACAAATCGGCGACGTCTGGTGGGCCCCTCTCAGCGGACTGAACGAAACTGGAGTGGGCTGGATGGTGGGAGGCTGGCGGGTCGTCGTCGGTTACGTCGTGCTTTCGCCGGTTCTAGTCGTGCCGCTTTCCGGAGGCGGAGGCGGTCCCTTGGGATTCCTTTTGCTTTGGGTTCCATTCCCGCGCTGACAATGGTGCTCACGTCCTTGGCCGGGCTGCCCGTGCGCCGCATCCCCAGAATTCTGCCATGGTGGATCCGCCGCGGCGAGATCGCGCTGCTCGGTGTGGTTCTTAGAGTCGGGCTGACCCTGTATAGCTACGTCATGGGAATACGCGCTATCTTCAGCACGAGACAGCATGTCCACGAATCAGGGCTGTAGATTCTCCGAGCTCAGGCCCCCGGTTTTGGACTCTCTCCTTGCGCAGGACGTCTGAGCCCCGCAGTGAAAAGGGTCGACCGACAATGGCCATGCCTTGAAGAAGATGCAGATGCTGACCAGCCGAAACTCCCTCACGGCCGCAACGTGAACGAGAGGGGACAAATCAAGTGCGACTTCGAGCGTGCCATGGGCGGGTCTCCCGAAGGATGGCTGGAACTGCGCCACCGCCAAGCCTTGAGCATCACCGAAGACGCCGTGGATTCCTCCCGGGGGAGCCCACCTCCACCGCACGGACGCGGGCAGATCGCGGAAGAAGTCAGTCAGTCGGAGGCTGGGCGGGGACGGGTAGCTAGAGGTTCCCTACAGGATTGATGAATAAAGAATGACAACGGAGATGACTTTGTGACGGGAAGATTCTGCGGCCAGGCGCTTACTTGATGCCGCATTCGACATTTGGACTCACGAGCCCGGACTCGCTTAGTTCGGCAAGTAGGTTGTCCGCGATGAGCCGATGCCCTGACGCAGTTGGATGCTGGCCGTCATTATCTGCCAGATCCTCGTCCTTGCGAACCCAAGTAGAGGAATCTACATAAGTCACCCCAGCCTCCTTCGCAGCGGCGGCGAGAATGTCCCTATTGTTAGTAATCTTGGCTGGCAAGGGGTCGACGGCCCAGAACGGACCCATAATCACGATCTTGGCTTCGGGCAGCCGGGACTTATAAGTCGCAATAGTCTCTAGTGTCCTGCTTTTGACATATTCGGGCTGCCACTCGGTATAGGCAGCATCGTTGAATGCCGTGGCGAAGATGATGATGTCTGGCTTCTTCGTGGCCACTGTCTCAACGCGCGCTGAGAAGTCGAATGGCTGCTGATTTTGACCAGGCTGCGCGAAACCGGACCCTCCGACTGCGGACACGAAGGGCTGATAGTTGATGCAGGCAGCTGCGCGCCGGTGCCAGTAGTCCGGTTTGTCCAACGAGAATGAATCGCCAAGTACGGCCATAATTTTCATGGGCTGGGGCGAAGGCTTGTCTTTAGACTGCGCAAGATACTCGGCAACCTGTGCAGACACCGGAGGCTGCGATTGGATCGCGACTGAGGTCGAGTAAAATGGAATTGATGCGGCCCCCACGGCAAGAGCAGCTCCAAGACTAAAGGCGGCCAGCTTGAGGTGGCGGCGAGTGAGGCGGCTAGAGGCCACGATTTCCCCCAAGAATTCATTGTCAAGTCACGCTGTAGTACGCAAACCGCATCCAGCATAAGCGGCTTGAAGTCAAAAGGTTGCATCGCACTCGTCGAGTTCAGGTCCCCTAGACAAAAGTTACAGACGTTGTAAACGGCTGATAAGTAGGACCGTGATCCAATACTGCTGGTTCATTGCCTTATGTTGCAACTAAGGTAGCCGAGTTCTACCGACCTTGCCCACCTGCCGTACTTTCCTCTTCAGGATGCGAGCTCCTCCACCAGCTGACCGACCATTCCTGAAGCAGGGGCGGGTCAACTACGATTCGAGAGCGTGGCTACTGCGACCACAACTATTGTCGGCGCTGCGGTTAGAAACCGATGTTCGATGTGAGCACTTCACTTTTGGCCAGTTCTACTTGGGTTTAGGCCTATGCGGCAAGTCGTTTTCTGTCTCTTCAAGGTGTTTACGTAACTGATAACCTGAGTCCATCGACGCAGCAACCGGACTGTCTGGCAGAGCGTGCCGCCACGATCATCATGCGGCTACTTTCCAGTTGCATCCCCAAACTTGTGAATCACCTTGAAATGTCGAGGGCAGTTCTCGGGAGGCTGCCTCTTCCCGAGTAAGGGGGAGTGTGTACTCCGGACGAGTGTCATCAAAACTTCGGGGATTGTTGACTCAGTTAGGCTATCCGAGTGGCTACTAGGCCTCAGTACACGATGTTTCGTGATAATGAGGGGGTGTTTAGGAGGTTCGAAACAGGGCCCAGGCACTCATGGTTACAGCTGCAACAGCCAATAGCGCTAGTAGGACGTACTGTTTGAAATTTCGGGGTAACCGCAAGTGTGATGCGGGCATATCCACTTCAATATGCCATCTGCCTCTCCGCCAGTGCCGCCCCATAGTCTCTACAAATACCACAAGCGGCGTTTCTTAAGTGCATGGATGACAAAAATGCGGGTGGATAGCCAGCTTAGTCAGCTGGCTATCCACCCGCAAAGGTTCAGATCACGGACTATGCAGAAGCCTCGGTGCCTTTTGCCCGGCGTCGAGCAACGACAACAGATGCGGTGCCCGCGGCCAGCGCGCCTGCGCCCACAAGGGACCACAGAATGAGGCTTGAGTCAGCGCCGGTGTTGGCGAGCGGGACGCCGCCGGTATTGGCCAAGTCCGTCCCCGTGCCGGCGGCAGAGTTTCCACCCGTGTTCGATAGGGCAGCACCGCCGACGACTACAGTGACAGGACCAACAGTCACTCCGGACGAGTTGCCGGTAGCCGTCAAGGTGTAGGCACCAGGTTCATTAATGACGATCGGAGTGGAGAATGCACCGTTGCCATCAGCGGTCGCGCTCAATGTGGACGGTGCCAGCGGAATGCGACTAGAAACGGCAAGGCTGCCAGCAGAAATGCTGCCAGCGCGTGCTGCAGGAGTACCAGTCGGAGTCACCGTGATCGTAATGCCTTCTCCCGGGATGAAGCCTGTTCCGCTAAAAACAAAAGCTTCACCCGGTGCAACTGAGGCGTCGGATACGGCAACGCTGGTATTGGGTGCCGGATAGTTGGCATTGTTAGCTACGGCTGGTACTGCGCCGAGAAGTGCGATGGAACCTGCAAGCGTAAGTGCTGCGAGAGATTTCCTCATGTGTGTCCCCCCTGAGACCTAAAGTGGTTACGACGTGGTGGTTGGAGATTTCCGAGACCCTACGTAAACGTAAGCGAAATCTCAGTGTGCTGCCCACCTAGAACTTACCATTCAAAGTGCACGGACAGCAAAGAAAAACTAGACCCGTTACAAAGGATTAATGCGTTCACCCTAACTTATTCGCATGAAGCCTTGATTGTGGCTTGGATCACATCGCTTACTGGCTGGGTTGTGGGCGTGACTACGATTTCCGGTGTCGAGTGCTGAACGATATGGCCAAAGTTGAACTCTAAAGAAGTGCTTTCGCCGGGGGCCAAGCGGATCGTGGACGTTCCTACTGCTCGGTTGCTGTGCCTCTGAGCGGCGAACGCCACCTTCTTTCCGTCTTTGACAACAGTGTCAATATTCGATTGAACAGGACCGTAGACGACAATATTTGTCTGCACGGAGCCTGGCGGCACACCGTAGGCTCCAGCTCCTGTGACGTACTCAGGCAGAGACGTCGGGGCGTCAACCGGGGCGGTATTGGTGCTCGTGACTTTCACTGTGACTTCCCTGTATCCATCACGAGTGCAGTCTTTGACTACTTTTATTGAGCGCTTTACCCAGTAGTCCATTTTCGCGCCTGTTCCGTCGTTGAAGTAGATGCCGAACTGGGCCGGTGCTACTGCTGCGCCAGCGATCCTTCCGCCCAGTGGGTACCGGTCTATTGCCGTCTGCTCTTCGGGAGCGCTGGACCAAAGAAGTATGCGCCGTTCCTCGACGCCTTTTGCGAGCGAAGTAAGGAGCTTTTTGGGATCGGCTTTCCCTGACGACAAAGCACCAAAAACTTCCTTCGCGGCGCCCGCAAAGTAGACGTCTTGGAGCTTCGGTTCTTCGATCACTTTGTACGCATCCGATAGGAGAGTTTGGACTACGTTCCCGCCAGTTAGTGCGGTCGGCAAGCCCGCTCCAGCCTGCTGGACCAAGGGGTCCGAAATATTAACGGGACCGGTGGCCTCAAGTATGAAGCTAAGCGCAACGGGATCAAGGGAGAGCACACCATCTACCCGTTCGCCGGTTCGCTCCTCCCACATGGCTTGGGCAGTGGCCGCGCTTGTGGCGAAGTCAGGAGTGAGGTTCACATCCTGCATGAAGCGTCCAATGCGGGGCGAGAATATTGCCTGCTGCTCTGCATCAACGGTTAGGGGCGGGACGAAGCTCCCTAGGGCTGTTGCGCTGGTTTGGGAGGCCAGGTTCATGGAGCCTTTATCAATGGCTAGGACGGCCAACGCGCCGGGAATACCACCTGTCGCTCTAGACTCCGCGTTATTCTGCATGAGAAGTAGATATCGTCGTGGAGTGTCGGCCCCCATCATCGCGGGTGCGATTCTTGCCGCGTCGGCTGCAACGTCGAGATTATCACCAAGGCCCGCAAGCTCCGTTCGTGCTTCCACCAGGGCGCTTGAGATGGACGGTAGCAGGCCTTGCGTGTCGATTTCATTCAAGCGATTAGATGATTCGCGAACTGCGTGAGCAGCTGCATCGACTTGTGGAGCCGCAGCTTTAAGGGGTTCAAGATCCATACCAGAGGGGGATGGTGCCAGCGTCGCCCAGTTGAGTGAGTGAAAGGCGTTCACCAAAGGAGCCGCCCCGAGGCGAGCTACATCATCCGCGGACCGTGCAACTTCAGTGGCCGTCTGCACGTTGGGGCCGAGCCACGGCACTGCTGTGGCTGCAGTCCATACTGGGTCGTCAGCAGCGTCGCGAGCTGCCCCAGTGTGTCGGATTAGGTCTTCAACAGTTTGGGCTGCCCCTTCCGCATCGTTTGCGGCTATTTGAGCCTTTAGGTTTGGCACTAGGCGTGTGGCACTCTGCAGTTCCGAGTTAATGGTCGTTGCTATTGAGCTCATCCATGCTGCTGCTCCGAGCAGAACAATAGCTGCCGCCGCAGTGAAGATGCCGATGATTTTAATGCGCTTCCGCAGGATGCGCGTGGAGCGAACTGGAGTGCTGCCAGATCTCGATGACATTGCTGCTATAGCCTCATTCAGTTTTCTTGATCGGTCAGTGTGCGTGCCGCTCTCAAAACGCTCAGTAGGCGCCGCTGCTTTGAAACACCGCCCTTACCGTGCGGAGAATTATGACTAGATCGCCGGCCAAGGACCAGTTTTCCACATAATAAAGGTCGAGCCGAACTGAATCCTGCCAAGAGAGGTTTGAACGGCCGCTAACTTGCCAAAGACCAGTGAGCCCTGGTTTTACCAAAAGCCTTCTCCGAACGTCGTGCTCATACTCAGCGACTTCGCGAGGCAGTGGTGGACGCGGTCCCACGAGGCTCATCGAGCCAGCAAGTATGTTGAATAGCTGCGGAAGTTCGTCCAAGCTGTACTTCCGGAGGATACCCCCAATACGCGTGATTCGGGGGTCATCTTTGATCTTGAATAGAAGGCCTTTACCTTCGTTCCGGTGTTCAAGTTCTGAGAGTCGGGCTTCGGCATCAACGACCATGGATCGGAATTTTAGCATTTGAAAATGCTTACCTTCCTTGCCAACTCGAGCCTGCTTAAAGAGGATCGGCCCTTTGCTTCCAACCTTCACTAAACCGGCGATTATCAACATCAGGGGAAGGGTGCAGATGATCAATAAGCCGGAGACCAGGACATCAAACAAGCGCTTTGCAACGCGTTGCCCACCTTCGAGGGTCGGTGTGGTCACGTGAATTAGCGGCAACCCAGCAACTTGCTGTGTATGGATACGGGGCCCTGCGATATCAGTCAAGGCCGGAGCCATGATCAACCCGACGTTACGTGCGGCCAGCTCCCAGCCAAGGTGCCTAATTGTCTGGGGATGTAACTGCACACCAGCGGAGACAGCAACCGCATCGGCTTGGCATTCATCGATTGCTTCTAGAACGGCCCGTGTGTCCGTTCCACTTCCCAATATGGGCAACCCGGAGATGGGTTCGATAGGTGGTTGATCTCGCGCGCCTGGCGTGAAGGCCGCAACGGGAAGGTATCCGGCGTGTTTGGCGCTGTGAAGCGACTTGGCTAGGTGCGCAACGGAACTCGGTCCGCCCAGAAGGAGTAGCCGTGACATGCTGCTGCCCTTTTGTCGAGCAACGCTTAGGTGCTGGCGAAGCAGCCATCGGGCGAGAAGGAGTCCTAGCAGGCCAACTGGCAATGCTATGCCAACGTAACCTCGTGCGGTCTCGATGCGAAAGACGTACGAGAATATTGCAATCAGTCCGAATAGCCAGAGGGAGGCGGCAGCAACCCTCTTGTATTCATCCGGTCCAGCGCCGAGGATCCGACTCTGGCGAGTGTTCCAAGCTCCCAGCATGAGCCACCAGGCGATGGCTAACGCTACTGATAGCCAGACGTAGTTCGGCTCCTGTGACGTCACCAGAAAGCTCGGTTCGAGACCAAAACGAATGACATAGGCACCTGAAACAGCCCAGACTATGACGAAAGCATCGGCAAACCTGAGAAGACGCGATGATCGTGGTCGCCAATCAGATCCGGTCCCCAATGTGCAATCCCCAATTGTAGGCATGTGTTCGTGTAGGGAGAACCCCGTCGTAAGGATACATGGGCCTAGACAAGCATTCGCAATGCTGCATTGTCACGAGACGGGTGCCTTCGATTACGAAGAGCCTCCGAGAGAGCGCTGCAACCTCCGCTGGTGTGCGACCAGGGTGACCACGCATGTTCCTTTCAGTGTTCTGTTGCAGCCGTGTCTGTTTCGGCGTAGTACGAAGACAGTTTCGCGGACGTACCCGCCCCATTCAGTGTGAGGTCATAATGCGCAACAGGGGCGACAACTTCGGTTTGCAGTGGCAGCATCCAGACCCCGGATCCCCTTGCCCTTATTCACTACCCATGGCGAAGAGGCCGGGTGGTGAATGCTGGTATTGCCGACCCATAACTGCAAATCAGCGATTACGAGGAGTATCCGTGCGGATTCAAGTTCTGCCAACGCCAGTGGTCTTCGCACATCTGCGAGAGGTTCTTACGGGCAGACCATCCGAGATCGGCTAAGGCGGCTGAGGCGTCGGCGTAGCTGATTGCCACATCACCCGGTCTTCTGGCCGCAAACTCATAGGGAATTGAGCGGCCGGACGCCAGTCTGAAAGCTTCAATCACATCTAGAACCGACGATCCGCGCCCAGTTCCCAGATTCCAGCGGTACACGCCATTTGCTGACTCGATAAAGTTCAAGGCGGCCAAATGACCGGAAGCCAGATCCATGACGTGGATGTAGTCCCTGACTCCGGTCCCGTCATGGGTAGGGTAGTCATTGCCAAACACTGTGACTTTTTTTCTTCGTCCGACCGCGACTTGTGAAACAAATGGTAGAAGATTGTTCGGAGTGCCTCGAGGGTCTTCGCCGATCAGGCCCGACTCATGCGCTCCGACGGGGTTGAAGTAGCGGAGTAGGGCGATGGCCCATTCAGGTTCGGCAGCACCCAGGTCCGTTAGGATGTCCTCAATCTGTTCCTTGGTTCTACCGTACGGGTTGGTTGCGTCAAGGGATGCCTTTTCGACATGCGGAACATGCTCCGAATCGCCATAAACGGTGGCCGAAGAACTGAAGACCAGCTTCTTTACTCCAGCTCTTTCCATGCTTTCAAGCAAGTTGAGCGTGCCAACAACGTTATTTCTATAGTAAATTAGCGGATTTTCGACCGACTCCCCAACGGCCTTTAGACCCGCAAAGTGAATGACTGCCTCAAATTCTCCTTGAGCCAGCACCTCGTCAAGGGCAGCGGCGTCCAGTATGTCTATTCGACGCAGATCGACACGTTTGCTTGCGAGTTCTTCTACTCGGAACAATGATTCGGGGCTAGAGTTCCGCAGGTTGTCTAGAACGACAACTTCGTGGCCATCATTGAGAAGGCAGAGGACGGTGTGTGAACCGATATATCCGGCGCCTCCGGTGACCAAAACTTTCATATGGCTGAGTGTACTGTTACTGCTGGGTCGAGAACCAAAATCAGTGACGGAACGGTGCACTGTTCTGCGTACTGCAGCTCACCTCAGTTCATAGTGATGCGGCTAGTTCTGGCGTTTCGGAGACTCGGAACCTTCGATCACGCCCGTTACACTTGAGAAAACACAATCGTGCGCCACCGTCCTATGCAGCGGCGGGCTTCAGGTGTGCAGAGAAATAGGGGACGCGGTTTGGATCTTCACGAGTACATACGCATACTGCGTCGCAACTGGATGATCATCATCTCCGTCGGGTTGGTAGGTCTACTTGTAGGAGGGGGCGCATCACTACTCTCGAAGCCTACTTATACCGCCGAGACGCAGCTTTTTGTGGCGATCCAGAGTTCCGGCTCTGTACAGGAACTGCAGCAAGGCAATACCTTCATCCAAGCTAGGGTGCAATCGTACGTCCGGACTGTTCAGTCTCCGAAGGTCCTGCAGCCTGCCATCGATGTATTGGGTTTGTCCATGGCGCCAGAGCAACTAGCTCCGCGAGTCAAGGCTACGGCGGACCCGAACACGGTTTTGATTACAATCTCTGTGACTGACAACTCAGCCGTGCAGGCTGCAGCGATCGCCCAAGCGGTAGCTGACAGTTTGATTACGACGGTTGCCTGGCTTGAGAAACCTCAAACGGGAGGTAATTCACCGGTCAATCTCTCGGTCATTGCTCCTGCAAAGGCGCCTTCCGCTCCCTCTGCACCAAATGTGCGTATGAACTTGCTTCTAGGACTGTCTTCGGGGCTGCTATTGGGGTTGGCGATCGCCATCGTTCGGGCAAAGACGGACAACCGCATTCGTGGAGAGGCTGATCTAAGGGCTCTTACTGGCACGGCCTTGCTTGGCGGCATTTCTTTTGATCAGGACGCTGTCAAGAAGCCTCTTCTAACACAGGCCCCTCTCCAAAGCCGGAGGGCAGAAACGTTCAGGCAGCTGCGTACGAATCTGCAGTTTGCCAACGTTGCCGGCCACGCACGAACTGTAATGGTGACCTCATCCCTCCCCGGTGAAGGTAAGAGCACGACGGCAACCAATCTAGCCATCGCAATGGCCCAGGCAGGTCATAGCGTCTGCATTGTCGACGCTGACCTACGTAGACCGATGGTCAGTGAGTATCTAGGACTTGATCGCAACGCAGGTTTGACCACCGCACTTTTGGGCGCAGCGGATTTGAATGACTTGCTGCAACCCTGGGGTGAGGAAAACCTATATGTGCTGGCTTCAGGGCAGATCCCACCGAATCCAAGCGAACTCCTGGGATCCGCGGACATGAAGCAGCTCTTGAATCGTCTTTCTGACACTTTCGACACCGTAATCATTGATACGCCGCCGGTACTTCCCGTTACCGACGCGACTGTCCTTGCTCAACATGTAGACGGTGTAATAGTTGTCGTCGGTGCTCACTCCACCCGGCGCCACGACCTTGAGCGTTCCCTTGCGGCGCTCGAGCTCGTTGACACGAAAATACTTGGTATCGTTCTGAACCAATTGCCGTCTAAGGGCGCGGATGCTTACTCATACTCCTACGAACGTCGCGAATCTCCACGTGACGGTCGAAGCGTTCGAGACGCGCCCATCAGCAAGAGACGTTCTAAATCGGGAGACTCGGACGGGGCGTCACCAGAAACTCGGAACTTCGGGCCCGTTATTGCGACCAAACGTTCATCACAGAACGCTCCAGACGACCGGCTGCAGCCGGCCACGAAATTTCCAAAATCTAGGCTCCCACAATGAATTTCCAAAGGATCCCTGGCTAAGCCCCCGACGGCGAGCAAACGGCGTCAATGTCGCGCTTGAATGTCCAGCTAAGGAAAGAGGGAACGTGCTCGATCTCGTAGCGACTCGTGGACGATGAAAGGCCCTGATGACCAGAAACTCAAGCTTACTAGGGCGTTCGATGGCTCAACCAATGACGACAATCGATTACATTCCAGTGAAGCCGGATTTCTTGGCGCAGACTGTTGGGGTTGTGTCCGTAGCAGTATCCCTCGCCTACGCTGTCGGGTTCAACAACTTGGTTGCGATGCGGCCGGGATTGTCTGGCTTAGTGGCTCTCTGTGTCGTTGCTTCCCTGATGGTCGGCAGCCTACTGTGTCCTCGAAAGATGACCTCAGTTCTCTTGCTGCTAGGTTTTATGCTGTTTATGGGGCTATCCATGAGTTGGGTTGGTATACCTCAGAACATGGATGCATTGACCAGATACTGCATCTCGCTGGCCGCATTGCTTGTGCTTATTCGCCTTCCCATGGGGGACATAAGGAGGCTTCTGTCGTGCGCAGCAGCCATCATTCTGATGTACGCATCTGTTGTGGCAATTACTGCGCCCGGAGTGACAGTCGCTGGCGTGGTGAGAGCAGGAGCCTTTGTAGGCGGTGAAGAAGGCTTCCATTCGTCCGCGATTGTCGTCAGCGCTCTCGCGATAGTCATTTGGACGTCCCCTTGGCGGTGGCCAGTCAAGCTAGCATTTGTTTCTACGGCTGTCGCCTTGCTGCTGGCTTACGGTGGTGCCACCGAGATGCTGATGCTCGGAGTTTTCGCAATTTTCTGGGTGGCAAATCAAAGGCAATGGCCCCGCTGGCTAATTGTGACCTTATGTTCGCTTATGGTCCTGGGCTCGGTACTTTATAGAGATGAGAACTCAGTTGAGGGTGGCACTGTGGGGCAACTGGGTGCAGGCGCACTAGGATCGGGGCGGCTGGATGCTTGGAATGAGCGGCTGCATATCTTTCTCAATGAGAGCTTTATCTTCCAGTTGTTCGGCGGTGGTGCTTATTCTGATTACCGCGTGACCCCCCTTTGGTGGTGGGAAGAGAAGTCCGCACACTCCGATCTGGTGACATTGATCATGGAGTTTGGTCTAGTGGGGCTTCTTTTCTTCGTCATATGCATAATCGCCACGAGGCGCATGTTGTCACCCGCGGGGTCGATGGCGCTAACGGCTGCGCTTGCGGGAATGGTCCTTAGCAACACTCTGCTCGACCGTCCTGGGCTCGCAGTTTTTTGGGGTATGGCCATCTACTCCGCCAATCTTGCCGGCCACGACCGCCCTCAAGAGGACAGTGGGACTGTTGAAACGGCGGCACTTCTACGAGCGGTATAGCGGACTCGCAGCCCATTGGGCACTTTGGAACAAGCTCTTAGCCTTCGGCGGAGGCTAATCAATGTGTTTACAGCATTGACTGGCAGCCCGCCACATAGCAGGGCTGAGTCAAAGATTTAACTCACTTATATACCGGAAATAGCTGACGTTTCAGGCTAGTCCGACAGGTAGATCTAGAGGCTGTGACGTCGACAGCCCCGCGGTCAGAGTTCGAGTGCTCCAGTGATGCCGGTATAAGCTCGACGGAAAGGCTCTAATGCCTTGGCGGTTCTTCTTGGGCGTCCGTGATGGGGTAAGTTTCAGCACTCTCATGCTGCCGGGTATTGCAGCGCGCTACCGGTCGCTGCGCACCCCCGTCAATCACGACTACCTGCAAGGCGGAAGGTATGTATCTGAGGGTAGCTCGGTTTTGAGTTTGATTAGGCCTGCAGGCAGAGGCGTGTGCATCTGCCCATTCATTTCAAGACTTACGCCGAGTCAGCGGCTTCGGTCGACACCAAGGATCTTTGAAATCAACCTCGAACTCTCTTCGGTTGGGACGTCGTGACTGGCATTGCATGACCCTTCAACCATTAGCCCGAAGGATAAGGGATCTGGGCACCGGCGTACGTTTGGCGCCAGGCTTTCCGGTAGCGCGTGGGTGTGCACCTATACGCAGCCACGAATAGCAGACTATTGTTAGGGGCAGTTCTCATCTTTTGAGAACTGCCCCTTAGCAAATCTGGAGAGCGTCCCGACGGCATGCTGTCGGAATGAACAAACTATGCATCAAGTGTGTTGAGAACAGGCTCGCGACGCAGCGCACCGCGCGTGTCTATCACGACCTTACCTTCGAGTTGCTCCATCATAATCGCTTTGACGTCGTCGTGATCGACCAAAACGACGATTACATCAGAACGTGAGACAGACTCGTCAATTGGCACCAATTTCACGTTGGATCGGCCCGAGAGTTGCCCGGGAAGTTCCGCTACGTGGGGCTCGGCCACATTGAATCGTGTACTAGGTAGGGCCTCCGCTAGGTGAGCAGCGATTTCTATGGCGGGAGATTCCCGGAGGTCATCAATGTTCGCTTTGAAGGCCAATCCCAGAACCGAAACTTCAGCGGCGGACGGGAGAAGTTCAAGGGCCGACAGAACTTGTTGGAAGACCCATTCCGGCTTTGCGTCATTAACTTCTCGCGCGGTGCGGATAAGACGAGCTTCCTCTGGGGCGGCCGCAACTATAAACCACGGGTCCACAGCAATGCAGTGACCACCCACACCTGGGCCCGGTTGAAGAATATTTACCCGAGGGTGATGATTGGCGAGGCGAATTAACTCCCAAACATCAATTCCAAGTTTTTCGCTGATTACTGAAAGTTCATTGGCGAAGGCAATGTTGACGTCGCGGTACGAATTTTCTACTAGCTTGGCCATCTCGGCAGTGACGGCATCAGTGGTTAGAATCTCGCCCTTGCAAAAGACCGAGTATAGATTTTTGGCTTTTTCGGCTGCGTCAGGAGTAATGCCCCCAACGATGCGGTCGTTGATAACGAGTTCGATCATCACTCTGCCCGGCAGGACTCGTTCGGGGCAGTGTGCTACGAGAATCGCAGGCTTGGAATCAGCACCGTCTAGACTAAGGTCAGGGCGAAGGTCGAGGATGTACTGAGCCATATGTTCTGTGGCCCCGGGGGGAGAGGTTGACTCCAAGATCAGCAGTTCGCCACCGATCAGCTGCGGTGCAATACCCTCGGCAGCAGCTTCGATGTAGCTCAAGTCCGCTGACCGGTCCGCTTTGAACGGTGTTGGAACGGCGACAATGTAGGCGTCAGCCTTCGGAGTCGAAATACTGGCAGTGAGATGTCCGTGGCTCACGGCACCAGCCACGTGAACTCCCAGATCAGGTTCCACAAACGGGACCTGGCCGGCATTCACAGCGTCCACTGTCCGCTGGTTGACGTCTACTCCGATAACTTCTAAGCCATTCGTCGCCAAAATGGCAGCGGTCGGCAATCCGATGTAACCCAAACCAATGACTGCTACGCGATTGATCGTATTCAACGCAATGCTCCCCATACTTCTGGTTAATGAACTGGCTAAAGATTTGGCGGCTTCGACGCTCGTCGAACTATCGTCCAAAGGCTGAGGTACCTCGCTCGCGTAGGTAGGTTTTCCAACCTGCCCGGGCGTACGTTGCTTTGAGACCTATGGCTAATTTGCATGTGAGTCTGAGCGCCGGGGACCAACCTTGACTCGGAGAGTGACTCTTCTGTCACTGCTTATGACCCAAGCTAACTTTGACAGGCAAGGTGGGAGGAGCGCAAACGCTTTGAGTAAATCTACGTTATGTGATTGCTTCCACAACGATAGGGCGCGCGAGGACGATGGACCTGCCTTGCGCCAGCGTGAGAAGCAACTGTGTGAGTTTCGGAGCGGCGTCGACTTTCCTTAGTCGAGGCGTGGGCTTCGGCGTGGCCGGCTCTCCAGTGTCAGTGTTAGCGTGTACGTCCACCTAAACTGTTGCCATGACACTTGTAGAACGACTGGTTTACCTCCGGCGATTCAGAGTTGTCCGTGCCATTCTGTCCCTGGTTTTCGGTATCGATAGCCCAGCACAGATGGTGGTGGGTGAAGGATTGCGTCTGGTTCACAGTGGACGAGGTACCGTCTTCTACCCGTTGACGACAATCGGAACGAATGTTCGTATCTACCATCAGGTCACACTAGGTCGAAAAGACGCACACCTGCCGCTTGGGCAGTCCAAAATGAAACGCTTGATTGTTGGCGACGATGTGGTGATCTTTCCAGGCGCTAAGGTGCTCGCTGGGGATGGGATAACGCGTATCGGGAATGGCACGATCGTCGCTGCAAACGCGGTCCTGATGTGCTCTACAGGTGACTACGAGATTTGGGCTGGGATCCCTGCCCGCCGGGTCGGCGTCCGAGATTCAGCTGTTTAGTTGGGCCGGATGACCGCCAGAGCCAGCGGGTGACGACGCTTTTGCAGGGATTTCTTTGCGGGTTCGCACATCTACTACGATACTGATGCTGGACCCGCTCTACGTCGGTCCTAACTTTCACCATGGGGGATTGCACATTGTTGAGTAGGATCCGCGAGTACCTCGCGCACAGCTCGCCTGCACTCAGAGAAGTGTTGGGGCTGGTTGCTCAGTGGCTGCCGCCTAAGCTACGTTACGGTCAAGACTTTGCAGTGACAAGTGAGTCAATCGCGAGGGCCTTCGGCTCTCCGGAAGTCGCCCGCGCAAGGCAGTTGGAGCTGCTAAGGACGCTTCTTCTGCGAGCTCGTGATGTGACCGCCTACTGCTCCGATCCTCGCTACTCGATGCTCAATTCCTCTGTCGACGACCCCGCTAAGGTCTTGGCTTCTCTCCCGATTCTCTATAAAGATGATTTCCGAGGCAGACCCGAGGAGTTCCTTGCGACTGGCTTGGATAAGGTTGACAAGGTCACGACTAGCGGTTCGTCGGGAGAACCAGCTGTTTTTTATCTTGACCGCCGCCGTGCTGCCTCAGAATGGGCCTATGTTTGTCATGCCTGGGGCGAATCGGGCTACAAGCCGGGCAATTGGCGATCAGTTATCCGAGGAGTCCATCTCGGTGGGCGTCCTCCCAGAAGATGGAAGCTGTCGCGAGCAACATCGGAGCTAATGCTCTCGGCGATGGGGCTGGATGAGGCAACATCGGCTCATTACTGGGAGCTGACTAAGCAGAAACGCATTCGCTTCATTCATGGCTATCCGTCAGCTATAGCTGCCTTAGCTAAGGCAGCTCGTGCAGACGACAGCAACTTTCGATTAAGTGTGCAGGGTATCTTCCCGGTCTCTGAGGGAACGCTGCCCCATCAGCAAGCGTTGATCCAAACTGCATTCCCAAACGCTACGTTCTTGCCCTCATATGGACTGAGCGAGCGGGTTGCCATGGCACGGTACAACCCACAGAAGGACACGTATTCGTTCTACCCTCTGTACGGATACGTTGAACTTTTGGACGACTCAGACCGTCCAGTAGCGGTAGGTGAGAGGGGACGAATCATTGCAACGGGGCTGCGATTAACAGCTATGCCGCTGCTTCGGTATGACACTGGAGACACTGCCGAACTGGTCGAGGTGTCGACTGGGGGCCTCGAGATCCGCGACATCCGTGGAAGGCGGGCTCAGGAGCACCTGGTAACCCACTCGGGCGGAACCGTCTCTATTGCTGCGCTCAACCTACATTCGGCTATATATGAGAAGATTTTTGCATTCAGAATTCGCCAATTTGAGGCAGGCAAAGCCGAAGTTCTTGTGGTTCCAGCGATCGGTGCTACTCCGGAGGATGTTCAAGGCTTTGGGTCGGAGTTGCAAAAGAGCTGCCTCGACCTGATCAAATTCACTACATCATCAGTCGTCTCGCTGCCACCGACGCCCAACGCCAAGATCCGTCTGATCGAACAGCACATTCCATCCGTGGTGAAAGAATGACCGTTCGTGCTCTAGTTCTGGGTCCGATGCCAGGATCCGCTGGAGGAATCGGGGTCATGATGAGTCATGTTCAATCTTCATATTCGGAGGTCTCGCAGTTAAGGTTCATAGATACCGGTGCATCCGGGAAGCGTAGACTGCAGTCCTTCCTCACCTGCGTCGCACAGCTGATCAAAAACCCCCGCTGTGACGTTGCTCATGTAAATGTCGCCTCCTCTGGTTCGAGTCTTAGAAAGATTCTGCTAACCGAACTCATAAAATTACGTCGGGTTCCGTATGTCATCCACTTGCACGGTGGAGGTTATCAACGCTTCTATGCCAAGCTCCCTCGTCCATTGAAATGGGTCGTACGTCGCTTCTTCCGGGACGCTGCCTTCGTTATCGTCCTAGGTCGCGTGTGGGAGGAGTTCGTTGTTTCAGACCTTGGCGTCAAGTCGTCTGCTGTTTGTGTTCTTCCAAACGCTGTGCCTGGTCCCGCCTCTCTGAATCCTGGGGAGCGTCAAAACCGTGTCCTTTTTGCCGGAAAACTGGTACCTTCGAAGGGCATCCGAGAATTACTTCGCGCCGCAGAGCTTGTCTCCGAAGATATTTCTTGGTCTCTGGATCTGGCCGGCGATTGTCCGGATTCTGAAATCGTCGCCGCCATCGAGAACAGCTCAGCCCCAGTGCAATGGCATGGGTGGGTGGACCAGAGGCGCCTTGGGGAGCTCATGTCAGAAGCTGCCGTATTTGCTCTTCCCTCGCATGCCGAAGGACTGCCGCTGTCGCTTCTGGATGCTATGGCGCACGGAGCGATGCCGGTTGTGACCCCAGTTGGGAGCATTCCTGAGGTCATCACGCATAAACGTAATGGAATCATAGTCGAGGTAAATAATCCCGAAGTCTTGGCAGCAGCCATTGAAGAAGCATTTCGGGGAAAATCCGCTTCTGACAGCATCCGATCCAACGCGCGACGTTCTTGGAAGACCACCTACTCGATTGAAACATATCGCCGGAGCTTAGATGAAATATACTGCAGTGCAATCGATCGGCGGTACAAATAATGAGCAATATCAGTATGGAAGTCTCTAAAGCTGCTGCTGCAGGTCTAGCGCTGGCAGTCAGTAGAGACTTTTATAGTGCGGATCCCTACGACGGATTATCCTCGCCGGTGGCTAAGCTCTTGAACACAAAACTGACACGGCAAGCCTGGATACAAGTCCTCAAGCGATCAGGCGAAGGAACTCGGCGCTTGGTCGGTGTTAAACCTGTTCGGATGGCAAAAAGTCTCGCGCTGTTCGCCATGGCCGCCAAGGAGCTGGGCGACATCAATCTTGCTAACTCTCTCGTCGATGACCTTCTGCACATGGGATCGGGCCGCCCGTGGGGCTATGAGTTCGATGTGCAAACACGATGGGCCTACTATCCGCAAGGAACTCCGAACGTTGTAGCAACAACGTTCGCGATTCGTGCCATTGATTCCGTAGGTAGAACAGATGAGGTTTCTCCCGCAATTGGCAAATGGTTAAGAAACCTTTACGACAAGCGGGGGTACTTTTACTACACCGACACATCCGACAAGCTTGTTCACAATGGCAGCCTGCTGGCTGCAGAGTCCTTAGGGCGGTTGGGACTTCATGAGGAATTGGTCCAAAAAGCTATCACCAAGACCATCAGCCACCAGCGGCCGGATGGTGGCTGGGCATACGGGGACGCTCCTGGGCTTGAATGGGAGGACAGCTTTCACACCGTTTATGTCATTGACAGTTTAACGGAACTGGGACGTCGCGGGTTCCTTGTGGACGAGGCCCCAACCAGGGGTCTTCGGCATTGGAAGGAGTCGTTCTTCACCAACAGCGGCGAGCCTAAGTATTTTGCAGGGGACACCACATCGACCCGTGAAATTCATAACAATGCAACCGTGCTGGGTGCTATTGCTGATTATGGCTCTGAAATGGGTTTGTCGGAATTGAAGCCGTCCGTACTGCGCGTTCTTTTGTCAACACAAGACAGTAATGGTGCTTTCAGGTCCTCACCGCGCGGGCCACTTTTTCTCAGATGGAACCAGGGCCATGCAGTCCTGGCTCTTGCCAAGCTAGCAAAGAGGGATGCTGTTGCAGAATCAAACTAGTAGAGCTGACCTGCTCGGGCTCACAGTCGATCGCCTAAGCATGGACGAGTCTGTGGAACGAGCGCTGGAGCTCATTGCAAGCGGAGGCCCCCACCAGCATGTTGTTGTAAATGCCGCAAAAGTAGTCGCCGCTGTTGAGGACGAAACGGTTCGCAGCACAATTAACGGTTGCTCTATGGTCAACGCTGATGGTCAGTCGGTGGTTTGGGCGAGTAGGCTGTTGGGCGACGCTCTTCCGGAAAGAGTTGCCGGGATCGACTTCATGAACCGTTTGGTGGACGAGTCGGCGAAGCATGGACTTAGAATTTACCTGCTGGGCGCAAAGAGCCGTGTGGTTGAGGCGACCGCTAATGCGTTCCGAGAGCGCGGTGCGGTGGTAGTCGGTCACCACGATGGATACTGGCGTCAATCCAAATCCGACTTGGAAATTTGCCAAGAAGTTGCAGTAACTAATCCCGATATTTTGTTCATTGCTGTGCCCTCGCCGTTCAAGGAAGTCTTCCTCGCCGACAATCTACACAGGCTTGGGGTCAAGCTTTGCGTTGGGGTGGGTGGCTCATTCGACGTCGTGGCTGGAGAGACGACCCGTGCACCGATCTGGATGCAGCGGTGTGGTCTCGAATGGTTTTATAGGCTCCTACAGGAACCGCGCCGCATGATGCGGCGTTACTTGGTGGGTAATGCAAAGTTCATCTATTACGTCGTTCGTGGTCGTCTTAGGCTAGGGAGCTAAAATCATGTATCTCCTTTTCTACAGGCTTGGTAACTCCTTCCATCGGCGCGGAATTCCAATTCTTCCAAAAATATGCACAGTGCTAGGGCAAGTGGTTTTCGGTGCCTATGTTCCCTCGACTTGCACCATCGGTTCAGGTACTAAATTGGCCTACGGAGGTTCTGGAGTTGTCATCCACGCCAGCGCAATCATTGGGAATGACTGCCTTATTTCCCCTGGGGTTGTTATAGGGGGACGATCAGTTGCGGGCGCTATTCCGACCATTGGAAATCGGGTCAAATTGTTTCCTGGTGCCAAGGTTGTTGGCAAGGTAAGGGTTGGGGACGATGCAAAGATTGGTCCCAACGCCTTGGTGGTTAAAAACGTTGCGCAGGGGGTTACGATGATTGCGCCGTTGGCCGTACCTCTTGAGCCTTTCAAAGCCACTGACGGCGGATGAAAATACCTTCCCTATTGGGGCGCGCCGCCGGGCTTTTCGTTATCCGCATAGGCGGTGCATTGCTGCTAATTCTTCAGGTGGCCACAGTGGCGTATCTTTTTGGGCTTGAAGTTGTAGGAATAAACGGAATCTTCTGGAGCGCAATTGTAATATTTCGTGTGGCCGGACCGCTGGGTCTTGAGGTTTTAGGCCTAAAGGATTCAACCGACCCAAGCAGTGATCTTTCGGGTTCCTTTATAGCGAGTGTAGCGTTACGGGATACGCGCGCTCTGACAGCGATCTGGGGCTCGGTAGCCTCGGTGGCTGTCTTGATCTGGGGAGTCGCTGCCGTTGCTTGGGGTGCATCCGGTGTGCTACTTCCTGTTTTGGCGATTGCGTGCGCAGCTTCGGCTCTTCAAAGATTGTGGTTCGTCAGCTTGGTAGCACGAGGGCGTTCTCTTTTTGGACAGATATGCGAGTCTCTTGCCCTTCCGGCAGGTGGGATAGTTGCCGCCGTTCTTTCGCCCCGTGACAGTACCGATGGGTTTCTGCTCGGTCAAGGGTTAGCGGTCCTATCGATAACAGCGCTCTTCGGTGTATCTGCGTTGCGCCCAGTGATGAAGGGCCGTGTTGCCGTGCCTAAGATTCGGTGGAAGTCAGCTTTTGTCATCGCTATTGGTTCATCGCTAACCGCGCTTGCTGTTAGATCACCGATTTTCTTCGTCGGCGCAGCATCGGCTCGGATGGCGGGAGAGTACGACATTGCCCAGCGCTTTCAGGCGGCTGGTTCTGTAAGCGTTAGTGCAGTGTCAACGGCAGTCATGCCAAAACTGTCTTCAAACCTGCAGGCGCACCGTCGAAAGGAGACCCTGAGCCTTCTGATTTCGAGCGCCGTCGCATCTGCGTTCATACCCGGAGTGCTGGCAGTCTTACTGGTTCTGGCGGGCCCGGCGTGGGTCGGTACTGTGCTGGGCCCCGAGTACAGTGAACTTTGGTTGCCAAGCCTGCTGCTGACCGTCGCATCCTTTGTCAATGCTCTAACCAGTTCCGTCGGCAGCGCTCTATCGCTTAGCGGACGAGAACGTTTTTTTGCTTGGATTAGCGCCACGCAACTGATTGCCATATTGGGCGGAGTCCTATACTCCGGTCAAGTAACCGCCTTCAAAATGGCCGGAATTGTGCTTGCTGCAGAATGTCTTCGAAGCTTGCTATTGATTGCCGTGTATTGGGCTTCTCGACCGAAAGGAAGACACAGAGCCGGATAGGTGGACGGGGCGCCTTAATGTGGCTGCCGCTATTCGCAAGGAAGAAGGTTGAGGGCGCCCCTTGCGAATAGCTTCGACGAGCTGAGTCGTCTTCCTCTAAGTTGCGCGAGTGATTGGAAGCCAGAGATGCAGTGATGATGGTGCTCAGACTGCCACAGGCATGCCGAACTCTTCTACTCGTTGCCCGACGCCCAACAGCTCTGCTATAGCTGCGACGGTGCGGGCCGAGGCGCGACCGTCACCATATGGATTGACAGCGTTGGCCATAGCCGAAAAGTGCTCAGCGTCGTTCAGAAGGCGTGAAACTTCATTCACGATGCGTTCCTCATTAGTGCCGATCAGTGTGACTGTGCCTGCCACGACAGCTTCGGGGCGCTCTGTGTTGTCTCTCATCACAAGTACCGGCTTGCCCAAACTAGGAGCTTCTTCTTGCACTCCGCCGGAGTCGGTTAGGACGATGTGGGCAAGGGACAGCATGCGAGTGAACTCACCGTAAGCCAAAGGCTCTGTGACAAGCACGTTTTGCTTTGCTTCAATGGCTGGCAGGACGGCTTCGCGGACAAGCGGGTTCTTGTGCACAGGAAGGACGATAACCAGGTCTGGATTAGAGTCGGCAATACGGGCCAACGCTCTGCCGACGCCGCGCATGGCATCGCCTTGGTTTTCGCGTCGGTGCGTTGTCACCAGAAGGATTTTCTGCCCGCTATCTGCAAGTTCTTCCAGACGAGGGTCCAAGAAAGGAACCTTCTTATTGACGGTCGTCAGCAATGCATCAATGACGGAATTTCCCGTCACCACGATGTCTTCCGCGGGCACGCCCTCAGCCAGGAGATTGGCACGGCTGGTGCTGGTGGGTGCGAGGTGTAATGAGGCAATTTGACTAGTGATTTTACGGTTTGCCTCCTCAGGGAATGGGGAAAGGAGGTTGCCGCTTCGCAGACCTGCTTCCACGTGGACTACGGGAATGCCGTGGTAAAAGGCAGCGATAGCACCTGCGGTAGATGTGGTCGTGTCACCTTGGACAACCACTGCGTCCGGCTTCTCGCGGGCGAATAGAGTGTCAAGTCCACTCATTGTTCGCGTCATGATATCGGTCAGTGATTGGCCTGGCTGAAGAATGTTAAGATCGTGATCAGGCGTAATTCCAAAGAGTTCGTTCACCTGGTCAAGCATCTCGCGGTGTTGACCAGTCACCGTGACGACACAGTGAAGATGCTCTGATTCCTGCAAGGCGCGAACAATGGGAGCCATTTTGATGGCTTCCGGGCGGGTGCCGAAAATTGGCATAATCCTGTGCACGATATATCCCCCAAAGAGCGAGCTGGTGTAAGGCAAAGACCAAAGTCATCCTAACGGAGCATCGCTCCCTCGGCAGAATCAGACGTCTTTGCTACGCGCCGATTAGCCACGTTGGAGCCAGTGTGTCGAGCCAGTCCAGAGACTTGGTTAACATCCGGGAGGAATGCGGTCGTCAATTTTGCTGCGCCCGTAGGACAGGGACCGTATCTAATGGGCGCATAGCGCCATGCAGTGAATCCAGTACCTGAACTTGCTATGACGTTATTAGCGAGTGCGGCGATGTCGGAAGCCGGGACGAATGGTTGACGGACAATGGCTGGTTTCAGGACACGAAGTAGGGGTTTCAGTCGCAAGTCATGCAACGAGGGTCGAAGGGAAGGCCTGACGCTCCGGGTGAGTTTGCATGTATGCGTCGGAGGCCTGAGCTTCGCAAAATTTCGTGCTCAGACCTTGCCGTTGTTACTGATGTGCGGCTGGCAATCCTCGCAAAAGAGCCGATCTGCGAGTTCCCCGCAGCATTGGCAACGGTGGACAAGTGCGCCTGGTTCAACAATGTAGATAGTCATGCCTGTCATGCTCGCCCTCTAGACAAGACGAGGGTAAGAGTAGTGGGTACTCGTTTTTCTTCAGTAAGAACACGACACTACTTGCTTTCGCCGTACCAGCAGCCGCAGCACACTTAGCATTCGGGCCGCAACCACACATCAAAAAAGCCGCCGGTTTCCACCACGAATCGCCACAGCCAGCCAGCGGGGGAGAGCTCCGGTTTAGTGCCCACCATGTGCACGTCAGCTGCGATGCACTGCTTCATGAGGGTGCCGGCCCGCTGGAGGTGATAGTCGGGCGTCACCACGGTCACTGACGTCCAACCCCGTTCAATCGCCAGATCGCTTAGCCGCGCGGCCTCGCCCCTGGTGTTCAGTGGATCCGGGCGGAAGCAGTCAAGATGAGGGTCGCCGTCGTGCGCTTCACAAAACTCATCCGAACCGGCGTTGGCCGGAAGCCCGGTGGTGATCACCACCAAGTCCTTGATGCCCAGCGGCCCCCGCAAGGCGACGCCCACCGGGAGTCGTTCACTGCTCCTGCCGCCCAGCACCACAATGGCGTCGGTTCGCTGGGGAGTGGCGTGAGGCGGGTTGTGGAAGAGCTGGAAGGCAGCAATCAGCCACAGGACACCGCCAGGGCACTGGCCGCCAGCGTCCAGGCGAGCTTCCATTGGAACGTCACCGGGTATCTACGTCCTCGAACACCAGGAAGGTTTGGGTGTCCAGGATGCCGTCCATGGATTGCAGCTGATCGAAGATGACGCGGCGGAGGTGGATGTTGTCTGTGGCGCGGACGAGGAGGATGACGTCGAAGTCGCCGCCCACCAAGGCAATGTGGTGGATCTCCGGGATGGCCCGCAGCTGTTCCTTCAACTCACGCCACGAGTGCTGCTGCACCTTCAACGTCACGTACGCGGAGGACCGCAGCCCCGCCTTGATGGGATCCACCAGCGCAGTGAACTTGGTCAGCACACCTTCGCCGGTAAGCCGGGCGATCCGGGTGTACGCATGGGCGCGGCTGATGTGGACGTTCTCCGCCACCTGCGTGATGGACATGCGCCCATCGGTGGTCAGCTCTCGGATGATGTCCCGGTCCACGCTGTCCAGCGGTACGGCGGTCTGCTCCGCCTCAGCCTCGCTCACTGGCTCTCCAATTCGTCTACAGCACGGGCACGTTACCCAGCTCACAATTGCAATTTGTCTTTCAGAATACCCAGTTTAGGCAAGGGCTTCCATGATTCGGCGGAAAGCTGGATACGAAACAAGCCCGGGGAACATACTGGAAGCACATAGTGGCTAAAGAAGGACGGACCAATGACGATCCACGCAGATCACTCTGCGCCGGAAACGGCGGTAGAGGACCAAGCTGCTGACGTTCGGACAAAATTCGGCATCAGCGTTGAGGACTACATGCTCCCCGCCCGGCACCAGATCCAAATGGTGAACCCGGACGGCACCCTCCGCTCCCATGACGAGCAAGGCACCGAACCCGGCCACGAATACCCCACACCCAGCGATGCTGAACTGATGGCCGCATACGAGCAGCTCGTCGTCGGACGCCGCGTCAACGATCAGAACTCTGCGCTGGTCCGGCAGGGCCGCATGGCCGTCTACCCCTCAAGTCACGGCCAGGAAGCCTGCCAGGTTGCAGCCGCCATGTGCCTCAGCGAAGGTGACTGGCTGTTCCCCACCTACCGTGACGCCGTCGCCGTCATGACCCGCGGGGTGGACCCCGTTGAGGTGATGACCATTTTCCGCGGCGACTGGCACGGCGGGTACGACCCCAGCGCGCACAACGTCGGCATCCAGTGCACGCCGCTGACCACCCAACTGCTCCACGCTGTGGGCGTTGCCCACGCCGCCAAGCTGCGCGGTGAAAACACCGTGGTGATGGCCATGTGCGGCGACGGCGCCACCAGCGAAGGCGACTTCCACGAAGCCCTGAACTTCGCCGCCGTCTTCCACCTGCCCGTCATCTTCTTCGTACAGAACAACAAATACGCCATCTCCGTACCGCTCAGCCACCAGTCCGTGGCGCCGTCGCTGGCCCACAAGGCTGTTGGCTACGGCATGGCCGGTGAACGCGTGGACGGCAACGACCTCGTCGCGCTCCTCGCCGTGATGGACCGGGCCGTGAAGCTGGCCCGCGAAGGATCCGGCCCGCTGCTGATCGAAGCCCACACCTACCGCATGCAGGCCCACACCAACGCCGACGACGCCACGCGCTACCGCCCGGACAGCGAAGTTGCCGAATGGCAGGCCAAGGATCCGCTGGCACGCATGAAGTCGTACCTCACGGACAAGGGTCTGCTGGACGCCGCCGCGTCGGAGCGCATCGCCTCGCATGCTGAAGCCGTCGCTACCCAGCTCCGCGAAGGCCTGGGGGAGGACGTTCCCGTCCAGCCGCTGGACCTCTTCAAGTACGTCTTCGATAAGCAAACGCCGCAGCTGAAAGAACAGTCAGAGCTGCTCGCCAGCGAACTCGCCCGCGCTGAAAGCGCCGAAAATACCGGAACGGAGAGCGCAAAATGACCGTCACCACTACCGTTAACGGCAACGTCAGCGCAGCCACCGCCAGCGCCGCCGCTTCCGCCGCGGCCACGGCCGAAGCCACCGGCCCGCAAAGCCTCACCATGGCCAAGGCGCTGAACACCGCCATGGCCGACGCCATGCGCGCCGACTCATCCGTCCTGGTATTCGGCGAAGACGTCGGAATGCTGGGCGGCGTCTTCCGCATCACCGACGGCCTCATGGCCGAATTCGGCGAACAACGCTGCTTCGACACCCCGCTGGCCGAATCCGGCATCGTCGGTATGGCCGTCGGTATGGCCATCAACGGCATGCGCCCCGTGATCGAAATGCAGTTCGACGCCTTCGCCTACCCGGCCTTCGAACAAATCGTCAGCCACGTAGCCAAAATGCACAACCGCACCAAGGGCAAACTCAAAATGCCCATGGTCATACGTGTTCCCTACGCCGGCGGCATCGGGGGAGTGGAGCACCACTGCGACTCCTCCGAGTCCTACTACGCCCACACCGCCGGCCTGAAGGTCTACACCCCAGCCACCGTGGCCGACGGCTACCGCATGCTCCGCGAAGCAATCGACTCCGACGACCCCGTCATGTTCATGGAACCCAAAAAGCTCTACTGGTCCAAGGACCAGGTTGACCTGGGTGCCTTGCGAGCAGAGCACGACGCCGGAACCTCCACCGAGGGCCGCGCAGCTGTTGCCCGTCCCGGCACAGACGCAACACTCATCGCCTACGGCCCCTCCGTTCCCACCGCGCTCGCCGCTGCAGCTGCCGCCGCCGAAGAGGGCCGCTCACTCGAAGTCATCGACGTCCGAACCCTCGTCCCCTTCGACGACGAAACCGTCTGCGCGTCCGTACGCAAGACGGGACGCGCCGTCGTGATCGCCGAAGCCCACGGATTCGCCTCCGTGTCCTCAGAGATCGTGGCCCGCGTCCAGGAACGCGCCTTCCACTACCTCGCCGCGCCAATTCTTCGGGTGACCGGCTTCGACGTCCCGTTCCCGTCTCCCAAGTTGGAGCACTACTACCTGCCAAGCGTCGACCGCATCCTCGACGCCGTCGACGACCTTCAATGGGAGGACTGACCATGAGCTCAGATATGCAGGTCTTCAAACTGCCCGATCTCGGGGAGGGCCTCACCGAGGCCGAACTGGTGAACTGGCTCGTTGCCGTGGGCGACGAGATTGTGGTTGACCAGCCCATCGCCGAGGTTGAAACCGCCAAGTCGATGGTTGAGGTGCCCTCGCCTTACGCCGGCACCGTTGCCGAGCTGCACGGTGAAGCGGGTCAAACGCTCGACGTCGGCAAGCCGCTGATCTCGATCGCTCGCGCTGGTGCTTCTGCGGCTTCGCCCGCTGCCGCAGCTCCTGTTCCGGCTGGTTCTGTTGATCCTTCGCCGGTGTCCTCAGGTCTTGACGCTTCGCCGGCCGCGGAAGCTGCCGCCGAGACGTACCGGACCGAGGAGAAGGCCGGATCTGGCAACGTGCTCATTGGGTACGGAACTCCCGGGGGAGTGACAGGTGGCCGGACCCGACCGCGTAAGGCGAGTGTTTCTGTTGCTTCTTCAGTTGTTGAGCCTGCAGCTGAGCCTGCTGCTGTGCCTGTGATGGAGCCTTCCGTGGCCGGGACGCGAATCCCCGGCAAGCTCAGTGCCGTGATCTCTCCGCTCGTCCGGAAAATGGCGCGCGATCACGGGGTTTCCCTCGATGCCATTGAGGGCTCGGGGACCAGTGGGCTGATCATGCGGCGGGATGTGGAAGCGGCTATTACTGTGCCTGCTACACGTGAGCCTGCTCCTGCGGCTTCTCGTGTCTCCGCTCCCGCTCCTGCTATTGCTTCTATTGATGCGGGTGCCGTGGACAGCCGGACTGGTTTGTCGGTCTCGGCTCGGACGCCTGTTCGTGGGGTCCGCAAGGCCGTGGCTGCGAACATGACCCGCAGTCGCTCGGAGATCCCCGAAGCCACCGTGTGGGTGGACGTGGACGCTACCGCGCTGCTGGAGATGCGGGCCGAACTCAAGAAGCGCGCACCGCACGATACCCCTGGTCTGTTGGCCTTCATCGCCCGTTTTGTCACGGCTGGGTTAAAAAAGTACCCGGCCTTGAACACGCGCTTTGAAACTGCAGAGGACGGCACGCAGGAGATCGTAGGATTCGAAGGCGTCAACCTCGGCTTCGCCGCGCAGACCGACCGCGGACTCGTGGTTCCTTCTGTCCGCAATGCGCACCAGCTGAGTGCCCGCGAACTGGACGCAGAGATCCGCCGACTCACCGCCGTCGCACGTGACGGAAAGGCGACCCCCACGGAACTGGGCTCCGGCACGTTCACGCTGAACAACTACGGTGTGTTCGGTGTGGACGGCTCGGCCGCCATCATCAACTACCCCGAGGTCGCGATGCTGGGCGTGGGCCGCATCATCGACAAGCCCTGGGTGGTCAACGGTGAGCTGGCCGTCCGCAAGGTCACCGAGCTGACCCTGGCCTTCGACCACCGAGTGTGCGACGGCGAAACCGCGGCCGGCTTCCTCCGGTACGTCGCCGACGCCATCGAAAACCCCGGCGGCGCGCTAGCCGACATGTAACCCTCTCTCACATCCGATCCCCAACTCGGGATCCCTCTCTCACATCCCCCCGGGCTAAAACCGAACGCTCTATCAGTTCCCTCGGGCTTGAGCCGGACGCTCTATCAGTTCCGGGGGGTTTGAGCCGAACGTTCTCTCACATCCCTGCGCGTATAGGCCCACTGGCGGGCCGCCCATTCCGGGTAGCCCGCCAGTAGGGCCGAATCGGCAACCAAAGCACCCCAGAGTCATCGCAACCAGCAAGGTCTTGACGCCTTACTTGCATTTTGCAAGTATGGGCCGCATGAGCCTATTTATCACATGCCCGGTTGAAGACGTCGAGCGCGCGACAGCTTTCTATAGCGCCCTCGGCTGGACCCTCAACACTGAGATGTCCGATCACAACGTGTCATGCTTCGCGATCGCCCCCGAGCAGTACGTCATGCTCGGTAGCCGTGAGATGTACGCGAGCGTCGGTGGCACCGAGGAGTTGGTGGGCGGACCCGAAACCCCTTCGAAGGTCACAGTTTCATTCGATCTCGACAGCCGAGAGGCGGTGGACGAGCTTATCGAACGCGCCAGCGCCGCCGGTGGGCGGATCGGTGACACCGATGACTACCCCTTCATGTACCAGCGCCAATTCGATGACCCTGACGGCTACCACTACTCACCGTTTTGGATGAAGCCGGACGCTCAGCCGAGCGCGTGAGCAACCTTGCCGCGGCCCTCGACATCGTCGGACCACGGTGGGCATTGCTTATCGTGGAGCGGCTGCTCGACGGGCCACAGCGTTACGGCGATCTGCAGCGCGACCTCGGGGTGCCGACCAACATCCTCGCGACCCGACTGCGCGAGCTCGAAGCAGCCGGTGTACTGTCCCGCCTGCCGCTCCGGCACAACACCCGAGCCTACGCGCTGACCGATAAAGGGCTCGCCTTGCGCGAGGCGATCCTCGCGCTGGAACGCTGGGGCGGATGCTGTGCTTGAATGCGTCTATAAGAAGCGAGCGTGGGATTGAACCCACGACACTCATGTGGAGAAAGCAGGAAGTTATGGGGAAACTTTCGGACGGCCATCTTTGGACCCTGGTTCACGCTGAGCGCGCAGCGCTGATGGAGGACTTGATGGGCCTTAGCGCGGAACAGTGGCGTCACAAGACCCTGTGCGGGCAGTGGAATGTGGAGCAAGTAGTCGCACATCTCACGGCAGCGGCGAGCCTTAACCAGTGGCAGTGGCTGCGCAGCATGCTCGGTGCGCGTTTCCGCCCTGACGTGCATAACCAGCGCAGGCTCGAGGAGCACCTTGGTAGCACTCCGGCTAAGACATTGGACCGGTTTCGAGCCGTCATCCACAGCAGCATCGCACCGTCCTCCGATACTCCGGCGTATCTGGGGGAGGTAGTGGTGCATGCCCAGGACATCCGCCGGCCTCTGGGACTTCCACGCACTCCGAGCATTGACGCTTTGACGCCCGTCGCGGAGTTCTACGCCCGCCGGGACTTTGCAGTCGCCAGCCGCACGCACGCCGCCGACCTGCGGCTGGAGGCGAATGACGGCGCCTTCTCTTCAGGTACAGGACCGCTGGTTACTGGTACGACCCTCGCCCTGGTGATGGCGATGGCCGGACGTCATCCCTACCTTGAGGACCTCAAGGGTCCCGGTGTTCCTACTCTTCGCTCACGCCTGGACATCTCGGCCGCGAGATCCGCCTAGTTCCCCAGCTGCCCGTTCAATTACCGGGCCCGAACATGATCGAGTCGAAAACGGCGCGTGCCTCCCTCGTCAGCTCCGGATTGATCGATTCGTGGAATTGCACCACCCAGCTCACAGCGCGCTTGCCGTTCAAATCCACAACCCGGTAAGTTTCGCGCTCAGCGGCGCTCGAGTACCAGCGTGAGCATTCGTTTGAGAATTCAGAGTGGATGCAGAACTTATCGCGGTCGCAGCCTGTGATGTCCACGCCGCCCTTGACGAAATGGTCGAACTCCAAGCCGGAGTAATCACCCACCTTGACCTTGACGGGAGGGGTGCTCGCCGTTGACGTCTGCGCCGTCAATGCGTCGACGAAGCTCTTAAGCGACGGATCGACCTTGACGAGCGCGCCCTCCCAAGCGCATGCGTCGGTCGGCACATAGTCGGCGGGCCACCAACCCACGTAGACCCCCCATTCGTCCGGGTGATTCGGGTCATCTTTGGCCACACCATCGCCGTCGTCAGTCGACCAACCGGCTGGGACTGTGATCTCGAAAGGCGCCGAGTAGCCCTTGACGAGGACGCGGTAGGTGCCGGCGTCGAGGTTGCCACTCTCCGGCAGCAGTGGGATTGTTTGGGGGGCGCCACCTTCAGGCTGTGCCGGGGCCGTGCGGGCCTCCGTCGTAGAAGAACTTGGGGACGGGAGGGAGGCGTCGTCGGGCTTGGAGTCACACCCACCGAGACATCCAACGAGTGCGATAACCAGCAAGGGTAAGAGATAGCGCCGTCTTTGAGTAGCCAGATCCAGGGGTGTCATGGGGCTCACCGATCCACCAAGCCGCTTTGGGGTACTGCGAGGCCCCGCAGCTCAGTGGCCTCGCGGGCGGCCCCAGATGGGATGCCGTCGCCACAAGTCTCCTCCGGCACACAACCCATGACAATAAGGGTTGTTAGTAGATCAGTTACGGCGCATGCAATCCGGATTGTGGACCGCGAACTGGACAGAAACCCATAGGTTCCCCACCGGCGTCGAGTAGCCTTGCACGCAACCGTCCAGCAACAGAAGGAAGTGGCGCAAATGCAGCAATACGTGGTTCTCCAGGTGATCCTGAAAGAAAAAATGTGGGGCGCCGGTTCGGGTAACCTGCCTTCCCTGGAAAAGGCCATCAACGATCAAGCCGCTAAGGGTTACAGGCTCCACACCATCACCACCGCCAGCAGCGGAAGCAAGGGCGTGATCGGCGGCGGCGATCGCATACAGGCGACCATGGTGTTTGAGCGCGTCGGCTAGGGCTCCACGCACGCCGGATCAGAAGGCCGGAACTTCCTGCGGAACGTAAGAGTCTGCAGTTGTGCCGTTTCCTAGTTGTCCCAGACCGTTCTCTCCCCAAGACCAGAGTCTTCCGTCGCCGGTTAGGGCATAGGACGTGTAGAGGCCTCCAGTGACAAACTGGACACCGTTTAGCTGCTGCACGCGAACCGGTGCGGTTGCGTTGTTTCGGGTGCCATCTCCCAGCTCCCCTGAATAGTTGTACCCCCAAGCCCAAAACTCATCTGCACCGTTGGAAGCGAAGGCGCTATTAGTGTTAGCCCCTATGCTTTCCATGCCACTTAGCCCAGGGATCTGAACGGGGACATCGCTATATCCCTGGTATGTTCCGTTCGCCAACAGGCCAAGCCCGTTGTGACCCCAAGCCCAGACGGTTCCATCGTTGCGAAGGGCAAGGGCGCCATAGCTGGTGCCCACAATGTCCCGCACTCCGTCCAAGCCCGAAACCCTGACCGGTACCAAGGAGTTGACGGTTGTTCCGTTGCCTAGCTGGCCCTCCCCGTTGTAACCCCACGCCCACACTGTACCGTCGCTTTTTAAGGCGTAGCCCGAATTTCCGCCGCCCGAGATTTTGGTGACATCCGTGAGACCTTGCACCTGAAGGGGTGTACTGCCTGTCCCCAGAGTGTGGCCTTGCCCTTGCTGGCCTTTGGTGTTGTTTCCCCATGCCCAAACAGTGCCGTCGGAGCGCAACGCGTAGGCTGTGTTCCCGTTAGTGGCGACACTCCTGACGCTGTTCAATCCCTGTACCTCCAGTGGAACCGATGAATATTGCCCACCACTTGAGTTGCCAAGCTGGCCGTAATAGTTGCTCCCCCAGGCCCACACGGATCCGTCGCTCTTGAGGGCGTAGGCGTTGTATCCGTATGCTGCGACACCTGTGACCTTCCGAAGTCCCAAAACCAGAGCGGGCACGTAGGTGGCATACGCATCGGAGCCTGTCCCCAAATTTCCGGAGGCATTGAAACCCCATGCCCACAGTGTCCCGTCGGCTTTCAGAGCGAAGGCGCTCTCAATCCCCGCCGCCATGCCGATGACGCCGGTTTGTACTGGGTCGGAGGGTTTGATGACGGGGGTGTTTTGGCAGGGGTTTGCGGTGAAGAGGGGCCAGGTGTTGGTTGCTGTGGCTTTCCATTCGCCGAGGTCGAAGCCGAGTATTTTGATGCCTGCCAGGACGCCGAGTCGGCCTTCGACGCCGAGTTCCAGGGGGCAGGTCCAGGTGAGGTCTTGTCCGCTGGCGGTGGTGACGGTGATGGTGGTGGTCGCGTAGGGGCCGATGCCGAAGGTGATCCCGGCGATGCCGTAGAGCTTGATGGTGGCGTCGAAGTCCAGGGATGCTCGTGCGGTCAGGGATGCTGAGGCTTTGTATTCGTTTTCGATTCCTGCGGTGGTGGGTTTGTCGTTGACCAGGTTGAACGAGCCGTTGTTGTATTTGAAGCCGTGGTTGCTGGTGACGGTCTGGGATGAGGAGAACACCACGTCGGCGTTTCCGTCCAGGGAGAAGTTCGCGTTCATGGTCGCGTTGCTGGTCACTACTACCGGGACCGGGCCGGCCATGAACGTGAACGCGGAGTTCAGTTCGCCCAGTTTGGCGGTGACCTGGCCTTTCAGTGATCCCTGGGCCGTGAGGGAGTGTTCGGCTTTGATGGAGGGGGTGATGACCACTGAGACTTCCTTCAGGCTCAGGAAGGCGGTCTCCAGGGTCATTTTTGCTGTGGCTTTGGCCGTGACGGAGGACTTCAGGGTCACTGACCCGTCACCGGTCAAGGGTGCGTCGGGTTTGCCGAACTCGCCCTTGACGGTCCTGCTCAGGACCATGGATTTGTTGAACACTTCCGCGGAGGCGGCCGCGTAGGGCCGGGCCATGTCCGGTGTGGTTGCGGGGCTGGTTCTGGTTGAGGTGGGGGCCGTGTCGGGTTCAACCACGACGTCGGGCGCGGGGATGAACTCGGAACTCACCGGGGTGCCGGTCACTTCGAGCAGACCTCCCGTGGAGACCACGGCCTCGGGCACGGTGGCGGGTTTGGTTTTCACCAGGGTGGTTCCGCCCGGGTCGCGGACTACTTGGACTACCCGGACCAGGAGCCCGTCCGGGGTGCCGGTAGTAGCACCGGAGACCAGTACGTCATTGGGTTTGATGTCCGTGGCCTGATCCGAAGGCAACGCAATGGTGTTGGTGGTCACCTGGGCGGTTTGGAGTTGGGCGGGTTCCAGGACTTCAACATCCGGGGCCACCGTGACCGTCCCCGCGGCAGGGTTTCCCGGGTCGGCCGGGGTTTTCTGGCCCGCGTACCGGTAGAGGAACGCGGCCATCGCATCACGGGCGATCCCGTCAAAGGGCCGGTACTGACGCGCACCGTTACCAGCATCCCAGCCCGTGGAAATCCCGGCCCCGGCCAACCAGGTGATCTCCGTGTAGAACCCGCCACCGGCGGGAACATCCGTAAAAGGAGACACCGGTGGGGCCGTGAACGCTGGCTTGTCCGCGTACCGGTACAAGAACGCGGCCATCGCATCACGGGCGATCGGAGACAACGGACGATACTCACGCACCCCGCCATCGAGAGCCCAGCCGGTGGAAATGCCCGTGGAGGCAAGCCAGGTGATTTCTTTATAAAACGCTGCCTCTACCGGGACATCCGTGAACGGAGACGCCGTGGGCGGTGTGAACGCCGGGGACCCGGCATGGCGGTACAAGAACGCGGCCATCGCGTTCCGGGCAATGGACTCCAACGGACGATACTGCCGCACCCCGCCACCAACATCCCAGCCCGTGGAAATACCCGACGCGGCCAACCACGAAATCTCCGTCGCGAACTGCGACTCCACCGGCACATCCGAGAACGACACCACGTTCTCCACCACCGGATCCGCAGCCACCGCCGACGGCACCACCAACAACCCCGGCACCACCACCACAACAACAGCGACCAACCACGCCACACCACGACGAAACACCGCAACCCCCACACCTTGGGAAAATAATCAGGACGAAAGAAGGGGCTGCCTTGGACGGCGGCACCCGAAGGTACGAGAAGGCCGGCACCACCTCTTGTGGTGCCGGCCGTTCGCTTGCTGAGGACTAACTCGGGTTGAACTTACCGTTATAGCGGTACATGAAGGCAGCCATCGCATCGCGATTGACGGCGTTAAGCGGGCGGAACGTCTTGCTGTTGTCCGCTTCTGTCCAGCCAGTGCTGATGCCTTGAGCTGCCAGCCAGGTGATCTCTTTGTAGAACTGGCTGCTGGTGGGCACATCGGTGAACGGTGACGCACTCGGGGGATCGAAGGCGGGTTTCCCTGCCAGCCGGTACATGAAGGCTGCCATCGCATCCCGGTTGACAGCCTGAAGGGGCCGGTAGGTTTTGCTGCCGTCCGACTCTGTCCAACCGGTGGAGACACCCTTGTCAGCGAGCCACGTAATTTCCTTGTAGAACTGGCTGCTGGTGGGCACATCCGTGAACGGTGACGTGGCCGGGGGAGTGAAGGCTGGCTTTCCTGCCAGCCGGTACATGAAGGCTGCCATCGCATCACGGTTGACGGGGGAGAGCGGCCGGAACGTTTTGGAGCCATCCGCCTCCGTCCAGCCGGTGCTGATACCGGCAGTGGCCATCCAGCTAATCTCTGTGCTGAACTGCCCGCCCGCAGGTACGTCGGAGAATCCGGTGCCGGCGTTGCCTGCTGTGGCGAAGCTGAGGGTACCGATGTCAGTGTTTGTACCCACTGTGGTTCCTACGTTCGAGGCAGCCCCTTCGGTCTTGACGTTGCCGGAGAAGATAGTTCCGAGGGAGCCCGAAGGCCGGGTTGGGATCATGTTGGCCGAGACCAAGTAGCTTCCCGTGGTAAGTCCTGTCACCTTGAACGTGCCATCGGCGATGGTGTTCGCGCCGCGGGTGACCAGCGAGCCGTCCTTGGTGTAAACGCGGACAGGAACATTATTCAGTGGCTGCCCGTCTGTGCCCACAATCTTTCCCGTGAGCGTGCCACCCGTCTTCGCTGTGCTTGTCAGCCCGGTCTTCGCTTCACCTGTAGCCACAGTGACCGTGGTGGCTGATGAAGCGCCTGCGGATTCGGACTTGTCTTTGAAGAAGGAGGCTTCAACGTCAGTGGTCAAGCCGCTGGATCGGTTGAATTCAATGGCATAGGTCCCTGCCGGAAGCCGGCTGAAAGAGAAGCTTCCAGTGTTATCGACAGAGGCCTGGCTGACCACTCCGCCGGGGCCTACCAAGGCAGCGTAGTTGGCTTGGCTGAAGGAACCTGCAGGAACGCTGAGCGTGCCCGATACGGCGGCCCCAGGCACCAAAACCTCATTGGCCACCGAGATTGTCTGACCGGTAGTCACAGCAACGGCGATTGATGCTGACGCGTCCTGCTTCTGGCCCTGCCACTGGTCCAGAAGGTTTTGGTTGAAGGGCGAGTACTGCAATTTGTATGATCCTGCCGGGAGGCCGCCTATGCTGAACGCACCCGTCGAATCGGTTTGGGCACTGCTCACCCAGGCAAGGTCGGTTGTGGCTTTAGCCGTTACCATGATGCCAGACGCCGAGAATCCTGCGGGGACCGTCACTTTGCCCTTTATTTTCGCGGCAGCTATCAGTGTTTGGTTGATTCCTGTAACGGTTTGGGCTGGTTGCAGGGTTACCAAAGTGGCATTGTCTTGCGTAGCTCCCGAAGGCCCGTAGTACGCGGAAAGCACGGGGGAGTCGGAGCCGCTCCAGCCAAAGGAAACTCGGTAGGTGGCCGGGGTCAGCCCTCCAATGCTGAAGTCGCCATTGGCGTTTGCCGTGGTGTATCCCCCTGGATCGGAGGGCTTGGCCGCATTGGAAAAGTAGACAGAGACCTTCGTGGGATCGACACCGGCTGGAACAGTCACTTTGCCGGTCGCGATTCCGGCGGGGGCCAAAGAAACGTTTTGCGTGATGTTGCCTTGTTTGGGAACCTCGAGCAGGGTGGCTGACGACCAGTCCTTGCTCCCAAGGAAGGTCTCGATCACCGGGCTGGGGGTTGGGTTGGGATCCCACGGGGAGCCCCAGTTGAACCGCAGCCGGTATTGACCGGCGATCATGTTGGTGAGCGAGTACGTACCATCCGCTTTCAGCGAAGTGCTATATGAGCTGTACTCGCCATCGCGTGTTGCGTTCACGTTCACCTTGGTGGCATCGACGCCGGCAGGGACGGACACCTTGCCGCCGACTGTAGCGCCTGCGTTCAGGACTGCTGAGACGTTTGCCTGTGCCTGCCCCGTGGTCAGAGTGATTGTCTGAGCCGAGGATGCCAGTTCTTTGTCGTCAAACCATTCCTGGACGTTGACCGGAGCGCCGCCACCTTCACCGTAGGCACTGAATTTGACCTTGTAGTTGCCGGGCTCCAGACCGCTCAAGGTATAGGCCCCGGAACCGCTCCAAATCCGGGTCTCGCCGACGTACATATCGTCCTTGTAAGCGTCGATGATGATCATGCTGGCACTCAGACCAGCCTGCATCTGCACGCTACCGCTGATGCTCGCAGTTCCCGCAGCCATGGCGGCCGGAGCGCCGGAGAAGGATGCTGCGAGGAGTGACAGACCGGCCACGGGCACAAGTAAGTGCCGGGAAATTTTCGGTTTTTTCAAAGGTGCCCCCATATATTTGTTTTTCGACGCCGAGTCAAGTCAAGTTGTTGCGTCTGCCACATGCTATTTCTTATACGGCGGGTCTGTCGATCATGGGGGAAAATAGTGCAATCATTACGTCGCATTTGGGAGTCAACTTTCGGTAATGACCGATTAGCACTCATTAGTGTGACGTTATTTATCGCAGCGCCCCTGGTTTTACTTCCGGACGGCCTGCACAGGTTTGTGCTGCCAAAACTGACTATTTTGTTTATTGCACTGGGCGTGGGCCTTCTAGTCCCGGCGACGTCAAGACTCGGGCGTCCCGTGGCGCTGATTCTGGCAGCGATAGCGGCGGCTTTCCTCATTGCCGCACTGAGTTCCGGAGACCCCGGTGCTGCCATCGTTGGACGATGGCCGCGTTACGAAGGCCTACCTGTCCTGCTTTTGTATGTGGGTCTATTGGTAGCCGGTGCGAGAGTGCTTGGGGGGTCCACGGCTTCGAAAAGCAGGCGCTATCTAGGCCGGGGGCTGTGCTTCAGCATGCTCATTCTGGCGCCTATCGCGGTGGCCGAGGCGGCTGGTCTCAGGCCCCTTGGCGGCGCCGACGATGTCCGTCCCGGAGCGACCTTGGGGAATGCCACGGACCTGGGCTTGGTGGGGTTGGTCGCATGCTTGCTGCTTCTGCCCTCGGCGTTGTGGACAAAGAACAGGCTGGCACAAATAGGTGCTGTTGCGGCAGGAGTGGTTACGGTCGCTTCCGGTTCGCGGGCTTGCATTCTGGTTGTGGTAGTTTGCGGAACTGTGCTTTTCGGATTCAAGGCGTTCCAGCTCATGAGATCCGGAAAGCGAGTCCTCGCGCTCACTGCCCTCGCGGGCTTTTTGGGCGCTGCGGCCGTCTTGTCATGGTCCATCCCTTCCGTCGCTGATCGCTTGTTCAGCACGGAAACAGTCGCGGGTCGCGTGTATCTCTGGGAGGCATCCCTCCGTGCATTGTCGGGCAACGCGTTCGTTGGGCTTGGGGCCGGGCAATTCGTGGACGTCTTGCCTTCTCACCTATCCGACGCATTCGCCAGGAACGTGGGAACTGAGTTCCCGGCGGACAGCCCGCACATGGTGGCTCTTCAATTGGTCAGCGCAGGAGGACTGCTGTTCCTCCTATCCGCGGGGGTCGTTATGTGTACGGTCATCGTGGCGGGCGTCAGGCGTAGCCGCGCCCTACCGGTGAACGAACACAAACTGTTTCTGGTAGGCGCGCTGGCGGCAGTATGCGGCTACGGATTCGCCCTCATGACTCACTTCACCTCGCCGGGAACAACCGCCCTGGTGTGCGTTCTGGCCGGTGCCATCCTTGGAAATGTACCAGCACAAGAAGCAGACGCCGGGCGTCGGCCGGGCAAGGTGTTGAATTCAGTGCGCCTGGCAGCGGCAGGGCTTGCCTTGATGGGTGCCATCCTCAGTGGTGTGGCGGCAAGCGCAGAGCTGCCAATGAAATCCGGAACTGAGCTGGCTGCCAAGGGGGACATCCCGCTGGCCTCCAAGGAATTCGAACAGGCCAGGGCTTTGCGACCCTGGGACCAGGACATAGATCTCCTTGCCGCCCAGGCGTTCGCTGTTCGGGCCGTCACCGGCGATACAACAGCGGCAGCTGCCGCAGTCACCTGGGCGAGTTCCGCCGTCGAGCGTAACCCGGGCTCCATGGAGGCACTGACGGCGCTTGCCGTCGGGCAACTTGGGACTGGCGACGTTGAGGCCGCATGGAAGACTCTGGACAGGCAGATTGAGCGCTCTCCGTGGACGTCGGAGCCATACCTCCTCCGGGGACTTGCCAAAGCGAGCGGGCAGGATGCGGCGGGCGCAATTGCAGATATTGAACGCGCTGCTGCACTGACTCCCAAACCGGAGCGGGCACTGTCCATCCTCTCGGAGCTTTACGTGGTGTCCGGCCAGCCCGAAAAAGCTGCCGACGTGGAGAAGCGGCTGGCACAGGCTCGATAAATCCGTGTGACATGACAAAAATTCATCAGTCATATATAGCGCGTTCGAGGAGGCATGCAATACGGTTTGGTCAGGCACGGTGTCGAGCCCATTATGGGTGGGAGATCTCGGGGTGAACGGTAATGCGAATTTCCGGAGCAGACAGGAAATACAATGCCCACGTGTGGATTCTGGCTTTGACAGTGGCCTCGCTCGTGTCCTGCGCGCCGAGCCCTGGAACGCCACCCGCTAATAGCCCCGTTGCAAGCCCCTCAGAGGCCGTTGTGCCCGTGGAATCTGTTACGCCCACACCAACGCAAACGCCGCTAACTGGCCCTGCAGTCGCCGGTACGAGAGGGCCGTCCGGCACTTTTGTTGCCCACATGAAAGATGTGGACGGCTACACTTTCGATCTCGATGTGAATGTCATAACGAGCTCCTTGGGCGAGACAGTGGCCGACGACAAGCCGGGCTTTATGAGTGCCAGGTTCCTACTTGATATGGACCTCCACATAATAAACACCACTCCGGGACGCAACGTTTCCTTCAAAGGGGTGGATGGCGTGACTAAGCCCTTCGGTAATCCGAAGTTCCTGGTCAGCGCGCTCTGGAATAGCGACAGCCCCATTTGTCTATCGGCCGCTGAGTCCGCCAAACGCGCCACCAAACCATGCTCGATCTTGCTTGGCTTTGGATATGCAGACGTTTCAACTCCCGCTGGCGGTACCACAGCCCTGAAGGTTTTCAAAGGATCGCCCGGCGGGCACCAAACCGCCGGGATGGCCGGATTTCCCGAATCGGAGTGGCCAGCTATCAAGGAAGCCCTAACTAAGCCTGACGCATTCCTCGTCTCCTACGACGGAGGCGACTTCCGCCGTTTCGGTTGCCCTTTGCATGGATTCCTAGGTGCGATAGTGGGCGCTGATTCACCCGCCTATGAGTGTGGAGCCGTGATGCCCGAGCTCGTCAAACATCCCGCCACCTGAAACGTGACTCTGGGCCGATTCCGCCATGAAGTGAAATTGGAGTACGCAGCAGACTAAGGCTATCTTTTAGAATAACTGCCAATTGGTAGATGAAATGGGGGCGGGTTTCCGCCAAAACGTGCGGAAAGTTGATATAAGTGCGCCATAAATACAGACGGAAGCTTCTTGCTTCCGGGATCAGTCTTGCCCTAACGGCTTTCATGATGATCGGGCTGGTTCCGGCCAGTGCGGCTCCCGCAGATCCAGCGGCCGTACCCGCGGCTTCGACCCAGACCCAGCCGGACTCCGTGGCCCAGAACAACGGGCCGTCCTTCCCTGCACCCGCCACGTCTCCTTTTGCAGACGTCTCCACATCCCAGCAGTTCTACGCTGAGATGGCTTGGTTGGCTGGCGCGGGTGTCAGCACCGGATGGTCCGAGGCCAACGGGTCAAAGACCTACAGGGCGTTGCAGGCAGTAAACAGGGACGCGATGGCGGCGTTCATGTACCGGCTCTCCGGCAGTCCGGGATTCGTCCCGCCCGCAGAGTCACCTTTCGCTGATGTGTCCACGTCCCAGCAGTTCTACAAAGAGATGGCTTGGCTCGCGTCCAAGGGCATCAGCACCGGCTGGACCGAAGCAGACGGCTTCACTAAAACCTACCGGGCACTTCAGCCTGTCAACCGCGATGCCATGGCAGCGTTCCTTTACCGTCTGGCGGGAAGCCCGGATTACACCCCGCCGGCAGTCTCGCCATTCGCGGATGTGTCCACGTCCCAGCAGTTCTACAAGGAAATGGCGTGGCTTGCCTCTTCCGGCATCAGCACCGGGTGGACCGAAGCGAACGGCTCGAAGACGTACCGGGCGTTGCAGGCTGTCAACCGTGATGCCATGGCAGCGTTTATGTACCGCTTCCACCTGAAAACAAGCCCGCTCACCATTTCCAACGATCACTTGATGGATGGCATCGCCGGAGTCACGTACCTCGAGCAGCTCACTGGGGCAGGCGGATTCGGCTCCCTGACATGGAGCGCCTCAGGCCTACCGGAGGGTGTCACTCTCTCGCCCACCGGCATATTGTCCGGTTCTCCAACGGCCACGGGTGATTACCCGGTCTCTGTGACAGCCACTGATGATTCCGGGATGAAGCTTTCGCGCACGCTGAACCTTAGCGTCCCGGAAGCCGCACCTGAAGAGTGTGCAGGCAAGGCATGCGAGATCCTGGTGCCCCAGGAAAATACGGTCCGCGTCCCAGGGGACAACATCGTTGCCATCAACAGGGACCCTGAATCGAACCAGATTGTCTCCGTGGAGCTTACGTCCATCGACGTGACCGCGGGTCAGGTGCTGACTCTGGACCCTTGGGCCAATCTCGAATCAGGCGCAATCCTCTACGTCAATGACGTTCAAAGGACCGCTGACGGCACGCTCTTGGTGTCGGTCTCCACGGCCAACCTTTCCGCGGCCTACTCCGAAGGCACTGTTCATTTCACCGACCCAGCAGCTGTAGCCACCTCACTGGGCGAATCCGAGAAACTCTCCACCCCTTTCGCAGCGAAGGATCCGGTCCCTGCGCCGAAGAAAATACAGTGTGAAGGCGGCGCGACAGCAGACCTCAAGGGCTTGTCTGTTACGCCTGACATGAAACCCTCGCTCTATGCCGATTGGAAGCCCTTCTTTAGCGGACTTCACCAGCTCCAGGCCAACATCGAGGGATCTATCACCGTCAACCTGGGAGCAGCTGTTTCCGGTGAAGGTATCTGCACTCTGACGGGTCCCGAGGTCAAAGTGACCGTCCCGTCCGGCGTCGGCGCCATCGTCATGACGGCCCAGCCGTCCCTGACGTTTGAGGTCAACGGCAAACTGGATCTCAGCACCTCCGTCACCCTCCAATGCGGCACGTCCTACCAGTGGCGTGACGGCAAGGAAAGCCGGGCCGCCACCTGCGGTACTGAGCACGAGCCGTTAGGCCTCTCCAGCGATTCGGGCATCGATGCGACCCTGACCGGAGCAATCGATACACGCGTTACATGGGTGGAAATCGTCGGAATTACGGGCCAGATCAACGCGTCCGTCTCTGCCGGTTACCACCCCACCGAAGACCCCATGGCCGAGCTTAAGGGCCGGGTTGGATTCGAACTTGGCGCTTGCCTTGTCTGTTTCTTCGACGGCGGGCCTCACGTGACCATTTACTCCGGCACGATCTACGAAAAGACCATCGCCTCATGGTCCACAAAGCCACCGGCCCCCGGTACTCCCGACCCGGAAGTAAACCCAGCGGTTGAACCCCTGAAGGTGCTGTCAGCCTCGTTGCCCAGCGCGACCGTGGGAAGGGCATACAAAATAGCTCTCGCTGCCAAGGGCGGGACGCCGCCCTACACCTGGACGATTTCCAAAGGGACGCTGCCGTCAGGTCTCGCCCTCAATCCAGGGACCGGCATAGTCGCGGGTGTTCCAACTGCAGTTGCTACGGTCAACATCACTGTTACAGCGACGGACAAATCCGGAGCGGCTGCATCGGCTCCGCTGGCATTGGTGGTAAACCCAACCCCACCGCGTGGAAACAAAGTCCTTGTATATGCCGATGGCGATGAAGGGTATGGCATTGCAAGTGTCGCCAAAACTCTCCGCGACACCGGTGCAGAGGTTGTGGAGGCGACGGTTCTCCCTGAGGATTTGAGCGGCTACAAATCAATTTGGAATCCGTCCCGCTACGGATGGAGCGATGCTGAAGAGCGCCGCGTTGCCAGTTTCATTGCAGACGGTGGAGCGGCCTACCTCACAGGTGAACGCCCGTGCTGCGAGGCGCTGAATGCCAGCGTTCAGAGTGTCCTGCAGGAGGTCCTGGTCGACCAAAACGTAGTAGTCGGACGTATGGGGGACGTGCAGGGAACCTTCACTTTCAATCCTGCAGCCACCAATGAGATCACCAAGGTGCCCAACGTGCTTTCCACTTTTGCACCTGATGCACCCGGCGCCATCACCGGAATGGCCGGTGTGGACGCAAGGAACGTCTTCGCACGTAGTGAAAGCGTGGCTATCGGAGGCGTCTGGTCTGAGGGAGACATGAAGACCGGACGAGGGCGCGTTGTTGTCTTAATGGACATCAATTACCTCGAGTACGACGCCAGGACGCCGATCATCCAAAACGTCCAGCACTTCCTGTCCAAAACACCCTAATGTCCTCTCCTTAACACCCTGAAGAACCAAATGGCCGGTCTGGAGTTTCCAGGCCGGCCGTTTGTATGTGGGTCGCAGGGATCGGGCTCAGGGGTGCGGGGAATGAAACTGAACTCAAGGTCGCGTAACCTCCCTCCGCAATTCCTCCAACTGTTGCTTTACAGGTGGTGGGTGTCGTCTGATTGGTTTCTGAGTGTTGTCTGGGTGTCGCCGGTGTGTGGGGGTTGCGGTGTTTCGTCGTGGTGTGGCGTGGTTGGTTGCTGTTGTTGTGGTGGTGGTGCCGGGGTTGTTGGTGGTGCCGTCGGCGGTGGCTGCGGATCCGGTGGTGGAGAACGTGGTGTCGTTCTCGGATGTGCCGGTGGAGTCGCAGTTCGCTACGGAGATTTCGTGGTTGGCCGCGTCGGGTATTTCCACGGGCTGGGATGTTGGTGGCGGGGTGCGGCAGTATCGTCCGTTGGAGTCCATTGCCCGGAACGCGATGGCCGCGTTCTTGTACCGTCATGCCGGGTCCCCGGCGTTCACACCCCCCACGGTGTCGCCGTTCACGGATGTGCCGGTAGAGGCAGCGTTTTATAAGGAAATCACCTGGCTTGCCTCCACGGGTATTTCCACCGGCTGGGCTCTCGATGGCGGGGTGCGTGAGTATCGTCCGTTGTCTCCGATCGCCCGTGACGCGATGGCCGCGTTCTTGTACCGGTACGCGGACAAGCCGGCGTTCACGGCCCCACCGGTGTCTCCTTTTACGGATGTTCCCGCCGGTGGCGGGTTCTACACGGAGATCACCTGGTTGGCCGGGGCCGGGATTTCCACGGGCTGGGATGCTGGTAACGGGGCGCGTCAGTACCGGCCCTTTGACGGGATCGCCCGTGATGCGATGGCCGCGTTCCTCTACCGGTACGCGGGCCAGAAAACCCCGGCCGACCCGGGAAACCCTGCCGCGGGGACGGTCACGGTGGCCCCGGATGTTGAAGTCCTGGAACCCGCCCAACTCCAAACCGCCCAGGTGACCACCAACACCATTGCGTTGCCTTCGGATCAGGCCACGGACATCAAACCCAATGACGTACTGGTCTCCGGTGCTACTACCGGCACCCCGGACGGGCTCCTGGTCCGGGTAGTCCAAGTAGTCCGCGACCCGGGCGGAACCACCCTGGTGAAAACCAAACCCGCCACCGTGCCCGAGGCCGTGGTCTCCACGGGAGGTTTGCTCGAAGTGACCGGCACCCCGGTGAGTTCCGAGTTCATCCCGGCGCCCGACGTCGTGGTTGAACCTGACACGGCCCCCACCTCAACCAGAACCGGCCCCGCAACCACACCGGACATGGCCCGGCCTTACGCGGCGGCCTCCGCGGAGGTGTTCAACAAATCCATGGTCCTGAGCAGGACCGTCAAGGGCGAGTTCGGCAAACCCGACGCACCCTTGACCGGTGACGGGTCGGTGACCCTGAAGTCCTCCGTCACGGCCAAAGCCACAGCAAAAATGACCCTGGAGACCGCCTTCCTGAGCCTGAAGGAAGTCTCAGTGGTCATCACCCCCTCCATCAAAGCCGAACACTCCCTCACGGCCCAGGGATCACTGAAAGGCCAGGTCACCGCCAAACTGGGCGAACTGAACTCCGCGTTCACGTTCATGGCCGGCCCGGTCCCGGTAGTAGTGACCAGCAACGCGACCATGAACGCGAACTTCTCCCTGGACGGAAACGCCGAGGTGGTGTTCTCCTCATCCCAGACCGTCACCAGCAACCACGGCTTCAAATACAACAACGGCTCGTTCAACCTGGTCAACGACAAACCCACCACCGCAGGAATCGAAAACGAATACAAAGCCTCAGCATCCCTGACCGCACGAGCATCCCTGGACTTCGACGCCACCATGAAGCTTTACGGCATCGCCGGGATCACCTTCGGCATCGGCCCTTACGCGACCACCACCATCACCGTGACCGCAGCCAGCGGACAAGACCTCACCTGGACCTGCCCCCTGGAACTCGGCGTCGAAGGCCGACTCGGCGTCCTGGCAGGCATCAAAATACTCGGCTTCGACCTCGGCGAATGGAAAGCCACAGCAACCAACACCTGGCCCCTCTTCACCGCAAACCCCTGCCAAAACACCCCCGTCATCAAACCCCAACCAACAAACCCCAACCCAACACCGACACCAACACCGACGCCGACTGTGCCGGCAGGGTTTGGCAACGTCAAGGAGGTCTCAGTCAACGGGGCGTCGACTCACGCTCTGAAGTACGACGGTACGGTGTGGGCTTGGAAACTGGAGGGTAATGCCGATACGGGCATTGTGACTGATTCGTCAGTACCCGAGCAGCTTCCCGGACTTAGCGGTATCCAAGACATCGAGACAGGCGCCTATTCAACCCTTGCTCTGAAGGACGACGGGACGGTTTGGTCATGGGGGTACAACATGGGCGGCGAACTGGGGAACGGCACCACAAGCCCCTCGATGATCCCCGCACGAATCCAAGGACTGACTGAGATCACAAAGATCTTCAATGGCGACTCAGCAGCATATGCCATAAAGAACGACGGAACGGTTTGGTCGTGGGGCAGCAACGGTTATGGCGAGCTGGGGCGACCGGCTTCGAATTTCGCGACTGAACCAGGCCAGATCCTTGAGGTCACCGGGGTTGTCACTTTGGTCACCGGAATCTATTCGACCTATGCCCTCAAAGACGACGGCACAGTCTGGGCTTGGGGACTAAATCAAAATGGACAACTGGGTAACGGCAACAGAGGTTCAGCTTACGCTCCGTCCCAAGTGCTGGGCCTCTCCAGTGTCAAAGCACTAAAGGCAGACAATTTTTCCGCGGTGGCACTGCTGAAAGATGGCACCGTGATGACTTGGGGGCACAACGGTTACGGTCAAGCGGGTGTAGGCACCACCACGGACGTGCTGATACCGGTCACGGTGTCCGGAGTCTCTGGTATAGCTGAAGTCGAGACGCGCTTCTACTCCACTTACGCCATTGGCGAGGATGGGTCCGTTTGGGCTTGGGGCCGGAACGAATACGGGCGGCTCGGCATTGGAAGCACCGTAAACTCCTCCACTCCGGTCCAATTGGCAGGACTCGCGAACGTGAAAGACATCAGCGCCACCTACTGGTCCGCTTACGCCCTTATGACGGACGGCAGCGTCCGGGCCTGGGGTGCGAACGGCCACGGACAGCTGGGAAATGGGACCACTGCACACTCATCCATCCCGGTTACGGTGCAGGGCCTAACCGGCGTGGTTGAGGTCATCGCTGGTTTTCATCAACAGTACGCATTGAAAGACGATCACACGGTGTGGGCATGGGGATATAACGAATTCGGGGAGCTGGGCAACGGCACCACAGTCGACTCGCATGTTCCCGTGCCAGTTGGCGGCTAACTTTGCCATGGTGACGGGACAAACCCGGTACGCTGGAAGCTGTTTTTTGCGTCCAAACACCGGAGTGTCGTGCGAGTTGTAGTTCTTGGGGATATTGGTCAGCCCGTTTATCACGTGGGTGACGAAGCCATGACCCATGCCGTGGTGGACGAACTGCGCGCCAGGGGAGTGACGGACATTGTGCTGTTGTCGCGGGATCCGGTGCAGAGCACCAGGATTTTTGGCACCGAGTCAGTGAAGACCTTGGAGTTCCCGTGGCCTCCTCACCGGCGTGAGAGGTACCTGCGCGAGATCAAGGCCATCCTCGCAGGGGACATGTCTGCCCTTCCCGCCGAGGACCAGGTTCATGCACTCATTGAGACCATGAAGAGCTGCGACGGCGTAGTAATCGCCGGTGGCGGGAACATGACTTCCCCCTACGGCTGGCTGCTCTACGAAAGGGCGGCGGTGGGCGCCATCGCCAACGCCTTGGGCAAGCCGCTGGTCATTTCCGGGCAAACCCTTGGGCCTGTCCTGACGGGCACTGACTATGACACGGTTGTGGAACTCTTCCGCTCAGCAACGCTCACCAGTGTCCGCGAACAAACCTCGTGGGAACTGATGCGGAACGCCGACGTGCCGGCCGGGTTGACGCTCGACGACGCGAGCTTCTTTGAGGTGGACCACGCCCTTCCGGCCGCCCTCGAACTGGATCAGGTGACGTACAAGCCTCAACCGGGCCGGCCCTTCCTGGTAGCCACTTTTGCGCCCGGCACCGGCGCCATGGACAGGGATGCTTTCAATCAGCGGATCGCTGAGGTGCTGGACAGAATCGCCGACTCCGGCAACCTGGATGTTGTGATGATCGCCCACATGTCGCACCCGGGCCAAGCTGACATCGACATTGAAACCCACCAGGACATCCGGCGCAGGATGAACACGGAGAACGTGATGGTCTGCGGTCAGCTGTCCGCGGAGGAGTCTGCGTCGTTGACGATGCAGGCCGAGATAGTGGTGGCGAGCCGGTACCACCCGATCGTCTTCGCACTGGCCGCAGGCGTTCCTTGCCTGGGTATCGCCGTGGACTACTACGGTGAGGTGCGGATCGGTGGGGCACTTGCAAACTGGGGTCTCGGCCACACCATGCGTTCCCTCCGCCACTTGGCCACTCCGGAATTCGATGCTTTCGTAGACCAGTTCCTGGCCAGCAACAATGACATCCGTTCATATCTGAAGCAACTGAGCCCCGCCCAAGGCGAGTTCCAACGCGAGTGGTGGGACGCCGTCGTCGAGACCCTGCAGGGGGCCCGACCAGAGGCGCCGGTTCTTGTCAGCCCGGAACCGGCCCTTCCGGAACTCGCCTCCAGTGAGCACCCGTCCGTGGCCCAGCTGACGGCCAACAACGAGCTGCACATCGGCCACCAGTCGGTGGAGCTCTATGGCCTGACCCACATTCTGGAAGACACCCGTGGAAGCCTCGGCGCAGTGGAAGCGGACCGGGACCGGCTGCGGGACGAACTGAATCACCTCACCGGAACGCTTGCCGCCAGGGAGTCTGAACGCGACCATCTTCAGACTGAACGCGACCAGCTCCATGATGAGCTTCAGGTGCTGAAGTCCTCCCTGCTGGTGCGGGCCGGCCGAAAGCTCAGGCTGCTCCGACGCTGAGGAACGTCCGCCAGCCTTCCAGCATCCGCTCGGGTTCCGTGGGTAGAGTAGAGGCCTGAACATCGCCGGATTGCAGTGGATACGGAGCACGAATTGTCAGCTTGGCTAGAACTTGGACCGGACAACTACGTCTTGGAAACCGAGGGATCGTTACTCAACACCGGGCTTGTGGTGGGCTCTGAACTCGCCATGGTCATCGACACCGGCTGCGGCCCGCGCCAAGGCCGGGAGATCCTCGCTGCAGTTCGCGAAAAGACCCAGCTTCCGCTGGTTGTGGTGAACACCCACGCGCACTACGACCACTTCTTCGGCAACGCAGTATTTGCCGACGACGGCGTCACGGAGTTTTGGGCGCACGCCAACTGTGCGGCCGCTATAGAACGCGACGCCGACAACCAGCGACGCTTCGTAGCCACCAACGAACCCGAGATGGCTGCGGGGGAGGGTGACGCTGTCGACATCGTGGTCCCCAACGCCCTGGTCCATGACCAGCCTGTCCTCGTTGACCTTGGCGGTATCACCGCCACGCTGTTCTACCTGGGCCGGGCACACACCGACGGCGACCTCCTTGTTGGCACCAACTCCACCCTGTATGTAGGTGACCTGGTGGAACAGGGCGCGCATCCCTCGTTTGAGGACTCGTACCCGGAGGAATGGGCGGATGCCCTGCGGCACATCTCTGCCCTGCGCCACCGCTATGAGTTCCTTGTCCCGGGCCACGGCAAACCCGCCAGCGACGGGTTCGTGAAAACCATGGCTGACACCATGGGAACTGCAGTCCGGCAAGCAACCCAGTCCATTCGCGATATGCCCTCCGATGCCACCAAAGCCATTCCTGTGCTGCCGTACGGCCCGGAGCAATCACGCTGGTTCATTAAGAGGCTTCAGGAAACCAACGCCCACGGACGTTCTTCAGTGGGCACCCCGGACTTCGGGCCGGAAAAGACGGGTTTTTATCCTTCGTAAAACAAGCTTCCTTACAAATTTGCCATTTTCTTTACTCCCAACCATGGACTAACCGCTTAATGCCGTCCTAGGATGAAGGCGACCAATGGTTCGCGACTACCTGGGGGTGTCGAGATGACGGGTTCACGCGTGTTTCCGCGTGCTACCAGCATTCTCCGCTCCGTCATGGTCGCTGGCGCCGGCACCGCAATCTGGATGGCACTTTCCGCCTCGGCCGCAAGTGCAGATACGGGAACCTCTGACAAAACCCTTCTTGGATCTGTCACGTCCTCAACATCGGTGAGCATCCCCGTGCCGAACGTACCCCTGCCGAACGTGGTCAAGGGACTGGTGCCTACCAACCAGATCAACGTCCGCGTGCCTGCCGTGACACCCCTTGTGGAACACGTTGGCGGCACGGTTGATCATGTGGTTTCAGCCGTCCCGGTGGTCAATAACGTGGTCCCGTCAGACACTGCAGGAACTGTGGTGAACACGGTGGTGGCTCCTGTCACTAACACCGTGGACCACACGGTAAACGTAGTTGTTCCGCCGGTGAATCAGGTTTTGGAACCCGCCCGGCTGGAACCTGTCACTGACGTAGTGTCCCCGATTGTGGACCCGATTGTCGGCGTTGTGGACGGCGTTGTAGGCACCGTGCTGCCGCCCGTCGAAGCCGTAGTTCCGCCGGTAGTCGCTCCGCCTGTTCCGCCTGTGGCAGTTCCGCCGGTGGTGGCGCCTCCCGTCCCGGCACCCGAGACTCCCGCTGTGCCGGGAACCGACGCTCCTGTTGCTCCCGCTGCGGCGGAAGCCGGCACTTTGGCGACTACCGGCGTCGTACATTCCACGGGCACAACTCTTCTTGAGACCGGCAAACTGGACCCGCGCGTCACTCGACCAGGAGTGAACGCCAGCGCTTCAGGGCTGCTGAATCCCGCACGAAACTTCGGTCCCACCGGGATCACAGCGGTGCTCGGCGGTGCCTCCTCAGCCGACGATCCCGCCGCGCCTGCGGACCTGACTCCCGACCCCGCAGCAGTCCCCGGCAGCCTCACGGGAGCCGGCTCCGGAAACTCCCAAAACGGTCCGCCCAGCCCAGCAGCAGCATTCCTGCAGGGCGCCCTGATCATCCCCGTCGACGCTCTTCCCGGCCTGGCAACGGCCGGCAACGAACAACATCCAACGCCGGTGTGCTTCGACCCCGGCTCCTCTCCTGACTAGTTCCCCCACCAGCCGCACAGCTCTTCGCGGCAGACGGTCATTCAGGCGATCCGTCACTCGGACGCCCTTGGGAACAACGTCTTCAGGAGAGAACCACAATGAACACGACCATACGCAAGTGCCTCATCGGCACATGCTTTGCAGGGGGCATGATCGTCCTCAGCGCCACAGCGGCAAACGCTGCCGACACCACCAGCGGCAAAGACGGACTCCTTTCCGGCACACAAGTGGTGGCACCCGTAACAGCGCCGATAAGCCTCGGCGGAACATCACTTGGACTATTGGGGGATTCAGCAGCTACCGTCTCGGCACCTGCTGCAGGTTCGAGTGCCGCCGGTGCGGGCCCGGCGCCGACGGCCACCACCAACGGTTCCAACAGCATCGGCTCCGGAACGCAGATAGTTGCTCCGGTAACGGTGCCCATAAACCTGGGCTCGTCATCAGTGGGTCTGCTGGGGGGCTCCACTGCGACGAGCTCAGCCACACCTGCCGCTCCAGCCGCACCTGCGGCTCCAGCGGCTGCAACAAGTCCGACGCCGGCAGCCAGCACCAGCGGTTCGGACGGTATCGCCTCAGGAACCCAAGTAGTGGCACCGGTGACAGTGCCGATCAGCTTGGGTTCGACCTCAGCTGGTGTACTTGGCGACTCCGTTGCTACAACTTCAGCTCCTGCTCCGGCCCCTGCTGTGGCTCCGGCCCCAGCCTCAGCACCGGCGCAGGCAACCACGTCGGGGGGAGAGAGTATCGCATCCGGCGCTCAGGTAGTGGCTCCGATTTCGGTCCCTGTTAACATCGGAGCCACTGCCGTGGGTGTTGGCGGAGACTCCTCTGCTACCTCCGGCTCAGCTGCTTCTTCTGGTGCGTCGGCTCCTTCGGGTGCTTCGACGTCGGGAGCTTCCACTTCCGGTTCAGAAGGCATTGCCTCAGGTACGCAGGTTGTTGCTCCTGTGACGGTGCCGATCAACGTGGGTTCCACCTCGGCTGGTTTGCTGGGTGATTCCTCCGCTACGAACAGTGGTGCTGGTTCGACAGGGGCTTCTGCGCCTGCTCCTTCGGGCGCTTCGACCTCGGGTTCGGATGGCATTGGTTCGGGTACGCAGGTTGTTGCTCCTGTGACGGTGCCGATCAACGTGGGTTCCACCTCCGCTGGTTTGTTGGGCGACTCATCTGCCGCGAACACTGGTACCGGCACCGGTGGAACTGCTCCGTCGGGCACCACGTCCGGTAGCACCACGTCCGGCAGCGACGGAGTTCTTTCCGGCACCCAGGTTGTTGCTCCTGTATCTGTGCCGGTCAATTTGGGTTCCACCTCGGCTGGTTTGCTGGGTGACTCTTCCGCCACGAACACGGGTACCACCGGCGGAACTGCCCCGACGGGCACGACCTCCGGTAGCACCACCACCGGCAGCGACGGAATTCTTTCCGGCACCCAGCTGATCATCCCGATCACGGCTCCCGTAACCCTCGGTTCCACCTCGGTGGGAATTGGTGGAGGATCGACAGCCACTGTGAACCCTCCTGTGGTGAATCCTCCTGTTGTGAATCCTCCGGTTGTGAATCCTCCGGTGGTGAATCCTCCGGTGGTGAATCCTCCGGTGGTGAATCCTCCGGTGGTGAATCCTCCGGTGGTGAACCCTCCTGTTGTGAACCCGCCGGTTGTGAACCCTCCGGTGGTCAACCCTCCTGTTGTGAACCCGTCGGTGGTCAATCCTCCTGCAAGTGTCGGAGTTAGCACGGGTACCGATACCCAGGCCAGCGCTGTAGTGGCGCAGGGTGCCGCCAAGGGTGCAGGGACGGCCGCAGCCTACACCGCCGTCGGAAGTGCCAACACCTTGGCCAACACCGGCCTGAACGGTCAGTGGGTTCTCTGGGCAGGGGCCATGCTCCTGATGGGGCTCCTGCTCGCAGTCGCTGGCCGCCGTAAGGCAGCAGCCAGCCGCCGCTAAGCCAAGGAAGTAATCTCACTTCGCATGTAGTTGTTGCGGCTCCGACACCCCGGAGCCGCAACAATTGCCCGCACCCCCCGCACGCCCACGCTGCGTCGCTACCGTTCGCGCCGATCGCCCCCGTAACCCACACCAACGTGTCGTCGCTACCGTTCGCGCCGATCGCCCCCGTAACCTATGGTGCGAGTGGCGCGAAAGGGTGCGGCCCTGACCACGAAGGGGAGCGCCCGGCGGCAAAGGGTGCGCAGCGAGGAAAACGGTGCGAGTCGCGAAGGGGAGCGCCGGGCGGCAAGGGGTGCGCAGCGCGGAAAACGGTGCGAGTCACGAGGTGGAGAGCCCGGCGGCAAAGGATGCGCAGCGCGGTAACAGTGTGAGCCAGCCAGCCCCTCCAAGCAACCACGGTGAGGGCGGTCATAGGATGAAAGGGATGACCACCACCCAAGCAGACAAAAACTTCAGCCTCCGCAGTGTAGCGCTCCCAGCATTCGGGCCAGCTGTGCTCTTCTGTCTCGGCGAGGGGGCTGTCCTGCCGGTCATTGCCCTCTCCGCCCGGGACCTGGGCGCTTCGGTGGCTGTATCGGCGTTGATCGTGACGCTGATAGGCCTGGGATCGTGGCTGTTCAACATTCCGGCGTCGATCATCACCGAGAAATTCGGTGAACGGTGGTCAATCGTCGGAGCGGGAACTGTGGGTGCGATTGCCCTCGGCGCGGCGGCGTTCGCCCCGCAGATGGAACATGGGCTCTGGCTCTTGGCCGCCTCCATGACCCTGGTTGGCATGTCGGCCAGTGTCTTCAACCTCGCACGGCAGAAGTTCCTCACTGAGGCAGTCCCCGTCATGTTCCGGGCGCGTGCACTCTCAACCTTGGGCGGTGTCACCAGGATCGGCCTCTTCATCGGGCCATTCGTGGGCGCCGGCGTCATGCAGTTCGCCGGGATCAGCGGCGCCTATTGGGTGGGCTTTGGTGGCATGCTTGCCGCGGCTGTTTTGTCTCTCACCATTCCGGATCTGGTAGCCCCCGGAACGTCCGACGGCGGTCCCCGGCCCCCGGCGTCGACGGTGCGGAGCGTCGCGGTTTCCCATGCCGGTGTGTTCCTGACAGTTGGCTTCGGCATCCTCCTGCTGAGCGCATTGCGTGCATCGCGGCAGGTAGTCATCCCGCTGTGGGCGGACCATCTGGGACTCGACGCCACACATGCCTCGTTGATCTTCGGCTTGTCCGGAGCGATCGACATGCTGGTGTTCTACCCCGCTGGGAAGCTGATGGATAGGAAGGGCCGGCAATGGGTGGCCATCCCGTCAACGCTGATCATGGGAACCGCTCTGATTCTGATTCCGTTCACCGCCGGATTCGTCCCGCTCCTCTTGGTTGCTTTGCTCATCGGGTTCGGCAACGGCATCAGTTCGGGGCTCATTATGACGCTCGGCGCCGACTTCTCGCCGGACAACGGGCGGAGCCACTTCCTGGGCATCTGGCGATTCATGGCTGACTCGGGTGGTACCGGAGGACCTGTGCTGCTGTCCGGGTTAACGGCCGCGTTCTCGTTGTCGGCGGGCGTCTGGGCCACAGGCGTACTGGGGTTCGCAGCGGCAGTGGTGTTCGCCGTCGCAATTCCACGGCTGAAGCACCGGCGTAACTATTAGCTTTTAGCCAGCGCGTTGACTCAGGCGGTGGGATAGATTCACAGGAAATTCGCAGGAAAGTCCATACTTTGGCTAAACTCATCCTGGCCGCAGTCTCGCGGCCATTTTTCCGCGCTCTTGGGGGCGTCTGAGCAGAGGGCGCTGTTTTATGCAGATCCGACGGAGAGCCAGTGTGCGCTCTCAAGTATTTCTTGCGGGCGTAATCGCCCTGGTTGGAGCAGGCCTCCCGGCCCTCCCGGCCGTAGCCGATGAAACGCCGATGCCTGCGCCGAGCGCAGCGCCGCGGACCATGTCCACCGATTCCACGGTCCTGCCGACGGACCAATTCATTGTGAAGTTCAAGGAACGTGCAAGCATCCAATCACTGGATCGAAAGTCGTCCCTGAATCGCGCCGCTGGAACAATTGGTGTCCCTGTCCAAGCCGTGCGCACCCTTGCAACGGGTGAAGAAGTAGTGAAAACGGACCAGAAACTCGGCGCTGAAGAAGCCAATGACCTGGTGTCCGCCCTCGTCGCTGACCCCAACGTCGAGTACGCCGAACCCGACGTCATCATGCGACCTTTCGCTTCCAAGCCCAACGACCCGTTGTACTCAGACCAGTGGGCGCACAGTAGCGTCGACAGCGGCGGGATGCGTGTCCTGGGGGCATGGGACGTAAGCCAGGGTGCTGGGAGCGTAGTAGCGGTCATCGATACCGGCATTACGAACCACTCGGATCTGAACGCCAATATTTTGCCTGGCTTTGACATGATTCACGATCCCCTCGTTGCAGGTGACTCGAACGGACGCGATTCGAATCCGGCAGATGAGGGCGACGCCACCTACTACGGGGAGTGCGAGCCCGGATGGCCCGGGTATTCATCTTCGTGGCACGGGACCCATGTGGCCGGCCTCGTGGCCGCTGTAGCAGGGAACAGCAGAGGCGTGGCAGGCGTGGCTCCCAAAGCAAAGGTCGTTCCGGTGCGTGCGCTGGGCATCTGCGGCGGATACGCTTCCGACATCGCAGACTCGATCGTTTGGGCGGCAGGCGGAACAGTTCCGGGAGCCCCAGCGAACGCGAATCCAGCGAACGTCATCAACCTGAGCCTCGGAGGCCTTGCGCCTTGCTCCACGATCTACCAAAACGCTGCAGATTTTGCGCGAAGCAAAGGCGCCTCCTTGGTGGTGGCCGCAGGTAACGAAGGCATCGACGCATCCAAGGTCAGCCCTGCCAACTGTAAGAACGTGCTGGTGGTTGGTGCGAGCACACGCAATGGACTTAAAGCGTCGTACTCCAACTTCGGCATCAACGTCGACGTCGCAGCTCCTGGCGGAGACATGGCTAGCGTCTTTTCCGACGGAATTTTGTCCACGCTCAATGACGGTCTGACTACTCCTAATTCCGAAGGCTACTTCTACATGGAGGGCAGTTCCATGGCCGCTCCTCAGGTATCGGCTGTAGCAGCCATGATGTATTCAAAACTGCCTGCTTTGACCCCCGCGGATGTTGAGCAGAGGCTAAAGGCCTCAGCTCGGCCGATCAACGGCTGTGGCTGCGGCGCCGGTTTGGTTGACGCCAACGCCACTCTCACCAAGGTGGCAGCCGAGGCTGCGCCAATCACGGCGGGCACTCCCACAATTTCCGGTGAGGCTGCTGTTGGCAAGTTATTGCTTGCTGAACCTGGCAACTGGGGAAACACCTATGAAGCCACCTGGAATTATCAGTGGAATCGGTGGGGAACACCCATCCCCGGAGCAACCGGCAACGGTTACTGGGTGACTGAGGATGATCACCAAGCCACCATCACGGTCACTGTTACTGCCACCAAGAAGTTCGCACCGGCCGTCTCCGCAACCTCGGAGCCCACAGCTCAAGTGGCTCCCGGAACCTTGTTTGGTAGCGTGCCCACTATCACGGGCTCGGCCTACGTGGGAAGCACCCTAACGGCCAACCCGGGTACGTGGGGCCCGGCCCCTGTGGACTTGACCTATCGCTGGACCCGCAACAAGGCCGGTACCACTGGAGAGCACGTATCCAGTGCGCCGAGTTACACCCTGACGAGTGAAGACCTCGGCAGCACACTCTCCGTGCACGTCATGGGATCCAAAACCCCCTACTCTCTGTTGGAGATGGGCAGCCAGCCGACAGCTGTTGTAGTTGCCGCTGACAAGGCTGTTACGCCTGAAGCCATAGTGTTCACCGAAGCCCCGTACATGGGCAACGATCGCTACACTATTCCGGAGTCAGAGACCATGGACTACCAAGTGGATGGCAAAACGCTCCCAGCCGGAACTCACCCCGCCCGAGGACAGGCCAAAATCACAGCCGTTCCGAAGAGCGGTTATGCAGTGCTCAACGGGGCGACTTCCGAGTGGAAAGCCTACTTCAGCGCAAAGGGGCCGGAATTTATGGCGCCTGCTGTTTCACCGTTCCGGGATGTGGCGACCACCCAGCAGTTCTATAAGGAAATGTCCTGGCTTGCAGACCGCAAGATCTCTACCGGTTGGGTGGAGGCGGACAAATCCGTCTCGTACCGGCCCGTGACACCCATCAACCGTGATGCAATGGCAGCATTCCTCTACCGTGCGGCCGGCTCACCGGACTACACACCTCCCGCGAAATCTCCCTTCATGGACGTTGCAACCACGCAGCAGTTCTACAAGGAGATGGCATGGTTGGCAGAAACCGGCATTTCGTCCGGATGGACTGAGAACGGGGCGCGTTACTACAAGCCGCTGACCCCGATTAAACGCGATGCGATGGCTGCCTTCCTGTACCGGTTGGTCAACAAGCCCGACTATGAAGCACCCATGAATCCACCTTTCAGGGACCTCGATTCAGGCCAGCTGTTCTACAAGGAAATGGTCTGGATGAGCGTTGCCGGGATCTCCTCCGGCTGGCAACTGGGGGAGAACAACTACTGGTACCAGCCGATGGAACCCATTAACCGCGACGCCATGGCGGCATTCCTTTACCGCATGCCATAGCTGTTCGCGGGGGTCGCGACTTACCGACCTCTTTTGAACAAAGAACGGCCGCAGAACAACCCCATTAGGTTGTTCTGCGGCCCTTCGTCTTTCAAAGCAGGTCAGGAAGCCACGGCCCCGGACGAAACACTTCGCGGGGTCTTCCATGCCCGGTCCGGCAGCTTCCCGGACACCAGAGCTACGGCGAGCACCAGCAGCACCAGCCCCCAGCTAGCATTCGAAACGTCCAGCGCAGACCTCATCACCACGAACGGCGGGATGATCGCCAGCACGGTTCCGAGGGCGATGCGCCACATCGCCGGCCGCGATGCACCCGGTGCCAGCGCTGTGCTGGCAAGTTCCAGCCGGACCAGTGGGGTGGAAACGAGCAGCACCAGGGCCCAAGCAGCTACGTAGAACAGCGGCCGGGTGAGCCACCATTCGGTGCCGGCCGGTTCGGGGAACGGCAGTCGCAGGACCAGAGCAATGCCAAACATGGCGATGATCAACGGCAGGTGCCACAGGTAGATGGTCATGGCCCGACTACCCACCACGAACATCACCTTCTGCACCCAACCGATGTGGACGCATCGCTGCAGCGCCGGGTAGACGGCCTTCACCAACAGAATGTGTGCCAGCCCTACCAGGATCAGGGGAAACATGGGCGGGTTCTGGCTGGTCAGCATGTCCACCGGATACGGCCCGGCATGCGTGAGTGGAACCATCACGGCGTAGCAGCCGGCAGCAGCAAGCACGAGCTTCCACTTGGCGAAACGGTCAAAGAAGCCGTCGGCGTAGAAGAACCCAAGCTGTTGAAGGAGGCCCCACACGAACACCATGTTCAGCAGGCCGATCGGGTTCGAGTCGAAACCCCAAGGGTTGCGTTCCAGGCCCAGACGAAAGACATCGACGACGACGGCGCCCGCGGCCAGCGCTGCGATGGTCCGGTAAGGCGCTGCCTCGTGGAATTTTGCCATGGTGGGGACCATGGCTTGGCAGATAAGATACGCGGCCAGGAACCACAACTGCACTCCGGCGCCCGCAGCGATAACGGTGAGCAAATCGACGGGGACACCAGCCGCCGTCGCACTCCACAAAGCAAGGGCGAGGAAGATGTACAAGGCGACCGTAGGCCGAACCAACCGCAGCACCCGGTTCCTGAGGTAGTCGCCGCCATCGCCGCCCTTGCGTTGCAGGCTGCGCCACGACGTGAGCGAGGCGAAACCGCCCACGATAAAGAACAGGGGCATGACCTGGCCGAACCACGTACCTTGCGCAAACCAGCTCAGCGACGTCAGGGGATTGCCCACGCCGATGCCGGACTCGTCCACGCTGATCCCCATCATGAGCAAATGAACCGCAACAACAGCAAACATGCAGGCAACGCGGATGAAGTCCACCACCAAATCGCGGGATGCGGGAACGGTGCCAGCCGGGGTGCTCCGGCGCGGGGCGGATTTGCGGGAGTCGGGCCTGAGGGTGGATGACATGCGAGCTCCTGTGATTAGCAGTTGTTTGTCCATCGATTGGACTAACTGTAACTCATGAGGAGTAAGTAGTCGACGTCATCCCCGAAAACGTTGGTGATTGCAGGGTGGAATCGGCGCGGGTCGGCGTAGCCTAGAAGAGCACCTCCGTCCCTGATCAACCGAGTGTTCCACCGCCGCGCATGGCGCAGTTTGCGAATCTACCCCCACCAATGAAGGGCAGTGCTGATCGTTGTGCACATCAAAGAATTTTGGGACCAGCTTTCTCCCGAAACACAGCAATGGCTCGTCGACAATCCGGGAACCATGATTGTGCCGAGGACTGTCACCGCGATCATCAATGCGGAAACGGGGGAGGGGGACACTATGGATGCCCATGGTGGCACGGTGCTCACCGATGAGGATCGGCACTTCATCCAGGAGCAGGCCCGGAACCGTGTTTCGCCTTCCCCGGAGCCCAAATTTTTCGACTCGGTCCGTCCAAAGGACTAAGCGCCGGGTGCGGCGCACCCTTTAGCGCCGATCGCCCCTCAAAGAGCGTCAGCCCTTGCGCGCCGCCATACCAAAAAGCCACGTGCCGCCAAGGGCGGACAGGTATCCGGCGATCACGATGAAGGCGGTGCCGGCCCAGAAGTAGTCGATGGTGCTGTCTGTGCTGAGGCCGGGCATGACCTGGATCAGCGAGTAGGCGGCAACAAAAGTAGCGATCGCCAGGGCCGCTACGGTGAGCCACACCCACAGCCGGGAGGCGGCCCAGTGTTCACCGTAACCCGCCCAGACGTTCCAGCTGTTGCCGGTGCGGAGGATGAGCCATCCTGCCGGGAGCATGACGACGGCCACTACCAGGAATGCGGCCACGACGTCGGCCGGGCGGTGCCACTGGTTGATGAGCGTGGAGACGCCTGTTGCTACAGCGAAGGTGCTGCCGAGGAAGCCTGCCAGGGGGCGCCAGCGGGGCGAGACCATGAGGAACACGGCGGCTGCGGCGGACGCGGCCAGTGTGGTGTGTCCGGAGGGGAGTGAGTTCAGTACGAGTGTTTGTACGCCGCGGTCGGGCCGGTCCGGGATGAGGAGCTTGAGAATTTGTGTGGCTGCGTTGGCGGCGATGCAGGCTGCCACTGCGATTACGGCGGCGGTCCATCGCCTGCGCGCCACGGTCACGAAGAGAACCATGATGGCTGCAATTGCCAGCGAAAGCATGGGGAGCATATCCAGGAATTCGGTGGAAGCCCTGCCGGCTGTTCCGCCCAGAACGGTAGCTTCAACCAGTGCGGACTCGTCGATGAACTGGCCGGCAGTGGTGCGCACAAAGAAGTAGTACGTCGCGGCCAGGCCAACGGCGCTGGCAATCGTGGCGAGGCAGAAGAGAAATCCTGTGCCCGCGCCGGCGTCGCGTCCTTGAAGCGGCCGTTTGCTCGACCTCCCGCTGGTGCGGAATTGCTGGGAACTCATTCTGACTAGACTGCCACAGTTCTCTGGATAGCTCGTGTGAGTCGCTCCCGAGCGTGGCGGCCGAAGGTGAGGCCTTGGCAACATTCCTGTGACGCTTGACACGTGTTAGGTGACAGGAATAGGCTTCCTAACACGTGTTAGGGAAGGAAATCTACATGTCGGGAACCAATGGGGCTTTGCGTGAATTCACACGTAGGAGTGCCCTCACCGCCCTCGGCGTAGGAATTGTCGGAGTCACCGCGGCGTCGTGGCCGCGCCTGACCGGGGCCGACATTCCAGGCCGCGGAGACAATAGCCTCAGCATCGCCATCATGGGTACCGCCGCGGACGCTGAAGCCCGCCAGAAGGTCATCGACGCTTTCGCCAAGGTCCACCCCGAAATCAAGGTCAAGGTCCAGGCAATCCAAGCGGTGGACTGGAAGGACTTCTTCACCAAGATCCTCACCATGGTTGCAGCCGGCACCCCGCCGGACGTCGTATACGTGGCCACAGAAGGCGCCCAACTCTTCGCAGAGAAACTAGCCCACCCGCTGGATGAGTACCTGCGCCGCGACGCCGATCATATGCGCGAATACTTCGAGGATGTCCACCCCAGCCTGGTGGAAGCGTTCATGTACAAGGGCAGCCTGTTCCAGCTCCCCATCGACTGGAACGCCGCCAATATGTACTACAACACCACGGCACTGACCAAAGCAGGCCTGGAACGGCCGTCCGACAACTGGACGCATACGGACTTCCGCAGCACCCTCGCCGCCATGAAGAAGGCCAACCCCAAGGATTTCACCCCGTACTACTGGACCAACCGGCTCTTCGGTGGAGTGGTGCCGTGGCTCTACGCCAATGACACCAGCTTCCTCAAGGAGACCAAGTCCCCGGGTGGTGAATGGCTGTGGGACGGGTTCTATGCCAACGACCCCTCCCGCAACCTCCGCTCCGGCGGCTACCAGTGGCTTGAGCCCAACGCCGATGACCCCAGGGTCTTCGAATCCTTCGATTACCTCCGCGGACTCGTGAAGGACGGATTGGGTGTGCGGCCGGAGGAAGGCGGCGGTAACTCTCTGATCGGCCTCTTCGCCTCCAACAGGATAGGTACGACGCCGGCGGGCGGCTATTGGGTGCAAGGCCTCCACGAGGCGGGGATGACGGAGAACGACTTCGACGTCCAGTTCTTCCCCAAGTGGCGGACCCAGCGGCATCAGTTCGGCACGGCGGGCTACGCGATTATGAAGACCGCCAAGGACAAGGACGCCGCCTGGGAATGGGTGAAATTCAGCTCCAGCCGTGAAGCCATGCAAATCGTGTTCCCCACACCGAACACCACCCCTGCGCGTCGTTCAATGGCCAACCAACAGCTCTACGCAGGAACAGGTCCGCGGAACTGGAAGGTCTTCTACGACACCCTGGACAGGTTCCCCACCACAGGTCCCATTCCAGCGCCACCCCAGCAGGCTTCCGTGGAAACAGCCCTCATGAAAAACGTAAGCCTGGCTGTCAGTGGAGACGAGCGTCAACTCAAGGACGCCCTCAGTTCCATGCAGCGCGACCTTGAACTGGCCCTGAGGAGGCAGCCATGAGCACCGCAACCAGTACGCCCACGGGGACGGGGAGCGAGTCGGGACGGAAGCCGACCCACAAACACGCGCAGCCGTCCAAGCGCGGCCGGATGCAGCAACGCTGGCTGCCCTGGGCATTCCTTGCCCCCACCATCGTGGGCATGGGCATCTTCACCTTGCTGCCAATCGTCGCTTCGATCGCGCTCGCATTCTTCCGCTGGGACATCATCTCGGCACCAACGTTCGTGGGCTTCGACAACTTCGCTGAGGTGGTACAGGACCCCACGGTCCGTGTGTCATTCCTGAACACCATCGTGTTTGTGGTGGTGGCTGTGGCCCTCCAGCTCGGACTGGCACTTGGCCTGGCGATCATGGTGCAGGAGAAGCTCCCTTCCTGGCTTAGGGTGTTCTTCCGATCGGCGTTCTTCTTCCCGCTGATCCTTTCCGCAGCCTCGGTATCGATCTTCATGCGGTACCTCTTCAACGAGCAATTCGGCGTCGTGAACTGGTTGCTGTCCATCGTTGGCATCCCAGCGGTCCCGTGGCTGACAACGCCAACCGGGTCAGCCGCCGTCGTGATTCTTGTTTATGTGTGGCAGAACTTTGGCTTCTCGTTCCTGCTGTTCATTGGCGGGCTGGCCTCCATTCCGGTGGAGACGTATGAGGCCGCGTCGATTGACGGTGCCACGGGTTGGCGAAAGCACTGGTTCGTCACCCTGCCCCTGCTGAGCCCCACCACCTTGGTGGCCTCGGTGATGGCGATCATCAACGCGCTGCAAGTGTTCGATCAGCCCTACGTGCTCACCCGCGGCGGACCCGGTGACTCAACACGAACAGCCGTGATGGTGATCTTCGAGTCCGCGTTCCAGCGCCTTGAGTTCGGCCAGGCATCGGCGATCGGCGTGATCCTGACCCTGATCATCATGGCCATCACCGCCGCGCAATTCCGGCTCAGCAAACGATTCGTCTTCTACCAGTAAGGCCCGCCATGACCACCATTCAAGAACGTGTCACCACCACGGCGCCTGTAGTGAAGCGGAAGAAGCGCGACTGGTCCGTAGCCATCCGCGTGGTTGTCTTGCTGATCGCATCCGTCTTCGTCCTGGGCCCGGTGATGTGGACGTTGTCCACTTCGCTGCGACCGCCGTCGGAATCCTTCCAGCTGCCGCCCGCGTTCCTGCCGCTGAACCCGGACCTGACCTCTTATGAGCAAGTGTTCAAGCAGCTCAACATCGTGGCCCTGGTCATTAACAGTGCCCTGGTGACCGGTTTGATCGCGGTGGGGCAGATGATCACCGCAGCGCTGGCAGGCTACGCGTTTGCGCACTTGAAGTTCCGGGGCCGCGGCGCGCTGTTCTCGATCGTGCTGGCCACCATGATGGTGCCTGCGCAGGTCACCATTGTGCCCGTCTTCATGCTGATCCGCGGCGTCGGACTCTCCGACACACTGCTCGCGCTGATCATTCCGGCCATCCCGACGGCGTTCGGCACCTTCCTGATGCGCCAGTACTTCATGGGGTTGCCGGGTGAGCTCGCTGAAGCGGCCGCGATCGACGGTGCCTCGCCGTGGCGGACGTTCCGCTCGGTGTATGCACCGCTGGCCATGCCTGGCCTGGCCATTGTGGGCATCCTGGCGTTCAACTTCCACTGGAACGAGTTCTTCAGGCCACTGATTATGACCATCTCCGAGCAGAACTTCACCCTGCCCCTGGGCTTGGTCTCGCTCCAAGGCAACCTCGGCACCGGAAGCATCTCCGTGGTCCTGGCCGGCGTTGTCCTCTCCATGATTCCCGCGCTGGTGGTGTTCATGTTCGGCCAGCGCGCGCTGCAGGACGGGCTCACCGCAGGCACGGGCAAGTAATTACCGATCTTTCTGAAAGGGGTTCCGTTGACGGACCTTGCACTCTCTTCCTCTCTTTCCATGGCGGCGACGCACCCGGATCCCGCCTTCCCGCGCTTCCACCCGCGGCCTGCGCAGGGATGGATCAACGATCCCAACGGTGTCAGCTACATCAACGGCCGCTACCACGTGTTCTTCCAGTACAACCCCCTGTCCGCGCGGCACTCCCAGATCAACTGGGGGCATGTGAGCTCCACTGATTTAGTGCGCTGGGAAGAGCACCCCGTAGCGCTTTCGCCGCAGGCGGGCGGCCCTGACTCCGCTGGATGCTGGACCGGTGTGGTGACCGACGACGACGGCGTGCCAACCGCTTGTTATTCCGGTATCAAGGACCACGGGGGTCATTCCCAGGTGGTCATTGCCCGCGGCTCTGCCGACCTTGTTTCCTGGGAACAGGACGGGCACGTTGCGGCGTCAATGCCCTCGGATCCGCTGGTCACCGCAGTGCGGGACCCTTTTATTTTTTGGTTTGGCGGTGCGCGTTACGCCATGCAAGGGGCAGGTCTATCCGACGGCCGCGCCGCTTTGCTTTTGTACACGGTGTCTGACATGGACGCGTGGGAGTACCAGGGCATCTGGCTCACCAGCGACCACCCCGTGGCCGCTGCCCATACGCCCGCCGAGATCTGGGAATGCCCGCAGCTGGTGGAAGTGCCTTCTTCTTCCGGTGGGTCCAGCTGGGTCATGATGTTCTCCCTGTGGCTCTCCGGCGACGACCACGAGCACGCCAACGGGGTAGGGCACCTGATCGGGTCCCTGTCCTTGGACCCTGTGTCCGGGCTGCCGGTGTTTGCGCCTTCCTCCGGGGGGAAGTCCGATTTCGGCCGCGACTTCTACGCTCCTCAGATTATGCAGCTCGCCCATGGGTCCTCACCCGCGGCACTGCTGTGGGGGTGGGCCAACGAGGGGCCAGGACGTGATGGTCGCCGGGGCCGCACGCAAAAAGAAGTCGACGACGCCGGGTGGTCGGGTGTGTTGACGCACCCCCGGGTTTTGTCCGTGGTTGGCGGGGCGCTCGCTGTTTCTCCTGCGCCCGAGGTTGAGGCGTATCGGGGTACTGCTGTGGTTACAGGTGCTGCCGGTGCCGTTGCGGTTCCCGAATTCGCCGAAGTGCTGGTCCGGGGTGCTGCAGGTGCCGGTTCCGTGGAGCTGGTGCTTGGGTCCGGGGCCGCCGCTCAAGTGGTTTACGCAGGCTCCCCGACTCCGGACGAGCAGTTGCGCATCTTTATCGATGCGTCCCTCGTGGAGGTTTACCGCACCGGTTCCGTGGCCACCACCGTCCGGGCTTACCCGGCTCCGGGGGAGGAATGGCAGCTCACCTTGCCCGATGGCGCGACTGCCGACGTCTGGGAGTTGACGCTGCCCGAGTAGGCGGCAGGCCGCCGTCGTACGTCCGTTGTGAGGCCTGCTTTGCAGGCTTTGGGTGAGTCGAAGGGTGTAGAGCGGGCCTCGCAACGAGGGGGCTGCGTGTTGTGAGGCCTGCTTTGCAGGCTTTGGGTGTGTCGAGGGGTGCAGAGCGGGCCTCGCAACGGGCGGTGTTAGCGGGTGGGGGCGGGGCCTGTGGACTCGCGCACCACTAAGCGGCAGGGAACCATCGTTTCGACCGTGGTTCCCTTTCCTGCTGTGGGGGTGCCCGCGCCTACGCCCGCGCTTTCGCCCGTGCCCTCGATCGCGTCCAGCAGCGTGGTCATGGCGGCACGGCCGATCTCCCGCAGGGGCAACGCCATGGTGGTGAGTGAAGGCACCATGGTGTCGGCGATCCGGGTTTCGTCGTCGTAGCCCATGATGGACAGGTCCCCGGGAACACTGAGTCCCAAACGCGCGGCAGCAAGGGTCACACCCACCGCCAGGCGATCGTTCGCGCACATGATGGCCGTGGGCCGATCAGCCGGGGACACGCCGTCGAGCAGTTTCATGGCGCCGCGGAAACCGGCGTCGATATCCCAGCCGGCCATGAAGATCCGGTCTGCATGGACCGGGATATCGGCCGCTGCGTGTGCATCCCGGTAGCCCTGAACACGCAACGGGGCCGCGGGCGAGTCCTCCAACCCGGCAAACAGCGCAATGTCCCGGTGGCCAAGTTCCAACAAGTGCTCCGTGGCCATCCTGCCACCGGATACCTCGTCAGGAATGACGTGATGCAGCTGCTGTTGAGGGTGGTTGTCATAGCAGTTGGCAAGGACCGAGGGGACGCGGAGCATGCCGTGCGGAATCTCAATGGGTTTCAAGCCAACTGTCACGTACATGAGCCCATCAACCTGCCGATCCAGGAGCGTTTCAATGGCGCTCGCATCCCTGGCGGTATCACTTTCGGTGTCCATCACTACGGTCACAAAGCCGCGGCTGCGGGCGACGTCGTCGGCGCCACCGATGATGTTGCCGTCAAAGGGGCTGACCACTACTTCGTCGGACAGGATGCCGATCACACGGGAGCGCTGGTTCCGCAGGCTCAGGGCAATAGCGTTGGGGGAGTAGTTCAATTCAAGGGCGGCCTGCCGGATCCGGTCCTGGCTCTCCTTGGCCACGTTCCCGTCGCCACGCCCATTTAGAACCAGCGAGACCGCGCTCCTGGACACACCCGCCCTCTTGGCGACGTCCAGTGCAGTGGCCTTGCGGTTCATGGAAGTCCTTCCGTCCTTTATTGTCAGCAGTCTACCTAACGCGTGTGAGGATCCGGTGGGGTCAGGCTGGGTAACCCAATTCACGCAACGCGGCCTCCATGAAGTCCAAGGCCTTGATAGTTCCCGCCACGAAATAAAGTCCCCACGCCGCGAGGATGACCACCAGTGGCCACAAGCCCCGCCGTGGAGCCACCTTGTGGATTACCACCGACCGTCCAATGACATAGGGAATCCCTCCCAGAAAGGACCATGCCCAGTGGAATGGTCGCGTGACGCCCGTTTTCAGCAAGCGTCGGGTATCAAGCAGGGCCAGCACCACTGTGGAGCAATAGGTTAAGACCAATCCGCCCCAGATCAGGAAGTAGCCAGTGCTGATGATCGTGGCGGGGTCCAGGGTGAGGGCGCCGTTCCGGGTGTAGGTACGGATCTCGATATGCCACGTCAACATGAGTAGGCCCGGAAGGAAAGGCAGGACGGCAATAAGCCAGATGTACGGATTCACAACGCTCTGGCCTTGGCGAAGCATCGGGCGCTGAATCGCTGGACGTGGGACCCCTGCAGGTACCACGTGGTCTACCCACTCAGTACCGTTCCACCATCGGAGGCTGTGGGGGTCCCGAGCATCTGCATACCACCCGGGAACTGTCACGTCTGGACCGAATACCCCAGCTGGGAATACACGGACTGCATGAAATTGGACATCCAGATGCCGGTGATCACCATGCTGATAACAAACACGGCGATTGTTGCCCAGACAGGCCACAGCCCACGATTAGGCGCCACTTTCCTAACGATCACAGAGCGGCCGATCACGTACACCAGCGCGCTAAGGAACGCCCACGCCCAGTGAAATGGACGGACGACGCCGGACTTGAGGAGGCGCTGACGGTCCAGGAAAGCGAAAAACACCGAAAGCCCGTAGGACAGGAAACTAGCGCCCATCAGCAGGAAATAGCCAGGGGTGTACATGGAGAAAGGATCCATGGTGGTGACCCCCTGCCGGGTGGTGATCATCCTGAACTCCGGCTGCCACGTGAGTAGAAGCAGGATGGACAGCAGCGGCAACAAGGTGATCGCCCAGATAAACGGGTTGTACACCGGAGTCTCCGGGCTGAGCTGCGGACGTGGCTGCTGGACGGGAACCTGGAACTGTCCTGGCGCCTGGAACTGAGCCGGCGCCTGGTTGGCTGTCCACGCGCGTCCGTCCCACCACCGGACGAGCCGCGGGTCTGAAGGGTCCGGGTACCAGCCGGGAGGCGTCGCGGAACCGGGCGTTGATTGAGTCATATCTCCCCCACTTTGAGTCGTATTCCGAGAATATCGCGATTGCTGCCTCTCGGTTGCCACGCACCTCTCCCGGTCCCGTTGCAGCGGTGTAAGGATGGATCATGAGCTTCTTCGATGACCTCCCCGAGCAGCCCGCCCGGCCGCGGGAACCGCAGCCTGCCCAGCCGGGGTGGCTCGGCCCGCCGTCGGACGAGCTGCCCGGTATTGCGCGCGTCGGCGGGTTTGTTCACAAGGACAGCCGCACCGTGGTGGTCCTGAAACTTGTGGAGGTGTACTCCACAGGTTGCCTGTTTGACCTGGTCTGGTCGGTGCGGCGGGGCACCGAATCGGACCAGGAGTGGCGGGAGATGGTGGAGGAGAGCTACAACCACCCGCGGTCAAGCCTGGACACCCGGACGGGACTGGAACTGGGTGTAGCTGTTGCGGACGGACGCAAGGCTGTTTCGGCCATCAACGGACCGGCGGCCTTCGAAGATGCAGCCGTCACTGGCCCTGTGCTGACAACCTTGGGAGGCGGCGGTGGAAGCAACAACTCCGAGTTCGTTCAATTCACCGGCAGGTACTGGTTATGGCCGTTGCCAATGGAGGACATCACACTCGTACTGCGATGGGAAGCGCTGGGGATACCGGAAAGCTCGCTCGTCCTGTCCGGTGAGCAGTTGGCTGAAGCCTTGGCGGACGCGCAGAAATACTGGGACCAGTAGCTTTTCCACATAGCCGAATTGGCCTGCCTCTTGGGTGGGAAGCCGCCGGTACAGTGGCAATATGCCTGCATTTCCCTCGCTCGAAGAACTCCTCGATTCCGCCCACGTAGTCTCGCTACCCATGCGCGTGAAATTCCGCGGCATCATGGAGCGCGAGACCCTCCTCCTGCGAGGACCTCTTGGATGGGGTGAGTTCTGCCCCTTCCCCGAATACGACGACGACGAATCCTCCCGCTGGCTGGCCGCAGCTTTGGAAGCGGGCTGGCTTGGTTTCCCCCCGCCTTTGCGGGACAGGATCCCGGTCAATGCTACAGTTCCCGCCGTCGCGGCCGAACGTGTGCCTGAGGTGCTTGCGCGCTTCGGCAGGGTTGACGCCGTCAAGATCAAAGTTGCGGAGCGGGGACAGGCACTGGCGGATGACGTCGCCAGAGTGAATGCAGTACGCGAGGCCCTTCCTGAAGCTGCCATCCGGGTGGATGCCAATGGGGGATGGGACGTAGAGCAAGCCGTGGAAGCCCTTGGCAAACTATCCGCAGTAGGCCTCGAATATGCTGAACAACCCGTCCCCACCATTGGCGGCCTGGCGGAGGTCCGGCGTCGGCTGACTGCTGCAGGTACACCGGTACTCATCGCCGCGGACGAGAGTGTCCGGAAGGAAGAAGACCCCCTTCGTGTTGCCAGGGCCGGTGCGGCTGACCTGATCGTAGTTAAGGTCGCCCCACTCGGGGGAGTTGCGAGTGCACTGGACATTGTGGAGCAAGCCGGGCTGCCCGCCGTCGTAAGCTCGGCACTTGACACCTCGGTGGGAATACGTGCCGGCCTGGCGCTCGCAGCCGCGCTCCCGTCCCTTCCCTATGCCTGCGGCCTTGGCACCGTTTCGCTGTTCGCTTCGGACATCACGCTGGACCCGCTGGTGGCCGACGACGGCGCAATCCAGTTACGTGAGACCCTGGCCGATGCTGGGCTGCTTGAGCAGTACGCGGCACCGGGGGAGCGCAGGGACTGGTGGCTGGACCGGCTCCGCCGCGTGCACTCAACGTTGGCGCGAAACCAGCACGGTTTGTTCACCGGGTCTTAACCAGAGGGACCTCTCAGCTTTGGATTCCGCTGAAAGGCTCAGCGGGAACCTCGTACATCCTCTGGAAGGTCTATACCCCCATGTCTGAAACCACCGGACGCACGTTTCCGCTGCTCCCCATGCTCGGCCACACAAAAGGCAAGCGGAGCCCCGTCACGTGTGCCTTGAAATGCGACAACGCCTGCTCAGGCGAGGTTTGCAACACCAGCGCCAATGGTTACTTCCGCGACATCGCCTCAACCGCTATGTCCCGCCGCGCAGCGCTGGGGCTCGGGGCCGCCGGAGCGCTTGCAATCGTCCTCGGTGGTGCCGTAACCGGTGGTGACACCGCTGTGGCCGACTCCGGTCAAGGGCTCTCCGATGCCGCAAAGAAGGGCTTCGACAAGTCCAAGCTGAAGTTCACCGCCATCAAGCCCGTAGATGCAGCAGTGGATGCCTTCACCGTCCCCGAGGGCTTTGACTGGAAACCGATCATCCGCTGGGGCGATCCCCTCTTCGCTGACTCGCCGGCCTTCGACCTCAACGCGCAGACTGCGGCAGCACAGGCCCGCCAGTTCGGCTACAACAACGACTACACGGACATCCTGCCGATCCCCGGATCCAAAGACCGCCGGGCCGTGCTGTTCAGCAACCACGAGTACACCAACGAGAACATCATGCTGCCCGTAGGCTTCGACCCCGCCGAAGCACGGGCAATCGGTCGCGCAGGGCACGGACTGGCCGTGGTGGAGCTCGAGCGCAAGAACAAAAACAAGCCGTGGAGCTACGTCCAGGGCGCACCGTTGAACCGGCGCTTCCTCACAGACACTGTCTACGAGCTGACCGGACCCGCGGCTGGCACCAACCTAGTCAAGACCATTGACGACCCCGCCGGCCGCTGGATTAAGGGCACGCTGGGCAACTGCGCCGGTGGGACCACCCCGTGGGGAACCATCCTCTCCGGTGAGGAGAACTTCAACGGATACTTCGCAGCTCCGGGCACCAGCGACGGCGACAAGCGCTATGGGATTTCCGCGAAGGCAACCACACGCCAGTGGGAGCTCGACGAGCCTCGTTTCGACACCCGTAACTCCGGCTACGTCAACGAGACCAATCGCTTCGGCTGGATCGTGGAAGTGGATCCGTTCGATCCCACCTCTACCCCTAAGAAGCACTCCGCCATGGGCCGCTTCAAGCACGAGGGCGCCAACGTCATCGTCGCTCCTTCCGGTCACGTAGTGGCGTACATGGGCGACGACGAGCGTTTTGATTACCTTTACAAGTTCGTCTCCAAGGGGAAGTACCAGGCTGGTGACTCCAAGGAAGCCCGCAAGAACAACATGAGCTTGCTTTCTGAGGGCGACCTCTACGTGGCTCGTTTCACGGGTGACTCTCCTGCCGACATTGACGGCACGGGCAAACTCCCTGCCGACGGTGCGTTCGATGGCACTGGTGAATGGCTTCCGCTGGTGGTCAACGGCACCTCCGCTGTGCCGGGCATGACCGTCCCCGAAGTTCTCGTCTACACCCGCCTCGCTGCCGACAAGGTTGGCCCCACCAAGATGGACCGTTGTGAGGACGTGGAGCCCCACCCGCGTACGGGCAAGGTCTACGTCGCCTGCACCAACAACACGGACCGTGGCAAGCCGGGCAAGGAAGGCGCCACCGAGGTCAACCCGCGCACCCTGAACCGTGACGGCCATGTCGTGGAGATCACCGAAGGTCGCGAGCAAACAGGCACCAAGTTCAACTGGAGCCTCCTGCTGGTAGCTGGCGATCCCGCCAAGAACACCTCCACGTACTTCTCCGGATTCCCGGCCAACAAGGTCTCGCCCATTTCATGCCCGGACAATGTGGCCTTCGATTCCGTGGGCAACCTCTGGATCTCCACCGACGGCGCCCCCGGCACCATCGGCTACGCGGACGGGCTCTTCAAGGTCACCCTCGAAGGACCTGAGCGCGGCAAGGTTGAGCAGTTCCTCGCTGTCCCACGCGACGCCGAAACATGCGGACCCATCATTCACGATGAAGAACGCACCGTCTTCGTCGCCGTTCAGCACCCTGGCGAGGACGGCTCATTCGCAGCCCAGAACTCCTTCTTCCCGGACTACGTTCCGGCCGGAGCCACACCTCCCGCCGGTGCAGTGCGCGCCCCTCGCCCCTCGGTGGTGCAGGTCTTCCGCAAGTAACGCCTGCTTCTTTCGATACTGACGAAATGCTCCCTCTCCCGCTGTTATGGGTGGGGGAGCATTTTCGTCATCCGACGCTCGCTCACATCACGCGTGCCTGAACCAATGCGGTCGTCAAGTTTTTGAGACAGGTCTCGTTGTTGTTTTTGGTTAGGCGGCCAGGGGTTGCTGGGCGCGGGTTTGGTAGTTGGTGTGGGCTTTGGCTGGTGGTATGCCGCCGGCTCGGCGGTTG
>NZ_JAAOXO010000003.1:0-508761 GCF_011605365.1 Paenarthrobacter sp. MSM-2-10-13 | reverse complement strand
TAACAGAGTTACGGCGGTCATAGCGTGGGGGAAACGCCCGGTCCCATTCCGAACCCGGAAGCTAAGACCCACAGCGCCGATGGTACTGCACCCGGGAGGGTGTGGGAGAGTAGGACACCGCCGGACACAAATTAAGAAGAGCCCCAGCCACCGGCTGGGGCTCTTCGACTTTAACCCACCTGTGTACCTTCCGCCCCCGGTAGAGTTGGTGGTCATGGAAAATCTTTTCAGCCACCCAGAGTCGGAGCCCGAACCGTCCCAACAGGCCGGCGATGGCCTTGACCCCCTGATCATTACTGTTGTGGTTCCTACCAACGTCTCGCATGCCTTCCAGGGTTTCACCGATCATCCACATCTGTGGTGGCCGCTGGAGCAGGAGAGTGTGTACGGCGAAGGATCTCATGTTGAGTTCGAAGAGAACTTGATACTGGAGACGGCCGAGGATGGCCGCACATCAGTATGGGGGACTATCGACGATTGGCAGCCTCCACTGTCCTTCCACGCGAGCTGGTATCCGGCCAGTACGCCCCTGTGGTCCACGGAGATCCGCGTGGTTTTCCGGGCCGTGGAGGAGGGCACTGAAGTCCGGTTGATCCATGACGGCTGGGAGGGCGCCGAAGACCCTGCGGCCTCACGCGCGTCCTACGCCGAGCGGTGGCCCCGTGTCTTGGAGCGCTACGTGAGGTTCATGGGCGGAGCAGTTGCCTAGGATCCGCAGGCTCCACGCGAATGACTGGCCGTTGTTGAAGGCTGTCCGCCTGGAGATGCTCACGGATACGCCCATGGCCTACGTGGAGAGCCTGGACGCGGCCCGCCGGCAAACAGACACCCAGTGGCAGGAGCGTGCTGCCGCGATGTCCGGCGATGCCAGTATCACCCTGGTTGCCGACACAGGCGAAGACGGCAGTAAACTCTGCGGCCTGATGCGTGTGGTGGTCAAGCACCCCCGGATCCCGGAGAAACCGCTGCAGGCCATGCTCATTAGCGTGTATGTGGCACCTGCGCACCGTGGCCTGGGATTGGCCGACGAACTCCTCCGAGAGGCGTGCAAAGCCGCGGCCGGAGAATTAGCGGCCGAAAGCATGGAGCTTGGGGTGCACGAGGACAACTCAAGGGCGCTTGCGTTCTACCGGCGCCACGGATTCCAGACCACGGGTGCCAGCCGGCCCTATCCGCAGGACACATCGAAACTGGAGCTCGTGATGGAACGGCGGCTGCCGTAGAGGCACCTTAGGCGGTGCCGGCCCTCGGCACCGCGGTGCTGGTGCGAACCACCAGCTTGGTGGGGTGTTCGGTATCGGCAGGTTCCAGCACCAGCCCGTTGTTGATGGCGCCCAGCAGAGTCCGGACGGCCAATGCTCCCTGGCCCTTGGCATCCTGGTCGATGGTGGTCAGGCCAAGGACGTTGCCAAGATCGTGCCCGTCAATGCCCATGACGGACAGGTCGTCGGGGATGCGCAGGCCGAAGTCCCTTGCGGCGAGGATGGTGCCAATGGCCATTTCATCCGACGCCGCAAAGACGGCTGTGGGGCGCTCCGGTGCGCTGGCCAGGAGTTGCCGGGCCGCCGAGTAAGCGCCTTCTATGGTGAAGTCCGCGGATACGATCCATTCGGGCCTGACCGGGCAGCCGGCGTCGTTCATTGCTTTCTCGAAACCGCTGCGGCGGGTTCCAGGCAGGTGGAAGTCCTGGTCATAGGCCTCATGACCCGTGATGTGCGCGATCTTGGTATGGCCCAGGCCCAACAGGTGGTTGGTGGCCTTCAGTGCGAGTCCAGAGTCGTCAATCCTGATAGTCGAAGCTCCCGGCAACGGTCCGCCGATGCCCACGATGGGCCGGTGCACCGCGTGAAGCTGCTGAATCTCGTCTTCGCTGAGCTCCAAGGACACTGCAATGACTGCGTCCACCCGCTTGCGTAGCAGGAAGTCGTTGAACACGCTCTGCCGGTGCGCGGGGTTTTCACCGATGTTGTAGAGGGTGAGGTCGTAGCCGGCCTCAAGCAACGCCGCGGAGGCGCCCTCGATCACCGCTGAGAAGAACCAGCGGTGGACTGAGGGCACCACCAGACCGACGTTGTGCGTGCGCCCGGAAGCCAGGCTTGACGCATGATAGGACAGCACGAATCCCAACTCGGCAGCGGCGGAGCGGGCACGTTCCCGGCTGCTGGGGGATACGTTGCCCTTTCCGCTCAGCGCCCGTGAGACCGTGGCAACGGACAGCCCTGCTCGCTCGGCTACGTCCTTGATGCCGGTCATGCTGCTCCTCGGTGGAAAAGTTAGCTGGCCTTTAGCCAGATTGTCTCCCCCGAGCCTAGTAGATCAGCAGCCAGTAGATCAGCGCCGGCTTCCACCGCGGAACTCCGCAGGATGGTTTCGCCTGCGGGGAGCGGCATTGCATCGGCTCCGACGTTCATCATCACCAGGGTGTTGCCGTTGAGGTAGGCCAGCGAGGTCTCGCTGCAGTAGTCCTCCACCCAGGCCAGGGATCCCTCGCCGAGGCGGTGCGTGGTGCGGAGCTCGAGCATCCGCCGGTACAGGTTAAGGTGCGACGCCGGATCCGCCTCTTGCTTGTCCCTGGCCAGGGCGGGCCAGGACTCGGGCTGGGGCAGCCAGGGGTCCAGGCCGCTGCCGAACCCGGAGTGGGGTTCGGACGAACGCCAGGGGAGCGGAACGCGGCAGCCGTCACGGCCGATGCGGGCTCCGCCGGTACGGGCGAACGTTGGATCCTGGCGCATGCTGCCGGGAATGCTGGAGGAATCCGGGAGGCCGAGCTCTTCGCCTTGGTAGAGGTAGGCGCCACCGGGGAGGCCCAACATGAACATGGTGGCCGCGGCAGCCCGTCGTCGTCCGAGTTCTTCGTTGGGTTGCACGTCGTCGGGGCCGATGCCGTCACCGTCGCGGGGTCCTGGTCCGTCGTAGCCGAAGCGGGAAACGTGCCGGACAACATCGTGGTTGGACAGCACCCAGGTGCTCGGGGCCCCCACGGCGTCCAGGGAGATCAGGGAGTCGGTGATGATGTGGCGCAGGCGATTCACGTCCAGTCCTGCGTGCAGGTAGGGGAAGTTGAAGGCCTGGTGCATTTCATCGGCTCGAACCCACTGGGCCAGCCGGGGCAGCGGGTCCACGTTGGCTTCCGCGCAGAGGATGCGGTCCGGTCCGTATTCTTCCAGGATGGAGCGCCAGCGGCGGTAGATATCGTGGAGGGCGGGCTGGCCGAACATGGGTGCGTCGTGTCCCGGGAAGCCTTCGGAGCTGTTGCCGTCTGCGCGTCCACCCCAGTCAGGGAGTCCGGCTGCCTTGACCAGCGCGTGGGCGACGTCCACCCGGAAGCCGGAGATGCCGCGGTCCAGCCAGAAGCGGAGGACGCGTTCAAACTCGGCATGGACGGCCGGGTTGTCCCAGTTGAAGTCCGGCTGCGAGGAATCGAAGAGGTGGAGGAACCATTGGCCGGGGTTGCCGCTCGGCTCCATGACGCGCGTCCATGCCGGGCCACCGAAGTGCGATTGCCAGTTGTTGGGAGGCTCATTGCCGTCGGGGCCCAGGCCATCGCGGAAGATGAACATATCCCGCTCCGGACTGTTGGCGCCGGCGGCAAGCGCGGCCTGGAAGGCGACGTGCTGCTCGGAACAGTGATTGGGGACGAGGTCCGCGATGACGCGCAAGTTGAGCCTGTTGGCCTCTGCGATGAGGGCATCGAAGTCGGTCAGGGTGCCGAAGAGGGGATCGACGTCGCAGTAGTCGCTGACGTCGTATCCGGCGTCCCGCTGAGGTGAGCGGTAGAAGGGCGACAACCACACGGCGTCGACGCCCAACGTCGCCAACTGCGGCAGTTCGGCGGTGATACCCGCCAAGTCTCCTACGCCGTCGCCATTGAGGTCGCGGAAGGACCGCGGATAAATCTGGTAGATCACAGCGGACCGCCACCATCCGTGCGCCTTCGAAGCGTGGTGGACGGGGGTCACGTGCGTGAAAGCTGCAGTGGGCTCGTGGGTCGCAACCGAGAGCAATGAGTCAACGGATATGAACACATCGTAGAAGAGAATTTTCAAAATTGTAAACGCTTCCAGCCCTAAGGGTGCTGTCTTTGAGTGATTTACAAGGTGGGGTCTTTTCAATTCCGCGTATGTACCTGTAGTGTGTGGAAGCGCTTGCAGTCTGTGAGCAAAGTCACCGGCGATGCGATGGGTTTAGAGCCCTTGCCGTCGAAGCAAAGAAGAACGAAAGGGACACCAATGAAGGTGCACACTACCCTCGAGACTCAAACAACCCGGCGTGTTTTCGCCGCCGGGGCGATCTCCGTGGCCGCTGCCCTGGCACTGACCGCCTGCGGTGGAAGCGCCTCCACTACGCCCAGCTCGGATGCTGCAAAGCCGGACCTCAAGGCTGCCGGAGCCGGTGTCATCACCATGTGGGTTGACGCCGAGCGCTCTCCGGCGCTGAAGGACATCACGGAGAAGTTCAAGTCCGATACCGGCATCGAAGTGAAGCTTGTGGTCAAGGATTTCGCCGCCGTGCGCGACGACTTCATCACCCAGGTACCCACCGGCCAAGGGCCGGACTTGATTGTTGGACCCCATGACTGGATTGGAAAGTTTGTCCAGAACGGTGTGATTGCCCCCGTTGAGCTGGGCGACAAAGCGGCACAGTTCCAGGACTCCTCCATCAAGGCCATGACCTACAACGGCGCCGTCTATGGTGTCCCGTACGCCATCGAGAACATCGCCTTGCTTCGCAACACCAGCATCGTGGACAGCAAAGCCGCCACGCTGGACGAAGTAGTGGCCAACGGCAAGAAAGCCGTTGCGGACGGCAAAGCCGCATTCCCGTTCCTGGTGGGCATGGATCCGAAACAGGGCGATCCCTATCACCTGTATCCGCTGCAGTCCTCCATGGGCTCACAGGTCTTCGGCAAGAGTGCCGACGGCGGATATGACGCAAAGCAGCTCCTCATCGGTGACGCTGCCGGCGTCGAATTCGCCAAGAAGCTGGCCTCCTGGGGTGATGCCGGCGAGAAGATTATCAACTCCAACATCACCAATGACATTGCCAAGGAGAAGTTCCTGGCCGGAGAATCCCCGTATTTCCTGACAGGCCCGTGGAACGTTCCGGACGTCCAGAAGAAGGGCATCAAGTTGGCCGTGGATGAACTGCCCACTGCCGGCGGCGAGCCCGCCCAGCCGTTCATCGGTGTCAACGGCTTCTTCATCAGCGCCAAGAGCGTCAACGCCTTGGCCACCAATGAGTTCGTCACCAACTACCTCACCTCCGAGTCGGCACAGGATTCCATGTATGCGGCAGGCGGACGCCCGCCGGCATTGAAAGCCTCCTTCGAGAAGGCCGCCAGCGATCCCGTTGTGGAGGCGTTCGGAAAGATCGGTGCCACGGGCGTCCCCATGCCGGCCATCCCTGAAATGAGTGTGGTGTGGGCTGACTGGGGCGCCACCGAGTTGGCCATCATCAAGGGCCAGGGAGATCCGGCTGAGGCTTGGACCAAGATGGCCGACAGCATCAAGTCCAAGATCGGCGGCTAGCACCACAACCGGATAACTCCACCGGTCTGCCCCGGGCCGGGCGGCAATCCACCGCCCGGCCCTGCCTGTCGCCAACCGCTTCACTCAAGGATCCACAATGCCAAAACCAGATCTCCGCGAACTGCCAGCAACCCAAGGCCAACCGAGCCCGGAACAGTCCGTCGGCAGCGGCGCCCGCAACGGCAGCGGCGCCCGCCCCACAGCCAAGCCCGTACGCCACCCGGATTCCCTCAAGGGCACCATCCTCAAGGTTGTCCTGCTGGGACTTGTGGACGCTTTTGCGGTGTACGTCCTGATGATGCTGTTCCTCAGCCAGTCGTGGCCCGCGTTGGCGGTATCCTCACTGGTGGTTCTGGCCATCAACTGGATCTACCTCCGTAAGGGTGGGCTACCGGCCAAGTACCTGGCTCCAGGGGTACTGTTCCTGCTGGTGTTCCAGGTCCTGGTGGTGGTGTTCAGCGGTTACATCGCCTTCACCAACTACGGCGATGGGCACAACAGCACCAAGGAAGATGCCATTTCGGCCATCCAGATGACAGCCCAGAAGCGCGTCCCGGACTCGCCTGCTTACAAGGCGTCCGTGCTCACCAAGGGCAGTGATTTCTACCTGCTGTTCACGGATCCCTCTGGCAAGGCACAACTCGGCAGCAGTGAGGATCCGCTCACCGAGGTCCCGGAAGCCGGCAAAGACTCGACAGGCAAGGCCACCTCCCTGGCGGGTTACCAGACGCTGAAGTTCCAGGAGATCGTGGCCAATCAGCAGGAAATCCTGAAGATCACAGTCCCGGTTTCGGACGATCCCGCCGATGGGACGCTCCGCACTGCGGACGGCAGCACGGCCTACCAGTTCAAGCCGGCACTGAACTATGACGCCGCCACGGATACCTTCACGGACACCGATACCGGCACCCAATACCGCGACAACGGCAAGGGCGCATTCGCCGACGCCAACGGGGAGACCCTGGCCACCGGCTGGAAGATCGATGTTGGCATGGACAACTTCGTGCGGGCCTTCACGGATCCCAGCCTCCGCGGGCCACTCCTGGGTGTGATCCTTTGGACGTTCACCTTCTCCATCGCATCCGTTGCCCTGACCTTTGTGATGGGCCTCTTCCTGGCCATCACCTTCAACCGTGAGGACCTTCGCGGCAAGAAGGCGTACAGGATCCTGATGATCCTGCCCTATGCGTTCCCCGCTTTCCTGTCCGGCCTGGTGTGGTCCGGCATCCTCAACCCCGAGTTCGGCTGGCTCAACCAAACACTCTTGGGCGGCGCGAACATCGGGTGGCTTACGGACCCTGTCCTGGCCAAGATCAGCGTGCTGGTGGTCAATGTGTGGCTTGGCTTCCCGTACATGTTCCTGGTCTGCACGGGCGCCTTGCAATCGCTGCCGTCTGAAATCGACGAGGCCGCCCGCATGGATGGTGCCTCGGCCTGGCGGGTGTTCCGGTCCATCAAGTTGCCGCTGCTCCTGGTGTCCGTGGCGCCGCTGCTGATCTCCTCCTTTGCCTTCAACTTCAACAACTTCAACGTCATCTACATGCTCACCGGTGGTGGGCCGCGCTTCGCGGACACTGACCGCGATATCGGATCCACCGACATCCTGATCACGCTGGTGTACAAGGTGGCGTTCGGCCAAGGCACAGGGCGCGACTACGGACTGGCCAGCGCGCTGGCCATCATCATTTTCATCATCGTGGCCACTATCTCGGCCATCAGCTTCAAACAGACCAAAGCACTCGAGGACGTGAACTGATGAGCGTACGCACACTGGCCGCCACCAAGGAAACAGCGCTCGACGGCGGCCCATCGCCGCTGGCGCCTGCACGCCGTCCGTTCGGGGTCTGGTTTAAGGACAAAGGCTGGCGGCATGTGGTGGGCATCGTCACCACGATCTTCGCCGTGTTCCCGCTCCTGTATGTTCTATCCGCTGCCTTGGATTCCAACGGCACCCTGGTGGGTTCCAACGGACTCTTCTCCAGGTTCGATACCGGCAACTTCGTGGCACTCTTCAGCGATCCCACCAGACCTTTCGGCCGTTGGTTCGTGAACACCTTGGTGGTTGGTACGGTAACGTCCGCCGCCACCGTTTTCCTCGGCGCCATGGCCGCGTACGCGTTCTCCCGCATGCGTTTCAAAGGCCGACGGATGGGACTGTTGACCCTCCTCTTACTGCAGATGTTCCCGCAACTGTTGGCCGTCGTCGCGATTTTCCTGCTCCTGAGTGGCATCTCGCAAGTAATCCCCGCCCTGGGGCTGGGCAGCCAGCTGGGCCTGATCATGGTGTACCTCGGCGGCGCGCTGGGCGTGAACACGTACCTGATGTACGGGTTCTTCAACACGGTCCCGCAGTCCTTGGACGAAGCGGCGAAGATCGACGGTGCCAGCCACGTCCAGATCTTCTTCGGCATCATCCTGCGGCTGGTCACCCCCATCCTGGCTGTTGTGGGTCTCTTGGCGTTCATAGGCATCTCCAGCGAGTTCGTCATCGCCAGCGTTGTCCTGACCGATCCTGACAGCCAGACACTCGCCGTCGGGCTCTACTCCTATGTGGCCCAGCAGCGCTCCGAAAACTGGGGCGTCTTCGCAGCCGGCGCCGTCATCGCGGCCATCCCTGTCATGGCCTTGTTCCTCTTCCTGCAGAAGTACATCGTCAGCGGCCTCACCGCCGGCTCAGTGAAAGGCTGACCATGCCAATCGCCCTTCCGCACCATGACGGATCCGGACTTTATGCTCCCCATGCCGTGTCCCTCGGCGAAACAGTCCGGCTCCGGCTGCGCGTCCCGCAGGGGTGGGGGCCGGCGTCGAAGGTTTGGGTCCGGTCCGTCCAGGACGGCGAGCCGCGCTACGACGCCGCGATCAGGCTCGGCTCGGCTGATGGCTGGGACTGGTGGGAAGCGGCGATGCTCGTGGCAAACCCGGTGGCCAAGTACCGCTTCCTGCTGGAAGTCACTGAAACGCACGACGACGATGCTGCCGCCACCGTGGCGAGCCGAAGCACCATTGGGCGGCGCTACTGGAACCTCAACGCCCAAGGCCTGTTCCGACGGGACGTCTCCGACTCGGCAGACTTCAGGCTGACAACGTTCGCCGCGGCTCCGGAGTGGCTCCGCAAGGGCACCATGTACCAGGTGTTTCCTGACAGGTTCGCGCGATCCGCCCAAGCGGACAATCATCCGACTCCGCACTGGGCTATCGCATGTTCCTGGGACGCCCAGGTGGTGGGGACAGGCGAGCAGGCAGCCACCCAGTTCTATGGGGGAGACCTTCCCGGGATCACGGGAAAGCTCGATCACCTGCAGGACTTGGGGGTGGATATCCTCTACCTGACGCCGTTCTTCCCCGCACGATCCAACCACCGCTACGATGCGTCAACCTTCGATTCCGTGGACCCGCTCCTGGGCGGAGACCAGGCCCTGGTGGACTTGGTGGAAGCTGCACATGCGCGAGGCATCAAAGTCATGGGGGATCTCACCGCCAACCACTCCGGCGACGCCCACGAATGGTTCGTCAAGGCACTCGCGGATCCCGGCTCGGAGGAAGCTGGCTACTACTACTTCAGCCCCGACCATTCCAGCTACGAGTCGTGGTGGGGCGTGCCGTCACTGCCCAAGTTCAACTGGTCCTCCGATGCACTCCGCCGACGTTTCGTGACGGATGATGATTCCGTGGTGGCACGCTGGCTCAAGCCGCCGTTCAATCTGGATGGCTGGAGGATCGATGTCGGCAACATGACCGGCCGTCTGGGCGCGGTGGACCTCAACCATGACGTGGCACGGCTCATTGCGGACCGGGTGCGCGAAATCAACCCGAACGCGGCCCTGCTGGCGGAGTCCACCTCCGATGCCTCTCCGGATTTCACGGGCGAGCACTGGCAGGGAGCCATGACGTACTCCCACCTGACCCGGCCGTTGTGGTCCTGGCTCGCCAAAGATGCACCGAACGTGAACTTCTTCGGCTCACCGCAATCCGGGCCCAACAAGATCGATGCTGAGGACTTCCTGGCAACACATCTGGACCTCGCCGCGGGATTTAGCTGGGGTGTGCTGCAAAACAATATGAACGCGCTCAATACGCACGACACCGCACGCGCGGCAACGGTGATGGTCGACGGCGGTCCTGCTGTGGGTGCCGCCCTCACCTTCTGCCTTCCAGGAGTTCCGGTCATGTTTGCCGGCGACGAGTTCGGGTTTGTTGGGTTCAACGGCGAGGACTCCAGGACGCCCATGCCATGGGCTGATGGTAGCCGCGTGCGGACGGACATGCGGTCCCTCTACGCCAACCTTGCGCGGCTGCGCAGGGAACTGCCGTCGCTGACTGAAGGCGGGGTGCGCTGGCTGCACGCCGAGGGCGACGCGTTGGTCTTCATCCGGGAAAGTTTGGAATCTTCAGCGCTGGTATTCGTCGCGAGGGACACGGCCGAGGTGGTCCTCGACAACGCTGTCCTCTCCAGCCAGCAGCTCGAAGCGTTACTCGCCCCGCCACTGCACCACTCCGGAACGGCGAGCTCCGCACCCGCCGGACCATCCGGCGTCGACGATGTTTGCCTACGTGCCGAAGGTGTCTCCGCAGGAATCTGGGCGCTGCCGGGGACGGTGCTCGCCACCGGGTAGCCGGCGGCCGTGGCCGTGCCCTGCCGTTCCGGGCTGGCTAGCGTTCCGGGCTGGCTAGACTGGGAGCACTAAAACACTGCGAAGACTGCCGGTTTGGCGTGTCCGCGGTGCGTACGTGGAGGGACCACTGTGTCGGACGAAACGGCTATGGCCGGAACATCAGAGGGAAGCATCAACACCTGGACCGCGGGCCGCCGGGAACACTCACGGCTCTCGGCAGGCCAACAAGTATTCCTGAAAGAGCTCGCGGCCGGACTGCGTGCCGGGCAGGTGGCCGAGGATGAAGAAACCCTCACCGTGTACTCCATGGATCAAGGACCGCTGCTGGAGCGGCACCTGCCGCTCGCTGTGGTGTGGGCCGAGTCCGTCGAAGACGTGCAACACATCGTTCGCAGCTGCGCGGCACACCAAGTGCCCATCGTCGCCCGGGGTGCAGGAACCGGCGTCTCCGGGGGAGCGCACGCCACCCAAGGCTGCATCGTCCTGGGCCTGGAACGGATGAACCGCATCCTGGACCTCAACCCCGACGACGAAACCGCCGTCGTCGAACCCGGCGTCATCAACGCCGACCTCAACACCGCCGCCGCCGAGCACGGGCTCATGTACGCGCCCGACCCGGCCAGCTACAAAATGTCCACCATCGGCGGCAACGTGGCCACCAACGCCGGAGGACTGCGCTGTGCAAAATACGGCGTGACACGTGACTCCGTGCTCGCCCTGGACGTCGTCATGGCCGATGGCTCCCTGATGCACACCGGCCACCAAACCTTCAAAGGCGTGGCGGGCTACGACCTCACCGCGTTACTGGTGGGCTCCGAAGGAACATTGGGGATTGTGGTGGGAGTGACCGTTCGGCTCAAATACCTGCCGCGTGAAATCCACACGATCGCCGCCTTCTACCAGGAATTCCGTAGCGCCGCCGCCGGAGTCCTTGCGGTAGGCAAAGCCCGCGTACAGCCCGCCATCATGGAACTCCTGGACAACGGCACCTTGGTGCAGCTGGACGAACTGAACGGCAGCGACCTCCAAAAGCGCGGCAAATCCCTGCTGCTCATCCAAACCGACGGTTTCGGAGCGGCCGCAGAAGCCGACGTCGTCCGGAAAGTACTCGCCGACGGCGGCGCCACAGTCACCACTGAAGCCAGCGAAGAAGCCGAAATGCTGGTGGAACTACGCAGAAACAGTCGCGGCGTCGAAGTGGACGACGAATTCAGGGTGGGCGAAGACATCGCCGTCCCGCGCTCGCGCTTGGTGGACTTCGTGGCTGAACTCGAGGCTATGGCCGCCCGATTCCAGGTTCGACTCAAAGTAGTGGCACACGCCGGCGACGGAAACCTGCACCCCACGTTCTGGATGGACCGCGTAGACCCCGCCACCGACGCAGACGCGCTCCAACGACTCAACGCAGCCCTGGACGAATCAATCCGCGTAGGCCTCCACATGGGCGGCACCATTACAGGCGAGCACGGCGTGGGCCAATACAAGCTGCGTTGGCTCGGGCTTGAGCAACCCGAACCGCTGCGTGAGCTGCAGCGGCGGATCAAGGAGCTGTTCGACCCGCAGGGAATTCTGAATCCGGGGAAAGCTATCTGATCCGTGGGCCTGTGACGCTCTCTCACGTCTCGCGTGTTTGGGTGTGACGCTCTCTCACGTCTCGCGTGTTTGGGTGTGACGCTCTATCACCTCCAACTCTCTGGCGGACCGCACGTGTGCTTCTTGGTATTCCAGACTCGGAGTGGTTGCATTCTGACTCTTGCACTTCCTTTCAGAACGACGTATTTACTTTACGTCATCCCCCTCATAGTCTTACTTGGTATACCAAAGTTGCTATGAGGGGAATGACGTGCGCGAGAAGCGGCAGGCTGGATCTTTACTGAATCCGAGGCTGAGGGTGGGTCTAGCGTTGATCGCGCTTGTCATGGTGTCCGTCAATCTTCGACCGGCCATTACCACCGTTGCCGGGGTGATGAATCAGGTGCCGGGAGTGTTCAGCCTGGATCCGTCCCTGCTTCCAGTACTGGGCACTTTGCCGGTATTGGCCTTTGGTATTTCCGGCCCCATTGGGCCATGGCTGGCTCAACGACTCGGGACAGGTCGTGCCGTCGCGGTGGCGTTGCTGGTTCTGGCCGCGGCATTGGTCATTCGGGCGACGGTGCCCGCACTGCTGCTGCCCGGAACCTTCTTGGCCGGCATGGCGATCATGACAGCCAGCGTGCTGGTGCCCCAGATCGTCAAAGCCAACCGCGGCACCGGCTGGTGGACTGGCCTGTGCACCATGGGATTCGGCCTCGGCGCTGCGCTGGGTGCCGGGCTGGTCCAGCCATTGGAGCAGGCCTTCGGTGGAAACCTGGCATCAGCGCTCGCCGTGTGGGCGGTGCCAGCGCTGATCGGCGCGTTCCTGATCCACCGATCCGGAGGACGCCCGACGGCGGCACCCACCACTGCGGGCACCGTCACCGGAGCCACTGATGTGGTCACTCCGCTCCGGAAGCAACGCACGGCGTGGGCGGTGACAGCGTTCTTCGGACTCCAGGCCATGCTCTACTTCGCGATCACGTCCTGGTTGGCGGTGTACTTGGTATCCCGAGGGCTCGCACAAGCCGATGCTGCCGCCCTGCTGGCGTGGTTCAGTCTTGCTGGGTTGCCTGCAAGTTTGCTGGCTCCCGTGCTCGCTGGCCGCCCCGGCATCCTCAGGATCATGGCGCCCGGCCTTGGCTTGTCCGTGGCAGCTGCGCTGCTTGGAGTTCTGATGGCACCACTTGAGCTGCAGTTCCTCGCAGTAGGCGTCCTCGGCATTGTCCAAAGCGCTGGATTCGGGCTGGCCATGGCGTTGGTGGTGATCCGCTCCGATGGGCCGCAATCGGCGGGCAGGCTCTCCGCCATGAGCCAGGGATTTGGTTTCGCGTTGGCGTCCCTCGGCCCGCTGGGTGCCGGGGTACTGCACACCATCACCGGCGGCTGGGCATTGACGTTCTGGGCGCTCGCCGCGGAGGCCGTAGTGCTGGCAGGTGCAGGAATCTTTGCTATCCGTGGACCCCTCGTCAGCCTGGAGGCAACGGAGTCAGCGGAGCGGGCGGCGCCTCCTGAGCAAGCAACTACCAAAGCCACGGTGGTTCGATAACCCGGCTATTCGAAGGATTGTGCAGAGGCGGGCACCGCGTCCGATTGCCCGGAAACCGGGGAAGGGCCTGTTCGGGCAGCAGCCCGGCGGCGTATCCTCGGCCATATGACCAACTCAGCAGCAACAGGTACAAATCAGCCGGAAACGCCCGCTACTGAAGTCCTGGAGACCAACGAGTGTTGGGAGCTCCTCCGCAGTGTCTCGGTGGGCAGGCTCGCCGTTGTGGTGCAGGATCACCCGGACATCTTTCCCGTGAATTACAAAGTTGATCACGGGACCCTGGTGTTCCGGACCGGTGAAGGCACCAAACTTCATGCAGCTCTGGGCGATGCTCCGGTTGCCATCGAAGCCGACGGCGTCAATGCCGAAACAGGTGTGGCGTGGAGCGTGGTGGTCAAGGGCCGCGCTTCTGCCGTAAAACTGACGCAGGACGTGCTTGATACGGTCGGTCTCCTGCTGTTCCCTTGGGAGGCGGGGCAGAAGGACCAGTTCATCCGCATCACGCCTAGCGAAGTGACCGGGCGCCGCTTCAAAGTGACGCCCCCGGTGACGTGGTGGTCGCCCCTGGATGGCGCTCCCACGGCACGCGGCGAGTAGCACTTAAAGCGAGAACCCGCCCTGGTTCGACGTCCTCACGCTGTACGGCGCGGAGTTCGAACAAGAGCGGGCTCCGCGGCCGCTACACGAGTTCCAGCTGGTCAGCCACCACCCTTCCGGCGTGGATGACAGTGCGGTCCTTGCCGCGGTCCATCACCGTGGAGGCTACGGTTTCGCCGTCCACCAGGAGCAGCTCAGCCGGGTCACCGACCTCGACGCCGGGACGATGGGAGGTGTCCTTCAGCCTGGTTGCGCCGGGGTCAAGAATGCTCGCCCCACCGATGGTGGCGATGGCCAGGCAGTGCTCGATCAGCTGGTCCTTGCGGAAGCCATGGGTGAAAGCGAGTTGCCAGGTCCGGTCCAGCATGTCCGTGTTGCCGTAGGGGGACCAGTAGTCGCGCTGGCCATCTTCGCCCAAGCCCAGACGAACACCGGCCTCGGTAAGGAGCGGGATGGGCAACTGGCCGGCAGCAGAAGGAGCAACCGACGCCAGGGAGACATCGAGCTCAGCGAAGGCATCAATGAGCCTGCGTGTAATGGCCTCGTTGACGCTGCCCAGCTGGTACGCGTGGGACATGGTGACCTTGCCCTGCATGCCCAGCGCCTTGGTCCGCTCCAGCACCAGATCGGTGCTGAAGACGCCCAGCTCGCCCGGTTCGTGAAGGTGGATGTCGATGGGAACCTGATACTTCTCTGCCAGTCCAAACACGATGTCCAGGTGCTTGACGGGGTCCCGGTCCAAGGTGCAGGGATCGATGCCGCCCATCACGTTGGCGCCTGCTTTCAACGCCTCCTCCATGAGTTCCACCGTCCCTTCCTCCAACAACAGACCAGCCTGGGGGAACGCGATGATGTCAACGGATGCCTGACCGGCGAATTTCTCCTTGGCGGCAGCAACGGCGTCGAAGCGCTCCAGCTTGCAGTCCACATCAACCTGGGCGTAGGAGCGGACCCGCGTGGTGCCCCTGGCGATCATCCGTCCCAGGGTGTCATTCACGCGATCCTGCAGCGGGACCTCGGCGTTGCGCCAGTTCAGGCGGTCGTTCATCATCATGGTCCACACACCCGGACCGCCGGTGTGTTCCCGGAACGGGAGGCCGATCCGGGTGGAGTCCAAGTGAACGTGGACATCCGAGAACGATGGCAGCAGCAGGCGCCCACGTCCTTCGACAACAGTGACGCCATCCGGGACCACGCGCGCAGGGTTGTGTGGTTCGACGGCGGTGATCTTGCCGCCTGCTTCGCCAGCGACGAGCGTGACGTCACTGAGCGCTTGCCCCCAGGGGCGGACGGCGCGGATCAGGGTATTCAATGGTTGCTCCTCTGATGGCAGGTCTGTTGATCGCCGACGCCCGTGTTAACGAAACGCGGGTGCTGTGAAATTCTTGTATACCAAAGTAGCGTAGGGGGAGCGTCACTCAAAGGACTGGCGACTGCATGAAGGGAAGTTTGACAGTGGCTGAGGCGATGCCGGAGAATGGGAATGGCCGCGATGAAGAGGCCCGCGCGGAGAACGTCTACCAACTGGTGTTGGAAGGCATCGTCGCGGGAACGTACGCGCAGGGTGTGCGGTTGCGCGAGCGTGAACTTTCGGAGCTTTACAACGTCTCCCGCATTCCCGTGCGCGAAGCTATCCAGCGTCTGGAACAGGACGGCTTTGTGGCAACTTTCCCCCGCCGCGGTGCCGTGGTGCGCCAACTGACCCTCACGGATGTCAACGAGCTTTTCGACGTTCGGCTCTGCTTGGAGACGTTTGCCGCGCGCATGGCTGCCACGCGTGTGGCCGAAGGCAGCGACGGCGGTCGGCTGGTGGAACTCATGGAGGCCTCCAAGGCAGCCATCGACGACGAACGGACCGACGACGTCGCCTTGATCAGCGCCGAGCTCCACGCCGAAATAGTGCGCCTGTCCGGTAACAGGCTGCTCATTGAATCCGTGAAACCCCTGTTCGGGCGCATGCGCTGGATCTTCGGGCTGGCCCACAACCGCAGCAATGAGCTCCAGCGCGACGAACACACCGAACTGTGCAACGCCATCCTGAAGGGTAAGCCGGATCTGGCCTACTCCCTGGCGTATTCGCACATCGAGTTGGGCCGCGAACCCGTCCTGGCCGGGCTGGCCGAGACACTGGAACCGTGAGTTTTTGTACAGCTAACGCCCTTTAGAAGCCCTCTTAAGGGCATTAGCTGTACAAAAACTCGTTAGTCGTCTGCGTCCGGGTACTCGTCCTCGTCGTCGTACCGGCCGGACTCCTCAACCTCAACTTCAAGGATCTTGAGAAGCTCCGTGTCCGGGTTCAGCATGATGGCTGCCTCGTCGCGGCGGTGCTGCAGCACCGTGTCCAGGTAGGACTGAACGGTTTCGGCCAGGGGCACGTACCTGTCCTGCTTCTGGCTCATGTACCAGCGGTGCTCCAACACCTCATGAACCACTTCCGCGGGCTCCAGCTTTCCGGCCAAATGACGCGGAATGGAACGCACAATGGGCTCGAAGATCTGGCTGACCCAAATGTGGGCGCTGATTTCCTCGTCCAGGTCCGGGTTGTTGTCCGCGCGGAACTGGTCCATGTCGTTGAGGAGCCTGCGGGCTTGGTTCTCTTGGGCGTCCAGGCCCGTAAGGCGCAGCAAACGACGCTGGTGGTGACCGGCGTCCACCACTTTGGGCTGGAGCTGGATGGTGGAGCCGTCCGCCGTGGTCTTGATGGCGTACTCCTCCACATCAAAGCCCAGCTCGTTGAGGCGCCGGATGCGGGCGGCCACGCGCCACCTTTCGCCGAGCTCGAAGGATTCCTTCTCCGTCAGTTCAGTCCAGAGCCGGCGGTAGCTGTCCATGATCAGCTCACTGGTAGCTACGGGATCCACCTTTTCCTCGATGAGTCCGCCGTCCAGCAAATCCATCAGTTCACCGGCGATGTTCACGCGGGCGATTTCGAGGTCGTATTCACGCTGACCCATGGAGAGGTCCGGGTAGAGCTCGCCTGTTTCGGCGTCCACCAGGTAAGCGGCGAAGGCGCCGGCATCACGGCGGAACAGGGTGTTGGACAGCGAAACGTCACCCCAGTAGAAGCCCACAAGGTGCAGGCGCACCAGCAGCAGCGCCTGGGCGTCAATGAGGCGCGTCAAGGTGTCTTTGCGGAGCATCTGGGAAAACAGCGCGCGGTACGGCATGGAGAATTTCAGGTGCCGCGTGACCAGGACCGGGTTCAGCGGCCTGCCGTCCGCGGTGGTCCTGCCCGTGATGACAGCCACCGGCTCCACGCAGGGAACGTCCAGCCGGGCCAGCTTCCGCAGCATGTGGTACTCATGGCGGGCAACGTGCTCCGAAGTTTCCTTGATGGCGATGACCGAGCCACCCAAATGGGCGAAACGCACGATGTGCCGGGAGATACCGCGGGGCAGTGCCGCCAGGTTCTCGGCAGGCCAGTCCTCCAGCGCGATGTGCCATGGGAGATCCAGCAGTTCAGGATCGGCAGCAGCCGCGGTGATGTTCAGGGACCCGATGACGCTGGCGGGAGGTGCAGTGTCCTGCGCGCTGGCGGCTTCCTTCCGGGGGAGCTTGCCGATCTGCCCGTAGTCGGTGGGTTCGTCGTGCCACTGGGCTTCGTTTTGCTCGCTCATGCCTCAATTGTTCCGTACTTGGGAGGGGAAGATGTTTCTGCCTCGGGAAACGGCCACTGGGACACGGCGGACCACTCGACGTCGGGCGCTTCCTGGAAGGCGACACCTTGCTTGGCGAGCCGCTCGCCCAAGGCGCCCAGCCGACGTCGGAAGTCACCGGGGTTGCGAACCTCCTGACCGGACCACGCGACTTCCGCCAAAGAGACAGCCCTCGGGTAGAGGAGCCATTGGGCCTGCTGGTTGTCCCGGACTGTCTCGGACCACAATGCGCCCTCGACACCCAGAATGTGGTGGTCCTTCAGACCGCCCTGCGCTGGATCCCAGTTGTAGTAGTCGGCCCAGTCGAACGGCCCGCCTTCCACCCATTCAAGCCCGATGGGGCTGTCCGGTGCATATTTCTGGTCCAGGTAGGTCTTGTCTGCGGGGGACATGAGCACTTTGGCCCCATGGCGTTCCGCCTGCCGTGCCACGGCCTCGAAATCGCCGTGCCAGTACTGGATCACAGCGCCCTCGGGAAGCTCGACGGCTGCGAATTCGTTCCATCCCACCACGGTCTTGCCGGTTTCTGCGCCGATCCGAACGAACTGTTGGACCATGGAGACGTAGTGGTCGTGCTCGGTGACCTTCGCTTCGTCGCCACCGACGTGGAGGTAAGGGCCTACCGTGATGGCGGCGAGTTGCCCGAGGACCTCCCGGGCAAATTCGTAGGTTGCGGACAAGTTTTCGGTGAGCGTTGACCAGCCTACCTCCGCCGTGGTGCTCATCGGCTTGGCTTTGCCGTCAGGGTTCAGCTGCGGGATCGCGGCGAGGGCAGCGTTGACGTGGCCCGGGAGGTCGATCTCCGGCACCACCAGGACGTTCTTGCCGGCGGCATAGGCCTGGATGTCCAGGAAGTCCTGCTGTGTGTAGAAGCCTTCGTGGCCCCGCACGGGTATGGCTGTTGACACCTCCACAGCGCCTTGGCCACCCACGCCGGTGAGATTCGCGTAGGGCAGCGCGGAGGGGTTCTCTGCGGGCTCGCGGATTTCAATGCGCCAGGCTTGGTCGTCGGTGAGATGCAGGTGGAGGGCGTTCAGCTTGAACTGAGTCATGACGTCGATCTGCTCTTTCACCTGGTCCACGGTGAAGAAGCTGCGCGCAACATCCAGCATCAGCCCGCGGTAGGCAAAGCGCGGAGCGTCCGCAATTTCGACGGCGGGAATCACCCAGGCGCCGTCCGCGCCGGAGCCTGCACTGTGGCCCCGGCTCCCGGACTCGATGGCCGCGGGGAAGAGTTGCCGCAGTGTTTGGACGCCGTAGAAGAGTCCGGCAGGAGTGGAAGCGGTTATCCCGACACCGGATTCGGCGACAGTAAGCACATATGCCTCGGGGCCGCCGTCGAACGCTTCTGCCAACTCGAGCGAGATGTCGCCGGGGCGGGCGTCCTCAATAATAGGCAACGCGAAACCTGTGGCGCCGCGCAGCAGTGAAGCCAGCTGTTCGGCAACCGGCACAGTTGAGTCGATCGCGCTGATCCGTGCCGTGGAGGCAAGCGTGAAGGCGGGGTCATCCAGGAGTGCGACGTGGGAGGGGCGGGGAATCAGGGTGTCCGTCGTGTTCATGCCATTCTTTCGCAGGAGTTAGGTTAACGCGAGAGCGGCCCGACCTGGAGGGGTCGGGCCGCTATCAAAATGCGGATGTACTAGCCGGCGGGATTAGTCGCCCAAGCGGAGGCCGGTCTTCGTGTCGAACAGGTGCACGTGGCCGGACTGCGGACGAACGAAGATGGACTCACCCTTCATCGGGGGGCGGCGGCCATCGACGCGGGCGACGATGTCGTGGCTCTTGCCATCAAGGATGGTGTGGCCGTAGACGTAGGCGTCGGCGCCGAGTTCTTCAACAACGTCAACCTCAACCTGGAGGCCTTCGCCGTTGCCGACCGTTTCGAGGTCTTCAGGACGCGAGCCAACGGTAACCGTCTGGCCGTGTGCTTCCTGGAGGACATCGCGGGGCACAGGGTAGACCGTTCCACCGAACTGAACGCCGCCGTCAACAACCGGCAGTTCCAGCAGGTTCATGGCCGGGGAGCCGATGAAGCCTGCAACGAAGACGTTCTGCGGGCGGTCGTAGAGGTTGCGCGGGGTGTCAACCTGCTGCAGCAGGCCGTCCTTCAGCACAGCAACGCGGTCACCCATGGTCATGGCCTCTACCTGATCGTGCGTCACGTAAACGGTGGTGACGCCCAGGCGACGGGTCAGGGATGCGATCTGCGTACGGGTCTGGACACGGAGCTTGGCGTCAAGGTTGGACAGCGGCTCATCCATGAGGAAGACCTGGGGGTTACGGACGATTGCACGGCCCATGGCAACACGCTGACGCTGACCACCGGAGAGTGCCTTCGGCTTGCGGTCCAGGTACTGCTCAAGGTCAAGGAGCTTGGCGGCTTCGCGGACACGCTCGGCGCGCTCTTCCTTGGAAACGCCGGCAATCTTCAGTGCGAAGCCCATGTTGTCCGCAACGGTCATGTGCGGGTACAGGGCGTAGTTCTGGAAGACCATCGCGATGTCGCGGTCCTTCGGCGGGACGTCCGTGACGTCGCGATCACCGATCAGGATACGGCCGGCGTTGACATCCTCAAGGCCTGCGAGCATTCGCAGGGAGGTGGACTTACCGCAACCGGAGGGTCCAACGAGGACCAGGAATTCGCCATCGGCGATGTCGATGTTGAGTTTATCGACGGCGGGCTTATCTGTGCCCGGGTACAGACGCGTAGCGTTATCAAAAGTAACTGTAGCCACAGTTATCAATCCCTTCACCGGCAGGTACGTGCCGGACGATCCGTTGTGAATGGTTCTTTTTCTTCAGTTGAACTCCCCGGCCAATGGCCGGGGAGGATCGTGTGACGCCGCACGGTACTGTGCGTCACATCACATCCAAGAGTATGTCAGACTTTTTGACTAACCACCTAAATGTTACGAACGTCACAAGTTGTGCTCGTCACTTCCTTAGGTCCCCGCTGTGACCTGCCGCCGCTCGCGAAGCAAGGCCTCAAGCAGCTCCGCCACGTGCACAGGGGCTTCCACCCGATACTGGGCTTGGGTGAAGTCCAGGCCTACCTTGATGCCTACGTCATCGCCCATCAGCCGGCCCAGTGCATCCTCATCAGTGACGTCGTCGCCGGCAAAAAGGATTGCCGTTGCGCCGGTGGCCTGACGGAGGAACTCCACAGCCTCGCCCTTGGACGCATGGACTACGGAGGTCTCCAGCACGCGCTTGCCGGTTTTTAGGTAGACACCCGGGTGCTCCCGGAGGACCCGCATCGCGGCCTCTACGGCGTCTTCGGCAACGTCGTCGTCGGCCATCCTGGTGTGAAGGACGACTCCGGCGGGCTTGTCCTCGAGCAACGTCCCCGGAGCGATGTTCACGATTTCGGCAAGAACCTCACGGACCGCGGCCAGTTTTGTGCGCTGTTCCTCGTCCAGTTCCAAGCCCAAAGAGCCCTCGCCCAGCCAGACCTCAGCGCCGTGGCTGCCGATCAGCAACGTACCGGCAGGAGGCGAGGCGACCAGCCGCAGACTGTCCAGTGCGCGGCCTGAGATGAGTGCCGTCGTCGTGCGCGGTAGTTGTGCCAGGGCCTCCAGGGCCGCGGCGGACCGGGGCAGCGGGCGTGCGTCCTCCGCACGGTCAACCAGCGGGGAGAGGGTGCCGTCGAAATCGAGGGCAACCAACAGGTGCTCGGTGCTGGAAATGCGCCGGACGGCTTCCAGCAGCTCAGGTGACAGTGAAAGGCTCTCAGCTGTCATCACGGACCACCTTCTCCTCCAAGGCGGCCAGGAACTCAGCTGACCAATGATCGACGTCGTGATCCAGAATCTGCTTGCGCATCAGCTTCATGCGGCGGCGGGCTTCCTTGGGATCCAGGGTGATGGCCTTCAGGACTGTCGATTTGAGGCCATCGATGTCGTGGGGGTTGATCAGGAATGCCTGCTTGAGCTGATCGGCAGCACCGGCGAACTCACTGAGGACCAGTGCACCGTCGTCGTTTTGACGGGCGGTCACGTATTCCTTGGCAACAAGGTTCATGCCATCGCGCAGCGCGGTGACCAGCATGACGTCCGCTGCGAGGTACAACGCGACCATCTCCTCCACCGGGTAGCTGTGGTGCAAGTAGCGCACCGCGGTGTTCTGGATGGTGTCGTAGGTGCCGTTGATGTGGCCCACGGTGCCTTCGATTTCCTCGCGCAGCAGCCGGTACTGCTCCACCCGTTCGCGGCTGGGACTTGCCACCTGGATGAGCGTGGCATCCTCCACCTTGATGTGCCCATCCGCCAGGAGTTCTTCGAAAGCCTTGAGGCGGTGCCGGATGCCTTTGGTGTAGTCCAGCCGGTCCACGCCCAGGAGGATGGTTTTGGGGTTACCCAGGTCCTTGCGGATCTGCCGGGCGCGTTCAATGATGTCCGGCCGGTCTGCGAGCTCGCGGATCTGGGCGACATCGATGGAAATCGGGAAGGCCTGGGCCCGCGCGATGTGGGTGACCTGGCCGTCGGCGCCCTTGACGTGGACCTGCTGCTGCTTGACGCTTGCGCCCAGGAACCTGCGGGCCGATCTCATGAAGTTGCCGGCATCGCTGGGGCGCTGGAAGCCCAGAAGGTCTGCCCCGAGCAAACCGTCAATGATTTCGCGACGCCACGGGAGCTGCGCAAAGATCTCCGGGGGAGGGAACGGGATGTGGTTGAAGAAGCCGATCTTCAGGTCCGGGCGGGATTCGCGCAGCAGCCTCGGAACGAGCTGCAGCTGGTAGTCCTGGACCCACACCGTGGCGCCTTCGGAAGCGTGCCGGGTAACGGCGTCGGCAAACTTCCTGTTGACCTTCCGATAGGAATCCCACCAGGTCCTGTGGAATTCCGGCGGCGCAATGACGTCGTGGTACAGCGGCCAAATGGTCGCATTGGAGAAGCCCTCGTAGAACAGCTCAACGTCGTCGGTGCTGAGCTGGACCGGAAGCAGGTCCATGCCTTCGTGGCTGAACGGCCGCACAGTTTCGTCAGGGGCGCCATGCCAACCCACCCACGCGCCGTCGCTCTTGGTCATCATGGGCGCCAGGGCCGTGACCAGGCCGCCGGGTGAGCGGCGCCAGCCACTTTCCTCGTTGTCATCGCTGATGCGATCCACCGGCAACCTGTTGGAGACCACCATGAAGTCGAACTTGGTTGCCGTGGGCTTCTTCGTAGGAGAAGCCCGGGTGCCTTGTTCGGCCTCGACTTTTTCGCTTGCCAAATCCTGCATCAATGCTCCCTAAGGTTGCTGTGATTCCCCCCCAGCCTACTAGCGGAATCATCCCGGGCAGTTGATCGTTCAACAACAGGGTCAATGGGCGTGGGTAAACCTTCAAGTTTGCTCCCGTAAACTGGCCCCGTTGCCCCAAGCTATGCACGTTGACGTCGAATACCCCGAGGAACTGATGAGCCCCGCAAACGAATCACGCCTGTCCAAGGCCGAAAGAACCGCCCAGGCGCGGGAGAAAGCGCGCGCAATCCGCGAAGAACAGCTGAAGAAGGAGAAGCGCAACAAGCTTCTTGTCGGCTGGGGAATCGTGGCGGCCGTAGTGGTCATCATCGTCGTCATTGCCTTCGCGTTCATTGGAGCCCAGAACAACAACGCGCCTGTGGCCGATCAGGGTCCCACCCCGGCGAACGGCAACGTTCACGGCGGCATCACTTTGCTGGCCAACACTGAAGTGGTGAAATCGGAACCTGCCACAGTCAACGTCGCTGATGTCCCGGCTCCCCTGGAAACCAAGCCGGCTACGGTAACCGTGCCTGGCGGCGAGGCCGAGGCCGGCAAGCCCGTCAAGGTCATTGCCTACATCGACTTCATCTGCCCCGTCTGCAAGCAGTTCGAGACCGCTTACGGCGAATCTCTCACCAACCTGCGCAACGAAGGCAAGATCTCCCTCGAGTACCGTGCCCTCGGCTTCCTGGACCGCCAGTCCACCACCAACTACTCCTCACGGGCAGCCAACGCTGCTGCCTGCGTAGTGAACTCCTCGCCCGAGAAGTACGCGGAATTCTTCAACCTGCTCTTCGAACGCCAGCCGGCTGAAGGTGGAGCGGGAATCTCCGACAACGACCTGAAAAAAATGGCCACCGAAATCGGTGCGGCCAACATCGACTCCTGCATCGACAGCAAGCAGTTCCGTCCGTGGGTGAAAGTTGCCACCCAGGAAGCTGCGGCGATCGGCGTCACCGGTACTCCCACCGTATTCATCGACGGCAAGCAGTGGGACGGCAGGTCCGACCTGAACGCTGAGATCCAGACGGCAATCACCGCCAAGGGCTAACCCTCGCGGAATGCACGACGGCGGCCGGTCACCCTTTGCGGGTGGCCGGCCGCTGCTGCTTGGCAGCGAATTTCGTTGACGGGGATGGTCTGGGCTAACCTTATCTAGCGCTCTTTCGCGCTTTGCTTTGGGTAACCGAAGCGTGCCTCCTTAGCTCAGTTGGCCAGAGCACCGCTCTTGTAAAGCGGGGGTCGTCGGTTCGAATCCGACAGGGGGCTCCACGAACCCCTCCGTACCGGCGATTTTGCCGGGATGGAGGGGTTTTTCTTGTTTGCGATGCACGGCACTACACGTTTACTACACGCTTTCAAGAAGGCAGACGACACCAGCGGACTGTTTGGGGGTATCCGGAAGTGCTGGGACAGAGAATGTATGCGTGGCGGCGCCCGCTGTGGCCAATCACCTTGGCTATCCTTGTTGCCGATATTGTTCTGTGGCTGGACATCAACAGTGTCACAGGCGGCAACCTGGCCTGTGACACTGTCGCGTTGGTGGTGACGATTGCTTGACTTGTTCTGGGGCAGTTCATCGGCCCGAAACCCCAGGCCAGGAGAGTCGCGAACCAGACTCCCGAAAGTCTGAGCGTTCGCAAGGCCAGCCACGCACCGCGGGTACGGAATGCTCTAGTGTGCCGTGACGGCCCTGACCACCTTGGAGTCGAGCTCTTCCGGCTTAGCGGTGCCTGTTCCGGCGTCCTGCCCGGTCGGCGAAGGCATCCAGGGCCTCGATGATGTCGGGACTGGGAGGCCAATGGTGTCCTTTGAGAAGAGTCTTCGTGATTTTCTCATAATGGGCGTGATTGAGAATATCAGCGGCGTTTGTTCTCACGTCGGGCTTCGCACAGAGCCTGGCTATGCGGCAAGCAGGGCGAGAGTTCAAGTGGCCATCTTGCGGGGGAGCTAGCGGGTACGCGTAGGATCGTCCCATGGGGACCAAGGGCACGACCAAGGTATTCGCTGTTCTAGCAGGGGTGTTGGTGGCAGTGTTTTCGCTTTTTGCCGCACTATGGGTGAACGGAAACATCCCTTTGCCTGCGGCCGCAGCCACTTCATTTGTTCTCGGTGTGGGAACGTATCTAGCAACCATCAAAGGCACGGCTAGGAAATCCACTTAGCAGGCACGAGAGACCAATGCCTACCCTCGAGCCCAGGAACCAGAGCCACCACTCGAAGGAATCGCGCGTCCTGATTCAGGACGTGATCCCGTACGAGGTGGCCGAAAGCCTTGAAACCCTGCAAGGGCCGGCGGAGGGCGTTCTAAAGCTGCTGCACCACTTTTACTGGGGGCCGGAGGCTGATTGTGGTCTGGGACAGCTCGAAGGTGTGTACAAGGCATATCAGGCGATCCTGCGTGAAGGCACACGGGTAGATCAGGAGCAACTGCTCAACGCCAGCCTTTTGGTGAAGGTATGGGGCGAGTTGATGCTTCCCGTTCGAGTCCGGGATTTGTGGGAGAACAAGTTCCCGCAGCTGGCACAGCATTCCTAATATAAGACCGCCAATACCAACGTCATGCCAGGCGTCTCGCGTTGGATGGCTTGGCCGCTCTCCCCAAAACCTGCGGAAAGTGCTCTTATGTAGAAATCGGGGACATGAATTTCGCGTAGGGGAGCGGCCGTGAGCAGTCAACATGAAGCACTGACACCAAGGCGGAGTTCGATGCGCTCCAATCTGCTGATACTCGCAGTGTTCACAGCAGCACTGAGCTGGTGCATCGCACTCCTCGGAATCGTGAACAGCCCAGCTGGTGCAATCTTCTTGACCATCCCAGCGCTGGCAGCCACCGGGATCGTTGTCGCCGCGGCGAAGCGACGCCGACGCGAGCACGCCCGGCACCTCGGCACGCCCACTCCTAATGGCATGAACGCCCTGAGAGCGCAGAGCAACTCCGTACTGATCCTGCTGAGCTTCACCGCGGTGCTCTGCTGGTGGATCGCGATTGTGGGTCTCAGTACAGGGGCTGGTGCGTTCTTCCTGTGGCTTCCTGTCCCGGTGACGGCCGGGACGGTGGTTATGTGGCTCTACATCAAACGCTGGAAAGTTGCCCGGATCTGAACCATGCAAGCCATGCAGATGTGAGAGATGGGAACCGCAACGCCTGGTTCTCCTAGTCGCTGTGGTAAGTCCAACTATTGACACTTATCCCCACAACGGTAGGGATTAGCGCCAGGGTCCCCATTCAACTATTGACACTAAGCCCTACGACTGTAGGGTTTGGTGTATGCAGCACATGAGCGGGATGACCATCGCGGAGGCCGGGGACAGGCTCGGTATCACTCGCGCCTCAGTTCATGACCTGCTCGAGTCTGGCCAGTTGACGGCCAGTGGCCGCGCTGGCCGCATGTTGCTCATCGATCGTTCGTCGGTGGAGCGCCTGGCCCTGGCCGGCACCCGTCGTGGCCGCGCCTGGACGGCCAGGACTGCTTGGGCTGCATTGGCGCTGCTCTCTGGTCAGAACCCCACGTGGATCAGCGCTTCGGAGAAGTCCCGGTTGAAGAGGCGACTGCGTGAGCTGGACGCCGACGCCGTTCGAGTTCTTGCCCGGAACAAGGATAAAACCCACCGCTACAGGGCGACTTCGGACGGGCTGGCCGCACTTAACGACTACCTGATCCCCAGCGGTGCCTCGGCCATGCGCGAGGAATCCATTGCAGGGACCTTCGGGATGGCCGGCGGGAGCGGGACTGCAGAGGGCTATGCCATGATCGGCGACGTGTCCGCCCTCGCGGACGCGTTCGGCCTGGTTGAAGATCCCGACGGCAACGCCATCATTCATGAAGTCGATTTGGATGAACCCTTCGTTGACGGCCGGGCGCCGGTGGCAGCCATCGCCGTGGACCTCATGGACTCACTGGCAACCCGCGAACGCAGTGCCGGGCAACGCGTCATCAACGAACTGCTCCATGTCTGAAGCTGAACTGGACGCCGTCGCCGAAGCGGCAGATGACCGCGAGACGTGGGACGTGCCCGTCCCTCCGGGAGGCTGGGGAACACCATGGCCACAGTGCGTGGAACTGGCCCGGGCCCTGCCGTCCACCCAATGGACGTTGGTCGGTGGGCTCATGGTGCAGCTGCACGCTGCGGCCGCAGGTCTTGCCGTCTCCAGGCCAACGGCGGATGTCGACATTGTGCTGCACATCGAGACCGGTGCGGCGACGACGGCTGTAGTCAATGCTGTCCTGAACGGGCTCGGGTACACCCTGGAGAAGTCCATCTCTCATGACGCACCAGCCCACCGTTTCCTCCGTGGCAAGCAGCAGATCGACGTGATGGTGGCGGACCACCTGCCCCCGGCGAAGATACCGACCCTGGGTGGCCGCAAACCATTCCAGGTATCCGGCGGCACGCAGGCGCTGCAGCGGACGGTGAACTGCCGGATGAGCGTCGACGACGACAAACCGGTACTCATCAGCATCCCGAATGCTCTCGGGGCGTTGGTCTTGAAGGGCGCGGCCTACCGTGAGGACTCCCGGGACAGGGATCGGCACCTCGATGATGCCGTTGTCCTCTGCGCGACCATCAGAACACCCTTGGTCACGGCGGCCCAGATGAAGGGCAGCGATAGGTCGCGGGTTCTTTCCCTGCACAAAGTGCTGGCCGATCCTGGGCACCGATCGTGGCAGCTGCTGGACCCGGCCGACCGAACACCGGCGATGGACGCGCTGCGCATACTTGCCGCCAATCACAGCCTGCCGCCGGCTAACCGCCTCAAAACGGGCTGACGACGTCGAGGAACGGCTGTCAAATAACCATGGCCAGATAATTACGTCCATGGTTATTTGACCCGACGGCCAATCGCGGAATGCGTCTACGCATGGTCAAGGGTGAAGGGTTTGATGTGGCAGCATGCTGTCGGGGCGTTTAGCCTCGCCCGTTCAGAAAGGGACCTCATAGTGTCACCGCATCAGACGCCGGCCCGAAGTTCCCGATGCTGACCGCTATCAGCAGCGGAACAGCCATGCGCCGTACCGTAAGAGCCTCGCTCATGAGCTCAGCCTTGCTTGCCGTTCCCGAGGCAGTTGTGAGTTCAGGATGAACGAATGGGTTGGCGTTGCCACCCCTACTTGGGCGGCCCGGGCAACAATCGCCCCGTTTTGATCTGCCAATTCTGACGGTAATCCTGAAGCCAGGTCGCGTTGCATGGATGACGTCGTCGTAGGGTCGAAGACATCGGTGTAGACCGAGAAGACTTCCTCCACGTCCTCGCTCGTAAACGTGACGCCGTAGGCGTGAGCTACCGAGGCGACCTCAAGGATGCCATCACGGACCATTGACCGGGTCTCGGGATGCGTGCGGGTCACCCCGACGGGGACTCCTGAGACGGCGCCTACCCCTCCATAGGAAGCGATCAGGGCGATCTTCTTCCAGAGCGCGCGTTGCACGTCCCGGACAAGGGTCGCCGTGACGGAGCTTTCATTGATGGCATCGACCACCCTCTCGGCGATGCCGACGTCTGCGCCGACCTCATCGAAGAGTCCCGCGCTGAGGGTGGCTTCTCCGCCGATCAGCTCAACAGCCAGCGGGGCCGTGCGCCTGACGATGACAACGCACGTTGTGGCGATGACCGGGGAGGCAGGGAAGATGCGCCGGGCGACTTCGGGGGCCTCTATGCCGTTTTGCAGTGTGACCAGCGGGGTTCCGTTATTGATCTTGCCCTGCAGCTCGAGAAGGGCGTCCTCGACCTGCCAGGCTTTGGTGGCAATCAAGACAACGTCGACATCCGCCGGGTCAATCACAGAAACGACTCTTACCCCGGATATGGTTTCTGTTCGACCAGCTGTGAACAGGTGCAGTTTGGTGTCCTGGGTGGATGACCGGGCTTTCAGCACTACGCTGTGGCCGGCCTGGGCCAGGCGTGCGGAGAAGTACAAACCCATGGCTCCGGCGCCGTAAACGAGGATGTTCACGGACTCAACCTCTCATGGCGGCCGGAGCGGAGTTCAGTAGCTCCAACCCCCTTCATACACAGCTCAAGCTTGTCGTCATTGCTGGCGCTGGAGGGGGCGCGTTCGCCGGCATCACGGATGGTTCCGTGGGAGCTGGCCTTGATCGGGAAGTCGTTGTACCGGGGTTTATGTGTGCTCGGAAACTGGAGCATGGGTCGCCTATCGCTCGAAGGAGAAAGGTGTGGCCTCGAGAGAAATCCGGTTTCAACCCCTAGGAGCCACGGTGCCTGTGACATTGTCAGCCGGAACGTCCGTGCCCGTCTCCGCTGCATGCCGCGCATGGTCACAAACATGCAAAGGACGATGAGCAGGCAGGGACAGCGGGGGCTATCGTCACCACAAGGCCCACAACAGTAGCCAAGGCCGCCATGACGATCATGAGTGATTTAAGCGAAGCGACCAGTTTCTCTACCAGAGTTACGTCCATCTCGGCTGGTTCAGGGACTGCCTCGCTGTAGGCCCTGGTTGCTCCGCGCATCCATACTGCCGGTGAGGCCAAGCGCGAGGCAACAACGGCCTCTGCCTCCTGGAGCTCGGAAAAATGGCGGACCCGCAGCTCGGCGATGATCTCGGCATCAGCTTTGTTGAACCGGCTTAGGACGAAGCGGTGCTGGACGGCCAGCTGTAGTTCGGCGGCGTCCAACAAAGCTGCGGCTTCAGCCGTCTGCTCGGCGCGGACCAGGTGGGAGTCGGTGACTGTGGGAGCTTGTTCCAGGCCGTCGTCCGGACGCCATAGCCCGGCAAACCATCGGCAAGCAGATTCGTCCACCACCGAGGTGGGTGGTTCCCCTAACCGCTCTGGATCTTTCAAGCCTTTCCGGTCTCAGCGGTGCCTGTCCGGCGTCCTGCCCGGTCTGCGATGCCCCGAGCCACCTCAGCGTCTCCACGGACGGTGGCAAACGCCGAACGGGCGGCTCTAGTTTCTAACCAAACCGATCTTGGTTGCGACAGCATCAGCCTGAAGATACATACGCATCAGAAGCACCACCAGGACTGCAGTGACGCCAAGGCCAGTGAAGAAGATCAACGGCACGCTGGCGTCATCCTTGGGCAGGACGGCGAGGAGAACCCACAGGGCTGCCGTGCACACGAGTAAGAAGACGACTATCCCTCTCAACATCCTCAAAGAAGCCTCATGCGCAGCAATCCAGGCCTCATCGGAGGCCATGGTTGCCTTGGACCGTATGCCGAAAGTGGGATTCGGTTTGGACTGTCCCGCTTCGATCTGTGAAGCCAGCATCTTCAGGAGCCCGGCAACGACCAGGAAAGCGATGCTGAACATGGCGGTGCTGAAAGCTGCCCCCAAAAGCTACCCTTTCGTTGTGGCGTCCCTTATTCGATGGGTAACGGTAACCCAGTTGGTATGGAGTGGCGCAAGTCAACGACCGGAGCCGCGACTCCTGCCCGGCCCCGCCGCCGCTCAGGGCCCAGCTTGCAGGCGGCCCAGGGAAAGGATTAGTTGCTCGTCCACGTCCTCGGCCTTAAGAAGCGCGACGCAACCGGCAAGCAGAGTGGTGTCGCCGGTGGCGTCTCATGCATCCCGTCTCGCCAAGCGCTCGAGATTAGCGCCAGCGTACCGGGACGACTGGACGGACATTCAACCGTCTGCACGGGCAACGCTGGCCTTCTGTCGGAGCTGCAACAGCCCCGCGACGGTCAGACCGGCTGTAAGGGCCACGGCAGCTACCCAGAGTGTGAGGCCGGCAAGGTCGTGTATGGCCATTTGGGGGAGTCGCCTGTCAGGCACGGCCACGACGCCGATGAATGCTCCGACAAGGCCGAAGTAACTGCCGCTCATGAACCGCTGATGGGCACGGATGTTGCCGCGGCGGACGCACCACAGGCCCGTGGTCAGAGTGCAGAACGTCAGGACGGATAGCGCGTGGAGCCAGTTGAATCCTCCGTCGATGGTCCGGATCCCGAAGGAGGTGAGGACCACGATGTACATGGCTACCGCCCAGATGCGGCCCAGGATCTTGTGCGCTGCGCTGCCTTTGTTGCGGCGGAGCAGGTTCACTGCGCCGAAGATCAGGGCGTAGCCCGCTGCGATGGCATGCAGGGCGATCAGGAAAGTCCACGGCGAAGGCATGTGGCCAGCCTAGCGAGTCGGATGGGGCTTACCGGATCGTGTTGGCGGGGGGCGGCTGAGATCTTTGCCGGGAACTGGTACAAGAGCTCAGGGTCGTCTTCATCCAATCACGCGGCGCAGATCCGAATGATCCCGTCCGGCGAGGTACTGAACAGGCCCACCGGGCAGAGTGCCGCCGTCGTGAGTTCATCGCCTCAGCGCTCTGGGCAGCTCTCCCCATGGCACTCCTGCGTTCCCGTGCCTACGATGACAGGGGACCGCTCGGTCCGCTCAGTCACTTTCTTGGGGAAAAGGACCTTACCCATGCCGTTGCCTCGACCTGCCACTCACCATCCGCTTCGAAGGACACGGCAAGGAGTGTGGGCCGCCCTGGTGACGGCCGTCCTGGTGGCTGCCGGCCTTTTCGCCGGCGCGGCACCCGCCTCGGCCGCAACTTACACCTTCAAGGGTGTGGTCAAAGGAAAACTGACGGCCACCGCAACGGCCACTGCGCTTGGCGACGTATGGGTGGGGGCGTACACCAATGACGACCGCGCCTCCTTGGTGGCCGGTGCGTGGTCTGCCCCCGATGGCTCCTACAGCTTTAGCGTGCCGACTGCCGGCAGTTACAAGCTGTGGACCACCTGCAGCAGCGGACCTTGCTCCGCCACCTACGCCGACGAGTGGAACGCGAACCAGTCCAGTTCCTACGGTTCGACGCCGGTTGCCGTCACCGACGCTGCCCCCATCACCACTTTCAACCCGCAGTTGGAAGCCTTCGGCAGCATGAGCGGCAGGGTCACTAATAAGGCTGGCCAGCCCGTGACAGCAGTGTCCGTCTCTGCCTCACCCAACAACGGCGGACAGGTGAGCAGCACCAAGCCTGATGCCAACGGTTACTTCACCCTCACCAAGATTCCGCCCAACCAGGCATACATCAGCGTCCGGGACGAGTCGGGCCAGCGTCTCTATCTGGAACAGTATTGGAACGGCACGGGCACCGTGGATACCTACAGCACGGCTACCGTCCCGCCCGGTGTGCAGTGGACCAACGTGAACTTCATCCTCAAGGATGAAACCCTCATGGAAGCAACTGTCGTCGATCCGGCAGGCGCGCCGATTGCCGACGTCGGGTATGTCCCGTGGGTCTACAACGACGCAACGGGAGCCTGGGACGGACCACAGATGGGTCCGCTTACCTCGGATGCGCAGGGCAAGATCTACTGGCGCATGGCAGTGGGAAAGAAATACAAGCTCTGCGTCTCGGACACGGTTTACGAGGGCACGCCCCGCGAAAAACGCTACAAGGCCGAATGCTACGACAATACGGCCACCAAGGACACGGCCACCGTTCTGACGGCAACCGCTGCCGGCCAGCGTGTAAAGCTGACCATGCAACTGGACGTCGAAGGGCTGTCGCTGGCACCTGGCAGGCCATTCGTTTACGGTTCTGCCCAGGCCGGACAGAAACTGACCGTTGATCCCGGTGTCTGGGGACCGGCTCCGGTGACCCTCGCCTACCAGTGGCAGCGCTCCAAAGACGGCGAGGCCCTTCAGGACATTGCCGGCGCCACCACCACTGCGTACGTGCCCACCGCCGCTGATGCCGGGTACGATATCTGGGCGAAAGTCAGCGGGACCAAGACCGGGTATGCGTCATCCTCCACCTCGGTACACGGCGGAAAATCGGGCGCCGACGCCGTCACGGCTTCCAAGCCCTTCACCCTTCTGGGAACGCCCAGCGCCGGGAACACTCTGACCGTTGACCACGGCACCCTGAATCCCGCTCCCGATTTTGGTCCTTACTACGACTGGTTCGTCGACGGCGTGCAGGACTACAGGTCAAACGGGCCGACGTTCCTCCTCCAAGCCTCCGACGCCGGCAAGAAAGTCACTGCCCGGCTGAGTGTCCACGACTGGCCCCTGCAGCCCTATTACGGCCAGGCCACCGTCACCGTCGCTGCCGGGACCTTGACGGCTCCGGTGCCGACGATGTCCGGGACGGTGAAGGTCGGCTCGGTGTTGACGGCTGCTCCGGGGGCGTGGGGTCCTGCTCCTGTGACGCTGGCTTATCAGTGGTTCCGGAGCGGTGTTGCCGTGACGGGTGCTACTTCTGCTACTTACTCGTTGGTTGCGGCTGATCTGGGTAAGGCCATGACGGTCAAGGTCACGGGTTCGAAAGCCGGGTTTACGACGGCGGCGAAGACTTCCGCTGCTACGGCTGCGGTCGCTGCCGGTACCCTGACGGCTCCGGTTCCTGCGGTGTCGGGCACCAACACGGTGGGCAGCACGCTCACTGCGACTCCCGGCACGTGGGGTCCTGCGCCCGTGACGCTGACCTACCAGTGGTACCGCGGAAGCACCGCCATTTCGGGCGCCACCGCCCAGACGTACAAACTGGTCGCTGCGGACAAGGGAAGTGCCATCAAAGTACGCGTGACCGGCACAAAGACTGCGTACACTGCACTGGCGCGCTACTCTGCGGCCACGGCCCTGATCGGCTGATCAGAAGTTGCTGGCGGGGGTCGCTTGGTTGGCGGCGGTGGCTCCGGCTATCCGCTGAGCCTTGCCGTGTCCGGCCCTTACTCGGGCTTGAACGATGACAACCGGCTGATCCGCCGCCGCGCCGCAGCAATCAACGGACGTGCTGCCAGAACGCCTGCTTTCAACGAGCCAAGAACCTTGTTGAAACTGCCTTCGAAGCGGCCTCTGCTTCGCCAGTTTTGCGTCAGTTCCCACGTGGTGCGGACGGAATGCACGGCGAGTACGACGGTAAAGAGTGAGATCACCAAGCCAGCGATCGAGGCGGCCACGATCATCACACCTGTGATGTGCACCAAGAAGACGGCAGAGATCACAACCGTGTGGGCGTCAAGAAGTTCCATATTCATTTCTCGTTGTGCGGGATGGTGAGTTGGTAGTGCCAGGGTGCGGGAGACGGAACCCGCTGCCAGGTGCGCGGGTTGCACCTTCAGTTTCGTCTTTATCCTAGCTACGAGCACCTAATGGTTCGTTGGCAACGCGTCACGTACTTGTCAGAATTGCCAGGACGGCAGAGTGTCCGTCAATACGCTGCCCGAATAAGCGGCAGCGTCCAGCTCGGCACAGTGACAAGGACGAGAAGATGGCAGAACCACAACCACTGGACATCACCTTTGTTGCCCTGCTCGGCAAAGTTCGACCAGGAGATACCTGGACCTGTGTCCAATTGCCTGAGTCAGCGAAGATCTTTGGAACCCGTGGACTGGTCAAAGTGGCCGGCACAGTAGACGGGCACCCGTTCACTGGAGCCTTCATGGCGTTGGGAGACGGTACGCACAAACTGCCGGTGGCCGCTCCTGTCCGCAAAGCCATCGGCAAGGGCGACGGTGACGCCGTTGAAGTTCACCTCACTCAGCGACTGAACTGACACTAGAACTCCAAGAACTAGCTGAAATCCGCCGCCGGATCTTTTCAGCCGTCAGTCTTGTTGGGGTAGTCGAAGCTGCAAACGAAATGTGACTGGCGTTCAGCCCGCGGCGCCAAACTTACCCGATGATGCTGAGTCGCCCGGCGCCCCGTTGCTCATTGGAACCGTGAATACCGGGGTGAGCAGGCCATTCACGCCACGACTCTGAATTCGTCTGATCCCCCGCGTGTGTCTCTTCCCTTCCTGCAAAACGACTCCCGGTGGTCTGACCCCAAATTGCTTCCTACACGCAAGGCGGCGCGTGGGCTTGGCACGCAGAAGATGAACTGGGCGTCATCCGCGTAGGTGCGAGGGCCGACGTCGTGGTCTGGTCTTCGAATCTCTACGCTCTTGGAGCGGACGAACTCCTCGGCGAGCGGGCCGACCTGACGATCGTCAATGGCGCAGTGGTCCACGATGCCCGGAGGGAGTTCGCCGAAGAGCCACCTGTGGAGGCCGCAGCGGCCTATGCGACCAAGGGCGTCCCGTCCTCCGCGCACTCAACGTGCTCACACTAACGCCAAGCTCCCGGGGCGCAGGGATCCCCTAGGGCCGTAAGCCCTCAATCCAACCGAAGCAGCTTGTCAGTCTAGGTTGACAGTTCCATACTTGTCAGTCTAGCCTGACAGGTATGGAAGCTGATGATCTATCCGAGCAGATCCATTCGACGAACCCCGCCGTGGGCCTACGCGCAGTGGGAGCCCTTCACCGCCTGGCCGAGCAGGTTGAGGCGGTCCACGTGCGGGCGGCCCGTGAGCAGGGGTGGACGTGGGAGCAGATCGGTGATGCCTTGGGTGTCTCACGACAATCAGTGCACGCAAAATACAGGGAATGAGTTGAGCCATGTTTGAACAATTTGCCCGTGATACCCGCAGGATTGTGGGGTACGCCATGGAAGAAGCCCGAGGCAGGGGCGACAAGCGACTGGGAACGGAGCACCTGCTTTTGGGGGCGCTTCATGAACCGGAACCCGCCGCGGTCCTTGGCATCACTCTGGACGATGCTCATAACGCGGCGTCCCGGTTGGATGCCGCTGCGCTGAAGGCTATCGGGCTGGAAACCAGGAACCTTAAGGGGGTCACGATGCCAACCAAGGGGAGGAAGCCGCCGTTTAGTTCGGGCGCCAAGGAAGTGATGGCCAACATGGTGAAACAGGCAATGGATCAGAAGTCCCGGCAGATCACAACGTCAAACCTTCTTGTGGCGCTTCTGGATCGCGAAGAACACGATCCTGTGTCTGCTCTCTTCGAAGAACTCAAGGTGGACAAAACGACGGTTCGAGCCCGACTCCGGTGAAGGGGCTCTCTACCGGGCGCTTTCCTTGCGCTTCTTGACCCTCCGGATGATGAGCCACACGACGAACGCGGCAAGCCCTGCGTAGACGGCGTAATTGAGGAATCGCGAATACTGATCAACCAAGTGGTATTGCTTGCCGAGCAGTGCTCCCGCTCCAATGAGCAGGGCGTTCCACAAGCCCGTGCCAGCCACAGTAAAGATGCTAAACGTCACGAGGTTCATGCGTTCAGCACCTGCCGGGAGGGAAATGAGGCTGCGCACCCCGGGAAGCAGCCTGCCAAAGAAGATCGCTGACTTGCCGTGGCGTTCGAACCATCCAGCGGCTTTCTCGAAATCTTCCCGATCAACCAACGGCAGTTTTGACAGCAGCTTGATGGCCCTTTCCTGCCCCACCTTGTAACCCAGCCAGTACAGGAGCATCGCTCCGGCGTAGGCGCCAAGTGTGCTGGTGACAAAGACCAGGATCAGGTTCATGCCACCCTGCTGGGTAAGGAACCCGGCCAGTGGGAGGATCACCTCGCTGGGTATGGGCGGAAACACGGTCTCCAGGAGCGTCAACAAGCCGACGCCCCATTCGCCGAGGGCTTCGATTACCTGTGCGGCCACCCCCACAATCCCGGTTAGTTCATCGGCTGCAGCGGTCGCCGTGAGCAAGCTGATCAGGTTGATCTCCCTTCATGACGGACGCTTCGAAAAGACCTGGCGCGGAAATTGACGGTGACAAAGAGAAGCCCAGTGATGGGGGACCACTGGGCTTCCACCTCAACGCTATGCCCATCTACGCCCTCCGGCAACAAGCAATGTAAAGAGGTTTTTTACGCTGGTAACTGCACTGCAACAAAGGCGCCGCGTCGGAGCTCAACTGCCTAGGCGCCGTGCGGCCGAATACGGGCGTGGTGCCCGGATCGGACCTTCAGTGAGGATGGTCGGAACCGATGGACGGTGCGCGGCTCGCCCCTCGGATGGCGGGGGTGGCGAGCCTTGGGCTTGTGCTCTTCCTCGGCGCGCGAGGAGGGGAGCAGGGCCAATGGCAGGATGGTGGCTGCGAGCCAGACAACCACGCCAATAAGCACAAGAAGGATGGCTGAAGTGGGCTCCATAGCCCAAGCATAGGCACCTTAATCACCGTTGGTAAGTAGCCTGATTACCACCTTTCCGGGCAGTGTCCTTGACAAGCCCGGCGGTGCCACAACACTGATTTCATGTACAGGAACAGCCGCGTCTCAGCCCAGTTTTCCATGTCCCTTGACGGATTCATCGCTCGGGATGATGACGGAGTCGGACCGCTCTTCGACTGGTACGAGGCCGGACCCGTTGAAACATGGATGCCGGGTCACCCCGTGCCGTTTCATCTCAGCGAAGCCGATGCCGCTTACTGGAGATCACTCCCAAGGGAGGGTGCATTCATCTGCGGCAGGCGGATCTTCGATCTGACGAGGGGGTGGGGCGGTCACCCGCCCAATGAGTCGCCCACCGTCGTCCTGACGCATCGCGAACCTCCTTCGGATTGGCCGCCGGTCCGGCGGGACGGCCAGACTGTCCCGTTCGAATTCGTTGGGGACCTGGGATCGGCACTGGAGCGTGCGGCGCACCTCGCGGCGGGCAAGGAGATAGGTGTTGCCGGCGCGGACGTGGCACGGCAGTGCTTGCGCCTCGGTGTGGTGGACGAACTCCGGGTTGATTTGGTGCCCGTGCTGCTCGGAAGTGGCATTCGTTGGTTCGGTGACCTTGGCGCGGAGTTCGTGCTGGACGATCCCGTGATCGTCCCAGGAACACGCGTCACCCACCTGAGCTATCAGGTGCGGTCCCGGGATCTGCGCTAACGTCACCCCAGGTTATCCACAACCGGGCATACAGCGTACGACGGCGGGGCCTCGCCCGCGCTAGGCTGGTCACCTCGGCTGATGCAAGTGGCCGCAGGAACCACAACGCGGAGCCACATCTTCATGTCCGATGACCTTGCCCTGACCGCCCTGGCGGCCACTTCCTTTTCTTTGCCTGAGCTGCGCGACGGACAACTCGCAGGTATGACCGCCGTCGTCGAGGGTCGTGATGTCCTCGCTGTCATGCCTACCGGGTACGGAAAATCCGCTACCTATCAAGTCGCAGCACTGCACCTTCACAACACAACGGGCCGACCCGCCGTCGTCGTTTCTCCACTTATTGCCTTGCAAGAAGACCAAATGGACGGGCTGAATGAGGACCTGGGCGAGGGCGCCGCCGTCGTCATCAATTCCTCCCTCAGTGCTTCGGAGGTGGAGGCAGCGTGGCAGGCAATTGAATCCGGAAAGGCGATATTCCTGTTCCTCGCACCCGAACAATTGGCTAAGCAGGAAACCGTGGACCGGATCGCCACGCTGCACATCACCATGTTCGTAGTGGACGAGGCACACTGCGTATCATCTTGGGGACATGACTTCCGCCCGGACTACCTCGACTTAGGTAGCGTCCGCGAGCGACTGGGTAACCCGCCGGTCATAGCCCTGACCGCAACTGCGTCCCCACCCGTACGTGAGGAAATCGTCAAGAGGTTGGGCATGACGGAACCCCTGGTACTGGTGCGTGGCTTCGACCGCCCCAACATCAGCCTCGACGTTGTCCGGCACCAAGAGGACAAAGGCAAACGGAAAGCCGTAGTGGAGCAGGTCATCGCCCTTGCCAAGGCCTCGGGCATGGGGCTGCTCTATGCCGCTACCCGCAAGGACACCGAGAAGTACGCGACCAAGCTGGTAGATCAAGGTCTGCGGGCTGAGGCTTACCACGCGGGACGGTCTGACACTGACAGGGAAAGCATCCACGAGCGGTTCCTGGATGACCAGCTGGACGTAGTTGTTGCCACTACAGCCTTCGGCATGGGGATCGACAAACCCAACGTCCGGTTCGTGGTGCACGCCGATATTCCGGAGTCCTTGGACGCTTATTATCAGGAAATCGGCCGCTCGGGCCGGGACGGCGAACCGGCCGCTGCGACACTGCACTACCGTGCCGAAGACCTTGGGCTGCGTAAGTTCTTTGCCACCCATGCCCCGGACGCTGAGGAGCTCATGGCCGTGCTGAAAGTCGTCAAGAACGCCGGTGCACCTGCCCCCAAAACCGCCTTGGTAGAGCTGACAGGCTACCCTGCCCGCCGTGTCACAGCACTGGTGAACCAGTTGGAGGAAACAGGCGCCGTGAAAATCGGCAAGCGCGGCATCCGGCTTGGTTCCAAAGCCAAGCTGACCGCTTTAGTGGACCGCGCCGTCCAACTGGCTGAGGCGCGTCAACGCGTGGACCAGTCCCGGCTCACCATGATGCGTGGCTACGCGGAGACGGACGGCTGCCGTCGCCAGTTCCTCCTGGGCTATTTCGGGGAGGACCTGCCGTATACCTGCGGCAACTGCGATGCTTGCGCCGAAGCACCCGACGACGCCGGGTCAGGTTCCGCTGGTCACTTCACCTCAACTGCCGAGAACTTGTTCCCGTTGCAGTCCACCGTGATCCACAAAGAGTGGGGTCCCGGTTTGGTGATGAGGCACGAGGACGACGTCATGACTGTTCTGTTCGAAAAGGAAGGCTACAAGACCTTGTCCCGTACCGCCGTCGTCGAGCATGAATTGCTGAAGCCGGCTTAGGTGCGGGCCGTGCGCATCCCGGGCCTTCCACGAAAGATCACCACCATCAGCGTGCAGATCAGTGCTGCCGCGCTGAGCAGACCCAGCAGACCGCCCCATGGAGTGTAGTCACCACCGGATATGAAGAAGGCGTCTGCCAAGGCCATACCGGCGGAGAAAGATGCAAAGAAATACATGGGTGCGCCGAGCACCAGGATCAAGAGTTGGACAATTACAACTGTTCTCAGCCGTGAAATAACCCGGGTTGCCGTCAGCAGGACCACAACCAGAGCAAGAAGCGTTCCGAGGCTTGTCCACGTCAAAACTGCCACCAAGGAGATCGACTCGTTGCGTCGGGCCAATCCTTCGTGGATTTCGTCCAACGTGGCGCCCGGAACAGCGGCGAGCGGATTCCACACGAGGATCTGCAACGCTGCGGTGAGCCCGTAGGCCGCTATTGCCATGAGCCCAACGATGCTGACGATGACGCGCGATGTTTGTGTGCTGCTTCCCTTGATCCCCATGCAGGCAGCCTATTCGTATCAGGTGTTGAGCTCCAGCATGAGGGCGGGCAGTTCGTCGGCGAGCTCGCGGGCCAGGAACCCGAGCGGGCCGAGCTTGCTGGCCAGGCGGTCGGCAGCGGCGGCGTGGAGGTGCGTGCCCCAGCAGGCAGCTTGAGCGTCGCTGGTACCTCGCGCGCGGAGCCCGGCGATTGCCCCTGCCAAAACATCACCGCTGCCTGACGTGCCCAGTCCGCCGTAACCAGTGGTGATCTTCCACAGCGGCGAGTCGTCTGCTGTTGCGGCGCCAGGTCCGGCGATGTAACCCTGACAACTCACCACCGCATCGAACCGGCGAGCGACCTCAGCTACGTCGGTTTCCAGGTCCTCCACGTCCCTGCCCAGAAGAAATCCGGTTTCGGTCGGATTCGGTGTAAGGATCAGCCGGCCGCGCCACGGCCCCAATTTTTCCTCAATCTTTACCAAGCCGCCCAAGGCGAAGGCGTCAAGAACGATGGCGGGAGCACCGCCGTCGTTGGCCGCCTCGTGGGATTCCTCCCGCTCCAGCAGCGCTCGCAGCAGCGATTCGGCGAGTTCCGGATCGTCCAGGCCTGGTCCGATCAGCACGGCATCAGCCCGATCCAGGTAGGACGAGATCCTGTCGAGTCCTTCCCCGGTGACGGACCCTTCCGGGTTCTCCGGCATGCCCACGGAACCGCATTCCGGGAGCGCAACTCCTACGGGGACCGCTACGGATTCGGCCACTGCCAAAGTGATCTTTCCGGCGCCGGCACGAAGGGCTGAGGTGCCGGCCAGCAACGCCGCGCCGGGAGTTGCGCGAGCTCCGCCGATCACCAGTACTGCGCCGCGCGAGTACTTGTCCTCTCCGGGGGCCGGCAGCGGCCAGTCGCGCAGAAGCGACGGCGTCACCAGCGTGGGTGCCTGGGAATTACCGTGGATGGACACTGGCATCTCCAGAATGCTCGGTGACCGTAACGCCCTGTTCGGTGAGGTGGTCAGCAACATTGAAGCTCTCCAGTTGCCAGGGACCTGCGCCCGAGGGACGGACATACCGGGTGATGGAAGCATTCAGCACCGATGTGGTGGCCGCAAGGTCAAGGATTTCCTGCTCGGACATGCCCTCCAAAACGTAACGGACCAGCAGGATGACGGCGTCGTGGCAGACCAGCATCACCCGTTGCCCTGTTCCCAAGGTGTTGAGCTCATCCAGGATGGATCGCAGACGGAGTGCGACGTCAGCCCACGATTCACCGCCTGGCGGCCGGTAGTACAGCTTGCCCAGCCACAACCGCCGCTCTGCTTCGTCCGGGTATCGGGTCTCTACTCCCAAACGTGTTAGCCGGTCCAGGATGCCCAGCTCCCGGTCCCGGAGACGTTCATCAGTAAGCACTTTCACAGGCCAGCCGGCTGTCTCAACGGCGATTTCCGCCGTCTGAAGGGCCCTTGCGTAGGGGGAGGAGACAATGGCATCCGGTCGGAGTTCTTCAGCGATCCGGGCGAGTGCCGTCCCCAGGGCCTTCGCCTGGTCCTGCCCGGTGCTCGACAGATTCACATCAGCATCCCTGGCTGGAACGTCAATGACTTCGGCTCCAGCCAGACGAGCCTCCGTAGCGGCCACGTTGCCTTCGCTCTCGCCGTGCCGGATCAGGAGCAACTCAACGGCGCCCGCCTCCTGCACAGCATCCGTCAGCCCGTCCTCGTTCACAAAGATCACCCTTCCGTGTGCGTTGCCGAATGCAGAACACTACCCACTGCGTACCCACAGGAACAGAGGATAAACGCTCGACGGTGATCACAAGCCTCTGTTGTGGGAACTGGGAGTGCAGTAAGTTGCTCGCATGGAGGACTCATACCCAGTCATCATTGTCGGTGCCGGATTCGCGGGCGTTGCAGCTGCAAAAGAGCTGGGCCGCAAGGGCATTCGTGTCTTGCTGATCGACTCAAATAACTATCACCAGTTCCAGCCGCTCCTCTATCAAGTGGCAACCTCGCAAATTGGGGTTTCGGCCATTGCCCGGCCACTGCGTTCCGTTTTCCGGCGCTACAAAAGTGTCAAAGTTCTGACCTCGAAGGTTGACGCCGTTAACGCCGCGGAGCGGGTGATCACAACTGCCGACGGCCGCTCGCTGCGGGCAGATGTCCTGGTCATTGCAGTTGGGGCGGTCCCGAACTTCTTCAATACACCTGGAGCAGAAGAGTATGCCTTCCCACTGTATTCCGTCACAGATGCGACGAAGCTGGGGAGCGGCCTCACCCGCTTGTTGGACCAAGCCGATAGGAACCCGGACGGGTCTGTGGACGTAGTGGTGGTGGGCGGCGGACCCACCGGAGTTGAAACGGCCGGGGCAATGGCCGAGAACGTTAAATACGTGGTGAGCAAGTACTTCTCGCCGGAACTCGCGGCACGCTGCAGGGTTCATTTGGTAGACATGGTTCCCACTGTCCTGAATATGTTCTCAGCCAAGTCCCAGAGCTATGCCACTGATCATTTGAAGAAGGTGGGCGTTCAACTCCATATGGGACAGGGTGTCACCGAGGTAAGGAAAGACGGAGTGACCCTGGCTGACGGAAGCTCCGTGCCCGGGCAAATTGTCGTGTGGGCCGGTGGACTAAAAGCAGGGGACCTCATTGGCGGTTCGGGCTTGACCCAGGGGAGGGGAGGTCGCGTTGACGTCAAGACGGACCTGACTGCCCCTGGCGTTGAGGGCGTGTATGTCATCGGGGATTGCGCCAACATCACCGATTCAACGGGGGCAAAATTGCCCCAGCTGGGTTCGGTGGCTCAACAGGCCGGAAAATGGGCTGCCAAGAACATTCTCGCGGACCTCAAGGGCGAGAGCCGCGATCCGTTCCGGTACGTCGACAAAGGCTATATGGCGATGGTGGGGCGCGGAGCTGCTGTGGCAGAGCTGGGCCGCAAGCGAATCCAACTCCAAGGCATCCTGGCCTTCTTGTCCTGGCTGTTGGTGCACCTCGCCCTTTTGTCCGGGCTCCAGCAGAAAATCCGGGCTTTGTTCTCCTGGCTTAACGGATACATCCTTCACAGCCCTGCACAGGTGGTAGTTAGCGGGCCCACTGAGAAGGAAACAACGGAGCAGGATCCGCCCAGCACTTGAGCCCCGCACGACGTTTTACTCGTAATGAATGGTTTATTGCGATGCCCGGTTGGCAGAAGCCGCCAGTCGACTTTGCTTGTATGCCGAAGATGCCCAGTGCAGGTGAATACATGCTCCGATGATCAGCAGCACGGCAGCCACTGCCGCTGGCCACGGAGTCCAGCTACTACCGGCGTGCCCCACAACCCGTAGGTGCTGGCGTGGGTCGTCCGGATAGACGCTGAGGATTACGGGGGAGCCAGGTCCCGGAACCGCTATGCACGTTGAATTGGTATCAAACGTTTCGTTGTATTGCCGTCCTTGGAATTCGAAGCCCAATCCCAACACACAGTGTTCACCACGATGTCTGAATCCTTCTTGAGACGTAACAATTCCCTGAACTTGGACACTGCTGGCGGCGACCTGGATCTGGGTTGACACCAGAATGAAGGAACCGACCACGGCGGCAACGAGCACTAGTGCGGCGAGCACGCGCCACAGGAACATCCGAACCACGCGCGGCTTGGCTCCGCGAAACATCCCCCATGCACTCATTCTGGGAAGATAACAGGAGGAACCCAAACAAGGAGCATCATGACACTCAAAGAACGCCTCAAGGCGGACGTCGTCGACCATATGAAGGCGGGCAACAAGCTTGCGTTGACCACTGTGCGCAACGTGCTGGGTGAGATCACCACCCGTGAGAAGTCTGGCAAGACGCCGGTGGAGCTCGACGACGCGCAGGTCACCTCGCTGCTTCAGAAGGAAGCCGCAAAGCGGCGGGATACGGCTCGGATCTACACCGAGGCGGGCGAGGCAGATCGGGCCGCAGCCGAGGTGGCGGAGGCCGAAATCATCGAGGCCTACCTGCCAAAAGCTCTTACGCGGGAAGAAGTGGAAGCAATCGTTGACGATGCCGTGGAGGCACTGAAAGCTGATGGCCAAGAGCTGTCCATGCGTTCCATAGGAGCCGTGATGAAGCCCGTCACCGCCAAGGTTGCTGGACGGTTTAATGGCAAGACTGTCAGCGAGATCGTGCGGGGACGCCTGGCGTAGAGTCAACTGACCCCAAGCAGCCACCGCAGAGTGTCAGCGTTGCGCACGGCGTTACCACCGCCGTCGTTGTTGAAGTAGACGTACACGTCCTTGCCGTAGCCGGCCCACTCGCGAATCCGGTCCGCCCACCATCGCAGATCATCATCGGAGTATGAGCCGCCATAGAGGTGCTCATGGTCCGGGCCGTGCAGTCGAACGTACACGAATGGTGCGGTGGCCCGGAGGATGCAGGGCAGATGGGCGCCGCTCATGATGCAGTAGGCGGCGCCTCGACGCTCCAGCAGGGCGTAGACGTCCGGGTGGTCCCAACTGTCATGACGAAACTCGACGGCGATGCGAACCCACTGCGGAAGCGTGGCCAGGAAGTAGTCGAGCCGGGCGTCGTCGCGTTGAAAATCAGGTGGAAGCTGGACCAGGAGTACAGCCCTTTTGTCGCCGAGTTCGTGCCAGCAGCGGATGATCCGTTCCACCCAAACTTCAGGACTGTAAAGCTTTTTGCCGTGCGTCAGACCGCGTGGCGCTTTCACCGACATGGCAAAGCCGGCAGGGAGACGCTCCCTCCAACTCGCGAAGGACGTATCGCGCGGCCACCGGTAAAAACTTGCGTTTAGCTCAACCGTGCTAAATCGCGCAGTGTAGTGGGCCAGACGCTTGGCCACGGGAAGACTCGGGGGATACAGCACGTTCTCCCAATGGTCGTAGCTCCAGCCTGAAGTGCCAATGTGGATGCCCATGGTGTGGATGGTAGCGGGATTCTGGGCCGAAAGGGTGGTGGCTTGGGCGGCTCACGCTGCTGGCCTAGACTCGAAGGGCCAAATCCAGTTGATGGGGGAACCATGGAGAATCAGGCCAATTCTGCTGCGCAAGAGGCAGATGATCAGCCCGACCGCAAGGTGACGGGCCCTGTTCCACCGGAATGGCTGGGGCCGGTCCTTGCCCTCGCTGCCTTCGCCTCAATGGTCATTGGCTCGATCATTCAGGGAGGGATCCTTCTGGGGGTTATCGGATCGCCACTTCTCCTTGCTTTTCTTATTCACGTCTTCTTGAGGAGATGGGCGAGGCGCACCAAGGGGTATATCGGCCTTGGAATCGTTTTATTGCTCATCGTCAGCGCAATTTCCTCCCAAGGAAGAGGCACCGTCGACCCTATGTACTCCTTCCTTGCGCACATACTTGGACCCTTACTGGCCGTCGCGGCCGCCTGGTGTTTCCGCCAGCGCGCTCCTCTGACGCCCGCAGCCGTTGCGCGGTCCGGACCATCCTCCGCCGGGGCGCCGGGTGGGCTGCATAGCTCCATCGACGCCATGCAGAACATCACCGCGGTTCTAGTTGAACTGTTCCCCACCCTGCCGCCGACGTGGTCTTCGGCGTGGCTGGAATTCAGGGAAATCGGCTCTCATCGCGAATGCGTCTTCAACGTCGAAACGGCAGGGGCGCGGTTCACCACGGAAGTCCCAGCACACTTGGCTGACCAGATGTCTGAGGCCAGGAACATCATGCGCGGCCCCGGAGGCAATACGTGGTTCGCGGCCACCATTACACTCAATCCAGCGGATCCCGGGAGTTACCAAACCGAGTTCAATTACGACAAAGAACCGGAATGGCTCACCGAGCCGACGAAGGCCGCGTGCCTCAGTGAAACGCGTCGGATCCGAAAGCTTGGCACACTCCCTGGATGGGCACATCAGCGGATGGTCTCCGTCAAATAATCCGCCAGTCGCTAGGCTAAGGACCCTGCGAAACACTGTTTTTGGGTGACCCGGCTGGCAGCGACCCACGATGACGGACTCCGAGACCCCTATGCAGCCTCACCGCGTAATTTACGAATTGACATTTCGACGACGGCGCCATCGTTGGGTGGGTAGCGGCTCCACATGATCGGTCGTCCCTTTTCGCAGGTCTGGATCACGGCTGGTTTTGCTTGGCGAGGCCTGTGCCGTTCGCCGGGTTGGGGTTAGCTGCCGAAGAGTTTCTTGCCGATCTTCGCGAAGATACCCGGTTCCTTGGATGGGTCTATGATTTCAGGTTGGACGGAGAAGTCGGTGCCATTTTCGGTGACAGGAAGGCGTTTGTTGGCCCACTCGACCATTTGCAGTTGGGGGTTGTAGACGGGTGGTGTGATGCCTTCGGCGCGGAACACCGTCCACATCCACTGCGGTATGTTGTCCAGCGTTCTCGGGAACGCTTTCAGATCCTGGAACAATGTCAGTGCGTCCGCCGGACGATCGGGGATGGTTGTTTCATGGGCGAGTCTGAGGAGTTCCACGTCGAAGACCTCAAGTCTGCCGTCCGAATCTGGATAGAGATAGACCTTGCAGCTGGTCCACGTTCCGGCCCCCAGCACATACGACTCGCGGCGGATTTGCTTGAGCCACTGACTCATTGCCTCTCGTGAGAAATCCAAGGAAAAACTGCGCGCCCCCCAAACACCATCCCGCAAGATTTCCTCTGTCCGTCGAGACCATGCCTGATGGATCACGGAGGTGCTTACGACTTCCTGGGCGCAGGAGCCAAGGCCGCCTTCTTTGAATGTTTCAACTTGCAGGCGACGGAGGCCAGACGTTACGGACGGGCTCCACGCAAGTTGGCCGCTACTCAAAATGTCTCCTCTAGGTCCAAGGGCAAATTCGGAAACTCGTGAAACATGGGTGTCTCTGAATCGTACTTGTGCGTGACTTCAATGCTGTCGGGCAGCCCGGGTTTTGGTCCGGGGACGGCTTCTACCTTTACACGCAAGTCTAGGGTTTGTCCGGTGTCGACGCGGTGGAGGGCCTTGGTCATGAGGTCTCTTTCGAGTTGGTAGAACGCCAGGGTGTTCGGAGGTACGTTGGGGGTTCCGTGGCCTCTGTTTTGGAACATGAGTTGGGCCAGGAGGTTGGCGCCTTCGCATGGTCCTGCGAAGAGGGACGCGATGAGGTGGCCACCCGGGGCCGCGACCGCCGACACGGATACCGGCCAGTATCTGCTGCCATGGGGTGCGGTTGATGTCGCCTTGAGCAGATGAACCTCGACGACGGTGTACGCAGCTCCGCTTCTTTGGGGAGTTTGGATTGTGGCTGCTTGAGGTGTTGGTGTTGTCTAGCCGAAGAGTTTCTTGCCGATTTTCGCGAAGACGCCTGGTTCTTTGGATGGGTCGATGATTTGGGGTTGGGCGGAGAAGTCGGTGCCGGTTTCGGTGACGGGGAGGCGTTTGTTGGCCCACTCGACCATTTTGAGTTGTGGGTTGTAGACGGGTGGTGTGATGCCTTCGGCGCGGAACACCGTCCACATCCACTGCGGTATGTTGTCCAGCGTTCTCGGGAACGCTTTGAGGTCCTGGAACAATGTCAGTGCGTCCGCCGGACGATCAGGAATTCCATCGTCGTTGTCCGGCCTAAAGAGTTCAAAATCGAAGGTTTCGAGTCTGCCGTCCGAGTCAGGATAGAGGTAGACCTTGCAGCTGGTCCATGTGCCTTTACCTTGGACGTACGACTCGCGACGGATGTCTTCGAGCCAATGTTCCATGGACTCGATGGAGAAGTCTTGAAAACTATGGGCGAAGCCCCATACGCCGTCACGACGGATGTCCTCGCTGCGCCGGCTCCAGGCCCGATGCATCACGGTCGTGCTGATGATTTCTTCAGCACCGAATCCTAGGCCGCCTTCGGCAAAAGCCTCTGCGCGCAGTCTTTGAAGACCAGTGACCACTTCTACCCCAGAAATTCGTGTTCCAATCATCATTCGAATGCCTCCTCGGAAAGTGGAAGGTCGGGAAAATGTTCTGACCTTTTTTCTCCGGAGCCGAACCAGTGAGTGACCTTTGACGATTCAGGCAGTCCGGGTTTTGGTCCGGGGACGGCTTCTACTTTTAGCTGTAAGTTTAGGGGTTGTCCGGTGTCGACGCGGTGGAGGGCGTTGGTCATTAGCTCTCGTTCGAGTTGGTAGAAGGCCAGGGTGTTGGCGGGTAAGTTGGGGGTTCCGTGGCCGCGGTTTTGGAACATGAGTTGGGCCAGGAGGTTGGCGCCTTCTCCTGGTCCTGCGAAGAGGGATGCGATGAGGTGGCCACCCTCGTAGCCGCGACCGCCGACACGGATACCGGCCAGTATCTGCTGCCATGCGCTGCGGTTGATGTCGCCTTTGAGCAGTCCGGTGATGTGAGCCTCGACGACGGCGTACGCAGCTCGGCTTCACCGCAAAGCTTGGATTGTGGCTGCTCTTTGTGACTGTTAGTGCTGACGGGCGCTCCGTCCGGCGTTGGTGCTGGCTATCCGCCGAAGAGTTTTTTGCCGATCTTCGCGAAGACGCCTGGTTCCCTGGATGGGTCAATAATCTCCGGTTCGACAGAGAAATCCGTGCCACTGTCGGTGACGGGGAGGCGTTTGTTGTCCCAATCGACAGTATTTAGTTGGGGGTTGTACACCGGGGGCGTCTGAGCATCTGTACGCAGAGCAGTCCACATCCATTCCTGAATATTGTCTAATGTGCGGGGAAATGTCAGGAGATCCATCTTGACGGCCTGCCCTGATGCTGGGCCGGTGGAATCTTTCGGATCACCGAACATGCCGCGAGTCAGAATCTCGTAGTCGAATGCCTCTATGCGCCCTTCGTTGGACGGGAAAAGGAATACTCTGAAGGTTTTCCATGTGCCGAGGCCTGGAACATAGAGTTCACGTCTGACTTCCATCAGCCAGTAGTCAAGGAGCTCGGGTGGGAAATCGGTTTGCCAGTCCCGACCACCCCACTGACCGTCGCGGCAAACATCGACGTAGCGCCTCGATGTATCTTGAAACATCAGCGAGGTGCTTATGACTTCCTGTGCGCCGAAGCCTAGTCCGGCCTTGGAGAAAGTATGCTCCTGGAGGCGAGCTAGTCCCTGTCGAATTAGAGGGCTATCCACCACGGAATCTTGCATCAGGGCCTCACTATTTCGGGGACTCAAGATTTGGGAAGAAATCATCTTGAATCAAGTCCTTGTCAAACGAATGGGACACTTTGAGTCCACTGGGCAGACCGGGTTTTGGTCCTGGGACGGCTTCTACCTTTACACGCAAGTCTAGGGGTTGTCCGGTGTCGACGCGGTGGAGGGCCTTGGTCATCAGCTCTCGTTCGAGTTGGTAGAACGCCAGGGTGTTGGCGGGTACGTTGGGGGTTCCGTGTCCGCGGTTCTGGAACATGAGTTGGGCCATGAGGTTGGCGCCTTCTCCTGGTCCTGCGAAGAGGGACGCGATGAGGTGGCCGCCCTCGTAGCCGCGACCGCCTACACGGATACCGGCCAGTATCTGCTGCCATGCGCTGCGGTTGATGTCGCCTCGAGCAGATGAACCTCGACGACGGCGTACGCGGCTCCGCTTCTTCGGGGAGTTTGGATTGCGGCTGCTCTTTGTGACTGTGTTAGTGCTGACGGGCGCTCCGTCCGGCGTTGGTGCTGGCTATCCGCCGAAGAGTTTTTTGCCGATCTTCGCGAAGACGCCTGGTTCCAGTGTGGGGTCAATGACGACCGGTTCTATGCTGAAATCAGTTCCTCGGTCGGTAACTTGCCTGCGACGGTTCTTCCAGTCCACAGACTGGAACTCTGGATTGTAGATGGGAGGGATAATTCCTTCAGCTCGAAATATCTCCGACATCCAGGACGGAATATTGTCTATTGTCCTCGGAAAAGCTTTAAGGTCGCGGGCCCATGTCTTTACGTCCGCCGGCCGGTCCGGGATTTTAGTGGGCTTCTCGGGCCGTATAATTTCCTCATCGAAAACTTCGATGTAATTATCACCCGATTGTGAAACTCGTATGACGCAGATCGTCCAAGTACCCTGGCCGACGACATAGGACGAACGTCTCAGCTCGTACATCCAATTGGTGGTAGCCTCTTCGGAAAAAGTTACCGAAAAGTCCTGACTCTGAGGCACTCCCCGAAGCCAGGTGGCCTCTGTCATCCGGGACCAACCTGCGTGCAGTACTGCCGATATCTTGATGTCATCAGCAACAAAGCCAGCTCCGCTCGGCGAGAAGGCCTCCTTGTGTAATCGTTCAAGTCCTGTCGCTACTTGCGGAGAATTAAGTCTGAATGCTTGTGGCAATTTCTACTCTTCCGTATCAGGCAAATTATCAAATCTGTTGATTTCGATTTCCTCTGTTGAGTCGAACCGATTTCTGACTACCACGCTGCTAGGCAGGCCGGGCTTTGGTCCTGGGACGGCTTCTACCTTCAGACGCAAGTCTAGGGATTGTCCGGTGTCAACGCGGTGGAGGGCCTTGGTCATGAGGTCTCTTTCGAGTTGATAGAAGGCCAAGGTGTTGGGGGTACCGTGGCCTCTGTTTTGGAACATGAGTTGGGCCAGGAGGCTAGCGCCTTCGTGTCCGCCGAAGCGGCGGCCGGCAAGTATTTGCCGCTAGGCGCTGCGGTTAATGTCGCATTTGAGCGGCCCAACAGATTGTGGGGCCTCGACGGCGGCTTACGCAGCTCCGCTTCTTCACAAAACTTGGATCGCGGCTGCCCTGGGTGACCGTACTGGTGCGGACAGGGCGCGTTCGTGTCCGTATTGAAGCCTAGCTGCCGAAGAGCTTCCGGCTGATTTTCGCGAAGACACCTGGTTCTTTGGATGGGTCTATGATTTCAGGTTGGACGGAGAAGTCGGTGCCATTTTCGGTGACAGGAAGGCGTTTGTTGGCCCACTCGACCATTTGCAGTTGAGGGTTGTAGACAGGGGGTGTGATGCCTTCGGCGCGGAACACCGTCCACATCCACTGCGGGATGTTGTCTAGCGTGCGTGGGAACGCTTTCAGATCCTGGAACAATGTCAGTGCGTCCGCCGGACGATCGGGGATGGTTGTTTCATGGGCGGGTCTGAGGAGTTCCACGTCGAAGACCTCAAGTCTGCCGTCCGAATCTGGATAGAGATAGACCTTGCAGCTGGTCCACGTTCCAAAGCCTAGGACGTACGACTCGCGGCGGACTTCCTCTAACCAATCAATCATGGACTCGCGGGAAAACTCCAAGGAGAAGCTACGCGGTCCCCAAACACCGTCTCGCAAGATTGTCTCAGTTTGTTGGGACCAGGCCTGATGAATGACCGAGGTACTTATAACTTCTTGGGCACCGAATCCCAGGGCGCCTTCGCTGAAGGTCTCGCTCCTCAACCGGGTGAGGCCTACTAGCACGGAGGGTCTGGAAATGATTTCGCTGCTGCTCAAAGTGACTCCTTCTGCTCCATGGGCAAATTCGGAAAACGGCGAGTCGTTGATGTCTCCGCGTCGAACCGGAATGTAACGTCCACCCTGTCGGGCAGCCCGGGTTTTGGTCCTGGGACGGCTTCTACCTTTACACGCAAGTCTAGGGGTTGTCCGGTGTCGACGCGGTGGAGGGCCTTGGTCATCAGCTCTCGTTCGAGTTGGTAGAACGCCAGGGTGTTGGCGGGTACGTTGGGGGTTCCGTGTCCGCGGTTCTGGAACATGAGTTGGGCCATGAGGTTGGCGCCTTCTCCTGGTCCTGCGAAGAGGGACGCGATGATGTGGCCGCCCTCGTAGCCGCGACCGCCTACACGGATACCGGCCAGTATCTGCTGCCATGCGCTGCGGTTGATGTCGCCTTTGAGCAACCCGGTGATGTGTGCTTCGACGCTCTTGGGCTTGGCGAAGTCATCGGTGATGATCGTGAAGTGGTTTTCCAAGCCACCGTCGGTTTTCGCGACGACGTTGTAGGTGACATTGGGCATCCGCTTGTTCAATTCAACGGACCAGGCACCCTTGACGCCAGCGTACGTGTCTACGCGTTCGACCCGGCCTGTGGCATCCGTATAGAACCGTTCAAGACTGTCGTCCGTGAGGCCGCCGCTGGAATCTGGCATTTTGGTGCGGTTGTCCACGATGTACAAGGTGTTGGGTTCCAGCCCGGTCTTGGCTGGCGAGGTTGCCGTGCGCCACTCGGGAATGCTCATCAGCGAAGTCCACCACCGGTTTCTCTTCCCCGCATGCGTCGCAGGAGACGCTGGGTTGCGTCTCAAGTGTCCAGTCGGTGGCGGCCCAGTCGCTATAAGCGTCAAACAGGATGTCTTCATCCAGCGTCTCCCCACAGGCAGGGCAGGGGGGAGGGCCGAAATTCTCTCCCATGGAGTAACCATCCCGGTCATGAATCAGGGTCAAATTGCTGGTTCCCTTTGCGAGCCCTCGCTCAAGGGCCCGCGGTCCGGGTGTCAGGCAAAGACCCTCCACCCAATCGGACTCCCGTTCGGCACCCACCCATCCGGTGGTTACCAGCCATTCCTGAAGCCGACGGACGGCACTGTCCGCTTCCGCTGAAGATGCAGAAAGATCCACCAGGTACCAGATGTGTAAGCTCACGGTTCAGCCCCTCAAAAGGCGACTACTCGTCTGGATACTATCCAACCTGCGCAGCGACTTACGGGCACTGAGGGTTAGCTAGTGTCTGCCTGGGGTCCGCGCCATCAGAGCCTGAAGGTCTTCGGCAACCTTAGCTACCTCTCGCTGCCGGGAGGTGCGGACAGGCTTGGATCCATGTGTGGCTTGGCGAGCCGGCCTGTTGTTAGTGCGGCTTTGGCGGTGGACCTGAGGATCGCGGACAGGTGCGTCAACGGCGACGGCGCCCTGCAAGGGATCGTGGAAAAGAGGGAAGCTCATAATTTCGATCCTGACAGAAGCGGCCGGATGCTGATATGGACAGATGCATACGGTAGCCGGGGGCTGCTGTGCAGATGTCCATCGAGCCGCCGCGGTTCAGGTGCGCGGCCCCGAGCCTAGCCCCACAGTGCCTTCTTCAACAGCGCCCTCAGCTGCGTGTTCTCTTCCTCGCTGAGTGCCGCGAGTTGCGTCCGCTCGCACTCTTCCAGTCCTGCCCTCGCCTTGGTGTGGATCCGGCGTCCTTCGGCGGTGGAGACGATGATCTTGGCACGCCGGTCCTGCTTGCCTTGGGCTCGTTTGACCAGCCCGCGGTGCTCCAGATCGTCCACCAGGCTGACAACTTGGCTCGGATCCAGGCTAAGGAAATCGGCGAGCTCGCGTTGTGTGGGTTCCAACCCGCTGCACGCGAGCGTGAGCACGGAGAATGACCGTTCCCGGAGTCCGTAGTCGGCCAGGGCTTTGTTGTTGAGCAGTGATCCTGTGGCGTGCAGTTTGGCCAGCAACAAGCCCACGTCACTGCCGATTTTTGCTGCGGCGAGGCGCGGGGTTTCCACTTCGGTGCTTTGCGGGCCCATGACAACTCCAATAGTAATGAAAAACAATCGTTGACTTTTTCAATGATCCGTATTCTCATTGATCATGACAAGGATCTCACGATGCAGTGGGATCGGCCTCACCGGCTCAGGCCGGTTACTGCATGCGAAGGAGCACGCCATGAGCTTGAACGGCAAGGTTGCAATCGTCACCGGGAGTGGACAGGGTCTTGGACTCGCTTACGCGAGGGAGCTCGCCCGCCAGGGTGCCGCCGTCGTTATTAACGACGTGAACGCCCAGACCGCTGCGGACGCTGTCGCCCAGATCGAGGCCGACGGCGGACGCGCCACCGCTGTGGTGGTTCCGGTGGGCACCACTGACGCCGCGAAGGCCCTGGTTGCAGGTGCTGTAGAAGCCTTCGGTCGGCTGGACATCCTGGTCACGAACGCCGGTATCCTGCGGGACAAGAGCATTCTCAAGATGACCGACGAGGACTTTGACCTGGTCATCAACGTGCACCTGAAAGGGACGTTCACTTGCGTTCGCGAGGCCTTCGCGTACTTCAAGGAGAACGGCATCGCCGGCCGGATCATCACCATCGGCTCGCCCACCGGGCAGCGTGGCAACTTCGGACAGACTAATTACGCCGCTGCCAAGGCCGGGATCGTGGGCATGGTCCGGACGTGGGCGCTGGAAATGAAAAAGGCCGGCGTGACGGTGAACTCCGTGATCCCCGTGGCGGCAACGGCCATGACCAAGACGGTCCCGTATTTCCAGAAGGCCGTGGAGGCGGAGGAACGTGGCGAGGCCATGCCGTCCTTCTTCCGCCATGATCTCGGTTTTGGAACGGCCGACGACGTCGCCGGGCTGATTGCCTTCCTCGCCTCTGATGCGGCTGCCGGCATTACCGGCCAGGCAATCGGTGCCGGTGGCGACCGGCTGCAAGTCTGGACGCACCCGACGGCGGCCACCACCGAGTACCGCGATGGCGGCTGGAGCTACGAGGCCCTGCAGGAAAATGCCGACTCGCTGTTTGGTCCGCAGGCGCTGCAGAGCTTCGGCGAGGAATTCCTGCCGCTGCCTGAGGAACTCCGGCCCGAGCCGGTGGCTGTACCTTCGCAGGCGCGCTGATCATGGCCGACCGTTACGAGCTCGGCATCGACGCCGCTGCCCTGGATGCCATCGATATGCATGTCCACCTCGAAGTGGACAGCTGCGGGCACGGCTCGCTTCCGGAAGCGTTGACGGAAGCGTCGGCGAAGTACTTCAAGTCCGAGGACAGGACCCCGTCACTGGACAGGATCGCCGAGGTGTATCGCGAACTGAACATGGCCGCCGTCGTCTTCACCGTCGACGCCCGGACCCAGCTCAAGCATGAGCCCAACAGCATCCCCGAGCTGATTGCCGGAGCTGCGCGGAACAATGATGTGCTGATTCCTTTCGGCAGCGTTGACCCGCGGACGGGGGAGGACGCGATCGCGGGGGCAAAACACCAGGCTGTGGAGCTGGGTGCCCGGGGTTTCAAGTTCCACCCTTCGCTGCAGGGCTTCGACCCGTCCAACGAGGCGTTCTACCCGTTGTGGGAGACGCTCCAGGAGTTGGGGCTGCCATGCATTTTCCATACAGGCCAGAACGGTATGGGCGCGGGTCTTCCGGGCGGGTACGGGATCAAGTTGGCGTACTCGAATCCGCTGTTGCTGGATGCCGTGGCGGCTGATTTCCCGGGGCTGCAGATCATCATGGCGCACCCTTCCGTGCCGTGGCAGGATGAGGCGAACTCGATCGCAACGCACAAGTCCAACGTGTTCATCGATCTCTCCGGGTGGTCGCCCAAGTACTTCCCGGAATCCCTGGTTCGGCTGTCCAACTCGGTGCTGCAGGACAAGGTGCTGTTCGGCACGGACTTCCCGCTGATCACCCCGCAAAAGTGGTTGAGGGCGTTCGCGGACCTGCCGTTGAAGGACGAAGTCCGACCGAAGATTCTCAAGGACAACGCAGTCAGGCTGCTCGGGTTGGGTGGTTGAGATGAGCGTGAGTGTTGTGGATCAGAGGCTGTACACGGTGGCAGATTGGTACGACGCTGAAGCACTCCTCAGCACGGAGGAACGTCAGGTCCTTGGACGCCTGCGGACCTTCTTGGACGCCGAAGCCAAGCCCTTGTTGGCCGAGTACTGGGAGAAGGGGGAGTTCCCCGAGCAACTGGCCCGGCCGTTGATTGACCTGGACCTGATGGAACCGGCCGACGTCACTGTTGAGGCCCCTGCGCGGGGGATTTACCAAGGCTTCCGGATCTTCGAACTGGCCCGCACTGATGCCTCGTTGGCAACGTGGTACACGGCACAAGCCGGTTTGTTCCGGACCGCCATCCAGGTGGGAGCCTCCGAGGCACAGCAGAAGGAGTGGATGCCCAAGGTCATCGACTTCTCCCTCAAAGGCGTCTTCTCGCTGACAGAACCGGAGCACGGCTCGGACATCGCCGGCGGGCTTTCCACCACCGCACGCTTCGAACCAGACCCAGGGACAGAGGCCGACGGCGGCAGCTGGGTTCTGGACGGCGCCAAGCGGTGGATTGGGGGCGCCTCAACGGCGGATGTGTTGTGCGTGTTCGCCCGCGACGTCGCGGACGGACAGGTCAAGGCATTCCTCGTGGACAGGACCGCCGCAGGGGTCAGCTTGGAGAAGATCCACGGTAAGACCTCGCTGCGGATGATGCAGAACGCCCACATCACCCTGGACAATGTTCGCGTATCCGAGGCAATGCGTCTGCACAACGTGAACTCGTTCAAGGACGTGGCCGCCATGCTGCGGGCGATGCGATCGGACGTTGCGTGGATCGCCACCGGGATCCAAGCAGGCGCGTTCGAAGCTGCCCTGGCGTATGTGAAGGAACGCCAACAGTTCGGCCGTTCCCTGGGGTCGTTCCAGCTGGTCCAGGAAAAACTGGCACGCATGCTCGGCAACATCACTGCCAGCTTGTCGTTGGTGGTGCGGTTGACCGAGCAGCAGAGCTGGGGGATCTATCGGGACCAAGACTCGGCCCTGGCCAAAATGCAGACGTCCCTGATGATGCGCGAAACCGTCGCCTTGGCCCGCGAAGTGGTTGGCGGTAACGGCATCACCCTCGCGGCCGACGTCGCACGATTTCATGCAGACGCGGAAGCCGTCTATTCGTACGAAGGCACGCACGAAATCAACGCCCTCATTGTCGGCCGCGCCCTCACCGGCGACAGCGCCTTCACGCGCTAACACCCACTGAGAGAACCACAACACCAACAACACAGGAGGCAAAGATGCCCAATCTCGTCGTCGATTTCGACACCCTGCTCACCATGTCCGGCAAGGACCTTGGCACCACCGACTACCGCGAAATCACCCAGCAGCAGATCAACCTGTTCGCTGACGCAACCGACGATCAGCAGTGGATCCATACCGACCCGGAACGCGCCAAGGACGGCCCGTTCGGCGCTCCGATCGCGCACGGTTTCCTCACCCTGTCCCTGATCATCCCGTTCTGGGGCGAGCTCTTCGACGTCGAGGGCGTGACCACCAAGGTCAACTACGGCCTGGACAAGGTCCGTTTCACCTCGCCGGTCAAGGTCGGCTCGAAGGTCCGAATGCAAGGCAGCATCGCCGAAGTCAGCGAAGTCAAGGGCGGCGCCCAGATCAAGGTCAACGCCACCATCGAAATCGAAGGCCAGGAACGCCCCGCCGTCGTCGCCGAGTTCCTCGCCCGTTTCTACAAGTAGGAACCGCTTCTACAAGTAGACATCCACCCCCTTTCCCTCCTCTCCCAAGGAACAGCCATGTCAGGACACACTGCGCTCGCACAGTCGAGCACGGCCGCTAAGCGCAAAGAGGCGCGCACGGTCATCATGTCCAGCTATCTGGGCAGCACCATCGAGTTCTACGACTTCCTGCTGTACGCAACTGCGGCAGCGGTTGCCTTTCCCAAAGTGTTCTTCGCCGGTACAGATGAGTGGGTGGGCGTGGTCGCGGCTTATGCCACGTTCGCGGCGGGTTATGTTGCCCGGCCTCTGGGCGGTATCATCTTCGGGCACTTCGGTGACCGCATTGGCCGCAAGGGCATGCTGATCGTGTCCATGGCCATGATGGGCATCGCTTCGACGTTGATTGGTCTAATCCCGGGAGCCAACGTCATTGGTCCTTGGGGCGCCGTGATCCTGGTGGTCTTGCGTGTTTGCCAGGGAATCGCCGTCGGCGGTGAATGGGGCGGGGCAGCGCTCATGGCCCTGGAGCATTCGGATCCCAAACGTCGCGGGTTCGCGGCATCGTTCGTCAATGCCGGTGCCCCGACGGGCGCAGTCCTCGGCACCGTTGTCATGGGCATTTTCTCCGCACTTCCCCAGGATGCATTCCTGGCCTGGGGCTGGCGAGTTCCATTCCTGTTGTCCTTCGTACTCCTGATAGTCGGCATGTTCGTCCGGCTCAGGGTCTCCGAAAGCCCAATCTTTGCCGAGGCCGTGGCCAAGGAAAGCGCCCAGGACACCAAGCGCAAGATCCCGCTGCTGGAAGTGCTGAAGCGTCCCAAGGCACTCATCATGATCATGTTTGCCGGTGCTGCCGGCTTCGGCCTCCAAGTAGTGCTGCCCACGTTCTCCGTCACCTATGCAGTGTCCAAGGGAGCACCACAACAAGGTGTGCTCTATGCCTTCGCGGGCGCCTCAGCCATCTCCATCCTGTTCGTCCTTTTGGGCGGTAGGCTCTCGGATCGCTTCGGCCGCCGTCCGGTCATGGTCACCGGCCTGGCCCTGTTCATCCTTTACTTGTTCCCCATGTTCGGGATGCTGAGTTCCGGCAACATCGGTGTGGTCTTCCTGGCCTTCACTGTGGCGCTGGTTCTGCATTCGTCCCTCTATGGTCCGCTGGCCGCGTTCGTGTCCGAGCAGTTCGGCACCACTAACCGCTATACCGGCGCAGCCGTCGGCTACCAGTTGGCAACACTGATTGGCGCGGGCTTCACACCCGGCATTGTGGCGAGCCTCTACAAGGACGCCGGCCAGAGCATCGTTCCCGTGGTGGTGTTCCTGTCCGTCATGTCGCTGGTATCGATTGTCTTCATCCTGCTGACGCGGGAATCTAAGAACAACGACCTCTCTACGGTCAGTTAGGAGTACCGCACCATGGACAACAACGGAGTTGGATCCTGGCTGCACCGGCGCCGGATCAAGTCCGGTACCAAAACTGCCATCATTTCCGGTGAGCACACTGTGAGCTACGCGGAACTCGCAGAACGGACCGATCGCCTGGCCAACGCCCTTAAGGACAGGGGCGTGACCAAGGGGGACAGGGTGGCTTACCTCGGTGAGAATCACCCGTCCTTTGTGGAGACGTTCTTCGCCTGCGGGCTGCTGGGCGCCATCTTCGTCCCGTTGAACACCCGCTTGGCTGCCCCGGAGCTGCAGTATCAACTGCAGGACTCCGGTGCGCGGCTCCTTATCAGCGCGGAATCCTTGGAGGTCCTCGCCTCCGCGTCCTGCACTGACACCGACGTAACCCACCGTCTTGTAGTGGCGCCCGACGACGTCACCGACGGTTACGCGCTCAAGCTGCCATCCGGCGTCGAGCACTATGGCGAGGTGCTTGACGCTGCAAACGCGGCGCCGCTGGATGAAGCGGTGACCCTTGAAGACGGCGCCATGATCCTCTACACCTCCGGCACCACCGGCAAGCCCAAAGGTGCTTTGCTGACACACGGCAACATCACCTGGAACTGCTTCAACACGGTGGTGGACATGGACCTGAACCGCAATGACGTCGCGCTCATGATCTCACCACTGTTCCACGTGGCATCCCTTGATATGGGTTTGCTTCCCATGCTGCTCAAGGGTGCCACCGTGGTGCTTGAAGCCAAGTTCGACGCCGGCCGGGTGCTGGAGCTGGTGGAGCACCACAAGGTCACCACACTCAACGGCGTCCCCACCACCTTCCAGATGCTCTGTGACCATCCGGGATGGTCGACGGCGGATCTCAGCTCCCTGGACAAGCTCACCTGCGGCGGTTCTGCCGTTCCGCAGCGGGTGCTGGATGCGTATGAGCGGCGCGGCATAGGTTTCACCAGCTGTTATGGCATGACGGAAACCGCGCCGGGGGCCACCATGTTGCCGGTATCGAGGTCCAAGGAAAAGGCAGGCTCCGCCGGGCTTCCGCACTTCTTTACAGACGTGCGGATTGCCGATCCGTTGGGTGGTCTTGCTGCAGTTGGCGCCGTGGGGGAGATCCAAATCTCCGGACCCAACGTGATCAAGGAGTACTGGAACCGGCCCGAAGCAACCGTCGAAAGCTATTCCGAGTCCTCTTGGTTCCGCTCCGGCGACATGGGCTACCAAGACGCAGAAGGCTTCTTGTTCGTTTCGGACCGCATCAAGGACATGATCATTTCCGGCGGGGAGAACATCTACCCGGCCGAAGTGGAAGCTGCCATCGCAGAATTACCGGCCGTGGGGAGTGTGGCCGTGATCGGCATGGATGACAACAAATGGGGAGAAGTGCCCAGGGCGATCATCACATTGCGCGACGGTGCGTCCCTGACCGAAGAGCAACTGCGCTCGCATCTGGAGGGCCGGTTGGCACGGTACAAAATCCCCAAGTCAGTGGTATTCGTTGAGGAGATGCCACGAACCGCCAGCGGGAAGATCCGGAAGATGGACCTCCGAAAGCACTACGCGCAGTGACGCTTGACCGTATTCAATGTCGCCTGTCGTGGCAAAGAATATGCTGTCTCAGGGAAAGCCGCACCGACGAAATATTGCGTTACCAAGCTAAATCCGGGTTAATTTCCTCCATCGAACTGCCTAATTCGGTGTAAGGGCATTACGATAGGCACGACTCACACACTGAGCACGAAGCTTCATCACGACTCACCTAACCCGGGGGATATACCAATGACCAGTTACCCGCAACAACCTCAGCAAACCGAGCAGTACGGCGTCCAAGCCGGCGAACCGCCGCTGTGGGCACCCTATTACGGCGCTCCGATCGGCGCGGCCGTCAAGCGTTTCTTCAAGAAATACACCGCATTCAGTGGCCGCGCGAGCCGCAGCGAATACTGGTGGGTCGCCCTTGCCTTGGGCGTGGTTGGCTTTGTCCTGCAGCTCCTCACCGGCATTCTCGGTGCAGCCGGATCCACCACCACCAGCAGCGGCACGGTTCCCGGCCCGGGAGCCGTGGTGGGCATCATTCTGATCTCCGTGTTCTACCTGGCGGTCCTTATCCCGTCCATCGCCCTGCTGGTTCGTCGTCTCCACGATGGCAACTTCAGCGGCTGGCTGGCCCTTCTCGGGCTCATCCCGTTCGTGGGTGGACTTGCCATCCTGGTCTTCGCGCTCCTGCCGTCCAACCCGGCCGGCCAGCGTTTTGATCAGCCGACTGCATAGTCAGCCACATAGCAAGTAATTCGTTTCACAGAAAAGGGCGGCACCTCGCGTGCCGCCCTTTTTCATGCCCTTCTTCGGACAATTTTCGGGCGTCACGTGCCCTAAAAGCGGCACGCGTGACATGCTGTGACTGATTCGGGCCCACCCAAAGACGAGGACTGCCATGCCCCACCCTCCACGCATAAGAACCATCAAACGCTGCGCCGTGGTGGGTGGCGGGATCATCGGCATTGCAGTGGCGAGGGAACTGACCAACAGGCTCGAGGGCGTCCAGGTCACCGTCTACGAAAAGGAAGACCGGCTCGCAGCACACCAGACCGGACACAACTCGGGGGTGGTGCACGCAGGCCTGTACTACGAACCCGGCGGGCTGAAAGCAAAACTGTGTCGCAGGGGAGTGGAGCTGCTGCAGGAATTCTGCGCCATGAAGAACCTGCCCTATGAGGCGTGCGGCAAGTTGGTCATTGCCCAGACACCCGAGGAATCGGATCGCTTGGACAAGATTTTCGCCCGTGCCACGGCCAACGGGGTCCCGGGCGCAAGGATGCTGCGGGGCGAGCAGCTACGCGAGGTGGAGCCGAACGCCGTCGGGCTTTCCGCTCTTCACTCGCCGGAAACGGCGATCGTTGACTACACGGCTATCACCAACGCGCTCGCCGACGACGTCCGTAGTTCGGGCGGAAGCATCCGGCTCAGGCAGGAAGTTACCAGGCTTGAGCAACAGCACAGCGGCGTGGTGGTCAGTACCAGGGATGGCGGCGAACATTACGACCTCGTGGTGGTGTGCGCGGGCCTTCAATCGGATCGCGTGGCCGAAGCGACGGGTGAACCGGCTACCCCAAGGATCGTGCCGTTCTTTGGGCAGTACTTCCTGCTGGGTGAGGAGGCCCGGGATCAAGTTCGCGGGCTGATTTACCCGGTGCCGGACCCAAAACACCCCTTCCTCGGTGTCCACCTCACCAAACGCATCGACGGTGAAATGATGCTCGGTCCAAATGCATTCATCTCCTTCGGCCGTGAGTCTTACTCGTGGAATGAGGTGAATGCCCGCGACGTACTGAACTACACGCTGTTTCCTGGATTCTGGAAATTTGCCAGGCAGAATGTGCCGTCAGCTGTTCGTGAATTCCAGACCGTAGTGAGCAAGAAAAAGTTCATCCGCGAGGCCGTGCGCTTTGTGCCGTCGCTGGAAGGCGCCACCATTCTTCCGGGCACCCGGGGCGTGCGCGCGCAGGCCATGAACGGTGACGGTTCGCTGGTGGACGACTTTGTCATCGCACGACGCCGGGACACGGTCTTGGTGCGCAACGCACCTTCTCCCGGGGCTACTTCGTCCATGGCCATAGCGGAGTACATCGTGGAGAAGGCTTTGCGGGACTGAGGAGTTAACAAACTGGTGATCCAACGGAAACGGCCGCCAAACGCGGGCTGGATACCGTTGCCGCATGATCGGATCACTAGCTTCGCTTGCCAGTTCAGTCGGCACCACCATAGCGGCCTGGATTGAGGCAGCGTACGTCCTGGATTGCACTGGCCCGTCGGCGGAGGAACAGGGTGCAGGTGGCCCGGGGAGCATGAGTGATTTGTCATGGCTACCTGCCCTCAGCGGCGTCACGGTTGCCAGTGCTCAGGCCATCCAAACGCACGCCGCAAGGGTGCGTTCAGAGTCCTAGAAGCCGCTCGGAATGCTGCAGAATGTCGCGTTGGGCACACTTTTCGCTGATCTCCTCAGATATGCCCTAAACTGCTTCACTGAGGTGCCGGAAGAGGCACTATGCAGCAACGAAAGCGAAGCTCAATGGCTACTGATTACGATGCCCCGCGCAAGACAGAAGAAGAGTCTCCCGCCGAGTCGCTTGAGGCCCTTCAGGCATCCCGAGGAAACACTGCGCAGACTGCGGTCATCGACGTCGAGGAAAACGATACCGCCGAAGGAATCGACCTGCCCGGAGCAGATCTTTCCGGTGAAGAACTGACAGTTATTGTGGTCCCGGAGCAGTCCGACGAATTCACGTGCGGCTCCTGTTTCCTGGTCCGTCACAGGTCCCAGATTGCATTGGAAAAGAACGGTCTTAAGTTCTGTAAGGATTGCGAAGGCTAAATAACGCCAAGGTCTCGTTATCTTCGGTTACGAATATGGGCGCGAGCACCCCCTGCACGGCCGCCCAATGCCCAAAATATGGCCCGACAATAACCCTCTTGTGACCACCGCTGCGCCCACTTAACGGTTGCGCCCCGAAGCGGCCACAACCCACCCAAACACCCTGCTGCGCTCCTACTGTTGAAGTATCAACTTCGCCTGAAGGGGGCACAAAAAATGAGGAAATTTGGAGCGGGTTTGGCAGCGGTCATGGCAGCTGCCGGTCTCGGTCTGGTGGCGCCGGGGCCAGCCTCGGCAGCAACATATTGCGGTATCTCGTGGGGTTCCATGGCCAAGGCAGACCTCGACATGAGCTCCGCCAGTGTCACCAACGTTCGCACCGGGCAACAGCCCTGCTACGACCGCCTGGTGATCGACATGACAGGTAAGGTGGCCGGCTACGTCGTTCAGTACGTTCCTGTAGTGACCCAGGATGCCACCGGCTACCCCATCCCGGTGCTGGGGGATGCTGATCTCCAAGTGATGGTCACGGCGCCGTCGTACAACCAGTACAACCAGCCGACTTATGTGCCGGCAGCCAAGGCCGAATTGTCCAACGTCTCCGGTTATCAGACCTTCCGGCAGGTGGTTTACGCGGGCAGTTTTGAGGGCACCACCAGCATTGGGCTGGGCGTCCGTGCACGTCTTCCGTTCCGGGTCTTCACCCTGGACGGGCCCGACGGCGGTTCTCGCCTGGTAGTGGACGTGGCGCATCGTTGGTGATTGACGGGGCGCTGAAGTGCCCAGATCGCGGGAAAGCTGCCAATTCGCCCGGAGATGTCCGGCGAACTGGCAGCTTTCCCACGAACTCCGCGGAAGGCGGGCCTACTCCGGCACCACCAGAGCCGGCGTGTCCTTTCGGATGGTCTCGCCACGGAAGAACCCGGGCCGAACACGGGACATGATCAACATGACCACTACGCCCAAAGCCAGGATGCCGATGCCCAGGACGAATACGAGCCCCACCCCGAAGATCTCCGAGCCACTGCCGAACTCGGGAGCCCAGCTGTCCACGGCAGTCTGCAGGAACACGACGAACAGGCCGACGCCACCCAGCAGCGGGCAGACGAGTCGCAGGAAGAAATTCCTGGCGCTGGAGAACACGCTGTTGCGGAAGTACCAGACACAGGCGATGGCCGTGAGTCCGTAGTAGAAGCAGATCATCAGGCCAAGGGCCAGAATGGTGTCGTTCAGGACGTTTTCACTGATCACGTGCATCACCGCGTAGAAGCCCGCGGACAGGACGCCGGCCGCTATGGTGGCGAAGCCCGGCGTCGAGAACTTCTTGCTCATGTGGCTGAAGCGCTCCGGCAGGGCGCCGTAATGCGCCATGGCCAACAGGCTGCGGGAAGGCGAAGTGAACGTGGACTGCAGGGACGCCGCTGAGCTGGAGAGCACAGCGAGGGACATGAGGATGGCGAACGGACCCATGACCGGCGATGCGAGTGCGGTGAAGACGTTGGCGTGGTTTTCCTCGTTGTTCAGGCCGATCCCCGTATCGCCGACGCCTGCGAACATCATGGTGGCAATGGTGACCAGGAGGTAGATGCCCAGGACGATCACCGCTGTCAGCGTGCCTGCCAGGCCCGCGGTCTTCTTACCGTTGGCCGTTTCCTCGTTGACGGTCAGGCATACATCCCAGCCCCAGTAGACGAAGATCGACAGTGAGATACCGGCTGCGATCTGGCCGAACGTCTCGATCTTGGTGACGTCGAACCAGTCCCAGCTGAAGGGCACAGCAGTTTCGGAGGTGGACCAGTTAGCGAACGCCATGGCGACGAACAGGCCAAGGACCAGCAGCTGGAATCCCACCAGGCCGTACTGGACAATCTTGGTGGTGTGAAGCCCTCGGTAGCTGATCCAGACAGCAAGTGCCACGAAAACGAAGCACGTGGCAACGTTGAGCAGCTTGTTCGAAGCGAGGTCTGCGAGCTCGGGTGAACCCGTGGCCTGTGCGAGGAACAGGTAGAAAAAGTCCACGGCCACGCCCGCCAGGTTGGACAGAACAATGATGTTGGCGGCCAGCAAACCCCAGCCGCCCATCCAGCCAACCCACGGTCCGAACGCTTTGGTTACCCATGTGAAGGTGGTGCCGCTGTCGGGGGAGTCTGCATTGAGTTCCCGGTACGCCAAGGACACCAGGATCATCGGGATGAACCCGATCAGGAAGATGACAGGCAATTGCAGCCCGACTTCGTTGACAGTTGGGCCAAGCGCACCGGTGAGGGTGTACGCCGGGGCGATGGTGGAGATGCCAAGAACGACGACGGCGAGGAGCCCCAACTGCCCCGTCTTCAGTCCCTTGCCGCTGATGTCATGCGACTTCGCGGCTTCACTGCCGCTGCGTCGGATTGTCTGGCTCATGTGAGGCCCTTTCTAGATGGCCGAAAGTTGTTGCTTGGTGCTGCGGAGCATGCTGCCGCCCCTGAGGGCCGAGGGTGCCGTGGGCGCCGTGGCGTTGGGGGGCCGGGCCATCCAGGCGCGTCAGTTCGATCGTGGTGTGATTGGTACTCCGGTGAGACGACAGTCACTAAATGAATAGTGTTCATTTAGTATGTCGTGAGTCACGCTCGGGCGCAAGGCCTGAAATGAATGACGTTCATATGTGACTGGTCTATGGGTACTTTGGGGTCCGGGTCTCTGGGTATCCCGGGGTCCGGGGGTGGGTGTCTGGTGACGTGGGTGTTGGGCTTGCTGCGGGGTGTTTTCCGCACGGGCCCTGTTTTCCACATAGGCCCTGGTTTCCACATACGGAAGTTGTGGTCTTATAGCGCTTGCTGCGTGCTGGAAGAGTTGGGGCATGGAGCAGATCCGGGCCACGCAGACGCCGTCATACGATGATGAGCTCGGGCGCGCCTGGGAAGCTCTACCCGGGCACTCCTACTCCGCACTCCCTGCTACGGGGCCTGTGTCAGGCCATTCATCGCCCCGGGTGTCTGACCTCGTCGCGCTCCTTGGCTCTGTTCCGCTTGCCGGCTCCAGTGGAGAGCTGATTGATCAGCTCCGGGGGTTGGAGGAGCTGAAGTCGGCCATCACCGGTCTGCAGGCGCGGGCTGCTGTGGCGTTTGATCTTGCCCAACGGGCTGAACAGGCCCGAGCTGGTGTTCCTGCGTCCGAGCGTGGTCAGGGTGTCGGGGCGCAGCTGGCGTTGGCCCGGCGGGAGTCTCCCAATAAGGGTCCCCGGTTATTGGGCTTGGCGAGAGCGTTGGTGACGGAGATGCCCTGCACACTGGCCGCCCTGGAATCGGGCCAGCTCAATGAATGGCGGGCCATGCTGCTGGTGAAGGAAACAGCGTGCCTGTCCGTGGAGGACCGGTGCGCGGTGGATGAGGAACTCGCCCCGGACACCGGGACCTTCGAAGGCAAAGGCGACCGGGCCATCATCGCCGCGGTCAAGGCTGCCGCGTATCGTCGTGATCCCCGTTCGGTGGCCCAACGCGCCAGTCACGCAGCCACCGAACGGACCGTGAGCCTGCGACCCGCCCCGGACACCATGACTTACCTGACCGCCCTCCTACCAGTGGCCCAAGGCGTCGCGGCGTATGCGGCCCTGACCCGTGAGGCTGATACTGCCCGGGCCGGCGGTGACTCCCGTTCCCGCGGCCAGGTCATGGCTGACACCCTGGTCGAACGCGTTACCGGAACCCCGGGCGGGGTCGCGGGCATCAACCTCGATCTGGTGATGACGGACCGGACCCTGTTTCAGGCAGACAGCGAACCGGCCCGGCTCAAAGGCTATGGAATCGTCCCGGCCCAGTGGGCCAGGAAACTACTTCGTGAACCTCAGGCAGACGAAGCAAGTGGTTTGGCGACCGGCCAGGCAGGCTCACCAGTTCCGGACCGCGACTTCACCGTGTGGCTGCGGCGGCTCTACACCGCACCCGGAACGGGCGAACTCCTGAACATGGACTCCAAAGCCCGACTCTTCCCACCCCGGCTCCGACGATTCATCGAAGCCCGGGACGACACCTGCCGCACCCCCTACTGCGACGCGCCCATCCGGCACATCGACCATGTGGTCCCCTGGCGCTCCGGCGGAACCACCACACCTAACAACGGCGCAGGACTCTGCGAAGCCTGCAACCACACCAAAGAAAACCCCGGATGGAACAGCAAGAGGGTGACCGGGGACAAACAAGGCGGCCACACGCTCCAGATCAGCACACCCACAGGCCACGCCTATGTATCCAAGGCGCCTCCACTGCCGGGGCATGTCCGCGCCCAGCCGTTACAATCCGCGCCACCTGTAGCAATGTCGAATGAGTGTGCTGTGGATGTGGCTCGCTCGTCGTCGGGTCAGCAGTCGGAACCTTTGCCTGCTGAAGGCGCGGAATGTGGATCCAGCGGCCAGCTGAAACCGCGCATGGCGGGAATCTAATCTTGGGCCAGCGTCTAAGCAGCCACGGTGGGCAGGGTTAGAATCTCGGCGCCGTCTTCGGTGATGGCGATGGTGTGCTCGCTGTGGGCAGTGCGGCAACCGGTCGCACTGCGGAGCGTCCAGCCATCGGCGTCGGTGACCAGTTGGGAGGTGTTGGCCATCACCCAGGGCTCCAAGGCCAGTAGGAGTCCTGGCCGTAGCTTGTACCCTCGGCCGGGGCGGCCCATGTTCGGAACGTGCGGCTCCTGGTGCATGGTTGAGCCGATGCCGTGGCCTCCGAACTCGGTGTTGACGGGGTATCCGGCTTCGCTGAGGACTGAGCCGATGGCATAGGAGAGGTCGCCGATTCGAGCGCCCGGCCGGGCGGCCTCAATGCCTGCGCGCAAGGCACGTTCGGTTGCTTCGATCATGGCCACACTCTCAGCCGGCCTGGACTCGCCAACGATGAAGCTGATGGCAGAGTCGGCCGCGATTCCGTCCTTCAAAACTGCCAGATCCAGGGTCAGGAGGTCGCCCTCGGCCAGGTTGTAATCCGTGGGTAACCCGTGCAGGACGGCATCATTGACGCCAGTGCAGATGTAGTGCCCGAATGGTCCGCGACCGAAGGATGGGGCGTAGTCCACATAGCAGGAGACGGCCCCGGCCTCGAGGATCATGCTCTTGGCCCACCTGTCAATGTCCAGGAGATTCGTTCCTACCGTTGCGCGGCCCTTCAGCGTGTGCAAAATGTTGGCGACCAGAGCGCCGGCTTCCTTGGCCCGGCCTAGTTCTGAGTGGCTCAGGATCTCGATCATGCGGGACCTTTCATGTAGCAACCAATAACTATCCCGGCCATATTATCCCGGTATTACAATTGGATCCATGGTCAGGTTGCCGCTTACACCCGCAGAGGCCGAGCGCGGACAACGCCTCGGAGCTCTCTTGCGTCGAGCGCGGGGTGAACGCTCCATGCTGGAAACGGCTCTGGATGCTCGAGTGTCGCCCGAAACGCTTCGAAAGATCGAATCAGGGCGGGTTGCGACGCCCGCGTTCCCCACTGTTGCTGCGATCGCCGAGGTTCTGGGACTATCCCTCGATGAGGTCTGGGCGGAGATCAATCAGCAGGAGCGTGCCATTGAGCCGGACAGCCGACGTCGGAGCGCCCGCGAATGGTTGGCCTCGTAGCCTGAGTGCTGAGCTGCCAGTGTTGCGCGCCTCAGCGCTTGGGTCGTGCCCGGACGTGGAGCCGTTCGCCCTGCTGCCCGAAGAGAGTGAGAAGCTCCACCGGCTCTTTGGTGGCGCTGGCAAACCAGTGTGGTGTGCGGGTATCAAATTCCGCCACCTCGCCCGGTTTCAGGACAAAGTCGTTCTCGCCTAGGACCAATCTGAGCTTGCCGTTGAGGATATACACCCAGTCGTAGCCCTCATGTGATTGCGGTGTGGGAGTCTCCTTGCCCGTGCCACCCCTGAGGACCATCTTGAAGGCCTGGATGCCGCCAGGGCGTCGCGTGAGAGGAACGGCCGTTCCCCACTCGTGAACGTGCGGCTTGAGATGAATGCGGGGATCGCCCGTTTCGGGGGCATCAATCAGCTCTTCCAAGGGGACCTGATACAGCCGCGCAATGGGGAGAAGAAGCTCCAAGGTCGGTTTGCGTTGACCTGACTCAAGCCGGGAGAGCGTGCTCACGGAGATGCCTGTTACTTCCGAAGCTTCAGTAAGGGTCACGTTGCGTTGGGTCCTCATCGCGCGCAGGCGAGGGCCGACGGCGTCGAGCATGATGCTGAAATCGGTAGTCATGTTCCCCAGTTTGCCATATCGGCAAACTTCCTTGCTGTTTCTTGCCTTCTGGCAAACCATGGAAGAAGCGGCGCAGGGCCGCTGGATACGTGGAGGCACTTGTGGGTACGGAAATCGAGAACATCGGAACGGTGGACGAGTATGACGTCGTAGTGGTGGGAGGTGGCGCGGCTGGCTTGAGTGCCGCGCTGACCCTCGGCAGGGCCTTACGGTCCGTCCTCGTCATCGACGCCGGCGAGCCGCGAAATGCTCCCGCGGCCGGGGTGCACGGATTCCTGTCGCGGGACGGAATCAATCCCAAGGAACTGCTGGAACTCGGACGCGCGCAGGCGATCCAGTACGGAGTGGACATCGTGTCCGGCATCGTAGTCGGGGCACGCTCGAAGGCCGGCCCTGCGAACGGATCCGAACCCACCTTCGAGGTGGATCTGGCAGACGGACGAACGGTGAGAGCCCGCCGTTTGCTGGTCACCACCGGACTGGTGGACATACTCCCGGACGTGCAAGGCCTTCGTGGGCGGTGGGGCAAAGATGTCCTGCACTGCCCCTATTGCCACGGCTGGGAAGTCCGGAACAAAGCGATCGGGATCCTGGGGTCAGGGCCGATGGCATTGCACCAGGCGTTGCTGTTCCGCCAATGGAGTTCCAACATCACCTTGTTCCTCAATGACGTGGTGGAGCCGACGGAAGAACAATGGGAGCAGTTGGCTGCCCGTTCCATCACCGTAGTGGACGGCAAAGTCCAAGCCCTCCAAGTAACTGACGACGCTTTGGCGGGTGTCATCCTGACGTCGGGAACCACCATCCCAGTAGAAGCTGTAGTCACCGCCCCACGGTTGGAGGCCAGGTCTGCCGTGCTGGAATCCTTGGGCGTCCCCACGGTGGAGCACCCCATGGGGGTGGGAAGCCACGTAGAGGTCAATCCAATGGGTGGTGCCACGTCAGTGCCGGGTGTCTACGCTGCAGGAAACGTCACCGACCTCATGGGCCAGGTGATGGCCTCTGCAGCCGCAGGTGTCATGTCAGGAGCCGTAATCAACGCAGATCTCATGATGGAGGAGACCAATCGGGCTGTTGAGGATGCGCGCAAGTCGGCTGTATCCCGCTGATAGGAATCCCGGACCGAATCGAAATTCGACAAGGAAAGGCGCTGCGCATGCAGCGCCTTTCCTTGTGCGAGTGGGCCCGTAGTAAGGCTCCGGCACCCTAGGATGTAGACGTCAGGAATTCCCGGGCAGCCGTCACCAGCGCTTCGGTTCCGCGAGCCAGCGTCGGCTCAATGACGGGAGCAAAGTACGGCGAGTGATTAGAGGGAATGTCCTCCGGAAGCCGACCTGTTGTGGCGAACTCCTTGAACAGGGCAGGTTCGGCGCCACCCAGGAACCAGAAAACCAGGGGAGCTCCGGCGGCCTTCGCGAGGGCTCCAACGTCTTCGCTTCCGGACACCGGGCCAGGGTCCATGATCTGTGCCTCGCCGAACTTTGCTTTGAAGGCAGCGGACACCCTGCCGGTCGCAGCTTGGTCGTTGACGGTCAGCGGGAAATGCTCTTCAAACTTAATCTCAGGGTCCTTGGGCGCGCCTGAAGCTGTGGATTCACTCTTGGCAATGCGCTCAATGGAACCGAGGATCTTGTCCCTTGTGGCATCGCTGAAGGTGCGGACGCTCAGGCCTAGAGTTGCTGTTTCGGGGATGATGTTGTTCTTGGTTCCTGAATGAATCTGCCCAACAGTCACCACCGCGGAGTCACTGGCGGCGAGCTCACGCGACACAATGCCCTGCAACCGCACGGTGGTTGCAGCTGCCATCAGCACCGGGTCAACAGTGGTCTCCGGACGCGATCCGTGGCCACCTCGTCCGTGCAGGGTGATGTTGAGGGAATCGGCGGACGCCATGGTGACGCCGGGCCGGATGCCGAACCAGCCGGCGGGGAACGGGGCAACATGTTGGCCCAGGACGATATCTGGTTTCGGCACCACGTTATACAGCCCGTCGGCAACCATGGTTGCTGCCCCGCCGCCCCATTCCTCGGCCGGCTGGAAGAGGGCGATCAGGGTGCCCTGCCACTCATCACGCCGGCCCGCCAGAACCTCCGCCGCGCCTACTAGGCAGCTCACATGCACGTCATGGCCGCAGGCGTGCATGACAGGCATGTCTTTGCCCTCATGATCAACACCCATCGCAGTGCTTGCGTAGTCCAAACCCGTTGTTTCCTTGACCGGCAACGCATCCATGTCGGCCCGGAGCATCACCACCGGCCCGGGCCCATTGTCCAGAACACCAACAACGCCGGTCTTTCCGATATTGCGATGAACGGTGAAGCCAAGATCTTCAAGATGTCCCGCAGCGATCCCGGCTGTTCGGGTCTCCTGAAAGGACAGTTCGGGGTTGGCGTGCAGGTCTTTGTAAAGCTCTTCGAGGTCAATGGTCATGAGTTTGCCCTTTTCGTTCGACGCCATAGTTTGGCCAGTGTATCCAGCCCATAAATGCATAGTCTGGGAAGCCCCGGCACACTGGAGGGCATGAACCATTCCGAATCAGTCACCACACAGCTGTCCACTGTTGAGGAGTGGACCAAGGCGCTGGCAGAATCCAGCGGGTCCCCGGGAGGCGGTGCTGCAACCGGGGTGATGCTCTCCATCGCGGCGTCGTTGACGTCCATGGTGGCCGGATATACCGAGCCGGAAAAGTCGCAGCACCAACAGCTCGACGGCATTCACTCCCGTGCTCTCAAACTCCGGCAAACTGCCCTGCAACTAGCCGATGACGACGCTTCCGCTTCCAATGCCTTCGGCGCCGCTTTCCGCCTGGATCCCGGACCTGAACGCGAGAAGGCCATCCATCAAGCCTCCGTCGATGCCGCTAAGGCATCAGCGGTGCTCGGGGAGCGGGCCATTGATGCCATTGAAGACCTCGGGTGGCTCGCCGCCAACGGAAATCCTGCGCTGATCGCCGACGTCGTAGTGGGTTTCGGGGCACTCCGGGCAGCCATAGCCGGGGCCCGAACCAACGTAAGCTTCGACCTCGCATCCCTGACCTCCGCCGGCGCCACGCTGCAGGAAGTCAGGGAACAACACCCGGACTTGTGGAACACAGTCAGCCAGCTCAGCGAAGCCCTCGACAGAATCGACCAACTGACTGCCGGCGTCGACAAAAAAGCGGCGCCGACCGAAGCCTTGTGAGGCCCGGTTTGCATGGCAAGTCCCTACGGAACCATGCAGAGCGGGCCTCACAACCGCATTACTGCGCCTTCGGCGCTCTGCCTATTACTGCGCCTTCGGCACACGCCGGAGCACGACGGCGGCGAGCACTGCCGCGCCAGCCATCAGTACCAGCCCAATCGCCGCAGTGATGTGGACGCCGGACTCGAAAGCTGTCCGGGCGGCATGTGTCAACGCCTCCGACAATGGAGCCGGAAGAGCGCCCGCCGCATCAACAGCACCGGCGAGGGTTTCACCGGAATTCCCGGCGGCCTGCTCGGAGATGCCGTCCGGCATGATCAGGTTGTGCTGGTAGGACGCCGTGAGGATGGAGCCAAGTACTGCCGTTCCCAGGAGCGACCCCAGCTCGTAGCCGGTCTCGGAGATGGCCGAGGCGGCGCCGGATTTGTCGGCCGGCACCGATGCCAGGATGAGGTCATTTGAGATCGTCTCCGCCGCGCCAACCCCCACGGCCAACACGGTGAGCGCCGACAACAGGAACACGGGGCCGCTGCCGTGATCGCCCACTACGACGATCAGATAACCCACAGCGCTGAGCGTCAGGCCTGCGGCCACAACGAACCCTGGCCGCACGCGCTTGACCAATGGCACCACCAGTAGTCCGGCGATGACCGTGGCCAGGAGGGCGGGAATCATGGCGATACCGGCCTCCATGGGGGACTGGCCCTCAACGAGTTGCAAGTGCTGTGCGAAGAAGTAGATGAAACCCGTCATAGAGAACAGGGACAGCACGTTCGCCACGATGGCCGTGCTGAACACCTTGTTCTTGAACAAGGCAACATCCAACATGGGGTTCTCGATCCGCTGCTGGCGACGCACGAACAGGATACCCATCACCACGCCAAAGCCCATGAAGGCTGCTGCGGAGGCTCCGAAACCATGAACCGCGAATTCCTTGATCCCGTATACGAACGGCGCCATGGTGACGACGGACAGAACGATACTGCGCACATCCACACGTCCAGGGTTGGAGTCCTTGGACTCCGGAATCAGGACCCGGCCGAAAGCCAGCAGGGGGAGGAGTAGGAATGCTGCAACCAGGAAGACGGCGCCCCACCAGAAGTGCTCCACCAGCCAGCCGCCAAAGATCGGGCCAAGGGCGGCGCCACCGGAGAACCCGGCTGCCCAGACAGCGATCGCCAAGCGGCGACGGTTGGGGTCGGTGAAGATGTTCCGGATCAAGGACAACGTGGACGGCATCAACATGGCGCCGAAGACACCAAGACCGGCGCGCCCGGCGATCAACCATTCAGCGGACGGCGCGAATGCTGTAGCAGCCGACACCGCCGCGAAGCCCGTACTGCCGATCAGCAGCAGCCGCCGTCGTCCGATCCTGTCGCCCAAATTGCCCATGGAGACGAGCAGCGCTGCGAGGACCAGCGGGTACGCATCAACAATCCACAGCAACTGCACGCCTCCGACATTCAGGGAGCGGGCAATCTCCGGCAAGGCAAAGGTGAGCGCGGTGTTGTCGACGGCCACCAGCAGCACCGGAAACATCAGGAGTGCCAAGGCCGTCCAGTCGCGCCACGGTGCCGCTTGGCCCTCGACGGGGTGAGCGGAACGGGGTGCTTGGGTTGAGGACGGCGAGAACATGGATTCAACTATACCGTCCAGACGGTATAGTTTCAACTATAGCCCCCATGAACCTTTAGGGAATGATGGATACATGCCACGAAAACCAATTGCCCGGGACGCCGTCCTGGATGCCTTTGAAGCCCTCCTCATAGAAGTAGGGGAGCGGGCTGCCACACTAGACGCCGTCGCCAAGCGGGCAGGCGTGTCCAAAGGCGGACTGCTCTACCACTTCCCCAACAAGGAAGCGCTGATTACGGCCCTTTTGGAGCGCCTGGACCTGCTGGCCGATGAAGATACCGAACTCATGAAGGCGGCGCCGGATGGTTCAGCGGCATACTTCATCAGGTCCTCTCTCTGGGCAGATACGCCCATGGACCGGGCATTCGTCGCCGCTACCAGGCTGGCTGAGGTGGCTCACGAGGAAACCCGCCGCAGGTTTGCCGCAATTCAGCAGCGGTGGCTTGACGTGCTGGCAGAAGACGTCGGACCAGAGGTTGCCAAGGCTGTGAGCTATATGGGCGACGGACTCTATTTCAACGCGATCTTTGAAGGTGGCCAGGAGGGCGGCTACGCCGGGCGGGAGGCCGACGTCGAAATCCTTCTGGGGGTCCTTGAACGCCTGCGGAAGTAGCAGCTCATCCATTTGCTGCTGAGGCCCGAGCGTAGGACAATTAACTCTTGTGGCGTGCCCTACATGGTGCCCATACACAATTGAACATGCCTTTGATCTGCGGCGGGAGAGTCCTGCAGGCAAGTGATGCAGGCGCCGTAGGAGCAAACCCTCCCCAGGAATCTCTCAGGCCCACGCACCGCCGCGGCGAGGCAACTCTGGAAAGCAGCAGGTACTCAGCCTATCCACGGGCGAACGGGTACTGTGCTCACCGACGGTGCAAGCGATGGTTGTTCACGCAACGCGCGGAAACTCTCAGGTCCAATACAGAGCGGGGAGGAACCCAGCCGCTGTGGCGTACCCAAACGCCGCCCAAGTAATGGAGTTCCTTCGTGACGGTTAGTTCTGCCTCCACCACCTTCGTCGATCGGCATATCGGCGCCCGCCGCCAGGCCGACATTGAGACCATGCTCAAGTCCGTCGGTTACGACACCGTCGATTCGCTGGTCGACACCGCCGTCCCGAACGATATCCGCCAGGATGTTGCCCTCACCCTGCAAAACGCCCTGAGCGAAGTTGAGGTTCTTGCCGAGCTCCGCAAGCTCGCCTCCAAGAACAAGACTGCCGTTCAGATGATCGGCCAGGGCTACTACGACACCGTGACGCCGCCGGTGATCCGCCGCAACATCCTGGAATCTCCGGCTTGGTACACCGCCTACACCCCCTACCAGCCGGAAATCTCGCAGGGCCGCCTCGAAGCGCTCCTCAACTTCCAGACCATGGTCCAGGACCTGGTTGGCCTGCCGATCGCCAACGCCTCCCTGCTGGACGAAGCAACTGCCGTGGCCGAGGCCGTCCTGATGATGCGCCGCGCCAACAAGAACAAAGCTGCCCAGGATGGCAAGACCGTCCTTGACGCCGACTGCCTGCCGCAGACCATCGCGATCGTGAAGGGCCGCGCGGAAGCGCTTGGCTTCGAGGTTGAGGTGGCCGATCTGTCCCTGGGCCTCCCGGAAGGCACCATTAACGGCGTCGTCCTGCAGCAGCCCGGTGTCTCCGGCCGCGTGTTCGACCACTCCGCCGTCATCGCCGCAGCCAAAGAACGCGGCGCACTGGTCACCGTGGCTGCAGATCTTCTGTCCCTGACGCTCATCACCCCTCCGGGTGAGCAGGGCGCCGACATCGCCGTAGGTTCCGCGCAGCGACTGGGCGTTCCGCTGTTCTTCGGCGGCCCGCACGCTGCCTACATGGCCGTCCAGAAGGGTCTGGAGCGTTCCATGCCCGGCCGTCTGGTGGGCGTTTCCAAGGACGACGCCGGTGTCCCCGCCTACCGCTTGGCGCTGCAGACACGTGAGCAGCACATCCGCCGCGAGAAGGCCACCTCCAACATCTGTACTGCGCAGGCGCTCCTGGCCATCGTCGCGTCGATGTACGCCGTTTACCACGGCCCTGAAGGCCTGAAAGCGATCGCGGAGACCGCGCACGGTCACGCCCGTACCCTTGCAGCGTCCCTGAAGGCGGCCGGCGTCGAGGTCCTCCACGGTTCCTTCTTCGACACCATCACCGTCCGCGTCCCCGGTAAGGCTGCGGAGATCGTGGCCGCCGCTGAGGCCAAGGGCATCAACCTCCGCGGCGTTGACGCCGATGCTGTTGGCATCTCTGTAGACGAGACCACTACATCTGAGATTGTCGGCGGTCTCCTTGAAGTCTTTGGTGCTTCGGTAACCGAAACCGCTGAAGGCTTTGCGCTTGAAGATTCCGTGGAGCGCACCAGCGATTTCATGCAGCACCCGGTGTTCAACACGCACCGCTCCGAAACCCAGCTCCTGCGCTACATCCGCAAGCTCTCTGACCGCGACCTCGCGCTGGACCGCACCATGATTCCGCTGGGCTCCTGCACCATGAAGCTCAACGCTACGGCAGAGATGGAAGCCATCTCCTGGCCGGAATTCGCCTCCATCCACCCGTTCGCACCGGACTCCCACACCGAGGGCTGGCGTGAACTCATCGGCGACCTCGAAGCCCAGCTGACCGAGATCACCGGCTACGACCAGGTTTCCATCCAGCCCAACGCCGGTTCTCAGGGCGAGCTCGCGGGCCTGCTGGCGATCCGCGGCTACCACCTGTCCAACGGCGATGATCAGCGCAACGTGTGCCTCATTCCTGCTTCCGCGCACGGCACCAACGCTGCCTCGGCAGTGCTCGCCGGCATGAAGGTAGTGGTTGTAGCCACCGCTCCCGATGGCACCATCGATCACGTTGACCTCAAGAACAAGATCGAAGCTAACCGCGACGCTCTCTCCGCCATCATGATCACTTACCCGTCCACGCACGGTGTGTACGACGCCGACGTCCGCGAAGTCTGCGACGCCATCCACGAGGCCGGCGGCCAGGTGTACATCGACGGCGCCAACCTCAACGCGCTGGTTGGCTTGGCCCAGCCGGGCAAGTTCGGCGGCGACGTGTCCCACCTGAACCTGCACAAGACCTTCTGCATCCCGCACGGTGGTGGTGGACCCGGCGTTGGCCCGGTAGCGGCCAAGGCACACCTGGCGCCGTTCATGCCCGGTGATGCCGCGTCTTGGACTGAGGGCAACGACGTCCCGATTTCCGCATCCCGTTTCGGTTCTGCCGGCGTTCTGCCGATTTCCTGGGCGTACGTGAAGCTCATGGGCGGCCAGGGTCTCACCGAAGCCACCAAGTCCGCGTTGCTCGCTGCGAACTACATCGCTTCACGCCTCAACGAGTACTTCCCGGTCCTCTACACCGGCGAAGGCGGACTTGTTGCCCACGAGTGCATCCTCGACCTCCGTGAACTGACAGCCAAGACCGGCGTCACCGCTGAGGACGTTGCCAAGCGCCTCATCGACTTCGGCTTCCACGCACCCACCCTGGCCTTCCCGGTAGCGGGAACGCTCATGGTGGAGCCCACCGAGTCCGAGGACCTTGCGGAGATCGACCGCTTCATCGAAGCCATGATCGCCATCCGTGCCGAGATCGACCAGGTTGCCCACGGCGACTTCTCCGTGCAGGATTCCCCGCTCCGCCGCGCACCCCACACGGCAGCCGCCGTCGTAAGTTCCGATTGGGACCGTTCCTACCCGCGTGAGCAGGCCGCCTTCCCGGTCCACCACCTGAAGCAGGACAAATACTTCCCGCCGGTGGGTCGCATCGACGGCGCTGCAGGCGACCGTAACCTGGTCTGCTCCTGCCCTCCGATCGAAGACTTCGAGAACTAAGGGGTTCCGGAAAATGACTGAGAACTACACAGCCCTTTACGAAGAGCACAAGAAGCTCGGCGCCTCCTTCACCGACTTCGGGGGCTGGCAGATGCCCCTCAAGTACTCGTCCGAACTGGCCGAGCACCACGCCGTCCGCAAATCCGCAGGCCTGTTCGACCTCTCCCACATGGGGGAAGTCTGGGTCACCGGGCCCGAGGCGGCCGCGTTCCTGGACTACGCCTTGGTAGGCAAGATCTCCGCCATGGCCGTCGGCAAGGCCAAGTACTCGCTGATCTGCCAGGAAAACGGCGGCATCATCGATGACCTGATCGTCTACCGCCGGGCCTCTACCGAAGAAGGCTCGGACAAATTCCTGGTGGTTCCGAACGCAGGCAACGCTGCGGTTGTGGCGTCCGCGCTGCAGGAGCGCGCCGCCGGTTTTGACGTCGTAGTTGAAGACGCCTCCGCTGAGACCTCGCTGATTGCCGTGCAGGGTCCCCTCGCCGAAGCCATCCTGCTCCGCCTGGTGCCCGCCGAACAGCACGCACTGGTCACCGAACTCAAGTACTACGCGGCGGTGGAAGTACCGTTCACGTTCGACGGCGGCACGCAAGACCTGCTGCTCGCCCGCACCGGATACACCGGCGAAGACGGCTTTGAGATCTTTGTGGCCAACGAATCAGCTGCCGCACTGTGGCAGGCGATTGCGGCTGCCGCGAATGAAGGCGAACTCACCCCGGCCGGCCTCGCCTCCCGCGATTCCCTGCGTCTCGAAGCCGGAATGCCCCTCTATGGCAACGAGCTCTCCCGTGAAGGCAACCCCTTCGCAGCAGGACTCGGTCCCGTAGTGGCATTGTCCAAGGAAGGCGACTTCGTCGGCAAGGACGCACTGGCTGCACTGAAGGCCGACGGCGCCGGCTCCACCAGCGGACGGAAACTCGTTGGCCTGAAGGGCCTCGGTCGCCGTGCCGGACGCAGTCACTACCCGGTCCTCAAGGACGGCGCAGTGATTGGCGAAGTCACCTCCGGCCAGCCCAGCCCCACGCTCGGCTACCCGGTAGCGTTGGCGTATGTCGACGTCGCTTTTGCTGAGCCGGGCACCGCGCTGGATATTGACCTGCGCGGTAAGAGTGAGCCGTTCGAAGTCGTCGCACTGCCGTTCTACAAGCGGGTTCGCTGAATCAGTCGCCTTCGGCCGGCGGGTCCGACCTCCTCTGCATGCTCGGTCGCATGTGCGCCCGCTGAGCGGACGCGATGCTCCACGGGGGCCACGCCGTCCGGGTTCCCTGGCCGAGCTTGCGAGGCGAGGGGGACGGTGGGGAGCATGCTGCCGGAGGCCGGACTCGCGTGGCCGTGCGGTGGGGGAGCGGATTCCGGAAGCGTGCGTCAAAGCGACGAAGGAGCAGCACGCGGAGGAATTCGGTGCCACACCGCCAGGCCAACCACTCAGACGGCCCACACGCGACACAATTAGATGTAGCCACTACACGTAAAGGAAACAGAATGCCCAAAGTAGCGCCCGAACTTCAGTACTCCGACGAGCACGAGTGGGTTTCACGCGGAGACGGGAACTCCGTGTCCGTTGGTATCTCCGAGGTTGCCACCGACGCACTGGGTGACATCGTGTACGTCGACCTCCCCGAGGTTGGTTCCTCTGTAACTGCTGGCGAGACCTGTGGCGAAGTTGAGTCCACCAAGTCCGTCTCTGACCTGTACTCGCCGGTCACCGGTGAGGTCACCGAGATCAACGACGCCGTTGTATCCGACCCCGCCCTGATCAACAACGATCCCTACGGCGCCGGTTGGTTGTTCAAGGTCGCCGCTGAGTCCGAGGGCCCGCTGCTCTCGGCTGAGGAATACGCCTCCAAGAATGGCGGAGACCTCTCCTAACTCCCACCCCGACCGAGTCCGATTCGGGGGTTCGCTGCGGGCTGTGCCGTGCGCACGGCATGTTCTGCAGCTAGACCCCGAATTGGGCGCCGGGCTGACCGGCACACGGGGGGGGCGGCCCTCCGGTAGGACCATCTGCCGGACCGTTTTCAAGCTTTGTTAAGGAATCCCGACCATGGCTGTTGGCGTTTTCGATCTGTTTACTGTGGGTATTGGCCCGTCGAGTTCTCATACTGTGGGGCCGATGCGGGCCGGGGCGGTGTTTGCCCGGGAGCTCAAGGACGCTGGTGTCCTGGGTTCGGTGGCTTCGCTGCGGGTTGATTTGTATGGTTCGTTGGCTGCGACGGGCCGGGGGCACGGGACCATGACGGCTACGTTGCTGGGTTTGGAGGGTTATCACCCTGAGCTGATCCTGCCGGACGAGGTTGAGGAACGGCTCGCTGCGATCGCCGAGACGGGTGTGCTGAATCTGGCTGGTGCTTCGGGTGGGGGTGTGGAGTTGCCGTATGCGGTGGAGGATATGGTTCTTCATCCGTTGACGGTGTTGCCGCGGCATACGAATGGGATGAAGTTTCAGGTCTGTGATGCTGAGGGGAACGTTCTCAGGGAGGCGACGTTCTTTTCGGTGGGTGGTGGGTTCATTGTCCGGGAGGGTGAGGAAGACGCGGCTCTGGAGGATCTTGAGGAGTCGAAGAAGGAGTTGCCGTTGCCGTTTAGGACGGCGGCGGAGTTGATGGGCCGGTGTTCGTCCAAGGGGTTGGGCATTAGCGACATCATGTTCATCAATGAGCGTGCCAGCAGGTCTGAGGAGGAGATCCGTGAGGGTCTTCTGCATATCTGGTCCGTGATGGAGGCCTGTGTTGAAACGTCGTTGAAGCGTGAGGGTGTGTTGCCTGGGGGTTTGAAGGTTCGTCGTCGTTCTCCTGATTGGTTGGAGCGGCTCCTGAAGGAGGACAAGGACCGGAATGATCCGAAGTATTGGCAGGAGTGGGTGAATTTGATCGCGTTGGCGGTCAATGAGGAGAACGCTTCCGGTGGCCGGGTGGTGACGGCGCCGACCAATGGTGCGGCGGGCATTATTCCGGCGGTGTTGTATTACGCGTTGAACTATGCCCCGGGCATGGACAAAGCTACCCAGCAGGACCGGGATGATGTGGTGGTGAAGTTCCTGCTCGCTGCTGGTGCTGTGGGGGTTTTGTATAAGGAGCAGGCGTCCATTTCGGGTGCTGAGGTGGGGTGTCAGGGTGAGGTGGGGTCGGCGTCGTCGATGGCTGCTGCCGGGTTGGCTGAAGTGATGGGCGGTACGCCGGGTCAGGTGGAGAACGCGGCGGAGATCGCCATGGAGCATAATTTGGGGCTGACGTGTGATCCGATCGGGGGGTTGGTGCAGATTCCGTGTATTGAGCGGAACGCGATCGCGGCGGCGAAGGCCATCAACGCGGCGAAGATGGCGTTGTGGGGCGATGGGACGCATCGGGTGTCGTTGGACGAGGTGATCGTGACCATGCGGGAGACGGGCAAGGACATGTCCCATAAGTACAAGGAAACCGCGATGGGCGGCCTGGCCGTCAACGTCGTCGAATGCTAATTCTGTAGGCTGTGGGTTCACAACTGTCTCTGGGGGGACCGTATGAATGATCAAGTAAATCCCATTGTTCCCACGCTGTGGGAAGCCGCAGTGGTGGGGGCCGGGCTAGTGTCACTGCTTCTGTTTGTAGCTGCCCTGATCCTGGTACTTCGCACTAAGTCCTTCTCACCGGGCGTTCGGTTCGCGTTGGCGCTATTGGCGCTTGCTGTGCCCGTCGCCGGCCCAGTGGCGGCCGTTGTGGTGGCACTTCTTGAGCAGCGAAGGGCCCGGCGCCCCATTACTGTCAGCCCCTGATGTCATGCTGTATCCATGAGCGGGGGATACAGCAGGGACTTTCTGCGGACACGGCTTGAACTGCCCAGTCCGTCGGCAACCACCATTCTTTTGGACTACACCCACTTCTCCGTGCGGTTCCGGGTTGCCCGGAAGCTCGCGGCAATTGTGGGAGTGAACATCAACGGCAAGGAACTGGTGCCGCTGGCCCGTGAGGGGTCATGGCATGTGGATGACAGAATCCCCCGGGAGCAGCAGGCCGGCCCGGATCTGTACAAGAACAATGCGTTTGATCGCGGCCATCTGGTCCGGCGCCTGGATCCGGTGTGGGGCGATTCAGCAACGGCGAAGAAAGCCAATCAGGACACCTTTAGTTACACCAATGCGGCACCACAAATTGATGACTTCAATCAGGGCAAGGAGCTCTGGGTGGGGCTCGAAGACCACGTTCTTGGCCATGCTGATGCCTATGACGCAAAGCTGAGCGTGTTCACGGGGCCGGTGTTTGTCGATGACGACCCCGTATATCGGGGTGTTCAGATCCCTCGAAAGTTTTGGAAAATTGCGGCATGGACCAACGACGCCAAGCTGGCCGCCGTCGGCTTTGTCCTGGACCAGTCACCCATGCTGGGCAAGGTGGAGCTGAAGAAGGCAATCGTCCAGCGGCTCCTTGAGGGCGAGCCACCGCCGCTGGGCCCCTTCAGGACGTTCCAAGTGCCCATCGGGCAGATAGCGGATCTGACCGGGCTCAGCCTCAGCAGGCTGATCAATGCGGATCGGCTTGTGAGCGGCCAGCGGGAATCCGGCGTGGAACCCAGGGCCATAGAGCTGGAGAGCATGGAGCAGATCAGGCTCTGAACCGTGGTGATCCAGCAGAATCGGGCGATATCCACATACCCCGATAGACTTGGGGCTGCATGTCCGCATGCGCACTACGCTTTTGAACACTGCACCAAAACCCTGAGATTGGACACGGCCACCTTGCGAGAATTTACCGCCCGCTTTGCCACCGCCGAGGAAATCGATAACTGGGACAAGCACGTCACGGCAAATCCGAACGGCGGCAACATGCTGCAGTCGGACGCCTACGCGGCGGTCAAGGACGGAAACGGCTGGCTCGTCCGGCGGCTCGTCGTGGAGACTCAGGAGTACTCCAGCTACAACCTGCTCCTGGAGAAGAAGTTCCCCGTAATGGGTCGGCTCTGGTACCTGATCAAGGGACCGGACGTCCTGGAGGTCAGTGACATTCAGCCGGCCCTGAAAGCAGTGGCCGCGCTGGCTCGCGAGAAGAAGATGAACGTCTTCAGCATCAAGATCGAGCCTGACATTGTGGACTCGGCTGAGGCCGTGGCAGAACTTAATGCCGCCGGACTGGTCAAAGCTCCCAACATCCAGTCCAATGACTCCACGGCTCTGCTGGATATCTCCGCGCCGGCCAATGAAGTCCTCCGCAGCATATCCTCGCGTGCCCGTAATGCCGTGCGTAGGGCGGAGCGTGAAGGCTGCGAGGTAGTTCAGGCCGAGCCGGGTGAGGACAGCTACCGCAAGCTCTACGCCCTCATGCGGAACACCATGGACGCTAAAGGCTCCATGCCGCTGCGGAGCTACGAGTACTACTCCAGGTTCTGGGAAGAGTTCTGCAGCCGTGGGCAGGGCCACTTCTTCTTCGTATATGAGGACGGCGCACCTAGCGTTGGTGCATTCGTCATCAATTACGGATCGAAAGCGACGTACAAGGACGGCGGCTCTACCCAGAACCGCAAGCAGTACGGCGACTCCCATCTGGTCCAATGGGCAGCGATCCAGCGTATGCAGGAGCTCGGTTGCGTGGAGTACGACTTCTGCGGCACACCCTCTGCTGACCGGATCAAGGACAAGAGCCACCCCCTGTACGGACTGGGATCGTTCAAGACAAGCTTCACCAAAACCGTGACGGACTTCGTGGGTTGTTATGACCTTGTCCTGGGCCCCGTCCGCCACAAGCTGTGGCTCAAGGGCGCTGAGAAGGTGTTCAGAAGGCTCGAAACCAGGCGTACCGGCGGTCAGTTCTACTGACGGCCACCCGCAGCCAGCACGCCAAATTCAGGCCCGCCCCGGCCACCAACGGGTGCAATCTACTTTTAGGTGAGGTAATTTCTTTGACTCCGATTGAGGCTGGAACCGACATGGAATTCGTGATTCTCAGTGACGCTGATTTCGAGACATTCGCCAAGGGACACCCGCAGGGGAGCTTCATCCAGTCCATGGATCTGACGCGTTTCCAGCGCGCCCGTGGGCAGGAAGTGGAACTCTTCGGTGTGACTCGCGGCGGCACCCTCATTGCTGCGGGAAAGCTGGTGTACACGTCCAACCGCATCGGGTACAAGACCGCAGACTGCGCCAAGGGACCCCTGATGGACTACAGCGACCCCACAGTGGTGAGCTTCGTCGTCGAGCGGTTGAAGAAGCATGCGGCCTCCAAGAAGGCTGCCGAGCTGCGCATTTCGCCCAACATCCGGTACATCGCGCGGGACGAAGAAGGCGCCGAACACCCCGAAGTTGAAGACAACCGCCCGCTGCTGAAGGAGCTCAAAGGGCTTGGCTTCACGCACCAGGGCTTCGACATGAACTTCGCCAATATCAACTGGATGTTCATCAAGCAGCTCGACGGGATTGCTGACTCCGAAGAGCTCATCATGGGGATGAACTACCGCACGCGCAAGGCCATCCGTAAAGCCGAGAAAAACGGCGTCTACCTGGAACAGGCCACGCTGGAGACGCTGGACGATTTCTACAACGCGCTGAGCACCGCTGGTGATGAGAAGGGCTTCACGTACCGCGAACGCGAGTACTACGAGCAACTCCTGCGGAATACCTCCGATGAGTTCACCAAGCTCATGATGGCCAAGATCAACATTCCCGAGTACCGGGCCTCCATCACGGAGCGCCTGGAAGCCGAGTCCAAGACCTTGGCCGATCTGAAGCGCGAGGTCGAGGAGACCGGCAGCAAGAAGAAGGCCAACCGGGTCAAAGTGGTCCAGGACCTGGTGGACAGCTACGAGCGCAGCCTCAAGGACATTGAACGCTTCCCCGATTCCGTGGGTGTGGCTACGGTGGCCGCCATCCACTTTGCGTGCTCCGGCGACGAACTGGTGTGCGTCATTGGCGGAACAGTGCAGGACTACATCTACTTCAACGGCGCCACGTCCCTTTACTGGGGCATGATGCTGCACGCGTTGAACAACGGATACTCGCGCTACAACTTCTATGGCACGTTCGGTATCCAAGGCCAGGATGAAACCGGCCATGGAGGCTACGAATTCAAGAAGGGCTTCGGTGGCGAGGTGGTCCAGTTGGTGGGCGATTTCGTAGCGCCGGTGAACCCGCTCATCTTCCATGGCTACCGCGCGGTCAGGAAGCTCGCAGGGGCCGCCCAGACAGTTCTGGGACGATTGCCCCTTGAGAAATTGCCGGTAGTAGGAAAATTTCGGAGGAATCGCTAATCACACAAGCCAAGGGAGGATCACCGCGTGACTGAACGCCCCGACGGGTCCGCCAACAGGCCCCATACCGACGGGTTGCCTAAAACCCAGCCGTTGCGGCCATCCCAGGTCCGGCAGAACGTCAACGCCAAGCGCATGCTGATGCGTTTGGTTCAAGGCGATAGCCCGCCCACCGCACCCATGAACATCGTGGACCGGTTGGCCGGAAGTCCTTACGCCAACCCCACTATTCAAGTGGTGGGTGTGGACGCTTCGGCCCGCAAGACCATCGACTTCGCTCTGCATTTGGCCGAAGTCATGTTCCGTTATGGTGCAGGTGCCCTTGAGGTGGAGACCAGCATGATTGCGGTCACAGCAGCTCTTGGCCTTAAGAACGTTGAAGTGGACATCACCAACCAGTCGGTGGCCATCAACTATGCGCCCAAAGACCAGACTCCCATCACGCTGCTGCGTGTAGTGCGCTCCTGGACCAACAACTACGCCGGCCTGGCCCAGGTGCATCAGTTGGTCACGGACATCGTGGCAGGGGGAGTAGGCCGCGACGAAGCCGTGCGCAGGTTGAACGAGATCATCCGCAGCGCCAAACCGTTCCCCCGGTGGATGGTCACCATTGCGTTCGGTATTTTCTCGGCGGTATTTGTTGGCGTACTGGGTGGGGGACTGGGCGCGTCGGTGGTTGCCTTCTGCTCCAATATCCTGATCAGCCTGCTCTCCCGGCAGCTAGCACGGTGGCGCACAGCGGACTTCTTCAACACCATGGCGTGCGCATTCCTGGTTACCTTTATTGCCCTGATGCTGCGGTGGGCGGGTGTGGACATTGCTCCTTCCATTGTGGTTGCCGGCGGAATCCTGCTGCTGCTGCCAACGGGTCGACTTGTCTCATCTGTTCAAGACGCGATCAACGGCTTCCCGGTAACGGCGGCGGGCCGCTTTCTTTCCACGGCACTGACATTCGGTGCGATCGTGGCAGGTATCGGCGTCGCCGTGGTGGTGGGAACGCTCATGGGCAGCGCCGTCCTGGACGTCACGCAAACCTTCCCGGACGCGTATCCGCTGTGGATCCAGGCAGTGCTCATTGCCATCGCGGTGGTGGCCATCGGCGTCACCGAACAGACTCAAATGCGGCTGTTACTCCCGACGGCGGCAGTTGGCATAGTGGGCTTCTTCGTCTTGTGGGGGGTGGGCGAAGCCGGCCTTGGCGACCGCTTGTCGCCAGCGGTCGCCGCCGTGGCCATCGGCTTGTTGGGCCGTGTAGTGGCGCTCAAACTCGGGGCACCGCAGCTTGTTGTGGCTGTTCCAGCTGCACTGATCCTGCTGCCAGGTCTGACGATCTTCCGCTCCATGTACGCGCTCACCGTTGAGGGGGGCAACATCCTTCTGGGTGCGGGTGGAATGCTCAACGCCGGCGCCATAGTGCTGGGAGTGGCGGCGGGCATTGTGCTGGGCGACAACTTGGCCAGACCGCTCACGAAGGGGTTGTCCAGCAACGAACGGCGCAGGGTACGCAGGCGCTAACCACAAAAGCCGAACGGCGCTGCCCAATGAGGCGGCGCCGTTCGGCTTTAGGAAGTGACGCTTGATCTGTCCTGAGTCTGGATCTGTCCTGAGTCTAGATTTGACCTGAGTCTAGATTTGTCCGACGGGGAGCTTCTTTTCTGCCTGGAAGACTTCCTCCACGCGACCCTGCGCCCAATACCCGGAGAGCGATACCTGCGAACGCTCCAAGCGGCGCTGCACGAAGAAGATCTCGCGGAGACCCTTCATGTAGCCCCGCTCGCCGTGAGCGAAGACATCCACTCGTCCCGGCAGCCATTCGGTGTTTCTTAGTGCTTCAAGGAGCAGGTGGCTGGATCCCGCCTGAATCCCTTTGCGCAGCAGCCAGTGCAACTCCACACCTGCGGGTGCGGAAATCGGAAGAATGTCCGCCTCGTTGTCCACTTCAAGGAACACGGTGCCGCGGGCATCCGGAGCAAGGGCCTCAACACAGGCCGCAATGGCCGGTATGGCGGCGTCGTCGCCGGCGAACAGGTACCAGTCGGCGCCAGGTGCGGGGTTGTAGGCACCGCCCGGACCTGTGAACGTCAGTGAATCGCCGGGCTTGGCCGCTGCAGCCCAGGGGCCAGCCAGTCCTTCGTCGCCGTGGACCACAAAGTCGATGGCCAGTTCCTGAGCTTCCAAGTCCACCCAGCGGATGGTGTACGTACGAGTGTGGGGCCACTGCTCGCGGGGCATGGTGTCGCGGATGGCCCACAAGTCCAGCGGGAGTTCGTACTCCACGCCGGGTTGGGGGAAGACGATCTTGACGTATCGGTCCACGTATTCGTTGTTCGCGTAGTCGCTGAATCCTGGTCCGCCTGCAACGATCCGAACCATGTGCGGTGACAGGCGTTCGTTGCGCAGGACGGTCAGGGTCACCTGCGGGCGAGTCTTGCGTGAAGCGGATGAAGTGACGGGGAGTGCAGTCATGTAGGCAAGCCTAAGCTAATGACCTGCGCACCGGCTGGGTATGAGTCGAAGGTTACAGCTGCCGGAGGTTGCAGCCGTGAGTCTACAGAACCGGAAGTTCCCAGTTGATGGGGTCCGCGCCCAAACCCACCAGGAGATCGTTGGTCCGGCTAAAGGGCTTTGAGCCGAAGAAGCCTCTCGAGGCCGACAGTGGACTCGGATGGACGGACACGATGGACGGCGCCCCGCCCAGCAGCGGCACCACGCCCTCGGCGTCCTTGCCCCACAGGATCGCCACCAGCGGACTTTGCCGCCCATCGCCGTCTGTACGGTTTACGACGGCGGTGACCGCCGCCGTCGTAATGGCCTCCCAACCTTTGCCGCGGTGGGAACCGGCGTTCCCGGCTTCGACGCTGAGGACTCGGTTCAGGAGCAGGACGCCTTGCTCGGTCCAGGCGCCGAGATCGCCGTGGACGCGCGGTGGAAGTCCGAGGTCGTCGTGGAGTTCGCGGTAGATGTTGACCAGGCTTCGGGGGATGGGCCGTGTTTGCCGCGACACTGCGAAGGAAAGTCCAACGGCGTGGCCGGGAGTCGGGTAGGGATCCTGGCCGAGAATCAAGACTTTGACATCGGCCAGCGGTTGCTCGAAAGCCCGCAGCAGGTTTTTGGCCGCAGGAAGAACCTGTGCGCCGTTTGAGGATTGGCCGGCCACGTACTTCAGGGTCTCCCGGAGTTGGCCTTCCACAGGGCGCAAGGCGTCGGCCCAGTCGGGAGCCATCAGGTCTTCGAGCGGCGCCTCACAGAACGCGGCGAAGCCCGGGTCGGCCGAGTCGGCAGGTTCAAGATCAAAGAGTGCATCCTCGCCAGTCATCACGCTATTGTCTCCCGCGCGGCACCCGCACTGCGAATGACAGCCTTGTTATTCGCCCGTAGCATGGGGGTAGGACATTTTCCCCCCAATAAGCGTCGAAGGAGTGTGCCGTGGCAGAACCAGCACCGGAACCGATGGCGTCGCAGGCCACAGGTTTCGCGCTCGAGGACCTCGCAGCCGAGACCCGCAGCGACTCTCCGTTGAGCGAACGGGATCAGCAGATGCTGGCACTGGAGCGGCAGTGGTGGAAGTACGCCGGGGCCAAAGAACAGGCTATCCGCGAGCTGTTCGACCTCTCCGCCACCCACTATTATCAGATCCTGAACGCGCTGATCGATACCGAGGACGCGTTGGCCCACGATCCCATGCTCGTCAAGAGACTGCGTAGACTACGTACGTCCCGCCAGCGTGCGAGGACTGCACGTCGCTTGGGGTCCGACGCGTAAATCGCCAGGCTGATCAGTCAGCAGCAACCAGCAAGGACACCGCTTCACCATGACCAAATATGCCAAGGACGAATTCGACCGGGTTCCGCAGAACACGTCCCGTCAAGGCGTTCACCGCGACGCCCAAGAGACCGCACGCCCCACCCTGTGGCCGGTCCTGACCGTTGGGGCAGTGGCCTTGGTGCTCGGACTGGTGGCCTTCCTGATCCTCCCCAACCTTGGGCTGGTATCACCGGGCGCAGCATCAAACGCCACGACGCCGGCACCCCAGCAGACTTCAACAGCACCGTCAGCTGCACCCACTGAAGCGAGCAGCGCGCCGTCCGCCTCCGGCGATCCCGGCAGTCAAGCCAGCACCGAACCGGCGCCGTCGGATTCTCCTTCTGCGACTCCCTCCTCGGCTCCTGTGGACAAGACCACTCCGGTAGCTGTGTACAACGGCGCTGGAACAGCCGGCTTGGCCGGGCGTGTGGCCGGCCTCGTTCAGGGTGATGGTTGGGCGTTGAGCACGGTGGGGAACTGGGGTGGACTGCCGCAGCAGACGTCCGTGATCTTCTACAACGCCCCGGAGCAAAAGGCGAACGCTGAGGCCCTGGGAACCTTGCTGGGCATTCAAACCATTGTGGAAACGCCTGAGGTTCAACAACCCCTGGTGGTTGTGGCCGGCCCCGGTTTCCAATAAGAATCACGCCCGGCTGGAAGCGATAAGGCCCAACTCGGTTAAGCCTCAATAACAAAAGCGGTGCCTTCGCTCTTTGGGGCAGCGCGGTGATGGTGACAGTGGTTACAGTGGATTGATTCCGGTACGGAGATCCCGGCAACCGGTCTTGGCTACTGCGAAAGTGTGGGCATTATGGCTTTGGGAACCGTCAAATGGTTCAACGCCGAAAAAGGCTACGGATTCATCACTGTGGATGAATCCGGCGACGACGTCTTTGTGCATTGGTCGGCCATTCAGATGGATGGCTTCCGCGCCCTCGAAGAAGGTCAGCGTGTTGAGTTCGAACTTGGGGAGGGCCAGAAGGGTCCGCAGGCCGAAGGCGTCCGCGTCGCGTAGGTCAGCCCACGGCTGAAAGCCCTCCCATTTATAGCGGGAAGTGGCATCCCTGCTTGCACTCTCACCGGTCGAGTGCTAATTATTGAGTTAGCACTCCTACGGTTCGACTGCTAAGTCCGGCCCGGCTCATCCCGGCGGCGGGCAGGCGTCGAATCTGCGGAGGATCAAGAAACACCTTGGTGGGGTGAGGTCCGGAGCGCGTGGCATACAGAGGCCGCAAGCAATGGACCGTCCGTCGCGGGCACCCCATCTGACAGGTACCTTCTTAACGACTGTCCCGAAAGGACTACCGCCGTTATGGCCAAGATCATTGCATTTGATGAAGAGGCACGCCGCGGCCTCGAGCGGGGCCTGAACATCCTCGCAGACGCCGTCAAGGTCACCCTCGGCCCGCGTGGACGCAACGTCGTCCTCGAAAAGAAGTGGGGCGCCCCCACGATCACCAACGATGGCGTTTCCATCGCCAAGGAGATCGAACTGGACGACCCCTACGAGAAGATCGGTGCAGAACTGGTCAAGGAAGTTGCCAAGAAGACGGATGACGTCGCTGGCGACGGTACTACCACTGCAACCGTCCTCGCCCAGGCACTGGTGAAGGAAGGCCTGCGCAACGTTGCCGCCGGCGCCGACCCGCTGTCCCTCAAGCGCGGTATCGAGAAGGCTGTTGAGGCAGTCATCAGCGAACTGCTCGCCTCCGCCAAGGAAATCGAGACCAAGGAAGAGATCGCAGCTACCGCTTCCATCTCCGCCGGCGACCCGGAAATCGGCAGCCTCATCGCCGAAGCCCTGGACAAGGTGGGCAAGGAAGGCGTCATCACGGTCGAGGAATCCAACACCTTCGGCCTGGAGCTCGAACTCACCGAAGGCATGCGCTTCGACAAGGGTTACATCTCCGCTTACTTCGTCACCGACGCAGAGCGCCAGGAAACGGTCCTCGAAGACCCGTACATCCTCATCGTCAACTCCAAGATCTCCAACGTGAAGGAACTCGTCACGGTTCTGGAGAAGGTCATGCAGTCCAACAAGCCGCTGCTGATCATCGCCGAAGACATCGAGGGCGAGGCCTTGGCCACCCTGATCGTCAACAAGATCCGTGGCACCTTCAAGTCCGTTGCCGTCAAGGCTCCGGGCTTCGGTGACCGCCGCAAGGCACAGCTGGCCGATATCGCCATCCTCACCGGTGGCCAGGTCATCTCCGAAGAAGTTGGCCTCAAGCTCGAAAACGCTGGCCTGGAACTCCTCGGCACCGCCCGCAAGGTTGTTGTCACCAAGGACGAGACCACCATCGTTGAAGGTGCCGGCGACGCCGATCAGATCGCAGGCCGCGTGGCCCAGATCCGCGCCGAGATCGAGAACTCCGACTCCGACTACGACCGCGAGAAGCTGCAGGAACGCCTGGCCAAGCTGGCCGGCGGCGTTGCAGTCATCAAGGCCGGTGCCGCAACCGAAGTTGAGCTCAAGGAACGCAAGCACCGCATTGAGGACGCAGTCCGCAACGCAAAGGCTGCTGTTGAAGAAGGCATCGTTGCCGGTGGTGGCGTAGCCCTCATCCAGGCTGGTGCCAAGGCATTCGCCAACCTCACCCTCCAGGGTGACGAGGCAACCGGTGCCAACATCGTCAAGGTTGCCATCGATGCACCGCTGAAGCAGATCGCCTTCAACGCTGGCCTTGAGCCGGGCGTTGTGGTGGACAAGGTTCGCGGACTGCCTTCCGGCCACGGCCTGAACGCTGCTACGGGCGAGTACGAAGACCTTCTGGCTGCCGGCGTCAACGACCCCGTAAAGGTCACCCGCTCGGCTCTCCAGAACGCTGCTTCCATCGCTGGTCTCTTCCTGACCACCGAGGCCGTAGTTGCTGACAAGCCTGAGAAGAACGCTCCGGCTCCCGGCGGCGACGACATGGGCGGAATGGGCGGCTTCTAAGTCTCCCTGCTGTAGCGATACAGCACCCGGCATCACGCTGGATAGCATTACGACGGCGGTCCTCACCATTTGGTGGGGGCCGCCGTTTTGCGGTCCCAGCCCAACTAGGTCGCATAAGTGCGCGTTTAGAGGGCTCAGAACGCGCACTGATGCGACCTAGTTGGGTGCTAGCACGGTTTCAGTGTCGGTGGGGTCTGGCAGGATTAACCCCATGACGATTATTGCTGCCGCCGATGGGTCTGCCCTCGGTAATCCTGGGCCGGCCGGTTGGGCCTGGTATGTTGATGACTCCTGTTGGCGAGCAGGGGGTTGGCCGCACGGTACCAACAATCAGGGCGAACTAATGGCCGTCCTGGACCTGTTCCGGTCCACGGCCCACGTGCCGCAGGAAGAACTGCTGATCCTTTGCGACAGCCAATACGTCATTAACTGCGTCACCAAGTGGATGCCGGGATGGAAGCGGAAGGGTTGGCGCAAGGCCGACGGCAAGCCCGTGCTGAATGTGGACCTTCTCAAGGACATTGACCAAGTGATCGTTGGCCGTAAATACTCCTTCGAATGGGTCAAGGGCCATGCTGGTCACCCGCTCAATGAAGCAGCAGACGAGCGCGCCCGCGCTGTTGCTACCGCCTACCAGCAGGGCGTTGCGCACCGAGCAGGCCCTGGGTTCCCTGGAGCCCACGACGGCGGTCCGAGCCAAGACCGGGAAGGCTCGCAGCAGCAGGCTGAGCCGCAGCGGCAGGCTGAGTCACGTATGCAAGACAGTGCTCCTCTGCCCGTCTCTTCAAGCACCGGTGCCGGCGCCTCCGCTGTGGGCGCTGCTTCCACGGCCACGAAGGCAGACCGTAGCCTTCGACCGCATTTTGAGCCGACGCTCTTTGGCGAATCCGGCATCTTTGGCCAGGCCGATCTCTTCAGTGAGCTGGAGGATGACGCCTCGTCCCAGCAGTTGTCGGCGGAGGACACCGTCTTGGCGCTGGAGCGGGAACTGCTTCGGCCCGATGTGAGGGCGGACATTGGCAGGATTGCTGTGCTGCTCCACCCGGACTTCGCGGAGATCGGGAGTTCGGGCAGGTTCTGGACGCGGGACGCCATGATGGTGGCTTTGGAAGAGGACCCGGGAGAACCGACTGAACTGGAACTGCTCAGCGCAGACCGGCTCAGCGACAACACCATGCTGTTGAATTACCGAAGCTTCGCAACCACGGGCTCAGCACTTCGCAGTTCCGTCTGGATGCTGGACCGCGGCCAATGGCGACTTCGTTTCCACCAGGGGACTATTGAAAGCTAGGCCGGATGAAAGCTAGGCCGGAGAACTGACGCTGAACAGAAGTTACTCCTGACCTGCGAGGCGGCTGCACAGGGGGAAGACAGCCCGCCCCGCAGGAGTTCATGGGAGCGTAAGTAACTCGACAGTGTGAGCTAATAGGTGAAGCGCTGCGTGTTTCCCTGCTCCACTTCCAGGTAACTTGTGGCCGCTGTTGACAGAGCCAGATTGATGGAGGCCAAGGACGCCTCCACCTTGCTTTGGGTCAGGGACCACTCCATGACAAGCGCTTGGAAGTTGGTGGCTGCTGTTCCCCGCCAGGTCGCCTCGAGTTCCTCAAGGCCGCGCCGCATGGTGTGGACATCGGAACTGATGCGATCCACAGTTCCTTTGACGTTGGCTGACTTGAGTTGGAGAAGTTCGGTATCGACTGAGATAACGCTCATGGGTGATGCCTTTCGACGACGATGTTCCGCGTGGTGCGGGGATGCTTGGCTACAACATTGAGCCTAGGCAGCCGCCCGCAGCCGCAGAACAGGCATACGTCGCTATGTGGACAACAGCTCAGCTGATTCCTGGTGGAAGGGGAGGCTGACTACCAAAGTGGCGCCGCCGCCGTCGGTCTCTGCAACCTGGACCGTACCGCCGTGCGAGCCAACAATCGCCGCAACAATTGCAAGGCCGAGACCACTGCCGCCTGTTTCCCGGGTCCGTGAGGTGTCAGCACGGTAGAAGCGCTCGAAGATCTTATTCGTTTCGGTCTCCGGAATGCCTGGCCCGTGATCGCGGATCTCGATGACTGAAACGGAACCCGACGGAGTGTTTCGAACACCGACAGCGAGTTCTATGGGGCTGCCTTCGGGGGTGTACCGCAGTGCATTTCCCACCAGGTTCCCAATGACCTGCCGGAGTTTGGCTTCGTCACCTTGAACGGGCGCGGCAGTGGGGGAGGCATCGTCGAGCCCGGTGAGCCTGATGGTTCGGTCTCCGGAGGAGGCCTTGGTGTCCACTACGGCATCGTGGGCAAGGAGCTGGAGATCCACTGGCTTGAGTTGAAGGGGCCGCTGCTCATCAAGCCGGGCAAGCATCAACAGGTCTTCCACCATGGACCCCATACGCTTGGCTTCGCTTTCAATCCTGCCCATTGCCATGGCTACGTCTTCTTTGGTGGCCAATGCTCCGTGACGATAAAGCTCGGAGAAGCCACGGATGGTCACCAAAGGGGTGCGCAGCTCGTGGGAGGCGTCCGCTGCGAAGCGACGCATGCGCCCCTCGGAAGCAGCGCGGGCAGCAAAGGAAGCTTCAATATGGGCAAGCATGGCATTGAGGGAACCGCCCAGCCGGCCAACCTCAGTGTGCGGGTTATCCACCTCCACGCGGCGGGACAGATCACCGGCCGCGATGGCTGCAGCCGTCTTCTCCACCTTGGCAAGCGGACGGAAGGACCGCGCCACGGTCCACGTGGCGATGAAGAACGCCAGGACCAACGTCAACAGGCCCACGCCTACAACCACCAGAACGGCGTGCTCCATCACTTTGTCCACCGGGGTGAGAGGCAGCCCGATGATCACTACGCCGTTTTGGCCGTTGGCGGTGACCCCGATGGCCACCACGCGCCAGTTGGTTCCGGCCGTGCCTTTGACTTGGAAGGGGGAGTTGCCGCGAAGCTTGGCTTCAGCTGCGGTGATATTGGCGATCGCCGGACGATCACTCTGACTGCCGCCGAAAGGATAAGGCTCCAGACCTGGAACGTACAGCGTTAGCGAGTAGTCCGTGGGCACGGCAGTGTCGGTAGGCGTTGAGGGGTTGGGCTGGGCCAGCTTGTCGAAAGACTGCTGGTCCTGGGCCAGGGCGACGGCGGCTTTGAGTTTGTCGTCCACTTGGCCTTGCAGGTAACTCTTGACGAGCGTCAACGTTCCCGCGCCCGTGGCCGCCAGGGCGAGCAGCAGCAGGCCCATGATGATGGCGACGAGCTGGGACCTCAGGGACGCCGACTTCCAGCGAAGCAGCAAGGGTCAGCGCTTCTCTGCCGTCCGCAGCACGTAACCCACGCCGCGCTTGGTCTGAATGAGGGCTGCGGCATCGGGATCGATGTCCACCTTGCGGCGCAGGTAGGAGATGTAGGACTCCACGATCGAAGCATCGCCGTTGAAGTCGTACTCCCACACGTGGTCCAGGATCTGGGCCTTGGATAGGACGCGGTTGGGATTGAGCATGAGGTAGCGCAGGAGCTTGAATTCGGTGGGGGAGAGCTCGATCACGGTGCCCCCGCGACGGACCTCGTGGGCGTCGTCGTCGAGTTCAAGATCGTCCACGCGGATCACGGCGTCGTCGTCTTCCAGCGGCTGGGTGCGGCGAAGGACCGCGCGGATGCGCGCCACCACTTCGTCCAAGCTGAAGGGTTTGGTGACGTAGTCGTCGCCACCGACGGTGAGGCCGGTGACTTTGTCCTCGGTGTCATCCTTCGCTGTGAGGAACAGCACCGGGAAGTGCTTGCCTGCAGCGCGGAGTCGACGGGTGACCGTGAAACCGTCCATGTCCGGCAGCATGACGTCCAGAACTGCCAGGTCTGGTGAGTGGAGGTCGGCCGCGGCGAGGGCTTCGCGACCATTGGCGGCCGCAACAACCTCGAAGCCTGCAAAACGCAGCGACGTGGACAGCAGCTCGCGGATGTTGGGTTCGTCGTCGACTACGAGAAGCTTGGCTTCAGGACCGTTCTTTTTCATGACACCCATGATGCTCCCAGAAACTGGGAGTTTTCTGGACGCCGCATGGGAGCCGCCTGCGTGGCTAAGGGCGGCAGGTCAGGCCCCCAGCACCAACCCCGCTCCCAGCGCCACCATGGTTACGGCGATCCCGCCATCCAGGAATCGCCAGGACAGTGGCCGGGCAAAGAAGCCGCGGAGGTAGCGTGCTCCAAATCCCAATGAGCTGAACCATAGGATGCTGCCCAGCATGGCGCCAGCCCCGAACCACCACTGCAGCTGGTCGCCCTGGGCGCTGGCTATCGAGCCCAGAAGTGCTATGTCCAGATAGACGTGCGGGTTGAGCCAGGTTAGCGCCAGGACGGTGGTGACGGCGGCAGCGAGACCCCGCTTCGCGCCGGCGTCGTTGACGCGCCCTTCACTTGCTGTCAACGACTGCGGACGGAGGGCGCGCCGGGCGGCCACAATGCCGTACGTCACCAGGAAGGCGGCGCCCACATAGCGAAGAACCACGACGGCGGCAGGGGCTGCCGTAACAAGCGCACCCGTGCCTAATACACCGGCTGCGATCAAGACGGCGTCGGACAAGGCGCATACTGCCACGATCGGCACAATGTGCTCACCGCGAATTCCTTGCCTGAGTACGAAGGCGTTCTGTGCTCCGATAGCGACGATGAGGGCGAGCCCCGTGGCCAAGCCGAGGCCCGCGGATTGGAAGAAATCAGTAAAGTTCACCCTTCGAAATTACGGGCGCAACAACCTTTAGGCCAGCTAAAGATTCTCATGCGGCATAAGATATTCTTATGCCGCAATTTCCTTCTGACCAGCTCCTTACGTTCGCCACGGTCCTTTCAGAAGGCACTCTTGATGCTGCCGCCCGGATGCTTCACATCACGCCGTCGGCCGTCTCCCAACGGCTGAAGGCACTCGAACAGTCGGCCGGGAGGGTCTTGCTTCAACGCAGCAACCCTGCCCAGGCCACGGAAGCGGGCGAAGTGGTCCTTCGTCTGGCGAGGCAGGTAGCGCAACTGGAAGCTGATGCCGGACGCGAACTAGGGCTGGATGGGGACAGGGCCCAGTTGGCTGTACCCATTGTGGTCAACGCGGATTCCTTGGCGGTGTGGTTCCTGCAAGCGCTGGCCCACGTGCCTGAGGACCTCAACGTCACCTTCGACCTCCACAGGGATGATGAGCAGCACTCCACATCCTTGCTTCGCTCCGGGAAAGTGATGGCCGCCGTGACGGCAACTCCAGAGCCCGTGCAAGGGTGCCGCGTAGAGAGTCTTGGCGTGATGCGCTACCGCGCGGTTGCAGCCCCGCAGTTCGTGGAACGGTGGTTCCAGAAAGGTGAAAAGGGTTTGGACAAGCACCCGGACAAGCACCCGGACAAGCACCCGCGCAGCCACGTGGACGGAGCCGCACTCAATGCGGCGCCCACTGTGGACTTCGATCGCAAGGACACCTATCAGTGGGCGTTTGTGCAGTCGGCGTTCAAAGCTGAGGGCGGCGCGGTTCCGGACCGGAAAGGACCCCGGCATTACGTCCCGGCTTCCCAGGACTTCGGCGACGCGATCCGTTTGGGCCTTGGTTGGGGCTTGATCCCGGAAGTTCAATGCGGGCCTGACATCGCCGACGGACGGCTCATCGAACTCGCCCCGGACCGACCCTTCGATGTGCCGCTCTACTGGCAACGGTGGAAGACGGCGTCAAGGGTATTGGACGTCCTGAGCGACACGGTCCGTGAGGTGTCCGGCCAGTACCTGGCCAAGCCCTGAATCCACGAAATCCCAACACGCCTGCGGATGCTTCCTATAATGTCAGTGCCCCGTTCCACACTTAAAACATGGCAAACACAGCAGCTCCCGCAAGCATCCACCAGAACCGCACCAGGGACGTCGAGTTCCATGTGACGTATCTGGATACCGATTCGGGCCGTATTAGGCGCGAGGATTTTGACGACCTGGCCGCAGCCGAACGGTTCGCCAGTGCCCAACTCCGCGATGAGGACGGCTGGGCCGTGGTGGATCACGTAAAGATTGAGGTCACCAGCAGAATGGTCGCCTAAGGTTCACCCCTCTCAGGCCGTCCGTTTACTCAGGCCGTCCGTTTACTCAGGCCGGTTGTGTGATTGGCCGCCGTGCACGAACGGCGATGACACGCCTTGGTACTTCAGAAGCATCATCATTCCTTCGGCAGCGTGGTCCAGATTGTGGCAATGATCTATCCAGATCCCAGGGTTGTCAGCATGGAGTAGTAGTTCCCACACTTCGCCCGGCAGCACGTCCACGGTGTCCAGGTTGAGTGGTGACCCGCTGGGGACCACGCCGTTCCTGCTGAGGACCTGCACGTGGTGACCGTGCGGGTGCATCGGATGTGGCTCTGAGGTGCGGTTCACTACCGTCACTTTCACGGTGTCGCCCTCAGCCACTTCAATGGACGGAACCAGCGGATACGCTGCCCCGTTCACGGTGAAGGCGTACCGGGGAATCCCGTCGACAAATCGGAATTGCCGGTCCAGCACCATCACTTCTTCCCGCGTGATGGGACGGACGGGTCCAGAGCCATCACGGCTCCTATCCAGCGGTTCGACCCCATCCAGCGGTTCGACCCCATCCAGCGGTTCGACCCTATCCAGCGATTCAACCCTATCCAGCGGTTTGCCATATTCCAGAAGGTCGAGCACAGGCATGGTGGTGAAGACCCCTGCCGGCGCCTTCTCCCGAGCCAGTTCCTGGGAATCTGCGTCTGCTGAACCTGGCGGAGCAATGACCACGACGCCGCTGGCTGCTGCGTCCGAACGCACGGTGACGGGCGAGGCGGGCATGGTGAAGGCGACGTCCACCCGACCACCGGCGCCAAGGCGTACCAGTTTGCCGGTCACTTCCTGGGGCTGGTTCACTTCGGATCCGTCCACGGCTACGGCCTTGAAGGCCACGCCTTGAATCAGGTACCGCTGCTGCACGGAATCGGTGTTGATCAGACGAATCCGCACACTCGAACCAGGTGTGGCCGTATGCACGGTGGTGCGGTCTGAGGAGCCCAGCAACCCCAGACCGCTGAGGTCGTGCCCCGCCACCACAATGTCCGTATCGGCCCGGGGGGATGTGGGGTGGTGCACGACGAACGTGCCATAGAGGCCCTTGCGGACCCCTTCGGCGGAATCCTGGTGGGTGTGGTACCAGTAGGTGCCGGTTTGGGCGGCGGCGAAGCGATACGTCATGGACCCTCCGGGCATGACGGCGTTCTGGGTAGCCCCTGCCACCCCGTCCATGGCGTTGGGGACGTCGTACCCGTGCCAGTGCAACGTCACCCCCGCAGCCACATCGCGGTTATGGAGCACCACCTCCATCACTTCTCCCAGTTGGGCTTCCAAGGCCGGCCCGGGGAGGCTGCCATACGTCCAGGCCTCCGTGGTCTGTCCGGATGGAAGCGTTACCTGTTCCATTCGCGCCGTCAGTTCGTAGCGCCGGACCACAGCGTCCGCGAAGGCATCGCCCACCAGGCTGGTCACCGGCGTCGGATCCTTCATCGCAACGCCAGCACTGCTGTGATGTCCGACGGCGGCGGTGATGGTGGCGCCGTCCACCGACCGGCTCCCAAGCCAGGCAAAGACCCCCGATCCCAAAGCGGTACAGATCATGAGCCCGGCCACCGCGGCAGCCGCCGTCGGCCGCCGGACAACGGCAGAAGCGCCGCCGCCGTGAGCTGCGCCGGACCGCGGTGGGACCTGTCCTGTCTGAGGAAACAGTGCGAGCTTGGCGGTCAGCACAGATGCCGCCACCATGAACAGCACCACCGCTAGGCTCCAAAGAGAGGGGAATGGCCCCAGGACGAACGTCAGCGCCAGCGATGCCACGGCGGAAGCGGCAGCAGCCACTATGGCCAGGACGGCCCATTCGCGGGATCGTCCAGGATCTGGTGTGACAGGTTTGGAGCCGGTGTTCCGCCTCCTCAGCAAGAACGGAACACCGGCCGCCGCGGCCCAAGCCGCGGGGATGGCGGTCAGAGGCACGTTGATGGTTATGCGTTCGCTGGCAAACCACCAACTGCCCGCCACCAAAGCGGGAAGCAATGCGTACCGTCCCACTGTCACTGCGACGGCTGTACCCAATAGGAGCAATGCAAGGTCAGTCCGGCGGGACTTGTCCTTCAAGGACGCGCTCATCCACGCCGCGCCGATCCAGGCGCCGGCCGACACGAAAGACAGCAGCAGATCTACTGCCAGCAGCTGCGAGGTGTTCACAGCTGCCGGTGCTTAGGCTGTGCTGGGGGACGTGGAAGCATCCGAAGATGCAGCCTTGGGAGGCAAGGGTTGAGGGTTGAGGGCGGCAGCTTGTGCGCGCTTGAACAACCAATAGGACATGAAGATCATCATCACGCCGACGATCGGGTGGATGGAAACCACCCACGAGCCCGAAGGAGTGATGAACTCCGGGGAGGATCCGGTCAACATGCCGCCGACAATAAAGATGATCAGCTGAAGCCATGTCAGCAGGAAAATACCTGCCGCCAGCCAGATGGTGCGGGACCCCGCCTTGGCAATGGCTGCTACGATCGCGGCCAGCAAAGCTGAGTACCGAAGCACATATTGGCCGTTCACGGCATGGTAGACGCCGGCTTCACGCTGGGCTTCGATGGTGTTTTGGAAGTGGAAGTATCCGGCGAAGAACAGCTGTGCGAGTGCTGACAGCAGGACAATCGCGGAGAGGACCAAGAGGGCTTTACGCATTGGGGAATCCTCTGGTAATCAATTCACAGATTCTTCAAGGCCTTCGAACCATCGGCTCCCTGGCTGCGGGATTCCCCCACCGCCGATGGCTGGCCGCCAGGCTGCCTGGACCAGGGGCAACCATTAAGGGCGGAGAGCTTCTCTAGGAATCGTAAAGTTGATGGAAATGAATAGCAAGAGGCGTGGGAAAACATTGTTCCGGCTGGCTTCCTACTGCTCCTGCCCAACGTCCTTGCCCACGTCTTTGGCGTCCATGATTCTGTAGGCGTAGCCCTGCTCAGCCAGGAACCTTTGGCGCTTTGCCGCGAAATCCTGGTCCAGCGTGTCCCGTGCAACCAAGGAGTAGAACCGGGCTGCGCGGCCATCTTGCTTGGGACGCAGGAGGCGTCCCAACCGTTGGGCTTCTTCCTGCCGTGAGCCAAAGGAACCTGAGACCTGGATGGCGACCGACGCCTCAGGCAGGTCGATGGAGAAGTTGGCCACCTTGGACACCACCAACGTGTGAATCTCACCTTTGCGGAAAGCATCAAAAAGCTTCTGCCGTGCCTTGACGCTGGTTTCGCCCTTGATCAGGGGAGCGTCCAACCGCTCGGCGATCTCGTCCAGTTGGTCAATGTATTGGCCGATCACCAGCAACTGTTCACCCTTGTGGACTGCCACGAGCTCTTCAACCAGTGTGGTTTTGGTTTCCGAGGTGGCGCAGAGCCGGTATTTGTCGGCATCGTCGGCCATCGCATAGGCCACCCGTTCGTCGCGGGGGAGGTCTACCCGGACTTCAACACAGTCGGCGGGCGCGATGTAACCCTGCGCCTCGATGTCCTTCCATGGTGCGTCGTAACGTTTGGGACCGATCAGGCTGAAGACCTCGCCTTCGCGCCCATCCTCCCGCACCAGCGTTGCTGTGAGGCCTAGCCGACGCCGGGCCTGGAGGTCGGCGGTCATCCGGAAAATCGGGGCGGGCAGCAGGTGGACTTCGTCATAGATAATGAGTCCCCAGTCGTGCCCGTCCACGAGTTCCAGGTGCGGATAGAGTCCACCGCGCTTGGTGGTGAGGACCTGGTAGGTGGCAATGGTGACCGGCCGGACTTCCTTGATTGCACCGGAGTATTCGCCGATTTCGTCTTCGGTCAGTGATGTCCGCTTGAGCAGTTCGTCCTTCCACTGCCGGGCGGAGACGGTATTGGTGACCAGGATGAGCGTGGTGGTGGAGGATGTAGCCATCGCTGCCGCGCCTACCAACGTCTTTCCCGCCCCGCAGGGAAGCACGACGACGCCGCTGCCGCCGGCCCAGAAGTTCTCCGTGGCCAACTTCTGATAAGGGCGCAGCTGCCAGCCGCTTTCGTCCAGCATGATGAGGTGCGGTTGCCCATCGACGTAGCCGGCCAGGTCCTCCGCGGGCCAGCCCAGTTTGAGGAGCAGCTGCTTCAACTGTCCGCGCTGGGAAGAGTGCACCACCACGGTTTCGCCGTCGATCCTGGGCCCCAGCAGGGGAGCAATCTTTTTTGCACGGATGACTTCCTCCAGCACCGGGTAGTCATCGGTGCGCATCACCAGTCCGTGCTGGGCGTCCTTTTCAAGCCGTAGCCGGCCGTAGCGGGACATGGTCTCTTCGATATCGATCAGCAGGGAGTGCGGGACAGGAAAACGGGAGTACTTCAGAAGGGTATCGAGCACCTGCTCCGCATCCAGCCCTGCAGCCCGGGCGTTCCAGAGACCCAGCGGCGTCAGCCGGTAGCTGTGCATGTGTTCCGGGGCGCGCTCCAACTCGGCGAAGGCGGCGATTGCATGCCGGGCCTCGGTGGCGAGCTCGTGATCGACTTCCAAGAGGATGGTCTTGTCACTTTGTACGATCAGCGGACCGTCGGTCACTGTTGAGTCCTTTTCATGAGCGCAGCTCTCCTGCGGGTTCCACATCGATGATCCGGTGGATGGACAACACCCGTTCGGTGTCCTTGGCGGGATCGAACACCCTCACACGCCCACCTGAGACAGATACAGGAACAACGGTTTCAGTGTTGGCATTCCCCAAGCTGTCCACCACGTTCATGATGACCGCCTGTTTGAGCCGGATAGCCGTTTGCAGGGTCTCCAGGCCGAGCTGGGTGGACGCCTCGCCGGTGGTTTCGGCCGGGACGGCACGGTGTTGGCGCAGCACCGAAAGCTGTGCCTCCACGTCGTCATCCGGCGGCGCCGTTCGGGGCGCAGTGTAGACCGGACGGGCGCTGCCAGGCAGCGCCGTGGTTCGCTTGAAACGCACGACGGCGGTCTCGGCCTCCTGCACTGCAGGCGATAGTCCCAGCTCGCGAAGGACGCGCGCAGTCTCTCGCGGGCTGGCAGAGGAGGTCAGGACAGTGGGTGCGATGCGCACCAAGCTCAAAGCCGACGTCCTTGCTTCGCGGAGAAGATCGGTAATGGCGGTCTCGTCGTCGCTCTGGATGAAGCTGGCACTCGTTCCGATTCGGAGGCGGCCGTGCCGGGAAGCGGTGTCCTGGATAAGGTACTCCAAAGGTTGGGGCACGTCCGTGGCCGAATGCTCGCGGAGGAACGCCAACAGCGATTCCGCATCCTGTCCGGCGTCCAAGGCCCTCCGGATGGAGGTGGCCGAGAACCGATAGATCGACGCCGGACCCTGGCCCTCGGCGTCGGCCATCAGCAGCAGCGTATCGCCCAACTCCGGCGCGAGGTACCCGGGCGCCACTGCTGTGAGATCGGCTTGGAGGAGAATATGGTTCACGGCGGCCGGTAAATGCTCACCAAGGATGGTCAGGGCTTTTTCCGGCTGGGCATCGGCAATGGCCGCACCCAATTGGGTTAACGCCCCTGATCCCATCAGGCCCAGAAGCGTGGCTTCCTCAAGGATGCCTCGGACCAGTGAACTGAACCGGCGGGACATCCGCGGCTGGGACCACTCGGCCCGCTGCAGTACAGCCCTGGCGTCCAAAACAGGCGCTTTGCCATCCGGTGCGGCCGCTTCGGCTGTGAGCTCATTGAGAATTTCAAGGACCCGACGGCGAACAACAGGGGCGTCGGGCCGTTGCGCTTCCGCGGACAAAGCGTTGATGGTGGTACCGGCCGTGCCTTGATGGGCGGCCGACGACGTCGGGCCGGTGAGGGGCTGCCCCACCAGGGAAGGTGCCCTCTCGCTGGCCAGCCAGGCATTGACCAGCCACAACCACTGTTCCTGCCGGGGAAGGTTGAGCCATTCGAGCGATGGCGGCTGGACCCACGTGGAACTGTCCACGTCCAAACGGAGCAATCCCGCCATGGCGCACAACTCCAGGAGGACGGCCGTTTCATGGACACCCAAGCGGATGGATTCGGCCAATCGTCGCAACTCGCGCACACCCACACCGCCGCTTCGCAGCGTCGCCAGGGGTTGTTCCCGCACCGCGAACAACAGCTCAGCAGTCAGCCGCAGGATTTCCGCGATCGCCCCCATGGCCGCATTCCGTCGCAGGGCAGCACTGGTATGGCCGAGTTCCGGAACAGGTGGCGTCAGCGTGAAGTCGTCCACGATCGCACCTCCGCGCAACGCAAGACCCACGCTGTGGGGCAGCTCCACGTGGCCGGCATCCAGGGGGACCAGCAAACCGCGGGCCAACAGCCAGTCGATAGGGCCGACGTCGTGACTTTCGTGGGTGACCGAGGCCCGGCGCTGCGCTTGGGGCACTGCGCCCATGGCCCAGCTGCCGAATTTGTCCAACAAGCCCACAGTCCGCGCCGGCGCCGTCGCAAGGATGGCGCGCAGATTCTCAGGGGTGGATGTCCAGCGTTGCAATGCCAACGCAGCGTCCATGGGAGTGCTGGCGGGGTGGATGCCAGCGCCGCTTTGATGAAGCTCGGCCACCAACTGCACTACCCGCTGGGCAAAGGCCGGTTGTAACCGGACAAGTTCGGTGTAGCTGCGCCCGAGTCCCGCCGGGTAGATGCCAATCACGTCCTTGAGGCTGCCCACCGGAAGATAAAAGCGCTGACGGGACGAGGTTGCTGGTGACCCGGTGGGCGGATCCGCCCTGTGGACCAGTGCCAGTTCCTGCAGCTTTGCGAGGATGGGATCCAGTGCCGAAAGGGTGGAACCGGCAATGACCTTCTTCAGCCCGGCCGCGGAAATACTGTGGCCGGTATCGGCATTGGTACACAGGTGCAGCGTCTCCAGCACCTGCATTTCCGGTTTGTTCAGGCGTTCCAGGGCCCGTTGGACACTGACCCGGGCGCTCGCCCTCGCAGCCAGGGCCGCAAAGTCGGGCGCCATGGGGGAGATCAGGTCCGGCCGCGCGGCAAACAAGGCCCGCAGCGAATCGTCGCTGCGCGCTTCCAATTCCTTGCTGAGCGCGCGAATAAGGGACATCAATCCAACGTTACCGCTACGGGGCCGCTGGTGCCTGTCAGCGGGGGCGCAGGTTATTGCCGGCGCCGCTGGCGAACGGAGTCAACTACCAGGAATATGCCGAGCATGAAGGCCACGGGCAGTCCGTAAAGGGCCGTCCCGGTTACCCACACCGGCGCAACTCCCTCATTAAAAGCCACAGCCATGACCGTGCCCACTGCGGCCAGGGAGAGGACTGCAATGACGGCGGCGATGATCATGAGGGGGCGGCGGTAACCCGGGAAAGTCATGGGCACAACGCTAGCAGTTAGGCCGCAGCGGTGACTTCTGTCCGCACCATTGCTGCCGCTCTTGTCCTGTTCGCGTACTGCCTGTGTCTTGTTCCGGTGCTGCGTGGTCGCGGCAAAGCGGGAATAGGGGGTCCGGCAGGATAACCTTGAAGGAACAGACCAACACGGACCGGGCTGTCACCCTCGATCCCGCAGATCCCTGCGGATGCGGTGATTGGCCCGACGTGTCTCCCAAAGCAAGAACGAAGAAGGTTGATTACGTGCCTACCGGCAAGGTCAAGTGGTATGACAAGGAAAAAGGCTTCGGATTCCTCGCGGCAGAAGACGGGCAGGAAGTATTCCTGCCCAAAACGTCCCTGCCCGCGGGCGTAACTGAGCTCAAAGCCGGAACCCGGGTGGAGTTCGGCGTTGCCGACGGCCGCCGTGGCGCCCAGGCGCTGGGACTGCGCGTCCTGGAGAAAACGCCCTCCATCGCCAAAGCCAAGCGCATGAACGCCAAGGACCTTGCACCCATGGTGCAGGACCTGGTGACGGTACTGGATAACCTCTCCGGCTCCTTGTCTTCAGGCAAGTACCCCGACGGCAACAAGGCAAAGGCCATCAGCCTGGCCCTGCGCAAGGTTGCCGACGAGCTGGAAGCTTAGGAACGCCATGACTTCGGAATCCGCACAGGACACCAAGGCCGGCCCTGAAGCTGCCCAGGCTCCTGGAAACGGGGAAGCCCCCGCGCGGAAGCCTGTCGCGGCCAAACCGCGCACCGGGTTACCCGTGTGGCGCACCGGCAAGCCTGACGCGTTCCTGGCTGCCGCCGTCGATGCTGCTCGTGTTGCAGTTGAAGGCATCGCCAGCCCGGGTGAAGTGGGGGCGCACCTTGGCGCCAAGTCGGAGGGCGACCGTGTGGTGACCCACCTGTTCGAGTCCCGCCTCGCCGGCTACGGCGGCTGGCAGTGGTACGCCGTGCTCACCCGGAACTCCCGCTCCAAGGTGGTAACGGTGAGCGAGCTCGGTTTGCTGCCCTCAGAGGATTCCATCCTGGCCCCGGAGTGGGTGCCGTGGGCCAAGCGCGTCCGTCCCGAGGATGAGACGCCGTTGGTGGAAGAGACTGTTGAGGACGTCACGGAGGAGTCCGTGCAGGCCGCAGAAGACGAGGCTACCGAGGCAGCCGAGGATTCCGACGACGCTGAAGACGACGACGAAACCGGGGCTGAATAGGCATTGCGGAAACCCGGGGTGACCACAGTGAAGGCGGACGCTGATGTCCACCTTTAGGTCACTCGGAATCCTCAACTACCGCATCTGGTTCTTCGGTGCGCTGATCTCCAACATCGGCACCTGGATGCAGCGGACGGCGCAGGACTGGTTGGTCTTTGACCACTTGACCGCGCACGACGCCGGGGCCATGGGCATTACCCTGGCACTCCAACTCGGTCCCCAGCTTTTCCTTGCTCCGTGGGCGGGGCTGCTGGCCGATCGTTACAGCCGGCGGAAGCTCCTGCTCATCACCTTGGTGGCCATGGCCCTCCTCAGTACGGGCCTGGGCGTGTTGGTACTGCTGGGCGTCGCTGAACTCTGGCACGTCTACCTCTTTGCCCTCATGCTTGGAATAGTCACTGCCGTGGACGCCCCCGTCCGCCAGACTTTCGTCTCCGAACTCGTCACCGACGATTACCTGCCCAACGCGGTTGCGCTCAACAGCGCCTCCTTCAACGTGGCGCGGATGATCGGCCCCGCTGTTTCCGGTGTTCTGACGGTGGTGGTGGGCCCCGGCTGGGTGTTCCTCATCAACACGGTGTCTTTCGTTGCCATGCTGTGGGCACTGAAACTTATTCCTGCGTCCTCACTCCGCAGTCAACCCCGGGCAGCCGCGGGCAAGGGGCGGATCAGGGAGGGATTGCAGTATGTCAGGAACAGGCCCGACATCCAGGTGGTCCTGGTGGCGATCTTCATCGTGGGCACGTTCGGGCTCAATTTCCCCCTGTTCATCGCAGCCATGGTGGGCACCCAATTCGGCATGGATGCGGGTGCCTTTGGGGCCTTGAACTCGGTCATGGCCATTGGCTCGGTGACCGGTGCGCTGTTGGCCGCCCGGCGAGGCAGGCCGCGCCTCAGGTTGATCTTCGGGGCCGCCGGCGGGTTCGGACTTGCCAGCGCCCTGGCCGCATTGGCACCCAACGCCGTGCTGTTCGGGCTCGCCCTGATTCCGTGCGGACTCTTCGCCCTGACCCTTATCACCAGCGCCAACGGCTACGTTCAATCCACCACGGAGGCCGTGATGCGCGGGCGGGTCATGTCCCTCTACATGGCCATTTTCATGGGCGGCACCCCCATCGGGGCACCGCTGGTGGGGTTGGTGGCCAACGTCGGTGGCCCACGGTGGGCCGTGGGCGTCGCCGCGGTTGCCGGCGTCAGCACCGCCGTCGTGGGTTTGCTGTGGATCATCCGTGCGAAACAACTGCGGCTCCGTTTTGACCGCCGGGCCCGCGGACTGCGGCACTTCCGGGTGGAGTCGCAGCTTGCCCCTCCGGATACGGACGACGACGGCGCAAGCAGGCAGGGCGGGTAGCGCACCTTAAGTGGCGGCGGCTTAAATGGCAGCGGCGCCGTACGGGAGCTACCCGCACGACGCCGGCCAAAGCCCGTGGTGCTACTTCTTCAGTTCTCCCACCACGTAGTCGATGCTGGCGAGCAGCGCGGAAACGTCGTCCGGCTCGATGGCGACGAAGGTGGCGATGCGGAGCTGGTTGCGGCCGAGCTTACGGTACGGTTCGGTGTCCACCACGCCGTTGGCGCGCAGGACCTTGGCGATGGCCGCGGCGTCAATGGAGTCGTCAAAGTCGATGGTGGCGATGACGTTGGAGCGGTCCTCGGCGTTTGCGACGAAAGGCGTGGCGTACTCGGAGGCCTCAGCCCAGGAGTAGATGCGGTTGGCAGAATCTGCCGTGCGCTTGCTGGCGAAGTCCAGGCCGCCGTTGCTGTTGAGCCACTGCACCTGTGCGTCCAGGGTCACCAGGGTGGAGAGCGACGGGGTGTTGTAGGTCTGGTTCAGCTTGGAGTTATCAATGGCCGTCTGCAGGTCCAGGAAGTCCGGGATCCAGCGGTCGCTGGCCTTGATGCGTGCAGCACGCTCCAGGGCTGCGGGGGAGAAGAGGCCCAGCCAGAGGCCGCCGTCGGAGGCGAAGTTCTTTTGCGGGGCGAAGTAGTAGACGTCCGATTCGGCAACGTCAACGTCCAGCCCGCCGGCCGCCGAGGTGGCATCCACCAGGACGAGGGAGCCTTCATCAGCACCCTGGACGCGTTTGACGGGCGCAGCCACGCCCGTTGACGTTTCATTCTGGGGCCAAGCGTAGACGTCAACGCCGGCTTCGGCCTGTGCCACCGGGCGGGTTCCGGGTTCGGCCTTGATGATGGAAGAAGCATCAAGGAAGGGTGCCTTGTTGGTGGCGGCAGCGAACTTGGAACCGAACTCACCGAAGGACAAGTGCTGTGCCTTCTTCTCCACCAGGCCAAACGCCGCCACATCCCAGAACGCCGTTGAGCCGCCTACGCCGAGGACAACCTCGTAACCTTCCGGAGCGCGGAAGAACTGGCTGAGTCCTTCACGGACCGAACCCACCAGGTTCTTGACCGGAGCCTGGCGGTGGGAGGTACCCAGGATGGTGGACGATGCTGCAGACAACGCCTCGATCTGTTCCGGGCGAACCTTGGACGGTCCAGCGCCGAAGCGTCCGTCCTTGGGCAGAAGGTCGGCGGGAATGGTGATGCTGTTGTCGCTCACGTGGCGCTCCAATGGGTGTCGGCTAGAGATGGGAGGTGGCATGGGGCATCAACTGCCCCTTCGACACCCCAATTCTGCCTGACACGGCCCGGCCTCAGGAACCTGCCACCGTCATAGTCCGCCACGTGGAATGCGGTCCCACCGAATGCGACCGGAATTATCCAGAGTAATTCCAAATAAGCTAGGCTGGGGGTTGGCGTTCAGGGGGCGGCGGTGCACACCGTCCGCCCTTGCCAGGGACGCGGTACGGTGGAGATTACGCAAGGAACTGCGTTCGAGGAGAGCTGAGCTGGATGACGGATCTGATCGATACCACTGAGATGTATCTTCGGACCATTTTGGAGCTTGAAGAAGAAAACATTGTGGCCCTGCGGGCCCGCATCGCCGAGCGCCTGCGGCACTCCGGCCCCACTGTTTCCCAGACCATCGGACGCATGGAGCGCGATGGCCTGGTGATTGTGTCCAACGACCGCCACCTGGAACTGACGGAAGCGGGCCGGAAGCGCGCCACCGAAGTCATGCGCAAGCACCGCCTCGCGGAGCGCCTGCTGGCCGACGTCATTGGGCTCGATTGGGCCTACGTCCATGATGAAGCGTGCCGCTGGGAGCACGTCATGAGCGAGCGTGTGGAGCGTCGGCTCTACGAGCTCTTGGAACACCCCACGGAGTCTCCCTACGGCAACCCCATCCCCGGACTTGAAGCGCTTGGCGGCCTTGCCAGCCAGCCCTTCCCTCGGCTGGATGTCAACCTGCTCCAGGCAATGGACGGATATGCCGCCGCTACCCGCGTGGTGGTCAGCCGCCTCGCGGAGCCCATCCAGGTTGAGCCGGAGCTCCTGACCCAATTGGACGAAGGCGGAATCCGTCCCGGCGCAAGTGTCTCGCTGGAGCGCGTCGGCGAGTACATCTCCGTCCGTGTTCCGGGCATCGAAGGCGCTTTGGAGCTGCCGCCCGAGGTGGCTGCGCACGTCTTCGTATCCCTCAACTGAGTGTCGCCGGCAGCGCCGTGTCAAACCTCACTTCTGTCACTTTTTAGCGCGCGTGACCTGCGGTTTTCCGAAAAAGATGATAAAGGCCTTCCGCGCTGAGTGCGTTCCTGTTGATAACGAATTTATTACCGAAGGCCTTAATCCCCTATAGTTATTTACTAGCGCTGATACCAAAGCGTTACCTGATCCGGAGCCGAGCTCTGCCAGCGGACCAGGTGTGTCACCCACCACTGGCAGAGGCGGGGGAACCACAAGCGGCTGTCTAAAGAAGCAGCCTTGGGGTGAAGTCCGCAGCAGAAGTGCCCACGTATACAAGTCCCTCTTGGGATACCTGTGTGCCGTGAGCGCCTCGCGCGGACCGGGTCTTTGTACTCTCTGACCCGAATCCGACAGCTAACTTCGCAGGCTTTTGAGAGAGGAACAGAGTTTGACATCGCAGAACGTCAGGGGTCGCCGCCGCGCGTCCGGCCCCGCTGCTGAGCTGCGGCCAGCCACCGTCGTCACGGAGATCCGGCCCCGCGCCACCGAGCGTCAAGTGCGCCGCCGTAAGAGCCCCCTGCGCCAGGTTGCCGACTTCGCCGCTGCCAGCGGCGTCGGGCAGAAGGCCGGTGTTGCGCTTGCCGCCACCGGGCTTGCCCTGACTGTCGGCCTGCCGGCCACCAGCCCGGTCATGGCCACCTCGGAATCGGGCCAGACCGAGTCCGCCCTCGCCGTCGCAGCCCCCGCGGGCAGCCAGCCCGAGGTTTCCGCGGCAGCGTCGGCAAAGATCGACTTCAGCCGAGCCGCAGTCGCCACTGCCGCTGACCCCGATGGGAAGTTGAAGCAACTGCTCAGCGCCCAGTCGGCCGGAAGCATCCAGCGCGCGTCATCCGTTGGCACCATGGCCAGCCCCCTTGACACACTTACCACGGCATCGCCCTTCGGCTACCGTGTCAGCCCCCTCACGGGCGGCGCCGGCGACTTCCACCGGGGCCAGGACTTCGTTGCCCAGTGCGGCACCGCTGTCCACGCAGCAGCAACCGGCAAGGTCACTTTCGCCGGATGGCACGAATATGGCGGAGGCAACCGTGTGGTTATCGACCACGGCAACGGCCTCGAGACCACGTACAACCACCTGTCGTCCTTCACCGTCCAGGTGGGACAAACCGTCAACCGTGGCGATACCGTCGCGCTGAGCGGCACCACGGGCGCTTCAACCGGCTGCCACCTCCACTTCGAGGTTCAGGTCAACGGTGAAGTAGTAGACCCCATGGGCTGGCTCTAACCAATCTGATGGTCGCCTCTCGCATGTGCGGGACATCCCGTGACCTGAATGTGACATTTGCGTTCAACTGTTGTAGCGTACAGAGCGCATCGGCTTTTTAGGGGGCCGGTGCACTTGAGTGGATTGCCTAGCTCTGCCACCTCTCAAGGTCCGTTCGCATAAATCGTCTGGCAGGGGCGGGGGAACCACTTCTGGTCTTCGTGAGAAGGCCTTGGGGTTAAGTCGCAAAACTTCCTTGGAAGCGGCGCGGCCGGATGACTCCCATCCGAATCCGACAGCTCACCTCGCAGGCATTGGGAGAGGCTACCTACGTGTCATCACGCACTACCCCTGCGCGCCATCGCGCCCAAACGGTTCGCACGAACCCGTTGAACACGCTTTCCAAGGCTGTATCCACCAACGCCGGAACCATGAGCCGTCAGGCCATCGTTCTGGCCGCAGCCTCAGGCCTCGTCCTCACCGTCGGATTGCCCGCACAGGCAGCCGACGCCGATGTTTCCAAGACTGAAGCCTCCAGCACCCAGCAGCTGGTTGTAACGGCAGTGGTTACCGCAGAGCCAACAGCCACCGTTTCCTTCGAGAGCCCCACCGTGGCCACCAAGGAAGCCCCCAAGGTAGTCCAGCGCGCAGCGCAGGTTACCGAACGAGCAACGGCCACCACGGACGAAGCCCCTGAAGCCGTGACGGCTAAGTCCTCCGAGGCCAAGGACCCGGCTGCCAGCGCAGCTGCTTCCGGCCTTGCTGCTATTGCCTACACCGGCATCGGCTCCCCGTACGTTTGGGGCGGAACAACACCTAACGGCTGGGACTGCTCCGGCTTCACCCAGTGGGTCTACGCCCAGGCAGGCATCAGCATCCCCCGCGTGAACGCCTGGACGGCTATGACGCCCACCAGCACTCCTTCTCCCGGCGACCTCGTCATGCAGAACGGCGGAGCCCATGTGGGCATCTACGTCGGCAATGGCATGATGATCAGCGCTTTGAACCCCGGCCAGGGAACGCTGCTGCACTCCGTAGCGTCCACCGGCACCTCCTCGTTCTACACCCTCCGCTAGAAACAATCCGGCTCGGGGTGGGCCGGCATGCCCGCAATGCCGGTCCTACCCGCTACCCGTGTGCACCCAACGGCGCTCGGATACGAAAAGAGAAAATCATGACCAGTGCAAACAAGCTTGCACGGCACCGCGCTGAGGCCCCCAAGACCAGCTCGCTTGCCGTCATTGCCAAGGCTGTCAGCTCCAACGCCGGTGGCGTTGGCCGCCAGGCAGCAGTGATCGCCGCAGCTTCAGGCCTGGTCCTGACCAGCGGCATCGCGGCCAACGCAGCCGAGACCAACGTTGATCGTGAGTCGACCTCCACGTCCACATTGGACGTCCAGTCCGTAGTGCAGGCCACCATCGCGGCCGACTCCACTGTGGCTATCTCTTACGAGCGTCCCGTGGTCACCACCGTGGAAGCTCCGGCTCCCGTTGTGGTGGAAGAAGCGCCGGCCAAGGTTGAAGCAAAGGTTGAAGCCACGGAAGCACCTGCGGTTGCCGCCAAGGCCGCTCCTGCAGCCAACGCCACCGTGGCCGTCAGCAACTCAACCCCCGCTCCAGCAGCTCCGGCGGCTTCCAGCGGACTCGGCGCAGCCATCGCTGCAGCTGCTTACGCCCAGCTCGGCGTCACCCAGGACTGCACCATGCTGGTGACCAACTCCCTTGCGGCCGTGGGAATCAACTTCCACGACTGGCCTGCAGGTTACCTCTCCTTGGGCCGCACGGTCAGTGCAGCAGAAGCCCAGCCGGGCGACCTCGCCTACTATGCAAACGGTGGTTTGGCCGGACAGGCGCACATCGCTGTATACGTGGGCAACGGTCAGGCAGTTCACGGTGGATGGAACGGATCCACCACGGCACTGTTCAGCGTCAACGTCGGTTCCGGCCCGGTTTTCATCCGCGTCAACGGCTGATTCACTTTCTTCAGAACACCCCGCAGGCTCCGGCCGGCGGGGTGTTCTGCTTTAACCGCGCATGAACTCTTGCCGACACTGTGAGCGAAACGACAGAAAAATTCGTTGATACGGCATATAAGTGCTTACCCTTATGTTGTCGATCCACAGCCCGTACATGCAGAGGGCAGCCGGCCCTCGTGCCCCTGACGGGTGCGGCCGTGAAGAGGTACGTGCATGCGCACACTCGTTCTGAATGCTGGATATGAACCGCTGGCGGTAATAACATTCCGCCGGGCGCTGGTCCTTGTGCTCACTGGGAAAGCTAGCGTAGTGGCCGAAGGCGACGAGCCTGTCGTCGGGCCACAGGAAATTCTTGGACGCCCGTCCGTGATTCTCCTTAACCGCTACATCCGTCCCAAGTACAACAAGGTCACCGCCGTGAGCCGCCGCGGGGTGCTTCGCCGCGACGGTCACCGGTGCGCCTATTGCGGCAAAACAGCCCACACCATAGACCACGTCCACCCCAAATCCAGGGGCGGCGCGGATTCCTGGGAAAACCTGGTTGCGGCGTGCTTGAAATGCAACAACGCCAAAAGCGACCACACACTGGCTGAAATGGGTTGGAAGCTCCGTTTCAAACCCGGGGTGCCCCATGGAACCATGTGGCAGATCAAAGAACTCGAGAAACCTGCGCCGGACTGGGACCCGTTCCTTTTGCCGGAATCCGCTGCCTGATCGATTTCTGCTGACCTCCGGCCGCCCGGGTAGTCTGGGCGGATGGAGTTCAACGCCGTGATTTTGGCGGGTGGCAGGGCCACCCGCCTCGGCGGCGTGCCCAAGCCATGGTTGAAGTACGACGGCGACGCCCTCCTTTCGCTCGCACTTCAGGCTGCCCGGGGTGCTTCGGCGGTTGTTGTGGTGGGGCCGGATGAGCCCGGCTCAGGCGGCGGCGAGCCAGGAACCGCCGGGCATCTACCGGACGCTGTTCTGCGGACACGCGAAGAACCTGTATTCGCAGGGCCGGCAGCTGCCATCGCGGCCGGCTTGAGCGCGCTGAAGAATGGCGGTAGGAGCACTCCATGGACGCTGGTGCTTGCCTGCGATATGCCGCATGCATCCCGCGGTGTTGAGCTCCTTTGGGCAGCTCTTGAGTCCAGTCCCGGAATGGAAGGAGCCATGGCCGTCTCTGCCGACGGCCGGAAGCAGCCACTTCTGGGGGCCTACAGTACAGAGGCCCTGGAAAGGGAAGTGGCCGTAGCTTCGGGAGGTTCCGGGTTAACGAACTCATCAGTGTTCCGCCTGCTTGCTAGGCTGAACGTGCTGGACGTAGAAGTCCCCGCTGGGTCCACCGATGACGTGGATACATGGGAGGACGCTGCGGCCTTGGGCATTGACTACGAGTTGGAGGCGGACGTGAAGAGCCAGGAAGAGACGCTCGAGGAATGGTGCCGGACACTGCTTCAGGCATTCGAGCTTGAGGGCGTGGAAGTGGACATCAACGAGGTCCTCGCGGTGGCTGGAGTAGCAGCACATTCCGTGGTGCGCCCCGCCGCACCCCTGACCACGTTTATTGCAGGTTACGCGGCCGGAATGGCCCGCGGAATCGGCCAAGCCAGCGATGACGCGTCCATGAACGCTGCCTTGGAACTGGCCCGCAAAATTGCCCGTGAGTACTCGGAGTCCGGGACCGGCCCGGAATGACGGAGGCCCCCAACGAGGGCCATCACGCGGCGCACACATGGCATGAGGCCCGGCAGCGTGCGTTCGACGTCGCCACACCCATTCCGTCGGGCCCCGTGCCGCTCAGCTCAGCGCTCGGGCGCACCCTGGCTTCGGATGCCCTGGCTGTGCAGGACATGCCCCATTATGCGTCTTCCGCCATGGATGGATGGGCCGTTAACGGCAGCGGTCCGTGGATCCTCAGCGAACCGGGGCAGAGGCTTGCGCCGCACCAGGCCAGTCCCATAGTTACGGGCGGGCTTATTCCGCCCGGTGCCAAGGCAGTACTGCGCAGTGAAAGCGGCGTGATAACTACTGACGAGGATGGCCTGCCGGTTCTTGCGCTGGGAGGCAGCGCCAAACCGGGGGAGCCCCGCAACGGCCAACATATCCGAAAGGCTGCGGAAGAGGCCGCTGAGGGTGACGTTCTGCTCAAAGCCGGTACGGTGCTGAATCCGGCCCACATTGCCTTGGCAGCGCTTGCGGGCCTGGACCATCTTGTGGTGCTCGGAAAACCCTTGGTCCGTTTCCTCCTGACGGGCTCGGAAGTAGTGGCTCACGGTGTTCCCTTGCCCGGCCAGGTCAGGGACACCTTCGGTCCGCAGCTGGGCGCCGTGGTGGAGCTTTTGGGCGGCATTGCCGGGGAGCAGCTCAGGGTGGGTGACAGCTATGAGGAGTGGATCGACGCACTCCAGGACACCGAGCCAACGCTGGACGAGCCGGGACCCGGGGACCACTTCGGTGAAGCGGAACCTCCTGCCGACGTCGTTATTACCACGGGCGGCACGGGACGCTCTGGAACGGACCACCTACGCAAAGCCGTAGCTGAACTTGGCGGGAATTTGCTGATTGATGGGATCGCCATGCGTCCCGGACATCCGGCGGTGTTGGCAGAGTTGCCCGATGGTCGGTTTGTGGTGGGCCTGCCTGGAAATCCGCTGGCGGCCATGATGGCTTTGTTCACCGTGGGTGGACCGCTGCTGGCGGCCTTGGGCCATGGCCGTTTGGAGGAGGTGGGCGAGGTTCCCTGTGGCACCACCCTTGATGCCGAGCCCGGCCGCACCCGCCTGATGCCGTTCAAGCTGGTGTATGGGTTGGCGTCGCCAGCCAATCATGCAGGCCCTGGAATGATGCGTGGCCTGGCCGGCGCCGACGGGGTCATGGTGGTGCCGCCGCATGGTGTCCAGCTGGGCGAAGCGGTGCCCGCCTTCGCCGTACCCTGGGGAAAAGCGCTTCCCGTGCCGAAGGCGCCGGAAGAGAAGAGCCGCAAAGCCGTGCCTCGGCAACAAAGGAAGGCTCCTTCCGGCCCCGTGGACTGGAGTGCGTTGGACACCTGAGGCGCGTCATGAAGGGGTTTGGCTCTGCTGACAAAGTGCAATGATGGACACATGAACAGGCATGCTCCCGAACAGGACATCAATGAAGATGACCTGCAGATCCACCCGCCCAAACAAGCCGCGGCAGGCCTCAAAGCTGTCACAGTTGCCCTCGAACGAGGTTATGCCCAGGCCGGCGTGGGCCGCACGGTCCGTTCCATGCTCAGGGTCAACCAGCATGACGGGTTCGATTGTCCGGGCTGTGCGTGGCCGGAATCAATCACGGGCAAACGCAGTCCCGCAGAGTTTTGCGAAAACGGTGCCAAGGCGATCGCCGAAGAGAGCACCACCAGGACAGTCGGTGCCGAATTCTGGGCCAGGCATTCCCTGGCAGAACTTGAAGACAAAACAGAGTACTGGCTGGGGAGCCAGGGAAGATTGTCCGAGCCTGTGGTCATCAAACCGGGTGACACCCACTATTCGGCCATCACATGGGCCGACGCCTTTGCCTTGATCGGCGAACACATCAACGCCACAACCCCGGATAAGTGCGTGTTCTACACCTCCGGCAGGACGGCCAACGAGACCGCGTTCATGTACCAGCTGTTTGCCCGAAGCCTCGGAACCAACAACCTCCCCGACTGCTCCAACATGTGCCATGAGTCATCCGGTAGTGCCCTCAACCCCACCATCGGGATCGGAAAAGGCACTGTGTCGTTGGAGGACATCCACCACGCGGAGCTGGTCCTGGTAGTGGGCCAAAACCCCGGAACCAACCATCCGCGCATGCTCTCCGCCCTCCGCGACTGCAAGAACAACGGCGGCAAAATCATTGCGGTCAACCCGCTTCCCGAAGCCGGCCTCCTGAACTTCAAGGACCCCCAGTCCCTCAACGGAATGATTGGCGGTGGGACCACCATTGCCGATGAGTTCCTGCAGATCAAGGTCGGCGGCGACCTCGCCCTCTTCCAGGCGCTCGGCCACCTGCTCCTGGAGGAAGAGAAACGGAACCCGGGGACCGTCGTCGACCATTCCTTCATAGCCGGGCAGACCGAAGGTTTCGCCGCCTACCAGGAAGCCCGTTCGGTTCTGGACTGGGACGAAACGGAGCGGGCAACAGGGCTGAGCCGGGAGGAGATTACCAAGGCGGCTTCGATGTTGGCGGCCTCGAAGGCAACCATCATCTGCTGGGCCCTTGGTTTGACCCAGCAGCCGCACTCGGTGGATACACTCCGGGAGATCATTAACCTCCTTCTGCTCCAGGGCAACTTCGGCAAACGTGGAGCCGGTGCCTGCCCCGTGCGGGGCCACTCGAACGTCCAAGGCGACCGCACCATGGGCATCTGGGAGAAACCCAAGGAATCCTTCCTTGCCGCGCTGGATGCCGAATTCGGCTTCCACATGCCCCGGGATCATGGCTATGACTCCGTGGAAACCCAGCACGCCCTGGAAAAGGGCGAGGTGGACGTTTTCGTCTCCATGGGCGGAAACTTCGCAGCCGCGGGTTCGGACACGGCTGCCTTGGAGCAAGGCTTGAAGAAAGCCGGACTGACGGTCCACATTTCCACCAAGCCCAACCGCGCCCACGTGGTGCACGGCAAAACGTCCCTGATCCTGCCCACGCTGGGCCGGACGGATACAGACGACAAGCACCCCAAGGGCAAACAATTCCTCTCCGTGGAGGACTCCATGTCCGTCATCCACAAAACACAGGGGCGGCTGGAGCCCGTGTCCGAGCACCTGCTGAGCGAACCGGTGATCGTGGCACGCATGGCGCAAGCAACGCTGGGGGACAACCATAGTGTGGACTGGCGTGCCATGGCCGAGGACTACGACGTCATCCGGGACCACATCTCACGCGTCATCCCCGGCTTTGAGGACTTCAACGCCCGGGTTCGAACCAAGAATGGCTTCGTCCTACCCAACCCGCCGCGCGATACCCGCACCTTCGCCACGGACATCGGCAAAGGACGTTTCTCCGTGCGGCCCCTGGAGTACCTTGAAGCGCCGGCGGGCCACCTGATTCTCCAGACGGTTCGCAGCCACGATCAATACAACACCACCTTCTACGGTTTGGATGACCGCTACCGGGGCGTCTCGGAGGGGCGTCGTGTAATCCTGGTCCACCCGGATGACCTGTTGGAACTTGGCTTCGAGGACAGGGACCTGGTGGACGTCATCTCCACCTTCGCGGGAACTGAACGGCGTGCCAACAAGTTCCGGCTGATCGGGTACCCCACGGCCAAGGGCTGTGCCGCAGCGTATTTCCCGGAGGCCAACGCCCTGGTGCATCGCGAACTGGTGGCACGGGAATCCAACACCCCCGGGTACAAAGCCATGACCGTGCGCTTTATCCAGCATGAGGAGAACGGATCCTGATATGGGACGTGTAACCCAGCGCCGCAAGGTGCACAAATTTGTCCTGGACGGCTCGCCCCAGGCATTGGAGCATCCCGTCCGGTTCAAGGAAGACGTCCTGGCCGTTGAGGAGCCGCTGGAGATCCGCTTGGGCGAGATGTCCTTTTCCGTGACCATGCGAACCCCCGGAGACGACTTCGATCTCGTCGCGGGGTTCCTGGTGTCCGAAGGGATCATCTGGGAGCCCGGACAGTTGATCTCGGAGCGCTTCTGCTCCGGGGAGGACGAAAACGGTGTGCAGACCTTCAACGTGGTGGATGCCCAGCTCAGACCGGACGTGGAACGGCCCGACACCGGCCGCAATGTGTACACCTCCAGCTCGTGCGGAATCTGCGGTACGGATTCCATCGAGGCCGTCCGCAAGTCTTCGCACCACAGCCCGCGCGAGGATAATGTGACGGTCCCGGTCCGGGCCTTGGCTGCCCTCCCGGACCGCCTCCGCGAGGCACAGGCTGTTTTTGATAAGACCGGTGGCGTTCACGCCGCGGGACTTTTCAGGATCCACGACGACGGCACCACCGAGTTGCTGTGCCTCCGCGAGGACGTAGGCAGGCACAACGCCGTGGACAAGGTGGTGGGCTGGGCTTTGCGCGCCGGTATGCTCCCGCTGAAAGGGACGGTGCTTCAGGTGTCCGGCAGGGCTTCGTTCGAACTCGTCCAAAAAGCTGCCATGGCCGGTATCCCTGTGCTGGCCGCCGTGAGCGCACCGTCCAGCCTCGCGGCGGAACTGGCGGAGGAAACGGGAATCACGCTGGCCGGCTTCAGCCGTGGGCTCAGCCTCAATGTGTACGCCGGACGGGACAGAGTGGTTGCCGAAGCCCCGGATGCGGACCCGTTGTCCGTTGGTGATAGCCCACAGTCACTTGGCTATTAAGCTGGAACAAAGTAGATTTTATCCATCGATTGGAAGCGTGGCGATGCCACATTCGCCGTCCGCACCCAGCACTACCGGGTCGCGGTAACCAAGCTAACTACCCAGCGAACGCCCAAAGGGGAACTCATTGCACGACGACCGCCGGATCACTGAACAGCGTCTCGATCGATTTGTTCGGGAACGCATTCTTCCGGCCATTTATGGCAGGGCGATCCCGCTTCAGCTGAGCAGCTGGGATGCGCCTGGCGAGCCAGTGCCGGCCGCCGAGGCGCTGCGCCAGGTCTATGCACCGCAGGAACCTGGCGTTGCATGGGGTAAGGCGTGGAGCACCAAATGGCTGCGCCTGCAGGGTGAGGTACCGCAGGACTGGGGCATGGCTGAGTCCACAACGGTGGAGATCATTGTTGATCTTGGATTCAACAGCGATGTCCCCGGGTTCCAGTGTGAAGGCACGGCGTGGCGCGCTGATGGAAGCATCATCAAAGCAATTTCGCCACGGAATTACCATGTGCCGCTCAAGCTCCTGGGTGGAGGTCAATCCGTGGATTTCTACGTGGAGGCCGCAGCCAATCCAGACGTCGCCCAGGGTTGGTCGTTCGCCCCCACCCTGCTGGGGGATAAAGCCACCTCCGGTGATGAGCCCCGGTACCGGTTTGGCCGCATCGCCATCGCTGAACTGAACGAAACCGTGTGGGAACTCAACCAGGACGTCTGGACGCTCAGCGGTCTGATGCACGAACTTCCCATGGAAATGCCGCGTCGCCATGAGATCCTGCGCGCCCTTGAACGCATGATGGACGTCATGGACCCGGACGACGTCGCCGGAACCGCCGCCGCAGGCCGTGCTGAGCTGGCCGAGGTCCTTAGCCGTCCCGCATATGCCTCGGCCCATGAACTGTTGGCTACCGGCCACGCGCACATCGACTCCGCCTGGCTGTGGCCCGTCCGCGAAACCATCCGTAAGTGTGCCCGCACTTTCTCCAACGTGGTGGCGTTGATGGATGAGGACCCCGACTTCGTGTTCTCTTGTTCTTCGGCCCAGCAAATGGCGTGGATGAAGGAGTTCTTCCCAGAGCTCTTTGTGCGCATCAGGGAAAAGGTAAAAGGCGGCCAGTTCGTTCCAGTCGGTGGCATGTGGGTGGAATCGGATACCAACATGCCAGGCGGCGAGGCCATGGCCCGCCAGTTCGTGGAAGGGAAGAGCTTCTTCCTCAACGAGTTCGACGTCGAGTGCCAGGAAGCCTGGCTGCCCGATTCCTTCGGTTACTCCGGCGCCATCCCGCAGATCGTCAAGGAAGCCGGCTCGCGGTGGTTCCTCACCCAGAAGATTTCCTGGAACAAAGTCAACAGGATGCCTCACCACACCTTTGCCTGGGAAGGCATCGACGGCACCCGGCTGTTTACCCACTTCCCGCCGGTGGATACGTACAACGCTGAGCTGCACGGACGCGAACTGGCCCACGCGGAGCGCAATTACCGTGATCACGGCCGCGGAACCATGTCACTGGTGCCGTTCGGCTATGGCGACGGCGGTGGTGGACCTACGCGCGAGATGGTCGCCGCTGCGCATCGTACGGCGGATTTGGAAGGCTCCCCGAAGGTCCGGATGGGCGCAGCCCGGGACTTCTTCATCCGAGCTGAGGCCGAGTACACCAATCTGCCGGTTTGGGTGGGTGAAATGTACCTGGAGATGCACCGTGGAACGTACACCAGCCAGGCAAAGACCAAGCTTGGCAACCGTCGGAGCGAACATCTCCTTCGCGAAGCGGAGCTCTGGTGCGCCACGGCCGCCGTCCGCCTGGGCGGGGCCTACGCCTATCCCGCCGACGAACTCAAGCGACTCTGGCGGCTGGTCCTCCTCCAGCAATTTCACGACATCCTGCCCGGCAGCTCCATCGCCTGGGTCCACCAGGACGCTGAACGGAACTATGAAGCCATAGCCCGGGACCTTGAGGGCATCATCAGCCACGCCGCCCAGGCCTTGGTGGGGGAGGGTGATCAGCAGTTCCTGCTGAACGCCGCTCCGCATCAGCGCAACGGCGTCCCGGCACTGGGGGCGGCCGAGGCCACGGCACCGGAGTCCGGCGTCCAGGTGGAGGAGCTCGACGACGCCTACGTCCTGGACAACGGCATCATCCGGGCCGTCCTGAACCGTGACGGACTCCTGACATCGCTGGTGGACCACGCGAGCGGGAGGGACGCCATCGCCCCCGGGCACACCGGTAACCTGCTGGAGCTGTTCCGCGATACCCCGAACGAGTGGGATGCCTGGGACATCGAGGAGTTCTACCGCCGAAACGTCACCCCGTTGACCCACGCGGATGCGATCGACGTTGAGCGTTCGGCGGAGCCCGTCGTCGTGGTGGTCAAACGCACGGTGGGTGCCTCCACCATCACGCAACGCCTGACTCTCGACGCCGGTGCGGCGTCGCTGGGTATCAGCACCACGGTGGACTGGCAGGAACGCGAAAAGATGCTCAAAATCGCGTTCCCGCTGGACGTCAGGGCGGACCGTTCAGCGTCGGAGACCCAATTCGGCCATGTCTTCCGCCCGACGCACACCAACACTTCCTGGGAAGCTGCCAAGTTCGAGATCTGCGCCCACCGCTGGATCCACGTCGCCGAGCCCGGCTACGGCGTTGCAGTGAGCAACTCCTCCAGCTACGGGCACGACGTCACCCGGGCGGTCCGTCCCGATGGCGGAACCACGACGACGGTCCGCACCTCGCTGTTGCGTTCGGCGCGTTTCCCGGACCCGGAAGCAGATCGGGGCGAACACACGCTCGAGTTGTCCATCAGGCCCGGTGCTGCGATCGCTGATGCCGTGGAAGAGGGCTACCGCACCAACCTGAAGCCGAGGTTCGTCACAGGCGGACAATCGGTGGAACCCCTGCTTTCAGTGTCCAACCCTGCCATTGTGGTGGAAGCGGTGAAGCTGGCCGAGGATGGCTCGGGTGACGTTATTGTCCGGCTCTATGAATCGTTGGGGGAGCGTTCAACGGGAACCTTGAGGGCCAACTTTGAGAGCTCGGATGCGATGGCCACAGACCTGCTGGAGCGCACCACCGAAACCTCCGGCGTGACCGTGGAGGAGGGCCCCGTGGTCAAACTGGTACTCCGGCCCTTCCAGCTGGTTACGATCAGGCTCGTTCGCTGAGGTGGCTGGCGGAGTTACCGCGTTTGTTGGGTTACTCCGCCAGCTCCGCGTCGAGGGCATCGTTGAGCACTTGCACCCGGATGGGGATCACGGCGTCGTGGTGTTTGATCTGGTCTGCGACGTCTTTTGTGAACACATTTTCAACCAAGGTGGGCATGTCCCTCACGCCGTTGACGTAGCGCTTGGCTGCAAAGTCGAACTCCGACCTGTTGTTTTTTATCCGGGTGTTGAGGGCTTTGAGTTCGTCGGCAATCGTAGCGTATTCCGCGTCGGGGGCATTCCGGGCGGTGGCGTCATCGATCTTCTTGACGTACTCGTCCTTGAGCCGGACAAATTCGTTGTAGTTTTCCTCGGACTTTGCCGTTGTTTCAGCATGTGTTTCCAACTGGGCAATCTGGTTGTCCAGTGTGCGGGCAAACTCTACGTAGGACACGTTCTTCGATTGTTTGAGTTGGTTTACGGCTTCGCGGCACTGGACTGCTGCCTGTGCCAGGAGTGTTTGGCGTTCCCGGAGGTTGGCTGCTTTGGAGCCCACAAAGAGTCCGCTGCACCCGGCGTCCTGCCTGAAGAGGCCTTCGAACAGAGGGTAGGACTCCACCAGTCCTTCCATGGAGTCGAGGTAGGCCTGGTAGGAATCGCCCAGCATAGCTACTGCGCCGGAGACCGTTTTGTCTTCTGCGCCGGCGGTGTCGCTGGTCTGCACTTCGTTCAAGGCCGTGCGGGCGGAGTTGATGGCCTGCTGGAAGTCGTCCCGTTCCTTGGCGGAGCCTTTCTCAGCTTCCTCACGTGACGCGGGGGCATTGCGGGCCTTCTTGTACGCGGCCAGGTAGGTGTTCACGGCGGGCTGGATCTTGCCTCTGGCCTCATCGAGTGCCGTCAGGCGCTCATCCTTGAGGAGGACCAGGCTTTCCCTGCGCTGCTGAGCGGTCATGGTGCTCACGGAAATCACCACAGCCGAGGCAATCAAGGCCAGCACGACGGCGAGGGTGAGGGCAATCAGGACCGGGTGGCGCTTCTTGCGAACAGGCTCAATGGTCATGGCTATTTCCCCTCACCGGACGCGGCATCGAATTGCTCAAGGCTCTTCTTAAGGACGCCTTCCAATTCGGTGTTTGAGCTGTTGGCATTTTCAATGATTTTTGTGTATTTGTCTTTGCTGGCAGTTTCATAAGTTGCCTGCGCCTTGCCGAATGCCTCATTGATATCCAATAGTGCAACGGCGGCAACGGTGCTCTTGGCGAGGCGCTCCAAGGGGTCCTTGCTGTTGAGCACTTCCTGTTGCTTGTCCCGCTGTCCACGGATGACGGACTCCACCTCCGTGAGCAGGGTAGTAGTCTCGGCGTCGGCGCCGTCCTTGGCTGTGCCAAGGGCTGCCAGGCACTCATCTGCACTCTTGACGTAGTCCTCGGAGTAGGACTCGCTGGCCACGTTCAGCGATGAATGCAGGGCCGCGCAGGGACCGCCTACAGACCGGTAAATGTTGGCGGTGTTGATCAGCAATTGATCGTTGTACGCGATCACCGCAGTGTACTGATCCTTGAAGCGGTTGAAGGATTCGGCGACTTTTTGATCCTTCAGGGCTGGCGATTCTGACATTTGCTCCAGCCGGTCACGGTTTGCCGCGGACTCGCGTACTATTCGTTCACGGTCCAGGCTAAGGACTTTCTCCTCTTCAGGCTGTCCTGCTTTTTCGGAGATGGCGTTCGAGTACCGTCCGGAGAACTGTTGGACGAGGGGATCGTACAGATTCATGGAGTTGTCCACAATGACGCGGTGCTTGTCCAAACGGAGCACGTCTGCGCGGTCTGTTCCGGCCGGACGGGAAAGGGCAAACCACGTGCCAATCCCGACGGCCACCAACGCCGCGACGAGGAGAACAGCAATGATTGCCGTGCGTTTGGAGCTACCCCTGCCGGGCGCGCTGGCTGTCTCTTCCAAGGATTTATCCCCCATATTTGCGAACTGCTTGGATCCTGCGAAACCTGACAAATCCTGGCTAACAACCTAGACGTCGTGCTGGAGCCGCTTCACGAAGAGCTTGGTCCGCTCCTGCCGCGGTTCCCGCAACACCTCAGCTGCCGGCCCGCGTTCCACCACGACGCCGCCGTCCATGAAAATTACCTCATCCGCCACATGCTGGGCAAAGGCCAACTCATGGGTAACGATCACCATGGTCCAGCCCTCTTCGGCGAGTTCTTTGATGACGCCCAGCACGTCCCCCACGAGCTCGGGGTCCAGCGCCGAGGTGGGCTCATCGAAGAGGAGCAGCTGGGGCTTGAGGGCCAACGCCCGGACGATCCCCACGCGCTGCTGCTGGCCGCCGGAGAGTTCAAAGGGGTAGGCGTCGCGTTTATCGGCCAGGCCAACGCGCTCCAGAAGGCGTTCGGCGTCGGCAATGGCCTCAGCGCGCGGCCGTTTTTGTACCTGGACGGGGCCTTCAATGATGTTCTTCAGCACGGTCATGTGAGGGAACAGGTTGTAATGCTGGAAGACCATGGCACTGCGGTCCCGGAGGGCAGCCACCTCTTTCTTCCCGACCTTGGCGCCGAAGTCTATGGCGAGCTCTGCTGAGGCATCGCCGCTTCCAAAGGTGACCGTTCCGGCGTCGGGAATTTCCAAGCCGTTGAGGGAACGCAGGACCGTGGTCTTGCCCGAGCCCGATGGCCCGATCAATGCCACCACCTGACCGCGCCGGATGTCGATGTCGATGTCTCGCAAAACGACGTTGCTTCCGAAGGCCTTGGCCAGGCTCCGCGCCTTCAGGACTGAGGCGACGGGCGGCTGCTGTAGGGATTCGTTAGTGGGCGACATAGCGGTCCAATCTCTTTTCCACCGCGGATTGGGCCGTGGAAAGGACCAGGCAAATGACCCAGTAAACCAGGGCAGCCTGGAGGTAAAGGGCCATGAACTCCTGGCTGAACGCAGCGATTTGCTGGGCGTTGCGGAACAGTTCGGTGACCAGGATGAGTGAGGCGAGGGAGGTGTCCTTCACCAGTGAAATGAAGGTGTTGGACAACGGTGGAACGGACACCCGTGCCGCTTGGGGAAGGATGATCCGCACCAGTGCCTGCGGCCGGGACATGCCGATGGTGTGGCCGGCTTCCCATTGGCCCTTAGGCACGGACAGGATGGCCGCACGGATGATCTCCGCGGCGTACCCGCCCACATTCAGTGAGAAGGCGATGATGGCGCTGGGCCAGGGGTCAAGCTTCACTCCGATGCTGGGGAGCCCGTAGAAGATCACAAAGAGTTGCACCAGCAACGGGGTGCCGCGGATGACCGAGACGTAGAAACGGCCGATGCCCGACAGGACAATGTTGGGGCTCAACCGAAGCAGGGCAACCACCAGCGCGAGGACGAGGCCGATGGCGAAGGAGGCCAACGTGAGGGGAATGGTCCCCGTGACCGCGCCGGTAATCAGCGGACCGAAGGAACTCCAGATGAGGTCCCAGTTCATCTATTTGGTGACGTCCGCGCCGAAGTACTTCTCCGAGATCTTAGCCAGCGTGCCATCAGCCTGGAGATCGGCCAGTGCCTTGTCCACAGCTGCAGTGAGCTCCGTGGAGCCCTTGCGGAACACCATGGCGCTCTCGGTCTTCTCCGGGGCCTCTGCCGCCACCTTCAGGCCGGAGTCGGGCGTGTTCTTGGCGTAGTCCAAGTAGGTGAGCTTGTCGTTCACAGTGGCATCCACGCGTCCCTGCTGCACCAGCGTGGCGGACTGTGCCCAGCCTTCCACTGCCTGGACGTTGGCACCGGCTTCAACGGCCATTTTGTAGAAGTTGCTGGTCAGTGACTGCGCGGTGGTCTTGCCCTTGAGGTCCGCAAAGCTGCTGATGCTGTTGTTGTCCGACTTCGTGACCACAACACCGGTGGAGATGGTGTACGGGGTGGAGAAATCGTACTTGGCCTTGCGTTCGTCATTGATGGAGATCTGGTTGGCGATGGTGTCAAAGCGCTTTGACTCCAAACCTGCAAAGATGCCGTCAAACTGGGTCTCCTGGAAGGTGGCCTTCACCCCGAGTTTCCCGGCCACCGCCTGGGCGATCTCCACATCAAAACCTGTGAGCTCGCCTGCGCCGTCAGCGTGGAAGCTGAAGGGACGGTACGTACCTTCGGTGGCGATGACGAGTTCGCCCTTGGATTTGACGTCGGAAAGGGAGGTATCGCCACCGGACTGGGCGGGCGCGGACCCTCCGCCGCACGCGGAAAGTGCAAGGGCGGCCGCGGCCACGGTTGCTGCGAGGACAGAGCGGCGGGTACGAAGGCTGTTCATGGAGCCATCTTAGTCACCGCCCGGGGCGGGGGTGGCGGCGGCGTGCAAAAGCGCGTTAAAAAGGCTGAGTGGGGGCGGTCCCCAACAGCCCGCCACCACTCATCCCCCCAATTGTGATCACGTGGGCGCCACATCCACCGGAAACCCGTTCTCTGATTCCGGTGTCAGGCTGCAAGCCGCGTTCACACATTCATGATTGTGCCACGATCTAATGGTTTTGTGAAAGTCTTACGCCGAAAGTCGCGTCTTCCGGCGGGCGAATGCCTTGGAGACCCAAATACCGGCAAGCCCAATGGCCGTGAAAGTGGCCGCTGAGTAGTTGATAAGAACCCGCAACCACGCCTCGGAGAACGGTATCAGCGGGAACAGCTGGGACAGCAGGAGAAGCGACAGGCCGAGCAGCAGCACCGCCGAGGCGATCCGCAGCAGGACTGGGGCCGTGCTGACTACGGTGCGCCAGATGGCGGGGACCAGGCAGGCGGCAACAAAGCCGGGGTAGAGACGTCCCATGAAGGCGTAAGCCTCCAATGAGGGCCCCCAGCGCAGGGCGCTCATACCGGCCGATGATCCCGCTGTATCCGTGATGAGGAAGAAGTAGATGGTCAAAACACCTATAAGGATGGCGGCGGTGATGCCGAGGGGTCCTCGGATCGCTTTCACGGCAGCGGGTGAGCCGAAAGCCGTGGCGATCTTGATGCCCATGAAGTAGAAGGTTCCGTACAGCAGGAAACGGAGGACAAGATTGCAGATGTTCATCCCGCCCAACCACCCGTCAACGACCAGGTAGGGGGCCTCGATGCTGATGAAGATGCTCAAAGAGATCAGTGCAAAAATGTAGAAAACCTCGCGGTTTTCACCCCGTAACGCGCTGGGAACCCGGGCCAGGGTTATCGCCAGGCACACCACCAGCGTGACCCAGGGCAGGACAGCCGTCATCCGAGGTTCTCCCAAATTCGTTCAGTTCGTTCCTGGTCTTGTTCCTGCCGGCGCAGTGTTTTGCCGAGCGCCAAAAGACGTTCGCCGGCCAACGTCACCAGTCTGCCCTGTGACAACTTATCCAGCGCTTCCTGCCGGGAATTGGGCGGCCATCCTGCTTCGGCCTCCGTAATCAGCCCACCAGCCACCAGCCCGCCCGCAGGTCCCACCCCGGCGGCGCGTGAGGTGGCGATCGCCAATTCGGGCGGGAGCCTGTTGGCGGTCAGGTGGGCGGAGAAGTTCTGCGGCGCAATCCCAGTGGTGTCGCTGACCCGGTGCCGCAACTCGCCGTCGTCGATCGCGTCCACCCAGTTCCGCACGGAGGTGGGGTGGGGTGGTTCCGAGAGGCGCGGGGCGGGGGCGGAGCCGGGTTCGCTGCGGTCAACTACTGCTCGCAGCAGGTCGATAGTGGCCACCTGGCTGACGAGCTCGCAGGGCGTGGGGGGAATGGGATCGCCCCGAAGATCGGCGTAAAGGTCAAAAGTGGACAGGGCCTGTACCGGATTGATGTTGAAGCCGCGGCTGATACTCACCAAGGTGGATTCGGCAACCTTGCCGCGGACCAGCTGTTGGGCCAACGTTGTCCGCTTGATGCCCGCGATCCTGCAGACGTCAGCGGTGCTGGCATCGGGTGCAACACCATGAAGCCAGCGCTGGAACGCCTTGGACTGTAAGGGCATGGAGAACTTTCCTGGATGGGCCGCGAAGGCAAAGACACGATGAGACCTAAGTGGGAGTACGAAACGATTTTACGCCGACGCCACATTGAATTATGCTTGATGATTGAACCCGCTGGTCCGTACACCCCCCAAGTCCGGACCAGCGGGTTTTTCCATGCCCGCGGGAATCGCGGCCTGAATTTCTGCGTTCCCTTGCTGGAGGATAGACAATGACTGCAACTTTGGTGGCCAAGGATCTTGCCGGTGGTCATGGCCACCGCACACTTTTCGCGGACCTCTCCCTGACCGTTGCGCCGGGCGATGTTGTGGGCGTGGTGGGAGCTAATGGTGCTGGTAAATCCACGCTGCTTCGCATCCTGGCAGGAGTGGACCAGCCGCAGGCTGGGACCGTCAGCCTTGCGCCCTCGGATGCTTTTGTGGGCTGGTTGCCGCAGGAACATGAGCGCACCGGCGGCGAAACAATCGCCGCCTACATTGCCAGGCGAACCGGCTGTGCCCAGGCGACAACCGAGATGGAATCCACAGCCGAAGCCCTTGGCTCGGGAGCTCCCGGAGCTGACGACGCGTACTCGTTGGCCTTCGATCGGTGGATGGCTTCCGGTGCTGCCGACTTGGAGGACCGGATCCCGGCCGTGCTGGCGGACCTCGGCCTGGACCTCGGCGCCGATGCCCTGATGACGGGGCTTTCCGGCGGGCAGGCTGCACGCGTGGCTTTGGCCGCTCTGCTGCTTAGCCGCTTCGACGTCGTCCTTTTGGACGAACCCACCAACGATCTTGACCTTGACGGACTCGCCCGGCTGGAGGCCTTCGTCCAAGGCCTTCGGGGTGGTGTCATCCTGGTGTCGCACGACCGCGAATTTCTGGCCCGCTGCGTCACCACCGTGGTGGAGCTGGACCTCGCCCAGAACTCCGTAGCCGTCTACGACGGCGGTTATGAAGCGTTCCTCGAAGAACGCGCCGTGGCCAAGCGCCACGCCCGGGAACGGTACGAAGAGTTCGCCAACACCAAGGCCGACCTCGTCTCCCGGGCACGCACCCAGCGCGAGTGGAGCTCCCAAGGCGTCCGGAACGCGATGAAGAAGAACCCGGACAATGACAAGATCCGGCGCGCAGCGAGCAGTGAATCGTCCGAGAAACAGGCACAGAAAGTCCGCCAGATGGAGTCCCGCATCGCCCGGCTCACCGAGGTGGAAGAACCTCGCAAAGAGTGGCAGCTGCAGTTCAGCATCGGCCAGGCACCCCGCTCAAGTGCCGTCGTCGCCACCTTGCGCAACGTCGTAGCGCGCCAAGGCGACTTCACGCTGGGTCCGGTGAACCTGCAACTCAACGGCGGCGAGCGGATCGGCATCACCGGACCGAACGGTGCCGGCAAGTCAACGCTGTTGCGCCTGCTGCTGGGGACCCAGGAACCGGACGACGGCGAGGCCTCCATGGGTGCCTCCGTGGCCATTGGCGAAATCGACCAGGCGCGCGGACTGCTCGACGGCGGGCGGCACCTTGGCGACGCCGTTGAAGCTGTGCTGGTGGACTGGAACAGTGCAGATGTCCGCACCCTGTTGGCCAAATTCGGCCTCAAAGCCGACCACACGTCCCGGACCGTGGATTCATTGTCCCCGGGGGAGCGAACCCGTGCTGCGCTTGCGTTGCTGCAGGCCCGCGGCGTGAACCTGCTGGTGCTGGACGAGCCCACCAACCATTTGGATCTTCCGGCCATTGAGCAATTGGAGGAGGCCCTGGAAAGCTACGAGGGCGCACTCCTGTTGGTCACCCATGATCGCCGTTTATTGGAAAACGTTCGGCTCGATTCGCGCTGGCACCTGGAAAACGGCCAAGTGCAAGAGCTTCATCACACCCCAAGCCAGGAGAAGTAACCCATGAGCATGGACCGCGTGGCCTGGAGCTCGCTGTACAACATCACCACTGCCAAGAGCGGTTCCAAGCCGTTCTCCAAGGAAACCCTGAAACGGGTCATGGCTTTTGCTGCGCCGCATAAAGGCAAGCTCATTGCCTTTGTGATCGCTTCGATCGCGGGTGCTTTCCTCGCTGTGGCCACTCCTGTGCTGGCCGGTCAGGTGGTTGATTCCATCATTGCCAACGCAGGCGTTGGAACGGTGATCTGGTTGGCCGTCCTCATTGCGATCGTTGCGGTGGGCGAGGCCGGTGTGGGCCTGGTGACCCGGTGGTTGTCATCGATCATCGGCGAGGGCGTCATTGTGGACCTCCGCACGCGCGTGTTCGATCACGTGCAGCGCATGCCCATCGCGTTCTTCACCCGAACCCGAACCGGCGCCTTGGTCAGCCGCTTGAACAACGACGTCATCGGGGCGCAGTCCGCCTTCGCCGGCACCTTGTCAGGTGTGGTCAGCAATGTGGTGGCCCTGGTCCTCACGCTGGTGGTCATGCTGAACACCTCCTGGCTGGTGACTGTGCTGGCCATGGTGCTGCTGCCGATCTTCCTGATCCCAGCAAGGCGAATGGGTTCCAAACTGGCGGACCTCCGCCGCGAAGCTGCCGCGCACAACGCCGCCATGGGAACCCAGATGACGGAGCGGTTCTCCGCCCCGGGAGCCACCCTGGTGAAGTTGTTCGGCCGCCCGGATGAAGAATCCCGGGAGTTCGCCGAGCGTGCCGGCAGGGTCCGGGATATTGGCGTCCGGACTGCCATGCTGCAGTTCACCTTCGTGACGGCCCTGACGCTGGTCTCTGCCCTGGCGCTCGCCTTGGTCTACGGTTTGGGCGGTTGGCTGGCAATCGGCGGGCAGCTCGCACCCGGCGATGTTGTAGTGCTAGCGCTTCTTCTGACAAGGCTCTACGCTCCGCTGACGGCGCTCTCCAACGCCCGCGTGGAAATCATGAGTGCTTTGGTCAGCTTCGAGCGGGTGTTCGAAATTCTGGACCTAAAGCCGCTGATCACCCAGAAACCGGACGCTGTTTCCGTGCCCGCAGGCCCCGTTGCCGTGGAATTCGATGACGTCCGTTTCTCCTACCCCTCGGCCGAAAAGGTGTCGCTGGCTTCCCTTGAGGACGTGGCCACCTTGGATACCCGGGGCGGGGAGGAAGTCTTGCACGGGGTCAGTTTCAGGGTTGAACCTGGCCAGACTGTTGCCTTGGTGGGTTCCTCAGGTGCCGGCAAGTCCACGGTGGCGCAGCTGCTCTCGCGCCTGTACGACGTCGATTCCGGCGCCGTGCGCCTCGGGGGGCAGGCACCTGGAACAGGCGTGGACATTCGCGACCTCAGTTTCGACTCCCTGCGCGACACCATGGGCATGGTCACCCAGGACGGCCACCTCTTCCACGAAACCATCGCCTCCAACCTGCGCCTCGCCCGGCCGGATGCCACCGAGGACGACATGTGGGATGTGCTCCGGCGGGCACGCCTGGAGCCCATGATCCGGTCCCTGCCCGATGGCTTGGAAACAGTGGTGGGGGAGCGCGGCTACCGTCTCTCCGGTGGTGAACGCCAACGGCTCACCATTGCACGGTTGCTCATCAAGCAGCCCCGTGTTGTGATCCTCGACGAAGCCACGGCAGCCTTGGACTCCACCAATGAAGCCGCCGTCCAGGCGGCCTTGGGCGAGGCACTCGAGGGGCGCACCGCCGTCGTGATTGCGCACCGCTTGTCCACCATCCGTGCCGCGGACGCCATCCTGGTGGTTGAGGACGGCAGGATCGTGGAGCGTGGCACGCACACTGAGCTGCTTGCTGCGGATGGACGCTACGCGGAGCTCTACCAAACCCAGTTCGCTGAGGCCACCGCTGTGGCGCAGGAAGCGGTCCCGGAGCTGTAAACGCTGCCCCTACGTGGGCGGGGTCAGCAGCGGGATGACGTGGTCCGTCAGCAGCGGTGCCAGGTCGGTGGGCAGCGGCGCGTCCAGGTCCAGCCAGCGGATCTCCGCGATTTCCGCTGAAGGATGCGCGTCCCACGTTCCGGGGGCCGTGAAGACCGTTGCCTCGATATTGGTCGCGGCCTCGTTGGCTGCCTCCGCCAACCACACCCCGAGCGGCTCGAGGACGCCCGGCGGAACCTCGATGCCGACTTCCTCCAAGAGCTCCCGGGAGGCAGCCTCAGCAGCGGTTTCCCCTGGCTCGGGTTTGCCGCCGGGATGCATGAACTTGTCCGTGCCACGCTTGCGGACGGTCAACAAATGACCTTCCTGGTTGTAAACGCACACCGCGCTCACAATGATCAGGTCCGTGCCGGTTCCACTCATGGTTGCCTCCCGGCGTCGATCCGGACCAAGTGCGATTCAAGCAACAGATCCTTGGCTGGCCCGCGGACATCCCACGTGAAACTGAACGAGTCCGGGCCCTCACGGAAGTAATTAACACGGTAATCGTCGGGGTCGCACCAGTGCTTGTCCTGGTTGCCTTCTTCGGCGAAACTCATCACATGGAACGGGCGGCCGTCGGGGAAGAACACGTCCATCGAATCCAGGCTGGCTCCGGGTTTCAGGAGATACTCACGGAATGCCGGGCCTGAATGAGTAGGCCAGTGCATGGTTCCGTCTTCGCGGTAGTCCAGGCCGCCGTCGGGGTTCTTCACGTAGCGCACGACGCCGGAAAAGGTTCCGTTGGTGCCGGACGTCCGGTCCAGGAGGGTCCGCTCCACGCGCCAGCTGCCGGCCAGGTAGGCCTGCAAGTCCTGGGTGGGCTGCTGGTGGTTCAAGTGCCCTCGATTGGAATCGAACCAACGACACCGGCTTTAGGAGAGCCGTGCTCTATCCACTGAGCTACGAGGGCCTGTGCGTCCATGACTCTGAATCCCACTGCTGGAGCTCAAGGGCCCGGACACGACTACAAGCATACAAGCTGCCGGGGCGCTGCCCGAACACCGCTAGGCTGACGTTCATGAAAGGGCACGTCACTGCACCGGCAACAGCTGGATCCTTCCGTCCGAATACCCGCAGCATGAGGGCGAACATCGGAGGGTGGGCGCAACTGAGTGTGGTCCAGTACTTCGTGGCTGAAGCCGCTGTGATCGATGCCTGGGCAGGCCCGGAGCCGTACAGCAGGGCCACGGGATTCATCAGCGACCTCGGGGCAGTCTCTTGCGGCATTTATGAGGACAGGGCCGTGTGCTCGCCGCTGCATCTGCTGATGAATGCCTCGTTCGTGGTTCAGGGCTTGGCGTTGGTCCTTGGCTCGCTGTTCCTGACAGCCGGGCTCTTGAGCGTGGCTGCGCGGCCCGGCGTGCAAGCCCGGCGATTCCGGGCTGTTTCGGAGGGTTCCCTTCCTGCACGCGTCCTGACCGTGCCCTGGATCTTGGCCGTTGCTATCCGGATTCTCACCGCTGTTGCGGGGGTAGGAACGGTAATTGTGGGTCTGGTTCCGGAGGACTTGGGCTCTCCCTGGCATTTCGCCGGCGCTTTGATGTACTTCATCGCCGGCGGCTTTGCCCTCCTGCTGTTGGGAGTCCTGTGGTTCCGGCAAACCCCGATCAGTTGGTTCCTCGCTGCGTGCGGGCTGACGTGCATTGGGGCACTCGTGATCGGCGCAATCACGGGAATGGACGTGCCGCAGCCGGGATTGCTGGAGAGGTTCATGGGCTACCCGGTGACCATTGGCCTGGCAGCTGCGGGCCTGGTAATTGCCCAGCGTACGCACACGGAACGGAAACTGGCGCGGGCAGGGGCGGGTGCGCGCTGAGTCTTGTTGGCCGGGGCCGGGGCCGGGGCCGGGTGCGCTGAGCGGAAACGGGTGCGCCGCCGCGGACGAGTGGTCAGGCGGGCTTCGCACTCTTTCGTCCAAGGAACACGGCTACCACGCCGCACACCAGGCTGAGAAGGAACAGTACCCAGGACGCAACCGTGACTGCTGACGCCAACGCCACCGAACCGGCGTCGGGCGCTTCGGCAGCGAGCACCGAGTCGATGGCGACGTTGGACCACAGGTGAGCCACCGCGAACAGCAGGGGAGCAGCCCACAGGGCCCAACGCCATGACTTTCGCGCCACATTGGTGCCAATCAACAGGAGCCAGCTGAAGCCGAAGATCAGCGGAAACAGAGTGCCGGCGGTCTTGTGGACGTAGTTGAGCTGGCCTCGGGCTGACTCGTCCATGGCCTCCCGGAGCTGGACGATGTAGTCCTGCGAGAATCCACCGATCAGCGAATCAGGCATGGCCAGGCCGCCGGAGAGCTGCGTCATCTGGTTCAAGGTGAGCAGGTGCAGGTACCAGAACAGGAACAGGCTGGCCACCACGCCCGCGATCACAATGAGCTTGGAGTTGCTCTGCGCCTTTTGCGGGGTGCGCTGCGTGGTGTTGTTGATCACGGGAGGCAGCGAGTGGTCGGGGACCACTGCCTTTGCTCCGTGCTTCTTGATGCGCTGGGCGGGTGTCTTGGCCATGTCATTCATTATCCCGCCACATAAGCTGGATCCATGACCACTGGCAGGCACACAGCAACTGAACTCGATCCATCACTGGATGACTACCAACTGGCCAGCGCCCTGGTTCGCGAAGCAGGCCAGCTGGCGCTGCTCATGCGGATGGGCGGGCTACAGGGTGAACGCAAGACCTCAGTGTCCGACGTCGTAACTGCGGCCGATCACGCAGCTGAGGCTTACGTCCTGGAACAGTTGCGGCGCTGCCGTCCCCAGGATGGCATTCTGGGCGAGGAGGGGGCCTCCGTTGCCGGCACGAGCGGCCGGACCTGGGTGATCGACCCCGTGGACGGCACCTACAATTTCCTGCACGGCTCCACGTACTGGTGCTCGGCCATCGCCCTTAAGCGCGATGATGCAGACCACGGCGGTCACCCGGTTGCCGATCCCGAGGTGCTGCTGGGGGCCATCTATCAGCCCGAACTGGACAAGCTCTGGCTTGGCGGCCCGGATCGCCCTTCCACGCTGAACGACGAGCCGATTTCCGGTTTCGGTGACCTCCCCGTGAGCCAAATCTCCGCCGCCACCTACATCCATCCCACCTGGCTGGCGGACCCCCGCGCAGCAATGCCGTGGCACGCGGCTGCAGTTTCCGCGGCATCACTGCGCATGTTCGGCTCAGGTTCCTGCGACCTCGGCAGGGTTGCTGACGGGGAGCTCGGTTGCTGGTTCCAGCACAGTTGCCCGGAATGGGACTGGCTTCCCGGCAAAGCGATCGTCCGCGCGGCCGGCGGGGACACCGCCGTCGTGCAGGTCAACGGACTGAACTGGTTCGTGGCAGGAGGCCCGACGGCGGTCCGTGAGTTGAGCGCTGCCCTCACCTCTGTTCCCCAATTTGCGTAGGGCGTTTCGGAGGGCACCAGCACACCGGATCCGGCGCGACGTAGAGTGTCAGAGGCACCGCCTAGACTGGTAGGCACCATGGATATGTTGTTTGACCCCTACGCAGACGGACCCTTCAAAGCAGGCACCAAAGCCGCACTCAAGGCTGCCCCGGAGCTTTCCCCCTCCGGCGGTGGCTCCTCCGGGCCCCGCCTTCAGGAAGGCGCCGGCGAGTCAAAAGACCTTCCGGGCCAGGGTGCACCGGGAGGGTGGGACCACCGCGGAACCCACGGCTTACCCACTGCCGATGCCCTGCTCCAGGGACTGAATCCACAGCAGGAAGAAGCTGTGAAACACGCCGGAAGCCCCCTGCTGATCGTTGCAGGCGCGGGCTCCGGCAAGACCCGTGTGCTCAGTAACAGGATCGCCTACCTCATTGCCACCAAGCGTGCCCATCACGGCGAAATCCTGGCCATCACCTTCACTAACAAAGCGGCGGCCGAAATGCGGGAACGCATCGAAGCCCTGGTGGGACCCCGGGCCAAGGGCATGTGGATCTCCACCTTCCACTCGTCCTGCGTACGTATCCTGCGCCGGGAAGCGGCCAACGTGGGCCTGAATTCCAACTTCTCCATTTACGACTCCGCTGATTCATTGCGCCTGATCACCCTGGTGGCCAAGAACCTGGACCTCGATCCCAAGAAGTTTGCGCCAAAGGCCATCCAACACAAGATTTCCGCGCTCAAGAACGAGCTCATCGATGCCGACTCCTACGTGTCCTCGGCAAACCATAACGACCCCTTTGAAAGCGCCGTTGCAGAGGTCTTCAAGGGCTACACGCAGCGTCTCCGGCAAGCCAACGCCATGGACTTCGATGACCTCATCGCCGAAACCGTGTACATGTTCAGGGCCTTTCCGGCGCTCGCGGAATCCTACCGGCGCCGTTTCCGGCACGTGTTGGTTGACGAGTACCAGGACACCAACCACGCCCAGTACGCACTGGTCAGGGAAATCGTGGGTTTGGGAACGGATACGGACGTTGCGCCCAGCGAACTGACTGTGGTGGGCGATTCCGATCAGTCCATTTATGCCTTCCGCGGCGCGGACATCCGCAACATCGTGGAGTTCGAGGCCGACTATCCGAACGCCCGCACCATCAAACTTGAGCAGAACTACCGCTCCACACAGAACATCCTCAGCGCCGCCAACTCGGTGATTTCCCGTAACCCGAACCGCCAGGAAAAGCGTTTGTGGACAGCGGAGGGAGACGGCGAGAAAATCGTTGGCTACGTGGGGGAGAACGAGCACGACGAAGCCCAGTTCATTGCCAAGGAAATCGACCGCCTGCAGGACGAGGACGGCTTGCGTCCCGGCGACGTCGCTATCTTTTACCGCACCAACGCGCAGTCACGCTCCATTGAGGATGTGCTGGTCCGTGTGGGCTTGCCCTACAAAGTGGTGGGCGGTACTCGGTTCTATGAGCGCAAGGAAATCAAGGATGCCCTGGCGTACTTGCGCGTCCTGGTGAACCCGGACGACGACGTCAACCTCCGCCGCGTATTGAACGAACCCAAGCGCGGGATCGGTGATCGCGCCGAGGGTGCAGTTGCGGCTTTGGCGGAGCGGGAACGCACGTCATTCATGGCCGCTGCACGCCGCGCCGACCAAGCTCCCGGAATGGCAACCCGCTCGGTCAACGCCGTCCTGGGCTTTGTGAAGCTGCTGGATGACCTCGCCGAGGTGGCGTCCGGCTCCGGTGCCGCTGCTGCCCTCGAAGCCGTCCTTGAACAGACCGGTTACCTGGCGGGCCTGCGCGCCAGCAACGACCCCCAGGACGAATCCCGCGTGGAGAATCTCGCGGAACTGGTGGCCGTGGTCCGGGAGTACGAGCGCGATAATCCGGACGGGTCCCTCGGCGAGTTCCTGGAGCAGGTCTCCCTGGTGGCAGACGCCGACCAGATTCCCGATGCCCCTGGTGCGGACATTGATGCCGCGGTGGCTGAGGCCAAGAGGATGGGCGTTGTCACGCTCATGACCCTGCACACAGCCAAGGGCCTGGAGTTCCCGGTGGTCTTCCTCACCGGCATGGAGCACGGAATCTTCCCGCACCAACGCTCGGCAACGGACCCCAAAGAACTCGCGGAAGAACGCCGCCTGGCCTACGTGGGCCTGACCCGTGCCCGCAAGCGCCTTTATGTCACGCGCTCTGAGGTTCGCAGCATGTGGGGCCAGAGCCAGTACAACCCCGCCAGCCAGTTCCTGGAAGAGATTCCCTCCGAACTTGTGGAGTGGAAGCGCGAAGGAATGAGTCGCCAGGCCGCAGGTGGCTGGGGGAGCGCCCCCATCGGGTCCAACCGCTACGGTGGTTCGTTCTGGGGTGCGGGCACATCCCGCGGTGCTGCCGCCAGCCCAACCGCAGGGTTCGACGCCGACGTCCCGGCCGCCGTCGTACGCAACAGGGTCCAGCCGCAAAAGGAAGTTATTTCCGTGGTGGCGGGGGACAAGGTCAACCACACAAGCTTCGGCAACGGAGTGGTCTTGGGCATCGAGGGTTCGGGGGACAAGACGGTGGCGAAGGTGAAGTTCGACGTCGGCGAAAAGCGACTTCTCTTGCGGTATGCGCCCCTGACCAAGTTGGATGCGTGAAATCGCACGGCATAATGAGGGGCATGCGACGGACTGTTTGGCCGATCCTGGCCGCCTTGATCATGGTGCTGGCGGCGGGATGCTCTTTCGCCACCAAAGATCCTGACTATGTGCCGCCGGCCCCGTTGCCGCCGCTTGAACAGCTCCAGCAGGTTCCCGTCACTGAGCAGACCACCTTGTCCGCGGGCGAGGATGTCACTGCTTTTGTCACGGCTGACAAGAACATTGTCTGCGCCATGACGTCCTCACGGGGTGGGCACCTCAATCTCCCGTATGAGGCCAACTCTTACTCGGATGCTGCCAACAACAAGTTCGCCGTTGTTCCCGTGGTCCACTGTGAACTGGCCAAGTATGCCGCACCGGAGCCCGATGACGTCGCTGACGATTGTGCGGGAATCGGCCTCGGATACCTGGGCGGGACGGTGCTCCTGACTCCGGAGAAGGCGGTGTACGGCTCATGTCGTTCCGGCGTAACACAAATGGAGTCGGAGTTCGGTCCGAAGGGCAGCCGGGAAGGTCCCATCTCCAAGCTCCGGGAGCTGGGGGAGGGGCAGAACATTGAGCGCAACGGTCTGCGGTGTTCGGCATACAACGGCGGCGTTGCTTGCGGAAATATCTCCGGGGGCGTGGCGTTCTTCGTCAATCGCGAGGGCTACCAGTTGATTTCCGACGGCGGGAAAAAGGTCTCGGGAAACCTGAAACTTGCGTCGTGACTGCTCTTGGATAGTGGGCGGGCGGCCCAAAAACCGCGTCATTCTGCGGGTTTTCTACAGTCGATAGAAGTGTAAGGTTACTCACTTAACAGGTAGTGTGTAGCTGGCGGGACTCCTCAAAGGGCTAAAGTTCCGAGAGGACCTTACGCAATGTGACCGGCTTCAATCCTGGTTGTTACCGCGTACTTTCCGCAGCTGGCTATCGCGGTCATCGCGGTTCCCGGCTGAACAGAAAACTACTTCGACGTAGAAGGACACTAAACCGTGGACCTGTTTGAATATCAGGCGCGCGATATGTTCGAAGCGCACGGTGTACCCGTGCTCGCCGGCATCGTGGCGCACACTCCTGAAGAAGCAAAGGCAGCTGCCGAGAAGATCGGCGGCGTAACTGTCGTCAAGGCACAGGTTAAGGTTGGTGGCCGCGGCAAGGCTGGCGGCGTCAAGGTTGCCAAGACTGCCGAAGAGGCACTTGAGCACTCCACCAACATCCTGGGCATGGACATCAAGGGCCACACCGTCAACAAGGTGATGATCGCCCAAGGTGCTGACATTGCCGAAGAGTTCTACTTCTCGGTCCTCCTGGACCGCGCCAACCGCAACTACCTGGCCATGTGCTCGGTTGAGGGCGGCATGGAGATCGAACAGCTTGCCGTGGAGCGTCCCGAGGCCCTGGCCAAGATCGCCATCGACCCCGCAGTGGGCATCGACCAGGCCAAGGCTGACGAGATCGTCGCAGCTGCAGGTTTCGCTGAAGAACTGCGCGGCAAAGTGGCCGACGTCATTCTGAAGCTCTGGGACGTCTTCAAGAAGGAAGACGCAACCCTGGTTGAGGTCAACCCGCTGGTCCGCACCGGCGCCGGCGAGATCGTTGCCCTCGACGGCAAGGTCTCCCTGGATGAGAACGCTGACTTCCGCCACGTGCACCACGCGCACCTGGAAGACAAGGATGCAGCTGACCCGCTGGAGGCCAAGGCCAAGGCCCAGGACCTCAACTACGTCAAGCTGGACGGCGAAGTAGGCATCATCGGCAACGGCGCCGGTCTTGTGATGTCCACCCTCGACGTCGTTGCATACGCCGGCGAGAACCACGGCAACGTCAAGCCCGCCAACTTCCTGGACATCGGCGGTGGAGCTTCCGCCGAGGTCATGGCCAACGGCCTCGACGTCATCTTGGGCGACTCCCAGGTCAAGAGCGTGTTCGTGAACGTCTTCGGTGGCATCACCGCCTGTGACGCCGTTGCCAAGGGCATCGTCGGCGCACTGGCTGAGCTGGGTTCCTCCGCGAACAAGCCGCTGGTAGTTCGCCTCGACGGCAACAACGTTGAGGAAGGCCGCCGCATCCTGACCGAGGCCAACCACCCGCTGGTTACCCTGGCCGCCACCATGGACGAGGGCGCCGACAAGGCCGCCGAGCTCGCCAACGCAGCTAAGTAAAGGGACGCGACAATGTCTATCTACCTCAACAAGGACTCCAAAGTCATCGTTCAGGGCATCACCGGCGGCGAGGGCACCAAGCACACCGCCCTCATGCTCAAGGCCGGCACCAACATTGTTGGTGGCGTCAACGCCCGCAAGGCCGGCACCACGGTCCTGCACGGCGATAAGGAAATCAACGTCTTCGGCACCGTCAAGGAAGCCATCGCTGAAACCGGCGCTGACGTCTCCATCGTCTTCGTACCCCCGGCATTCACCAAGGACGCCGTAGTTGAAGCCATCGAAGCCGGCATCGGCCTGGTAGTTGTCATCACCGAAGGCGTTCCTGTTCAGGACTCCGCCGAATTCTGGGCTCTCGCCCAGTCCAAGGTTGACGCTGACGGCAAGCAGATCACCCGCATCATCGGACCGAACTGCCCCGGCATCATCACCCCCGGCGAAGCACTGGTTGGTATCACCCCGGCGAACATCACGGGCAAGGGCCCCATCGGCCTGGTGTCCAAGTCCGGTACCTTGACCTACCAGATGATGTACGAACTCCGCGACCTCGGCTTCTCCACCGCGATCGGCATCGGTGGCGACCCCATCATCGGCACCACGCACATCGACGCCCTGGCTGCGTTCGAGGCTGATCCGGAGACCAAGGCAATCGTCATGATCGGCGAAATCGGTGGCGACGCTGAAGAGCGCGCAGCCGACTTCATCAAGGCCAACGTCACCAAGCCGGTTGTTGGCTACGTTGCAGGCTTCACCGCTCCGGAGGGCAAGACCATGGGCCACGCAGGCGCCATCGTCTCCGGCTCTGCAGGAACGGCACAGGCCAAGAAGGAAGCTCTCGAAGCTGCAGGCGTGAAGGTCGGCAAGACGCCGTCCGAAACCGCCACGCTGCTGCGCGAAGTTTACGCAACGCTCTAGGTTCTACAGCTAACTCACGACGACGGCCCGGCGCCTTCCCTACGGAAGGTGACGGGCCGTCGTCGTGCTCTAAGTAGCTGACGCGAGCCGAAGAGTCTGGGGGAAAACTCCGACCCGCGCCAGGTCCGTGGGGGCTGGCTAGGCGATGATCTTCATGGCCTGCCAACCGGTGCCGAGGCTGATGGGCGGCACAGTGCTGAACGCTCCACTGCCTGTGCCCGGGTACAGCCACAGGGTGTCGCCGATGCGGCCTACGACGTCATTGCTGCCATCGCCGTTGAGGTCGCGGGGCCCGGCTATCGATGTTCGGTTGTCCCAACCCGTTGAGATTTGCTTCCACTGGAGCCATCCGCGGGTTCCGTTTCCGGGGTAGAGCCAGAGTGCACCCGTGTCCGAACGGCGCGCCAGCACATCTGCCTTTCCATCTCCATTAAAGTCCCCCGTGCTCAGAATTGCATTCATCACATTCCACCCGGATCCAATGGTGGTGGGAGTCCGCTGGCCGCCGGTTCCGTTGCCTTCGTAGAGCCGCAGCTCCCCGGAGCTCAGCCGGCCAATGAAGTCCGGAATACCGTCGCCGCTGAAGTCGCCGGGAGAGAACAGCTGGCTCATGGTGCTCCAGCCGGTGCTGACCTGTACCCGGGCTCCGAAACTGCCGGCACCGTTGCCCGGGTAGAACCACACGACGTCTCCGGCGCGGGCCAGGAGGTCATTCTTGCCGTCCCTGTTGAAGTCGCCGGGGGTGATGGTTTCGTTGACGGTGGACCACGCCGGTGCCGCCAGGGCCACCTGGCGTTCCGATAGCCCGCCCGCACCGTCACCGGGGTACAAGTACAGATTTCCAGCGGTATCGGAGGCTAGGACATCGGCTTTGCCGTCACCGTTGAAGTCATGGGCCGACGGCGGTCCGGCTGCGGGCACGGTGTACGTCTGGTTGCCCACGGCTGAGGCGTTACCGGCAGTGTCCACCCCGATGTACTTCAGGTTCAGGGTTGAGGTGCCCATGAGAATCGGGGCCGAGTATTTGATGTTCGTTGCCGATTCCACCGCAGTGGGTGTGCTGCCATCGGTGGTGTAGTAGATGGCAGCCCCCGGCTCATTTGCGGTCAGGGTGATGGTTGCCCCGCTGGCCAGTGCCCGGCTGGTGGGGTTGGCTGTGACCACGGGGGCTGTGGTGTCCGGCGGCACCGTGTACGTCTGGGTGACGACGTCGGAGACGTTTCCGGCAGGATCCGTGGCGGAGTACTTCAGTGTCATCGGGCCCGGGCCGTCGAAGGTGATCGGTGCCGAGTACACCACGCCGGCGGCCAAGGGGTCGGTACCATCTTTGGTGTATTTGATGACCGAATTCGCTTCATTGACCGTGAGGGTGATGGTGGTGCCGGGAGCGTACGCGCCGCCGGCAGGGTTGGCTGTGACCACGGGCTTGGTGACGTCAGGGCCTGTGGAATAGACCTGGGTGACCACTGCGGATGGGTTGTTCGCGGTGTCTACAGCGAAGTACTTCAGGGTCAGCGGCCCGTTCACCGTGAGGGGGGTGGCGTATTTGCTGCTGGCCGTGGTGGGTGTGGACCCGTCCACGGTGTAGTAGATGGTGGCCGGCTCGTTCACGGCAAGCGTGACCTTCTGTCCGACGTCGTACGTGCCGCCTGCCGGTGTGGCTGTGACCACGGGGGCAACAACATCGGCGGTGATATGCGCTTCGAATTCGGCCAGGCCCACGTTGGTGGTGGTACCGCTGACGGAGCTGATGTTAAAGCGTACGGAGCTGACAGTCCTGGCAGGAAAGTTGGTAGTCAATCCTGAGCCGTTGTTGGGCAGGGCCGCAACCGGGACGGTGGTGCCGTCAGAAAATGTGAGATTGCCGCCGGTGACGTGGTCGCTGGGCAAGGGACGGTCAAAGAGTGTCACTGCGTTGATGGTCCGGGCAGGGGAGAAGTTGTACTGGATCCAGCTACCAGCCTTGCCCCCGTTGGTGACCCACTCGCGGTTGGCATCCATGGGAGTGCCCCAGGCATATCCATCCCGCGCCTTCTCCGGACTTTGTGCGGAGGCCTTTTGGGAGGACGCTGACACCGTGGTTCCCGCCGATTTTGCTGCGTTTCCGGTCCACTCGATCGACGTGATGTACTGCCGCTTGAGCCAGTCGCTGTAAGGGGTGTCCGGGCAAACGGCACCGCAGAGGTACTCATCAAACTCAGCGAAGCGCCTGAAAGTGTTGACCTTGCTGGTCAATTCGGCCCCTGTGACGTTCTGTGCGTACTCGTCAATCACGTACGCGTCGTAGGCGGAGGAAGTATGTGGTCCCGTGTAGGCGCGGGTGGCCAGCTGACCGAACTTGGCCGCAGCCCAATGGTCGCTGTGGTCATACGGGGTGGTGAAGTTGCCGGTCCAGTCCTGGGTCCGAAACGTGGTGGGCTTGTAGTTGGCCACGAGCCGGTTCAACACGCTCTGGAGTTGGGCTTTTGTGTACGTGGCAGATCCATCAACGGGGCGGATGGTGGAGATGCGGCCGTCCCACAGTTTGAGGATGCTCTGGCCGTTGTAACGGCTGCTGCCATTGCCATTGGGGAAGCCATCCGGAAGCCGCAGGAAAACCACTGAAATATTCGGGGCGGCATTGAGCGTGTGAACGGTCAGTGGCCGCTCAGGAACGCCGGCGTCAGAAGCCGTCCAGGCGTTGGCTACCCCGGCCATCAGGGCATAACTCGACCGGATGCCGTCCTCCAGGCCACCCCAATAGGACTGCCCTTCACCGGCTTCCCCCGCTGTGATGTAGACGGTCTGGACGCAGCGTTTGGCTTGGATGTCCCGCATGAAGTCCGGGCTGATGAAGATCAGATCATCATCGGTGTGAGCGACGATCATCTGCGCACCGCCGGTGCCGGGACAAGGAGGTGCGGCCGCCGAGGCGGGCATGGCCAGGCCGAAGACAAGGGATGAAAGGGCAACAGAAAGGCCCAGCAGGAATCCAAGGATTCGCCGGGCAAAGGTACGGGTGCTGACGAGTGGTAGTCGAGTATGACGACGAACGTATTTTGGACGGTCCACAACCATGCTCCTTGAGCAGATGTTGGGCCCCCCAGCCGGCAAACTTACGACGCCCCCAGGACGCCATGTCGGATTGAGTTATTCACCGCCCCACGGGTTCCCCGCGTGAAAACGATGCAGTGAGCGCTACTGTACTCCCGCTGATGGGCCGTGGGTAGGGTTCCGGCAAACTTCCATGCCAGCACTACGCTGAAACCATGAATCGCTCCGGATCCTTGAACCCGAGTCCCCGCACACTGGACGTCGAAAGTGTGGCCCACTTCAGCCACCTGGTCAGTGCAGGAGCCGGGTCCATGCACGGCTGGCACGCTCAGTCGCTGGACCTGCGAGGCCACGCACGGGACCTCAAAGCCTTGGACCCTGAAGGTGCGATCTTCCTGGGCTGCACCTTTGATGATGGGGTGGAGGAAAGCCTCCGACGGCGGGGAGCGCTCATCTTTCCCAAGCTTCACAATGTGCCGTTCAACCCTTACCGAAGCGGGGTCTACACAGCCGGGGAACTGTACGCGGACATTTCCTCCACGGAATACGAGTCCACCCTGGACGCCCGCATTTACCAATGGAGCATCCTGCCCGGGCGACGAGGCAGCCTGGACGCCACCCTCGCCGCAGCCCTGCACGATCACGCAATCGGCGATGCCTTGGACGAGTTGCTGGAGCACGGCGCGCTCTCCGGCACCAGGGTGGTGGGCGTCATGGGCGGTCACGCGGCACAGCGGGGGACCAAGGAATTCGCCGACGGCGCGCACCTGGGACGGTTGCTGGCCCAAGCCGGCTTTACCGTAGCTACGGGCGGTGGCCCCGGCGCCATGGAAGCGGCCAACCTTGGGGCTTACTTGAGCAGAGTCTCCGACGCCGACTTCACCGCTGCGCTTGAGGCCCTCGCTGCGGTACCGGGATTCAGGCCCTCGGTGACGGCTTGGGCGCGGCAAGCAGCCGCCGTCGTCGAACGCTATCCGGACGGTACCCCAACGCTCGGTATTCCCACATGGTTTTACGGCCACGAGCCGCCCAATCTTTTCGCCACCCACATCGCCAAGTACTTCGCCAACGCTATCCGTGAAGCCATCCTGCTGGAGCTCTGCGACGGCGGCATTGTGTTCCTGCCGGGCGCGGCCGGAACGGTACAGGAGATCTTCCAGGACGCGTGCGAGAACTACTACGGAGCCCCTGAGACCATCACGCCCATGGTGCTGGTGGGACGCGAACACTGGGAACGGACATTTCCCGCCTGGCCCATGGTGCAGAGCCTCGCGGCCGGGAAACCGATGGCGGAGAAGATCTTCCTGGTGGACACGGTGGAGGAGGCCTTGGCGGTGCTTGCCCCGTAGGACCTCAGAAATCCTTGCTGCAAGGTCCCCTGCCCAGCTGGGCCAAGCCGGTGAGGTCGCCGGCAGCGTACCCGCGCACCCAGGAAGCTTGATCGAACATGAGCTGCCGGGGATCGTCCACATGGTCCAGGCCCAGGAGATGACCGAGCTCGTGCATGATCACAGCTACGCCGATCTCCTCCCCGTTGGGAGCGTTCACGATCTCAGCGAACTGGGGAGCATCCAAGGACACCGTCCCGGTGACATACGCTTTGTAGCCGTCGCTGAGACCAATGGAAGAACTCCCGCCAAGCCCCACAGTCTGCCCGATCAGGCGTGGCACCTGCTCCGGGGTGGTCCACGCAATGAGGACCGGTGCCCAGCGGTCCCCGTACCTTTCAGGCTGGTATCCGGACCTGGTGGGGGAGGGAACTTCGGAACTGGGGCCGTCATAGACGAACCTCAGTCCCGTAGCTGAACTGGCCTGCTCCACTGCCTCCACCACCAAAGGCTGCCACGAGGCCGGCGCGAGGTCCGAGTTGACCACGTAGTGGATAGGCCTGCACGGCGAATAGGCCAGCGGGGTTCCGTCTTCTTTGACGGCCAGGAACTTATATGAGGAACTGGTGCGGTTGAGCGGGGCTGGTGTCCCCAGCGGCGCGTCCGCTTCTTCGAGTCCCGGGACGGGGTCCTGGCGTTGGCCGAAAGGAACCAATCCGGGCCGGGGAGCCTGGCTTTGTGTTGCGGACGGGCCATACAGGAACTGACGGAGTTCGCCGCTGAAGTAGGCTCCCGCGCACACCAGCGCCAGGACGCTGATGAGGAACATGATGGCCGCGATGCTGCTGTGCTTGATGGGCGGCCTGATCTGCGGAGGGTCCGGCGGGCGCTGGGAATGCGGGAGGTATTTCGGGCGAGGGGGATCGGGGTCCGGCCACTGGGGCGACCCGTAAGGTTCCATGGAACCCCCTGACGTGGAGGCCGCGACGGGAGGTGGGGCGCCGCCGTCGACCGTAGTGGCCAGCATAAGTCCCACTCCGCCGGGAGTCCATGGCGGGAGTCAACGCCGCGAATGCTTGAGGCGCGAAGCCGCTCAGATGTCCTTGCGGCAAGGCGCCGAGGCAAGAAGATGCAGGCCGTTCAGGTCTCCCGCCGCGAGTCCGTCGGGAGCCCCGATCTCCGGATACATGAGTTGGATGGGATCATCCACGTGATCCAGGCCCATCACGTGGCCCAGTTCGTGCTGCATGACTGCCAGGACGTAGTCGGCCCCGCCGGGGCTGGCAAGCAGTTCCGTGACCTGCGGGGTATCCAGCTCCAAGCTCCCCGTGATGTAACTTTTGGGGCCCTTATTGAGGGAGTACATGGTGCTGCCTCCGGTCCCGATGACGTTATCCGCCAGCGCCGGGGCCTCCACCGGGGTGGTCCACGAGATCAGCAAGGGAGCCCACCGGTCACCGTATTTGGACGGCTGGTAGGGCTCGCGCCGGTCCACGGGCAACTCGTCCGTGGTGCCGTCGTCAATGAACTGAATGCCCGACGCCGCAGAAATATTGGCCAGGGCGGTGGCCAGCAGGGCATCGGAGCCAACAGGTGCGGTGGCGTTGTTCACAACGTAATGAAGCGGGCGGCACGGCGAATAACCTACGGGTGTGCCGTCGTCGTTGGTGGCCAGGAACTTGTATGAGTCGTTGGTGGTGCCGGGGGCTGACGGGGAGGCCAGCGGGGCATCCGCCTCCTCAAGCCCCGGGGGTGGCGCGTCAGGGGCACGCCCCGGTTCTGCAACGCCCGGTCCCTTTTGCGGGGCACCCGGAACGCTGACACCCGGGAACAGTGCGGTGATGCGGGGATCACCCTGCAGATATCCACTCACCAGAACAGCGACGATTGCGGCGATTCCGGCCATGAGGACACCGCGGAGAACCCGCACAGCTGTTGAACTGCGTCGGTGTTTTGGCGCACGTGTTGCTTCCCGCTCCGGGTCCACGGTTCTCCGTTCATGATGCCCTGGATCACGCGGGGCAGCGCGGAGGACGAACCAACATTACGTTCTGCGGGCCGAGCCGTCCAAACTTAGATGATGGTTGCCCCGAACACCAGGCCCAGCCCATAGGTTGCAGCTGCGGCTCCCAGGCCGATGGCCAGCTGACGCAGTCCGCGGCTCAGCGGCGAGGTTCCGGACAGCAAGCCGACGACGGCGCCCGTGGCCAGGAGCGCGATGCCCACCAGGACCCCGGCCACCATCAAGGCTGCAAGGCCCGTCATGCCGAAGATGAAGGGCAGGATGGGCACTATTGCACCTGAGGCGAAGAAGCAGAAGCTGGACAATGCCGCGCCCCATGCGGAGCCTACGGACTCGTGCTCGTCCGCCGGCGGTTTTTCCGGTTGCAAGGACAGGCTCGGATCGCAGTCGCAGCTGAACAAACCCATACGTTCGGCCGCTCGGTGCTCCGCAGCTTCACGGGTCATGCCCCTGGCAAGGTACACCAGGACCAGTTCGTTGTGCTCAATATCCAACGAAGGCGCGGCAGTCAGCGTTGCCTGCGTGGGAAGCGTGGCGTTAAGGAGTTCGCGCTGCGAGCGGACCGAGACGTATTCGCCCGCGCCCATGGACAGCGCACCGGCCAACAAGCCTGCCACGCCACTCATCAGGACTACAGGGCTGGGTACACCGGTTGCTGCCATGCCCATCACCAACGAGAGGTTGCTGACCAGTCCGTCATTGGCGCCAAAGACTGCGGCGCGGAAGGTTCCGGAGAGCCTGTTGCGTCCGCGCGTGGCCAGGCCCCGGACAACTTCCTCGTGGATTTGTTCATCGGCAACCATGGCAGGCGTTGCTGCAGGCTCGGTGCCGTAGGGGGAACGACCCTCGGCGCGTTGGGCCAACGCCAGCACAAAGACCGAGCCGAAATTGCGGGCAAGGAATCCCAGGAACTGGCTCCGGGCGGACGCTGCCTTGGGCATTCCGGCGTGCTCGCCAAGGAGCTTGAGCCAGTGGGCTTCGTGGCGGCCTTCAGCTTCGGCCAAGGCGAGCAGGATTTGGCGCTCCTCGCCGTCACGCCGCTGGGCAAGTTCGCGGTACACGGCGGCTTCGGCACGCTCATCGGCCAGGTACTGGCGCCACCGGCGGATGTCCGCGTTCGACGGAAGCGCGGCTGCTGATGCGGGGGCTGCTGAGTCGGGGGTGGGGTCCGGAGCGGGGCTCGACGAACTGTGGGATTCCTGGTGCATCTGCACTACGTCTCCTGTGCTGGGCACTTGTCTCCTGTGCTGGGTGGGGTAGTTGCGCCCCATTGCACGCCCCACACTACCGCTTATCCGCGCGGATTTTTGGCCGGTATTCCTCAACTGGAGTGTTCGGTGCACCGTAATTTCCTTCCGCTCCTTGACCCTTGTTTGCGCCGGTGCTCAGATGGAAGGACACCGGCCAACCGGCCCACGAGACGGAGGTTGCACCATGAACACCACCGAATCACACGCCAACCACCCGGAACGGGCAACCATCGAGTCCGACCCGGCCTACGACTACGCCGAAGACCAGGAAGTGGACCAGCCCTGGGTTGAGGAAGTAGACGCCCCCGAGGACGACGAACGCGTGGTCCCCATCGACGAAACCGAAGAATTCCGCGAGGAGGACGAGGAACTCTAGGCCGGGTGGTCGCAGCTCAGCGTGAAGTGACATTGGAGGCCTGCCCGCTTCCCGACGGCGGCAACAGTCACCGTCACCGTCCTTGACGCCTCACACCAGCGCGGTGGGCGGATGGCTTGGGCCAACGCCTGCGCGATCAACTGCGGCTGGGGATGCCTGAAGCGCCCGGTCCGGTCCTTTGTCGTGATGGTCACCATGCCTGTGAAGAGGTCGACGGCGGGAATCACCGGGACCGTGGGTGTGGCCGTTTTCGCCGGGGTTTCTGGTGTGTTCGTTGCGGGGCCCGTTCTGCGCCCTTTGTTCGCGCCTTATCGTGCAGAGCGGGCCACGCAACGCCTCCGGGGACGCAGCAACGGCGACGCCGCCCCGGAAAGGGGAGGCGCCGCCGTCGAACTTTGCTTGTTTCTTTGTACCTGCCTACGAGGCGGGCGTGGTGACCTCTTCCTCTGCCACGCGTGTGCCCGCAATGCGGTCGGTCCAAGCCTTCATGACTGCCGGATCGGTGGGCTTGCTGGCGAGCGAAACCACCACATAGACCAGTGCCGAGGCGATCAGGCCATAGTAGATGGGCTCGTTGGCGTAGATGCCGTCCAGGGGAACTTCGGCGTTGATCTCGAGGATGATCATGGTGCCCAGGGTTACCACTGAACCGGCCGCCATGGACCATGCTGCAGCGATGCCCGTTCCGCGCTTCCACACCAGGCCACCGATGATGGCTACCAGCAGGCCGCCCACAAGGATGTCGTAGGCGATGGTCAGAGCGGCCACTACGTCCTTGGTGGAGATGGCGATGATGATGGCCACGATTCCCAGTCCGAGGACCCAGTAGCGGTTGGCCTTGACGTCGTGCTCAGGGTTGTCGGAATCGGAGGTGTCCACCTTCTTGCCGAACCAGCTGGCAACAAAAGGCATGACGTCTGCGCGGGCAACGGTGGCGGCAGCGATCAGCGCGCCGGAAGCCGTGGACATCATGGCTGCGACAGCTGCAGCGAGCACCAAGCCACCAATGCCGATGGGCAGCAGGCGGGTGGCAACTTCAGCGTAGACGTCATCCTTGGCGGCGATCTCCACACCGGAGAGGGCAACGCTGGCAGCCATGCCGATCAGGGCACCGGCAAAGCCGTAAAGGATGCAGTAGATGCCGGCGGTGGCCCCACCCCAGCGGGCAACCGTGGGGGTCTTGGCCGTAAAGACGCGCTGCCAGATGTCCTGGCCGATCAGCAGGCCCAGTGTGTAAACGACGAAGTAGGTGATGATCGTTTGGAGGCCGATGCCGCCGATATCGAAGAAGCTCTCATCGACGCGGGCGCGGATGCCGTCCAGGCCGCCAGCAGCGTTCAGGGCGAAGGGGAGCATCAGGAAGAAGATGCCCACCGTCTTGATGACGAACTGGACCTGGTCTGCCAAAGTGATGGACCACATGCCGCCGATGGTGGAGTAGACCAGGACAATTGCGCCGCCGATGGCGATGGCCAGCCAACGCTCCCAGCCGAAGAGGACCACGAAAATGGTGGCGTAGGCGCCGGTGGACGTGGCACACAGCATCAGTGTGTAGGCCAGCATGACGATGCCCGAGGTCTGGGTTGCGGTGCTGCCGTAACGGAGGGTCAGCATCTGGGAGACCGTGTAGATCTTGAGTTTCTGGATGGTCCCGGCGAACAGGAGGCTGAGCAGCAGCACACCCGAGCCGATGGCCACAACAAGCCACATGCCGGAGATGCCGAACTTGTAGCCCAGGCCGACGCCGCCCACGGTGGATGCGCCACCGAGGACCACTGCGGCCATGGTGCCGGTGTAAAGGAAGGGGCCCAGGCGGCGGCCTGCCACCAGGAAGTCGCTGTTGTTCTTGGTGCGGGACTTGCCCCACCAGCCGAATGCCAGCATGGCGAGCAGGTACACCACCACGATTGCGATGTTTATAGCCGATGATTCCATGAACGGTCCTTGGAGCTGATGCACTGAGGTTGGGGTTTTCGACGATACTCCTGCGAAGAGTCGAAGTCTCTGTGCTGATGATTGGAGATTGGGGAGGTGTTGTGTGCCTCACAGGCAACACTTGTTGCCTCTGAGGATATGTTGTGATGGGAGTAACAGTCAAGATCCTTTGGTCATGCTTCCGCGTATTCTGGCGTTCTTGGCCTGTCTCCCGGCTACTATTGCTCCAATGACAGGGCCACATGACAGGCCTGAAAGGTTCGTGAATGAAGGCTCTACCCGTTGAACCGAGCAATGTTCCCGTTGCCATCGGTTCCAGAATCCGCGCAGCCCGGCAAGCGCAGCGCCTCACCATCGAGCAAGTGGCGGACGCTACCGGTCTGACCAAGGGCTTCCTCAGCCGGGTGGAGCGGGACCTGACATCGCCGTCGGTTGCCTCGCTGGTCACTCTGTGCCAAGTGCTGTCCGTCTCCGTGGGCGACCTCTTCGCAGCTCCGGAGACACACCTGACCAAGCGCGACGACGGCCCCCGCATTTCCCTGGGCGGCCAGGGCATCGTGGAGCGTCTATTGACCGCCCGCTCCGAGCGTCGCTTACAGATCCTGCAGGCAACCATCGAGCCACGTGGCCGCGGCGAAAACGAGCTCTACGCCGTGGACTGCGACGTCGATGTCCTGCACGTGGTCAAGGGACGGATCAAGCTCATCCTCACCAACGAGGAGTACGACCTCGAAGAAGGGGACACTCTCTCCTTCCCGGGCCGGGAACCCCACACTTGGATCAACCCCACGGACGAGACCGTTGAGGTGCTGTGGGTCCTGGTGCCGGCGGCGAGCCGCTAGCTTCACTCCCTGCGCTGCGCTCCCTCCCGGTTAGCTCCAGTTTTGGCGCCGGGGGAGTGGGCTGAACCCCGTAATCCCGGCGCTCAGAGTAGGAGGCTGCCTACCAACTGGGCAGGAGCATCCCGACGCAGCGTGAGAACCGCCCGGATCTCCGCAATAACCCGCTCCGGCTCGAACCAGATGACTTCCGGCGGGTACCTCAGGACCAAATACCCGTTGATGGTGGAGGCGTTGTTCCGTGCCAGATCGTTGCGGAGGGCCTTTCTGTCGGAGTGAAACGCGAAGCCGTCCACTTCAATGATGAGGAATTCTTCGATAAGGAGGTCGACGCGCCCGACGCCAGGTATTGCCACCTGGGCGTCGAAGGCAATTCCGTGTGTGCGGAGCAAGTGCTGGGCATCGACCTCAACAATGGATTCTGCGCGCAGGTTGAGATCCTTGAGCGCGTTGAGGACGGGCCGCGACCTGTCCCCACGAAGTTGTTCCTTCAGCAGGTCCAGCGGTACACCGTGCAAACGAATTGCCGAGACGGCCATTGCCGTTGAAGCGGGCGGCTCCAGGCAAGCCATGGCGTGAAGGACCACATCCTCCACTGCGGCAATCGGGAGGCTGGGATGGGGTTCGAATCTCATGGTTCTGTGCCTGACGAACCCGGTGCCGTGACCGTGATTGCATGCCAGATGGTGGAGGTCAGGTGCTTTGCGTATCCACAATCCGTAGTGTTGTGCAGCGCTGGCGCAGGAGACATAGGAGTTGTAGCGGAGGGCAGTTGCCAACTCGGGTCTGTGCTCCGCAAGCATGAAGATGCCACGCCGTGGTTGTTTCGCTCCCTGGCTGGGGAGGCGCGCGATGTCCTTGCGGGAATAGCCGGCTGCCAGGAGTTGGCCGGTCCGAGCCACGCCGCCTGCGAGGGGAGCAACCGGGGAGGAGCGCAGCCTGCGAGGGGACCAACCGGGGAGGAGCGCGGCCTGCGAGGGGACCAACCGGGGAGGAACGCAGCCTGCGAGGGGACCAACCGGGGAGGAGCGCGGCCTGCGAGGGGACCAACCGGGGAGGAACGCGCGGAACCGGGGCTAGCCCACGTGCACCCACGGGCGTCGGGTGATGTCAGGCTCGGCCTCCCGAAGTACCTCGCGGGTTACCGGGGCGATCTCTCCTTCGCCGAAGAACAGGAACTTGCTGAGGTTGGAGATCGGATTGCCCTCGGTCCAGCGGAAGTAGATATGGGGCATGAATCCTGTGACGTCGCGGATGTGGAGGAGTACTGCGGCCACGGTGTTGGGCACGTTGTTGCTGTGCACCTCCAGGATCTTGAACCCGTGCCGGACCTTGCCCACCACTTGGAGCTCCTGCTCAAAGTCGGAGCTGTCGTCCACAATGACCTCAATGAAGACGGCGTCGCAGTCAACGGGCAGGTGACTTGCCTGCTGGGCGTGCTGGAGCTTCTCCCTGTATCGGCTTGCGCTGAGGTGTTTGGGTTCGTGGGCGATGATGCGGACGGGACCTTCGGCGGCGTTGGCCGTGAATTCGAGGGCTTTCTCGTCCATCTTGATGTGAGTGGCCCGAAGTTCGAACGCGCGCCGCATGCGGGATATGAAGCTAACTACCATGATGCCCAGAATGAAGAGGGCGGCGATCTTCAGGCCGTCGGGGCGCTCGATCGAGTTGACTACGGTGGTGTAGACGAAGACGAGGGAGATCAGACCAAAGCCGATGACCTGTGCCCGCTGCTTCTTCCGCCGTGCAGACAGTGTGACGGCAATGGAGGCCGAGGTTATCAGGACCAGCACACCAGTGGCGTAGGCGCCACCTTGGGCGTTGACGTCCGCCTTGAAGATGATGGTGACAAAGAAGGCGATGACGGTGAACACCAGAACCAGCGGGCGGAGGGCGCGTGCCCATGCCGGCGCCATGCCATAGCGGGGCAGGTAACGGGGGACGAGGTTCAAGAGCCCGGCCATTGCTGACGCGCCTGCGAACCAGAGGATGGCGATGGTGCTGACGTCATAGACGGTTCCGAAGCCGTCTCCTAGGAATTTGTGCGCCAGGTAAGCGAGGGCGCGGCCTTCGGCTTTGCCGCCGTCCTGGAATTCGGCGGCGGGGATCAGCATGACGGTGGTGAAGCTGGAGGTGATGAGGAATGAGCTCATGATGATGGCCGCGGTGGTGAGGAGCTTGTGCGCACCCTTGATCCGGCCAGTGGGCTTGGCATCGGTGTCTGTTGCGTGGCCCTTGATTTGAGGCATGACGGCAACTCCGGTTTCGAATCCGGAGAGCCCAAGTGCCAGGCGGGGGAAGACCAGAAGTGCCAGGGCGATCATCATGATGGGGTCGCCATGGGACGTGGTGAGCGCACTCCACCAGTCGGTGATGACGCCGGCTTCGGTAAAGAGATGAGTCATGGACACCACGATCACCACAAGGTTCAGCGCGAGGAATGCTGCCACCAGCACCACGGCCACGTTGATGGCTTCTTTGAATCCGCGGAGGAAGACGATGCCCAGGCCGGCGATCAAAGCCAAGGTGATGACTACTTGCTGGCCTTCGAGGAAATGCGGCGCGAAGGGGTTCTCGATGAGGTGGGCTGTGGCGTCGGCGGCGGACAGCGTGATGGTGATCATGAAGTCGGTCGCAGCAAAACCAAGGAGGGCCAGGACGAACAGCTTGCCTCCCCATCGCGGTAGCAGGCGCTCCAGCATGGCGATGGATCCTTCGCCGCGGGGGCTTTCCTTCGCAACGCGCCGGTATACGGGGAGGGCGCCGGCCAGGGTTGCGAGCACCAGGAGCAGGGTGGCCAGCGGGGACAGCAGGCCGGCGGCCAGGGCGGCGATGGCTGGCTGGTAGCCGAGGGTGGAGAAGTAGTCCAGGCCCGTGAGGCACATGACTTTCCACCAGGCTTGGGGCTTGTGCGAGTCCGAGGGGCGACCGTGGGGTCCCTGTCGCTTCCCTGAGGTATCCGGCATTCCTTCCAGTAGCCATGGCTTGAGCTTGAAGGAGTTCTTTGGCCGGTTGGCCGGATCGGCCGGAGGCCTCGACAGGGTGGTCACGGTGTCCTTTCGTGCAGCAGTGTGCTGCTTCCGCTAGGAGCGTATGGCCGCGTTCGACGCCGGGACCCCGGTTTTTATGGAATCTTAACGCCCGCTGTGACGGGCATCTCATGACGCACGCCCGATAAGCCAATTTGTAAACATGTGATGCTTATTAGACAACTTTGAGTGTATGATGGGTGTCACAGACGCTGACTTATCTCGAAGGAGAGGCATTTTGGAAGAGCTCCGCATTGAGGCCAACGGGAACCTCGGCCCCATCGATTCATCCCGCATCCCGCGCTACGCCGGTGCCGCCACCTATGCCCGCCTGCCCCGCCTGGACCAGGTCTCCAAGGCTGACGTCACCGTTGTTGGCGTCCCCTTCGACTCCGGCGTTTCCTACCGCCCTGGCGCGCGCTTCGGTGCCAACCATGTGCGTGAAGCCAGCCGCCTGCTCCGTCCCTACAACCCGGCATGGGACGTCAGCCCGTTCGAGAACATCCAGGTTGCCGACGCCGGCGACATGGCCGTGAACCCGTTCAACATCAACGAGGCCATCGAGACCATCCAGCAGAACGCCTTGGATCTCTCGGCCAACGGCAGCAAACTGGTCACTCTCGGTGGCGACCACACCATCGCCCTGCCTCTGTTGAGGGCTGCCGCTGAGCGTGCCGGTGAGCCCATCGCGATGCTCCACTTCGACGCACACCTGGACACCTGGGATACCTACTTTGGCGCCGAGTACACGCACGGCACCCCGTTCCGTCGGGCCGTGGAAGAGGGCATCCTTGACACCGAGGCCATCAGCCACGTCGGTACCCGCGGTCCGCTGTATGGCAAGAAGGACCTCGACGACGACCACCGCTTCGGCTTCGGAATCGTCACCTCCGCAGACGTCTACTACCAGGGCGTCCTTGAGACCGTGGCTAAGATCCGCGCCCGCATCGGCAACCGTCCGCTGTACATCTCCGTGGACATCGATGTCCTGGATCCGGCGCACGCGCCCGGCACCGGCACTCCTGAAGCCGGCGGCATCACCAGCCGCGAGCTCCTGGAAATCATCCGGGGTTTCCGGGGCATGAACCTCGTTGGTGCGGACATCGTTGAAGTTGCTCCGGCCTACGACCACGCAGAAATTACCGGTGTTGCAGGCAGCCACGTAGCCTACGAGCTCGTGACCCTCATGGCGGACAACGCAGTGGAAGGTGACCGCCAAGGTGCCCCCAACGGCTACGCGCAGCAGGCCCTCGGCGCCCGCATCGCGGAACTCGCGCAGGCAACCGGAGCAACCGGAGACCAGCGATGATCGATTTCGATCCGGGCACAGCAGCCCCCACCAAGGGAACCAACCAGCGCAACGGTGGGGACCTCGTCGTCGAGACCCTTGAAGCGCTGGGCGCGAAGACCGTCTTCGGTATCCCGGGCCAGCATGCTCTGGGTCTTTTTGACGCGATGGGCCGCGGCAACCTGCACTTCGTTTCCTCCCGTGTGGAGAACAACTCGGCGTTCGCGGCGGACGGGTATTCACGTGCCACCGGCGAGGTGGGTGTGCTGTTCCTGTCCACCGGGCCCGGTGCGCTGACGTCCCTGGCCGGTTTGCAGGAGGCCTATGCCACAGGTGTTCCCATGGTGGTTGTGGCCAGCCAGATTCCGCTCGATGGCCTGGGTGCCCGCCGCAAGGGCATGTTGCACCAGCTCGATGACCAGAAGGCCTCGGCCGCGAACGTCACCAAGAGCCAGCGACTGATCCAGCACGCCTCGGGCATCCCCTCGGCCATCCAGGACGCGTGGACCGAAGCGATCTCCTCACCGCAGGGTCCTGTGTGGATCGAAATCCCGCAAAACGTCCTGCTGGACCCGATCATGGTTCCCCCGGTGGAGGACGCCCTCGCCGAAGCATTCGACAACCCGCCGCGCGTCGAGCTGATCCGCGAGGCCGTGAAGTGGCTTTCGACGGCGGAACGTCCGGCCATCATCGCCGGCGGCGGTACCCGTCGTGGCCGGGCCGAGAAGTCGTTGCTCTCGATCGCCGAGCAATTACGGGCTCCGGTCATTTGCACCCCGGGCGGCAACGGCGCGTTCCCGTGGACCCACGAGCTGTCCTTACAGTCGTGGATCGAGGACCGGTATATGACCGACGTCCTGGAAGACGCCGATGTGCTGATCGTGATCGGCTCCTCCCTGGGTGAAGTGACCTCGAACTACTTCACGTTCGAACCACGCGGCCGGATCATCCAGATCGACGCCGAACCCCGCGTCCTGGAATCCAACCGGCCCGGTTTGGGCATCCGTGCCGACGCCGGCCAGGCCCTAGCGGCCCTGGACGAAGCCCTCGCAGCTGCCGGTGCCGCGGACTCCGTGAAGCGTGACTGGCACGGCACCAGCCCGGAGGACGTGGTCAAGGAATCCCTGGCCAAGGTCAAGGCTCGCCTGGAATCACAGGACCTGGCCAAGGAACTGAAGTTCATGGCCGACATCCGCGAGGCTGTTCCGGCTGACATGCAGACGTTCTGGGACATGACCATCTCTGCGTACTGGGGCTGGAGCTGCTGGGACGCCCGGCAGGGCCAGTTCCACTCCGCCCAAGGCGCCGGCGGCTTGGGCTACGGTTTCCCGGCTGCCATTGGTGGTGCCGTCGGGCTGGACACCACCGGGAAGCCGAGCAGGGTGCTGGCCGTTTCCGGTGACGGATCCTCCATGTACTCCATCTCCGAGCTCGCCACCGCCAAGCAGCACAACGTCCCGGTCACCTGGCTGATTGTGGACGACGGCGGCTACGGCATCCTGCGTGAGTACATGGTGGGCGCCTTTGGCCAAGCCACCGCCACCGAGCTCGCCCGCCCGGACTTCGTGAAGCTTGCCGAGTCCTTCGGCGTCCCGGCGCGCCGGGTTGCTCCGGAGGAAGTGGGGGACGCGCTCAAGGCGTCCTTCGCAGCGGACGGACCCAACGTCGTCGTGGTTGAGACCCTGCTGAAGATGTTCGGCCCCACGCATTTGGACGACTAAGTAGACCCAAGTAAACGCAGAAAGCCCCCGCACGGAACCTCGTGCGGGGGTTTTCTGCGTTGCGAGGCCCACTCTGCACCCAATTCCCACGAAATAAGGTGCAGAGCGGGCCCCGCAACAGAACCGAAACGCATCTTTAGTTTCCCAAAGCAATCAATCTGAGTTATAGTTGCTTTAGGCAAGCAAAAGAGGGGTGTTTTCCATGTCCGTCGGTTCCGCCACAGCAACCGATCTTGTGCATCAAATCTTCGACCTCCAGCGCACACTGCGCTGTGTGGTGACCGCCCACATGGCGCGTGTTCCCGACGTCGGAATGGCTGTTCAAGGGGTGATGCGATTCATTGGCGAGGGGGAGACCCGCGCTACGCATCTGGCCACGCGGCTCGGTGTCAGTGCACCGGTCCTGAGCCGGCACGTCACCGAACTCGAGGAACTGGGCTTCGTGGTCAGGCGGCCCGATCCCGCGGACGGCAGGGCCCAACTGCTTGCCCTGACGGAGGAAGGCTCCGCGAAACTGCGCGAATTCGAAGAACAACGCAGCGTGAGACTGCGCGATTACCTGGCGGATTGGAGCGAGGCTGACGCCCTCGAGGCCTCCCAGGTCATCAACAAACTCACCGAGTCACTCAAGGACTCAATCCGGGCAACGGCGGCCGGCTCCATCACAACCAACCAGACAGCTTAGGAGCCACCATGGCCACACCAGCAGTTCAGAACACCAAGGCGGTGGACGCCTCAGCCAGCCCCGCGGCCAGCAAAGCCGCAGCGCCCATGACGCACCGGCAGATCATGGAAGCCCTCACCGGCCTCCTCGCCGCCTTCTTCACCGCAATCCTCAGCAGCACTATTGTTGCCAACGCATTGCCCACCATCATGTCCGAGCTCAAGGGCACCCAAACCGACTTCGCCTGGGTCATCACGGCAGCGTTGCTGGCCAATGCTGCAACCACACCCATCTGGGGCAAGCTCGCGGACCTTTTCGACAAGAAGCTCCTGGTCCAGCTGAGCATCATCATCTTTGTGGCCGGCTCAGTAATGGCTGGACTCTCCGAAACCATTCCGCTGCTGCTCACCGCCCGCGTCATCCAAGGCGTGGCCATGGGTGGCCTCACAGCCTTGGCCCAGGCAATCATCGGCTCCATGATTCCGCCGCGCGACCGCGGTAAATACTCCGGTTACATGGGTGCCGTCATGGCCGTTGGCACTGCTGGCGGACCGCTGTTGGGTGGCTTCATCGTTGACAGCCCGTTGGGCTGGCGCTGGACGTTCTTCGTCTGCGTGCCGCTGGCCGTCGTCGCGCTCATACTGCTGCAGGTGACGCTGAAAATCGAGCACATCAAGCGTCCCGCCAAGATCGACTGGCTCGGTTCCATCCTGCTGACCTCCGGCGTCAGCCTGTTGCTGATCTGGGTTTCCTTCGCCGGCAACCCCGACTACTACGACTGGTTCTCCTGGCAGTCCGCCCTCATGGTGGGTGGCGGCGTAGCTCTTCTGGCTGTGCTCGTGTTCGTGGAAACCAAGGTGGCCCAGCCCATCATCCCCCTCAAGATCATCTCCGAGCGCACCACGGCCCTGGCCATTGTTGCCTCCGTTGCGGTTGGCATCGCCATGTTCGGTTCCTCAACCTTCCTGGGTCAGTACTTCCAGGTTGCCCGCGGCGCCACACCCACCGAGGCAGGGCTGCTGACGCTGCCCATGATCGCCGGAAACCTTATTGGTTCGGTCGCTTCGGGCATCCTGATCAGCCGCTTCGGTAAGTGGAAGAGGTTCCTGATTGCAGGCTCCGTCCTCCTCATTGGCGGTCTCGCATTCGCCGGAACCATGGACCACACCACTGAACTGTGGATAGTGGCGATCTACACCGGTGTGTTCGGGCTCGGCCTGGGCATGCTGATGCAGAACCTGGTCCTCGCTGTTCAGAACACCGTCCAGGCCAAGGACATCGGAACCGCGAGTGCCTCCGTGGCGTTCTTCCGCTCGGTTGGTGGCGCAATCGGCGTATCCGTTCTCGGTGCCATCATGTCCAACCACGTGAAGGAACTCGCTGTTGAGGGCATGACTGCCGCAGGGATCCCTGCCCAGGGTGGCGCGTCCGGAGCGAGCATGGACCTGGCTGACATGCCTGCCCCCATCGCGGACATCATGCGCGCTGCCTACGGTGACGCGACTGCTCAGATCTTCCTGATCTCCGCGATCATCAGCGTCGTTGCCCTCCTCGCCGTGCTGTTCATCAAGGAGCGTCCACTGCGACGCACCGTGGATGCAGCTCCTGAGAAAGAACTGGTTGCCACGGCTTCAGGGGACGCCGGAATGTCACTGGACACGGCGTCCATGGACGCAGTGAAAGCGTCCGACGACGGCGCCCGCCGCCCAAGTGCCCATCCTGCGGTTTCGGTGGGCGGACGTCAGGTAGGGGCGGACCGTCAGGTTCCGGTAGGGGACCGTCAGGTTCCGAACCCGGAGTCCGGAACCGATCTTGACCTCGAGTTCGCTCGGATCCTCACGCAGGAACGGCCTCACGGCACCGCTGATGTGAAGGAAGTCCAGGAGCAGTTGTCCCGTACCCAGTACGTCCTGGCGGAACAACAGCTTCAGCTGAGCCGTGCCAACGTGGAGCTGCAGGCCCGGTTGCGGGAGCAGCAGACCATTGCCGAGCAGCAAGCCCACACCGCGGAAGAGCTTGCAGCGATCCGCAAAGAACTCAAGCGTGAGCGCAGGCAGCAGGAGCGCATGGCGTTGCTGCTCCTCCAAGGCGTCGAAGCCCGTTCGGACCACGGCAAGCACGCAGGCTAACTCACTGGGGTCCCGGCCCTGTCCGGGGATCCAGGCCGGGGCTCCTGATGGAGTGCGGGGAAACGGCCAACGAGGGCGGGATTGGGAGCGCCGGCTGGGAAACCAGCCGGCGCTTTCTTGTTTGCCCCGACAGCCGGTCTTGCGGCAGCGGGAGCATCCGTCACCCGGCAGATACTCCGCTGGGATGATCTTTCCCGAAAGATGTTTCGCCGGGGCAACGGATTTCGTAGAGTAGGGAGGCTAATACTGTCAGCCCCGGCTGCCACACTTCTCTTACCTCTTTCACGCACTCTTTCTAAGGACCCGTGGGCATGCTTGTCACCCTTATACGGCGCTACTCCAAGCCGTATTTGCCGCAGATCGTGGCCGTGCTGATTTTTCAGCTCGCATCCACCATCGCTACGCTGTACCTCCCCAGCCTCAACGCCAGAATTATTGATGAGGGAGTTTCCCGCGGAGACACCGACTTCATCTGGCAGACCGGTGCCCTCATGCTCGCTGTCGCCCTTGGACAAGTGGTCACTGCCATCATCGCTGTGTACTTCGGGTCCCGCGTTGCAATGGCCATTGGCAGGGACCTGCGCCGCAGCGTCTTCCGGCAGGTCAGTAGCTTCTCAGCCCAGGACGTCAACACTTTCGGTGCTCCCACGCTGATTACCCGCGGTACCAACGATGTCCAGCAGGTACAGATGCTGGTGCTCATGGGCCTGAACTTCATGGTCTCAACCCCCATCATGTGTGTGGGCGGCATCATCATGGCGCTCCGTGAGGACCTTAGCCTTTCCTGGTTGGTCTGGGTCTCCGTTCCTGTCCTGGTGGCCGTGGTGGGCTACCTTGTAGTCCGTCTCATGCCGCTGTTCCGTTCCATGCAGACCAAGATCGACGCCATCAATGGCGTGCTGCGCGAACAGATCATCGGTATTCGCGTGGTCCGGGCCTTTGTTCGCGAGCCCCACGAGGCCAGGCGCTTCGGGGACGCCAATGATGACCTCACTGCAGTGTCGGTAAAGATCGGCAACCTGTTCGTCCTGATGTTCCCGGCCATCGGCATGATCCTGCACCTGTCCACGGCCGCCGTGCTGTGGTTTGGCGGCCAGCGGGTGGATTCCGGGGAGATGCAGGTGGGTGCGCTCACGGCCTTCCTCCAGTACCTGCTGCAGATCCTGATGGCTGTCATGATGGGCACGTTCATGGCCATGATGATTCCCCGCGCATCCGTCTGTGCAGACCGCATAGGTGAGGTACTGGACGTCGAGCCTTCCATCCACAACCCCAGCTCGCCGGTAGTGCCTGCTGAGAAGAAGGGACGTGTGGAGTTCCGGGACGTCACCTTCAAGTACCCCGGTGCCGAGGCTCCGGTGCTGAGCAACATTTCCTTCACTGCTGAGCCGGGCAAGACCCTGGCCATCATCGGCTCCACGGGTGCCGGCAAAACCACCTTGGTCTCGCTGCTGCCGCGGCTTTACGACGTCGCATCCGGTGACGTCCTGCTGGACGGTGTGCCCGTCACGAAGATGGACGCATCGGAGATCACTAGCCGCGTATCTGCGGTGCCGCAGAAGCCGTACTTGTTCTCAGGAACAATCGAGCACAACCTTCGTTTCGGCAAGCCTGACGCCACGGACGAAGAGCTGTGGGAAGCGTTGGAAACGGCACAGGCCAAGGGCTTCGTGGAAGAAAAGTCATCCGGTTTGAACCGGCGCATCGCCCAAGGCGGTACCAACGTCTCCGGTGGCCAGCGCCAGAGGCTTTCCATTGCCAGGGCGTTGGTTACCAAACCGAATGTGTACCTGTTTGATGATTCGTTCTCCGCGCTCGATGTTGCTACCGACGCCCGTCTGCGCAAAGCCTTGAAGGCCAAGACCCGGGATTCCACAGTCATTATCGTGGCCCAGCGCGTCTCTACCATCGCGGACGCGGACGAGATCCTTGTGCTGGATAACGGAAGGATTGTTGACCGCGGAACGCACGACGAACTGCTGGAGACCTCACCCACCTACCAGGAAATCGTTGAATCCCAGCTGAGCGTGGAGGAAGTGGCATGACCGAGCAGGACCAGCAGAAGAAGCGTGGCTGGGCTGCCAAGGCTCAAGCCGCCAAGGATGCCAAGGCAACAGCTGAAGCTGAGGTAGCCACCGAAGTGCTCGATGACGACGACTTTGTTGAAGAAGAATACGTCCCCTCCGAAGCTGATGGCGGTATGTTCGGCGACGTCCCGGCAAAGAAGGCCAAAGAGTTCTGGCCGTCCGCCAAGCGACTCATGGGCCTGCTGAAGCCCGAGGCCGTTGGCGTGTACATCGTGATCGGGCTCGTCATTGTCTCGGTAGTCCTCAATGTGATTGCTCCGAAGGTCCTGGGTAGTGCCATGGACGTCATCTTCGGTGGCGTTGTGGGCCGGCAGATCCCGGAGGGGGTCTCGCAGGAGCAGTTCGTTGAGCTCATGCGCCAGCAAGGCCAAGGCAACTTTGCGGACATGGTCTCCAAGATGGAGCTCACCAACGGGATTGACTTCCCCAAGCTGACGTTCCTGATTTCGATCGTGCTCCTGATGTACTTTGTGGCCAACATCTTCCTGTGGGCCCAGGGTTGGTTGCTCAACAGGATCGTCATGCGGGTCATTAAGAAGCTGCGCAACGACGTTCAGGCAAAGCTCAACCGGCTCCCGCTGAACTACTTCGACACCCGCCAGCGCGGCGACATCCTGTCCCGCGTGACCAACGACGTCGACAACGTCCAGCAGGGCCTCCAGCAGGCGTTCTCCCAACTGGTCAGCTCAGTGCTCACAGTCGTGGGCATCACGGTGATGATGTTCATCGTCTCCTGGGAATTGGCGCTCATTGCCCTGATCGCCCTGCCGTTGTCCGGCATTGTGGCGGGCGTCATTGGTGCGCGCAGCCAGAAGCTCTTCGCAGCACAGTGGAAGAACACCGGCGCACTGAACGGCCAGATCGAGGAGTCCTTCTCCGGACACGACCTCGTGAAGGTCTTCGGTCGCGATGCCGACATGCTGAAGCGTTTCGACGAGAAGAACGAGGAACTCTACAAGGCCTCCTTTGGTGCGCAGTTCGTGTCCGGCGTGATCTTCCCGGCCATGAACTTCGTGTCCTACCTGTCCTACGTCGGCATTGCCGTGGTGGGTGGCTTGCGCGTTGCCTCGGGCTCCATGAGCCTGGGCGATGCCACCGCCTTCATTCAGTACTCACGTGAATTCACCCAGCCGCTGGGCCAGATTGCCGGCATGGCCAACATGCTGCAGTCCGGTGTTGCCTCGGCAGAGCGCGTCTTCGAGTTCCTTGATGCCGAGGAAGAAGTTGAAGAGACCGGGACCCGCAATCTGCCCGCCAAGACCGACGGCCATGTTGAGTTCGAGCACGTCTCGTTCAGCTATGTAGAAGACAAACCGCTCATTGAGGACCTGTCCTTTGCTGCCGAACCTGGCCATACCGTGGCGATTGTGGGCCCCACCGGGGCCGGGAAGACCACGCTGGTGAACCTGGTGATGCGTTTCTACGAGCTCAACGCAGGCCGGATCACCTTGGATGGCGTGGACATCAAGGACCTTAGCCGCGCAGAACTGCGGTCCAAGGTGGGCATGGTGTTGCAGGATGCCTGGCTGTTTGGCGGGACCATCTACGACAACATCAAGTACGGCAAGCTGGACGCCACCGAGGACCAGATCATGGAAGCGGCCAAGGCAACCTACGTGGACCGCTTTGTGCGTGCCCTCCCGGACGGTTACCAGACGATCATCGACGAAGAAGGCAACAACGTCAGCGCCGGTGAAAAGCAGCTCATCACCATCGCCCGTGCCTTCGTTTCAGATCCGTCGCTGCTGATCCTGGACGAAGCTACAAGCTCCGTGGACACCCGTACGGAGCTGTTGCTGCAAAAGGCCATGGCTGCCCTTCGGACGGACCGGACGAGCTTCGTGATCGCCCACCGCCTGTCCACTATCCGCGACGCCGACACCATTTTGGTGATGGAGAACGGCAAGATCGTGGAGCAGGGCAACCATGCCCACCTGCTCACACTGCAGGGGGCCTACTACCGGTTGTACATGTCCCAGTTCGCTGGTGAGGAAGAGACCGCTGTGGACGACTCGACGGCGGTGCACAGCTGAGCACGGAAACACTGAAGGAGTCCATGGCACCCCGCCGCATAGAGGTCCTCGTACCCATGCGCTGGGGTGACATGGACGCCTACGGCCACATCAACAACGTCCAGATTGTGCGGATGCTGGAGGAAGCCCGTATCGCAGCCTTCGGGCCCCCTCGCGGAGCGGGCCTTCCGGGCGTAGAGCCCCCGGCGGCCCTGTTCAATGACGTCGAGGAAGGCACCATGACCCTGGTTGTGGAGCACAAAGTCCGGTACGTCCGGACTTTGGATTACCGCAACATCCCGGCTGTGGTGGAGATCTGGGTGGGGGCCATCAAAGGCGCCAGCTTCGATCTCCATTACGTCATCAAAGATCCTGTCACGCGGGAAGACTGCGTGAAAGCAACTACTCACCTGGCTTTCGTCGCCGAGGCCACAGGACGGGTCCTAAGGCTCACGCCGGAGCAAAAGGAAAAGCTGCAGAAGTACCAGGGCTGACGAGTTTTTGTACAGCTGATGCCCTCAAATGGCCGTCTTAGGGGCATCAGCTGTACAAAAATTCCACGTAGAGTTTCACCATGAAACTTGAAATTGCCGTGGTGAGTGCCGCGGGTGCAGGCACGGCAGCCGCCGAGGGAGCCGACCGCATCGAACTGTGCAGCAGCCTGGAACTTGGTGGCGTCACGCCAAGCCAAGGACTCATGGAAGCCAGCATGGAGCACGTTGACGGCCGTCTGGCGATCCATCCACTGATCCGCTCCAGGCCCGGCGACTTCCGGTACTCTGCGTCCGACGTAGACACCATGGTCCACGAGATCCGCCATCTGCTGGCTCAGGGTGCCCACGGGGTGGTGGTCGGGGCGCTCACCGCGTCCGGAGACGTAGACGTTCACGCGATCCAGCGCCTCGTGGATTCCGCCAAGGAAGCCAACCCGGAAGCAGAGTTGACCTTTCACAGGGCCATAGACCAGTCACGAGACCCCGTGGCCGCTCTTGAACAGCTGATGGAACTTGGCTTCACGCGGATCCTGACCTCGGGCCACGAGGCCACCGCGGGGGCCGGGCTGTCCACGTTGACCACCATGGCAGAACGTGCCGGGAGTGCACTGCAGATCATGGCCGGGGGAGGACTAACCCTTGACGACATCCCTGCGATGCACAGGGCAGGCCTTGCTGCGGTCCACCTTTCGGCCAAGAAGACGGTCTCCACCCTCGCCGATGGGGCGGTCTCCCTCGGTGCGCAGGACGGCAGCGATCCCACGGCTTACACAGTTACCAACCGCGACGTCGTCCGGGCGGCGAGGGCGAAAGTCAACGCACTGAACCTGGCTGCCTCCAAGTAGCACCTGGCCGCCTCCAACTAGCACCGTCATAATGCCCTGGCAGCGTCATGGCCAGTATTCGGGGGCGGGAATTGCAGTGATCGCGCATCGCAATAACCCTTTACGACTCCACGGAACGCCGGGATGATGTAAGGATTCACCAAACAGGTGAAAAACCCCGGAAGCTACCTTCAGGAGTCTCAGCGATGCCGCTGCCCGCGCCGGTTTCACCGGCCCTCATCACCCCGCCAAATCCCAGCAGAATCGGTTCAGTGACAGCCCACCCGGAGGTGGATTGTGGCATCGGCGCGTGGGACAAACTGCTCTACGGCAATCACCGATTCGTTGTGGAAGTCCTGGATGTGGCTGAAGCGGGGCTCAGCGGAAGGGGCGGCGGGGTTGGTGCGGCCCACAGGGCTGTCATCCCGTGGCGGCGGCAGGACAAGGACCCCGCAACGGTTGATGTCATGGTCGTCTCGGAGAAGACCGGCATCAGGGTCCGGAACGTGATGGTGGAAGAGGCCACCCGCGAGTCCGGAACGGTTGTCTTCGAAGCCACAGAGGGCCCTGGCATCTACTTCGTCTTCTACCTGCCGTACGCCATGCTGGGGAAAGCCCACTATCCCCAGGCGCAGTACCTCCCGCGTCGTCCTGCCGCAGATCCGGCCTGGGCCGCCGCCGTCGGACGTTCCGCCTGGGCAAGCGGGGCGCAAGCTGCGCTGCCCACCGCCAAAGTCCTCCGATATGAGGCGGCAAGCGGACGGGACTCGTTCGCACCCATGAACTTCACCGCCCGCGCAGACGAACTGGAGCGGTTCCGGGCACTCCACGCGGGAGAAGCCCTACTGGTGTTTCCCGAGGACCGCCTGAATCCCATCTCCATGCGGCATGACCTACCGGCGCACTGGGTGATCAACGGGCCCTCGGAGGCTTTCCACGGCACTGCACAGGCTGGCGAGGACTATGTGGTCCAGTTGGGACTGTATGCGCAGAAGGATCTCAACGGCGTGACAGTTCAGGTCACCCCATCAGCCGGGGAAGAGCCAACGGGAGGAGACTCAACGGGAGGAGAAGGTACCAGCGGGCGCTGCATCAACACCGATGGCGTGGACAGGCTGGGCAAGCCATGGCACAGAGCCCTCAACATTCCTGCCGGCACTGTACGGGCTTTGCTGGTGGTCCTTCCCATCCCTGAGGCAGCTGCGGGAACCACGCACTCCGCCATGGTGACTATCCATGCAGCGGGGGAGCCACCACGGGAGATCGTGGTCAGGCTTGATGTGGCCGCGGAAACAGATCCGGCACTCCTTGCGGGCGGTTTCGGAGATGCACGTTCCCTTCGGCGCCTGGCCTGGCTGGATTCGCGAGTGGCTCAGGACGCGGAGCTCGTTAGGCCATATACGGCCATCACTTTGGACGAAACGAGCAGGACGTTGGGGATTCTGGGCAGGTCCTTGCAGCTGACGGAGTCCGGACTTCCGGCGCAGGTGACGTCAACGTTTACCACCGCGGTGACCGCAACGGATGGTCCCGTCGTCGAGCTTTTCAGTGCTCCCATGCGGCTGGACGTTGAGGGAATTGATTGGACGCACGGTCAGCTAGTTTTCACTGAGGACGGCCCGGCGCGGATGTCGTGGCGCTGCGCCTGGACAGGTCGCAAGGACGGCAAGGCGGCGCTGACGCTGGAGCTGAACGGCGTTCTCGACGCCGATGGGGCAGTTTCGTACTCGCTGCGGCTCAGCCCGGTGGGGACCTTGGAGGTGAACGACGTCGGCCTGCAGCTGGCGCTCCATGAGGCTTCGGTTCCGCTGGCCATGGGGTTGGGCATCCCGGGTGGAAGACGGCCGGACACCATCGACTGGACTTGGGACGTGGCGGCGAAGAACCAGGATGCGTTGTGGCTGGGGAGTGTGAATGTAGGCGTCCAGCTTTCCTTACGTGATGGCAGCTATGAACGGCCGCTCAACACCAACTTCTACCGGGAGAAGCCGTTGGTGGAACCGGGATCGTGGGCCAACCGGCAGCAGGCCGGCGGTGAAAGCGGAGTCCGGGGCGGTGTCGCGTTGCGGACATCGGAGGACACAGCCACGCTGCGTGCCTTCAGTGGTGCCCGGACCCTAAGGGCGGATGAGCCATTGGACTTCGATTTCCGCCTGCTGCTGACACCGTTCAAGCCGATCGATCCCGGTAAACACCTTGGAAAACGGTACTTCCACGCTCCTGAAAACCCTGCGGACATCAAGGCCGCTGGTGCCACCGTGGTCAACGTCCATCACGCCACGGCGCCGGCGCTCTATATCAATGATCCCTTGCTGACCCAGGACTCGCTGCGGAAGTACGTGGCCCAGTGCCATCAGCACGGGCTCAAAGCCAAGGTTTACAACACGGTCCGCGAGCTCACGTTCCATAGCCCGGAGCTGCTGCCGTTGCTGCACCTGGACCACGAAGTCTTCAGCGACGGTCCAGGGGCAGGCCACATCTGGCTGCAGGAACATGCCGGCAGCGGCTACGTTTCAGCGTGGTTTGCACCCAATGTGGAGGACATCGCCGTGGTGACAACCGGCGAATCACGGTGGGAGAACTTCTACGTGCGGAGCCTTCAGGAACTGGCCGGCGGGGAGGATGGGATTGACGGCATCTACCTGGATGACATCGCCTATGACCGCCACGCCATGCAGCGGGTCCGCAAGGTCCTGGAGCGGGCCTGCATAACCCGTGGTGTAGACGGCCCTGAGATTGACCTCCATTCAGCAAACCAGTTCACTGCGCACGACGGTTACGCATCCTCCGCCAATCTGTACATGGAGCATTTGCCTTATGTGGACAGGCTATGGCTGGGGGAGTACTTCGACTACAACACCACCGATCCCGACTATTGGCTGGTGGAGCTCTCCGGCATTCCCTTCGGCCTCATGGGCGAGATGCTGGAAGGCGGTGGCAACCCATGGCGTGGCATGGTGTTCGGGATGACAGGCCGGGCACCTGCCGTGGACAACCGCCCGCTCTGGGAGTTCTGGGCCCAAACCGGGTTGGAGCACGGGCATATGCAAGGGTTTTGGGACCCGCAGGCCCCCATAAAGACAAGTCACCCCCACGTTCTGGCCACCACGTGGCTCACGGAGCACGGAATGGTTGTAGCGCTGGCCTCCTGGGCCGCGGACACTGAACAAGTGACGCTGATTTTCGACGACGATGCTGCCGCCACCAGAATCATCAAGGCCCCCACCATCGCCGGCTTCCAATCTGCCGCGAGCTACGTGCCCGGCCAAGCCATAGCCATCGAGCCGCAGCGCGGTCTCCTTCTCACGATCGGATACTGACGTGGCAGACACAGCAACCTCCACCCTCACAGTCACCACCGTTTCCCTGACCATGGCCGAGCTCGGTCCGCTCAACCCCTTGCCCGTGGTGGCGGCTGAGCTGGACCAGCCCTACACCGTGGGAGAGGGGGTGCCGGAGGATCTCCAGGCCTCGGCGCGGTTCGGTGTGGTGCCCAACATGTACCCGTACCTCATGCAGGACGGCTACAGCCGGGACGCGGCACCCAAGCAGTTTCCCGCCGTCGTGCTTGAAAACAGCAAGCTCAAGGTGACTGTCCTCCCGTCGCTGGGCGGCCGCATCTGGGAGATTTTCGACAAACAGACCGGCAAGCAACTCCTGCACACCCACAATGCTCCGCAGCTTGCCAACGTTGCGCTGCGGAAAGCGTGGTTTGCCGGTGGGCTGGAATGGAACATCGGCACCCGAGGTCATTCGCCCACCAGCTGCGATCCTTTGCACACCGCGATTGTCCGCACCCCGGACGGCAAGCACATCCTGCGGATGTGGGAATACGAGCGGCTGCGGGAAGTGGTTTTTCAAGTGGACATCTGGCTGCCCGGCGACTCGCCTGTGGTCTTCGCGGCGGTGCGGATCCGCAACCCAAACGACCACGAGGTCCCGATGTACTGGTGGAGCAACGCAGCCATCCCTGAGACCGAGCGGACCCGCGTGATCGCCCCGGCGGATGAGGCTTTCGGCAGCGACTACACCACGGACATCACCCGCGTCCGGCCCACCGCCCACGAAGGATATGACGGCACGTGGCCGGTCAACAGCCCCCACGCGGCGGATTTCTTCTTCGACATCGACCCTTCCGAACGGCGTTGGGTTGTTGCAGCCGACGACGACGGCGACGGGCTGGCGATGCTCTCCACGGGACTCCTCCGCGGCAAGAAGCTCTTCGTATGGGGCCAGGGGCAGGGCGGCAAGCGGTGGCAGGAATGGCTGAGCCCCGGAGCTGGACCGTATGCCGAAATCCAGGCGGGTTTGGCGCAGACGCAGTTTGAACACCTCAACATGCCCGCCGGGGCTGCATGGGCATGGGTAGAGGCCTACGGCAACGGTCATCTCGATCCGGAAACCTCGCACGGTGCCGACTGGGACGCTGCGGTGGCCAACGCCAGCCAGCGATTGGAACAACTCCTGCCCCATGACGAACTCGAGGCCATGCTTCCCGCAGCCCTCAACGACGCCGACATCCCGCCGTCCACCATGCTGCTGCGCGGCAGTGGTTGGGGCGTTCTTGAACGCGCCCGGCGCCGGAAATCCGGGAAGGGCTGGGTGGATGAGAGCGGTACACCTTTCGGGGTGGAGAGCGTCACGGCCGAGCAGGAACCGTGGCTCGGTCTGTTGGAGGGAAAAACGTTCGACGGCGGGCCCGGTTTCGTCGCCGGGGCGGACTGGGAAGAGTTGCTTGGTGGGCAGGCCAGCCCCGAATCGAGGTTTCACTTGGCCACCATGAAGCACGCCCGTCAGGACCTGGACGGTGCGAAGGCGGGGTACCGCGGGGTGCTTTCCGATGGAGAGGCCGCTCCCGGCATCAGGGCGCTCGCGCACCGCGGCTTGGGCTTGGCCCTGCTCGCCGCAGGTCAGGAGGCTGATGGACTTACCGAGCTCCGGAGGGGTGTTGACGCTGACCCCTCCACCACAGCCTTGCTCACGGAAGCCGTCACGCTCAGCATCCGGCACGGGGACCCCGCCATGGCACTGGGACTGGTGGAGTCGGCACCCAAGGATGGCGCCGGCGTCGGACGTTTGCGGTTCCTCAAGGCGCTGGCGCTCGCGCGAACCGGGAAAGCCGCCGAAGCAGCCGCGATCCTGCGTGAGGGTGTCGAGATTCCGGACCTCCGCGAGGGCGAGGACGCCATTGCGGCCTTGTGGGAAGAAGTGTGCCCGGACGAACCCGTCCCTGCGGCCTATCAGTTCGGGATGCACTGACGGGCGCGCGGTGTGGCTTCCCGCACATCGGGAGTAATCTCTGAAAGCGTGTTCTGGAACATGCAGACGCAACGAACGGAGCACGTAATGCCCCCCGAGATACCGGGACTGCCAGCTTTGGAATGGTCCTCGTCAGACGGCCATGCCAGCTACGACCAGGCGGAGGGGACGCTGACGCTCACGGCAGCCCCCGGCGTCGACTGGACCAACGATTCCCTGGGCGGCGAGCCGCAGCACCGCGCCACAGCGTTGGGCTTCAGGGCACCTGCCGCGTTCTCACTCTCAGCCCGGGTGTTGGTGGCCTCACCACGGACAACGTTCGACGCCGGTGTGCTGACTTTGTGGGCGGACAGCGAGCACTGGGCCAAGCTCTGCTTCGAGTATTCTCCGCAAGGGGAAGCCATGGTGGTCAGCGTGGTGACCAACAACTACTCCGACGATTCCAACGGCCCCGTAGTGGACGCCCCGTGGGTTTACCTGCGCGTGAGCCGGCTAGGGCCAGCGTGGGCTTTCCACTGGTCATCGGACGGCCGGGAATGGTCCTTCGTACGGCTGTTCAGGCTGGATACGGAGAAGGCAGTGCACGTCGGGTTCATGTCGCAAGCGCCCATGGGCGAGAGCTGTGAGGCACGTTTCGACGCCATCGAAGTGAAGGACGAACCTCCGGCTGACCTCCGCGACGGAAGTTAGCGCTGGTCAATCGGGGGTTGAACGCAGCTTAGCCGGGATGGGCAGCAAGCCTGTGGATATCCAGATGCTTGGATAAACCAAACAAGGTAAGTTGGCATGGTGATTCCCTCCGTAAAAACTGCCATTGACCGCGCCCCCGGAGTCTCCAAGGAGATCGAGGACGCAGCTTGGTATGTGCTGGGTCCGGCGCTCCACGGGAGACCCTCGGCGCTGGACGGCAGGACGTTGACGTGGACCGCAGATGCTGCCGGTGAGCTCCTGGAAAGGCTCGAACGCGGGGTGGAGGACTCCAAAGCCCCCATGATGACCAACCTGCGGCAGAACCTCCATGGCGCGTCCCGGGAAGCCAAGCTGCTGGCCGTGGAACTGCTGTTCCTGCAATCACTGCCGCTCGCACACGAGGTCAAGTCCCTCCGGGTCAAACGTGCCCGCGTCACCGAGGCCGCATCATGGGTCGAGCCGCCCATCGAGCTGCCGGAAGAGCTATATGAGGGCATGACGGACCACGGCGTCATCCGTGACCGCACCGCCGAGTTCAACTGGACCATCTGGGACCACCTGAAATGGCTGTGCCGCTTCGTGGCCCACGTGGACAGCCAAAGCACAGCCACCATCAACGAGGCACTCGCGGACCCGCTGAAGTTCCATGAACTGGCCGCCGCAACGCCCGAGGATCAGCCTGCCCTGCGCCGCAGCATCGAGTACTTGGTGTGGCCGAGCTACTTTGAGCCCGTAGTGGCAGACGTTGAACGCCAGGAAATCCGGGACGCCTTTGCTTCTCTCGTCGGCGGGGCCGGGGGCGATACAGACGAGGACATTACCGCCGACATCCACCGCATCCGCCTGCACCTGGACGAGCAAGCCGGGCAGCGCATCGACTGGTACGGACGCCAACTGGTAAGCCAATGGCGCAAGGTGGGAGATCCGGGGCGCCGTTCCTGGCTCCTGCGTACCCATCACGACAATGCGGACCTGCTGGCCGCCTGGGTTGCCGAAGAGAAGGCCACCTTGGATGTGGAACATCTGCGCGCCCTCAACGCAGGGGTCACGGCAGGCGTGGTCCAGCATGCCGTGGATGAGGATTACAAGCACCTGGGCTACGTGGAGCGCGAAGACACCAAAACAGCTGTTTTCGCTTTCCTGACAGTCATGAAGCCAGGTGACCTCACGCTGTACCAGCACGCCGGCCGGGTAAGGGTTGGTGTGGTCCTCGGAGAACCCGAACACCATGAAGACAATCGGCGGATCCGCCGCAAGGTCCGCTGGTTCGATGACAGTTACGCTATCCCCGAGCTTCCCCGTCACGCCCAGCGTCAACTTTCCACCCCGGGCATCATCGTGGACGTCACCAGGGTGATTCAGGCCCTGCAGGAGCTGCTCCCCGTGGAAGCCGAAACCGACGGCGAGGACGAAGCCCCGCCCACCACCGTCGTCGAGGTTGTCCAGCAAGGGTTCCGGCCGCTGACCGAAGAGTTTGCAGCGTCCCTGCACATGGACGTTGAACCACTCAAGGAGATCGCTGAACTTCTCGAGGAAAACCGCCAACTGGTTCTTTATGGTCCGCCGGGAACCGGCAAAACGTACCTCGCAAAGCATCTTGCCGCCGAGTTGGCCGGTGACCACACCGACGAACGGGTGAAGCTGGTCCAGTTCCATCCCTCGTACGCTTATGAGGATTTCTTCGAGGGCTACCGGCCGGACAAAACTGATGATGGCCAAGTGTCCTTCAAACTTGTGGCCGGTCCACTGCGGCGTCTCGCCGAGGAGGCCGCGAAACCCGAGAATGCGCACAAGCCGTACTTCCTGATCATCGATGAAATGAACCGCGCCAACCTGGCCAAGGTCTTCGGCGAGCTCTACTTCCTCCTGGAATACCGGGACGACCGCATCTACCTCCAGTACAGCCCCAATGAGCCCTTCAGCTTGCCGGACAACCTTTACATCATCGGAACCATGAACACCGCGGACCGTTCCATCGCCATGATGGACGCCGCCATTCGCCGGCGGTTTGCGTTCATCGAGCTCCACCCCAAAGAGGATCCGATCCGTGGCACGCTGCGTCGCTTCCTGGAAGCCCGCGGTCTGGACACCCTCAACGCGGACCTGCTGGATGCGCTCAATGACGCGATCGACGACTGGGACCGGGACCTGATGATCGGGCCGTCCTACTTCATGAAGAACGCGGCCCAGAACCCCACTGGACTCCGCCGCATCTGGAAGTACGAGCTCATGCCGTTGCTGGAGGAGCACTATCACGGGCAGCTGAACCGGGCGCAGCTGGAGGAACGCTTCGGCCTGGACCAGCTGCTGGGACGTCTTGCAGCCCGCTAAAGGCATCCCGCCAAGGCCCGGCCGTGCGCCCGCCAGCGCGGGGGGTGCGCCCGCCAGCGCGGGGAGTGCGCCCGCCAGCGCGGGGCGGGTCAACTCCGGCCCCCGGCATATCGTCATGGACGAGCTCTCCCGCGGGGTGGTGGAAAAACTCGATCCCCAATCGGCGGCGTTCATCAACACCAGCGGGCTGGCCAAGGCCTCTCCCATGGGCATGGGCCTCTACCGGATTGAACCCGTTGGCAAGGTGGGCTCAGTACGGACCACCACGGTGCAGCTCGAAGTCCGTCCCAAGGACCGGCTTGGCCTGAGCAGGCTCCTCTTCCTGCTCAGCTACGCCGGAGAGCAGGGCTTCCGTGATCACTCAGTGGAGGCCGTGGAGCACCCGGACCTGTGGAGCGCACTGGCCGAATCACTAGCTCAGTTGGCGGACAAAGCCCTGAGCCGTGGCGTCCTGCAGGGCTACCTCACCGTGGAGGAGTCCTTGCGCACCGTCAAAGGGCGCATCCGGATCTCGGACCAGATTTCACGACGTCCCGGGATGATGGTGCCATTGGAAGTCTCCTACGACGAATTCACAGAGGACATCGCGGAGAACCGTATCCTCCGTGCTGCCTTGGAGCGCATGGGTCAGGTTCCCGGCGTCCGGCCCACTGTCCTGAGCCGTTTGCGGCAGCTCAAGGGAAAGCTCGACGCCGTCACACGGCTCCAGTCCGGAGCGCCCCTGCCGCCGTGGCGGGCCAGCCGGATGAACCTCAGGTACCACCCCGTGCTGCGCCTGGCCGAGGTGATCCTCCGCAACGCTTCCGCCGAGGCCGGTGAGGGTAAGCAGCAAACTGCGTCCTTCGTGGTGGACATGGGCCAGGTGTTCGAGGAATTCGTGGGGACCGCGTTGCGCAGCGCCATGAGTGCCCACCCGGGAGAGATGCGCCTCCAGTACGGCGCGCTCCTCAATGAGGCAGTCCGGGACTCCGATCGCATTACCGTTCGTCCGGACGCCGTGCATTTCCTGGGTGGGCGTCCCGTGGTGGTCTACGACTCCAAATACCAGGCAGCCTCCGACGCCGGCGCGTCCCTAAGCGCGGACCACTACCAGTTGCTGGCATACTGCACAGCCCTCAGGGTACCCACCGCATGGCTCGTCTACGCGGGTTCGGGGGAAATGAAGCTGCGTAGGATCCTCAACACGGACATCGACATTGTGGAGTACCCGCTGGACCTGTCCTTGCCGCCGTCGGAAATCCTGTCCGCAGTGGCTGACCTGGCGGAACAATCCTGGGGCGAGGTAGTCCGCCAGGCTGTGGCGGGCCGCCCGGCGTCGGACTAGCCTGATAAGTAAATCTTCACTGGAGGAGGCACTATGGGCCGCAAGAAATCATGGCGCGATATGACCAAAGGCCAACGGACCATGCTGTTGGTCAGCGGCGCCATCAACATGGCCTTGCTGGGCGCGGCGCAGCGGAGCATCGGCAAGACTCCTGACGATCAGATCAGAGGCAAGAAGGCGGTCTGGCGCGCTGTCTCCTTCATCAACTTCTTCGGCCCGGTCAGCTACTTCCTGTTCGGCCGCCGTCGGGACGCTGAGATGGGTGCAGGCGCCCCTCAGCGCTGATGCTCACGAGGGCATCTTCACCGTGAACGTGGTGCCCCGGCCTGGTTCGCTTTCCAACGTGATGGTTCCGCCGTGCGCCTCAACAATGGCTTTGCTGATGGGCAGTCCAAGCCCGACGCCGGGAATGGCGCTTTTGCGTACGCCGCCGGCCCGGAAGAACTTGGTGAAAGCCTCGGCCTGTTCCTCTTCGTTCATCCCCATCCCGGTATCGGTGACCCGGCAGAAGATGAAGTCCTGATCCTCCCAAGCGGCCACTTCAACGTCCCCGCCGTCGGGGGAGTACTTGATGGCATTCGATACCAAGTTGTCCAGTACCTGCGCGATCCTTGAGGAGTCGATGCGGGCTTCCAAGGCGTCGGGGAGATCCACGGAGAGCCTGATGCCGGCCTTGGCGGCACGGGGCTCTGCGGAGTTGACGCTCCCGCGCACCAACTCGGCAACGTCCACTGTGTGAGGTTGAATGACGATCTGGCCCGAACGTATGGCCAGCAAGTCCGAGACGAGGGTCAGGAGCCTCTCCGCGTTCCGCCTGACGATGTCCAGCTGTTTGCGTGCCTTGGCGTCGAGGGTGTCCGGCTCATCCAGGATCAGCTCAACGTACCCAAGGATGGACGTTAGAGGCGTACGGAACTCGTGGGATACGTTGGCAACAAAGTCGTCTTTGGCGGCGAGGGCGTTCACCAAGTCCGTGACGTCGCTGAACACCACTACGGACCCGGCGAACTTGCCGGAGTCGTCCACCATGGGGCGTGCGCTCGCGGTGAAGGCACGTTGATCGCTCCCAGAACCCAACCACACCAACTGGTCGGTGAACCTTTCGCCCAGGACTGCACGGCGCACCGGCCTGCGGTCGGCATCCAGGGGCGTGGTCCGGTCCGTGTCGAAGATGAGCAACTGTGATTCGTTGGGATCGTCATTGTCCGGGGGAGTTGCCAGTGCGTGTGTTTGGCGCTGGCGACGGTTCATGAGGATATCATGGCCATCGCCGTCGACGGCCACCACGCCCAGGGGAAGGGCTTCCATGACGGTGTTCAGGAGCCGTTCCTGTTTGGTGCTGACGCTCAGTGCTTCCTTAAGGGCCTCGTCCTTCTGCTCCAACGCACGCTGCTGACGCACCATGCTCAGGGTCAGAACACTCACGGAAACACCGATGCCCAACATGAGGATGGGGAACAGCAGTGGCTTGGTGAGGTCCTGTTCGCTGAGGGTCCCTCTCACGAACAAGGGAACCCAGACGATCCCTAACGGTCCCAGGAAGGACAGGACAATGGCCAGTTTCGGGTACAACCCTGAAGCACACAGCCAGATGACGGGCAACACCACCAGGACGCTGAGGCCGGTGATGGACTCCACCGCACCTTCACGGGCGAAGCCGATGGAGACCATGTCCAGGATGGGGATGCTGAGGAAGGTGGCGAACGGGAGCCGGTGCCAGGGCACAATGATGCACAGTGCCAGGAGGAGCGCCTGACTCAGCAGGAAAATGAGGAACAGCGGATTTTCGAGCGTGGCAGGAAAATACAGCCAAACCAGGATGGCCGAAATAGAGACACACACCGATAACGGCAATTGGCTGAGCACTACTCGCATACGCAGGGTATGTTCGTGGAAAGAGCGCCGAAAAACCAACAATTGCTTCTTTTCACCAATGTCCCACGTTGACGGCGGGGTCATGGCACATCCACCAAAAATGCGGAAGAAAGTCGGTTCATGAGATCAGCCTAACCATAATGGATATACTTCTGAGGTTATCGAAGGGGCTGAGGGGCAGCGATGAGTGAAGCACGTGTGGGGCTGGTCATTGAAGATGATCAGGATATCCGCGAATTGGTACGCGTAGTTCTATCCCAGGCGGGGTTTGATGTGCACGTCGCGTCCACCGGATCCGCAGGTGTGACGTCGGCCCGCGAGCTGAATCCGGATGTCATTACGCTGGACTTGGGCCTTCCCGATATCGACGGTTTTGAGGTTGCCCGCCAGATCCGGAAATCCTCGGACGCCTACATCATCATGTTGACCGCCCGCGCCGAAGAGCTGGACACCCTCATGGGTCTGGAAGCCGGCGGCGACGACTACCTCACCAAGCCCTTCCGTCCCCGGGAACTGCGCGCGCGCGTCGAAGCGATGATGCGGCGTCCGCGGGCGTCGTCCGAATCCAAGAGCGCTCCGGAAGAAGTGGTGGACCCCGAGGTTAGCCACAACGGTCTGGCCGTTTCCGCCGGGTCGCGCACAGCGGTCCTGAACGGCACCGAACTCAAGCTGACCCGCACCGAGTTCGACCTCCTGCTCGCCCTGTTGGAGACCGGGCGGATTGTGCGGACCAAGGCAGACCTCGCCCGTCGCCTCCGCAACGAACCCTACGACGTCGGCAGTTACGTCAGCGACGCGGACGAGCGCGCCGTTGAGGTACACATGGGAAATCTGCGCAAGAAGCTCGGCGACAGCATTCAGGCGCCCCGCTGGCTTGAGACGGTACGCGGCGTCGGCTACAGGCTCGCGCCCGCCTCAAACAACTAAGCCCGGCCGTCCATGAACTGGGCTGCAGGGGCTAGTTGGGCTGCAGCGCCTAGCTGGGCTGAAGCGGCTAGTTAGGCTGCAGGGGCGTTTCCAGTTCCTGGATGGTGCCGGAGACAAAATTCTCGATTTCGTGGACCTGCGCGGCCAAGCGGTCCAAGTGGTCTCCGTTCGGCAGGAGTCGGATGCTGATCTCCAGCTCGGTCGCCAAGCGGTTCATGCAGATGGCGCCCACCATGTGGCTGGAGGTTTTGAGGCTGAGGACCGCGTCCATGGCGTCCTCAATGTCCTGCCTTTCCAGTGCGCGGTGTAGCCGACCCACCCGCCAGGGCAGAAGCTCCACATAGTTGCGCACGAAGCTGCTGATGATGCTGTGGTCGCCGCCCAACTCTGCTTGGAGTTCGGTGAGAACGGTGCGATCCACCAGGGCGTCGGTGCACTCGTCGTACTCAGACACCAAACCCCTCCCGCCTCCAAACAATAGATTCACCATTCAACAGTAGGACCCGTGGAAGTTGCGCAACGCCAAATATCCAAAGATTGATCCAATCTTGAGCGGACTCAGAGGCGCTCTTGATCTCGCCCCCACAAAGTAGTGAAAGCAGATCTGGATGTCTCCAGGCTGGACCAGGAACGGGGAAGAACATGGACAGTGGTGCTCGCCCGTCACCGGGCCTCCTGCTCATCATCGTGGTCTGCATGACGGTACTGCTGGGCATTGGAGGTTCGGCCGCCTTCTCGCTTTGGCAGCAGAGTTCCCAGCCCAATGTCACGGACAACACGGTCAATTCCGCGCCAACCACCACAACCGCGCCTAGATAGCCGCTGACTTGCGGAGCCTCATCGCTGGCATAGTGCGGAGTTAATTTGCGGGCGTAGTGCGTAGCCGGCCTAACCCTCAGCGGACTCCAGGAATGCCGTGAGCCGATCCTCGAGCACGGACATATTCTTAAGTTGGCACTCCCAGACCGTGAGCACCTGCCAGCCGGCAGCTGTCAACTGTTCCCGCTGCAGGGCGTCCCTTTCGCGGGTTCGTCTTCTCTTGACTTCCCAGAACTCGGCATTTGCCGCCGGAGCATGCTGTCCCGTTTTGCAATCATGGACATGCCAGAAACAGCCATTGACGAAAATGACCTTGCGCCTGCCCGCAAACACCAAATCCGGGCGGCCCGGCAGCTTCACTGCTCCGGACTGCCCGTGCAACCGGTACCGGTAGCCTTTCGCGTGCAGGAGTTTACGAACCAGCAGCTCTGGTTTGGTGTTCTTCCCGCGGATTTTCGACATGTTGCGGCTGCGTTGCTCCCGCGTCAGAAGGTCCCGGCTCCCGGTCATGCATCCAGCCTACCCAGGGAGTTTTTGTACAGATACCGCCCTTATGAGGTGCTGTTAGGGGCGGTATCTGTACAAAAACTCATCAGGCCGTGGCGTGAACACTCCGCGGTCCACCCCAACGGCATGACTTGTACTTTCATGCGGCGCCGGCACTCCGGACAAAAGCGCGGCGGCTCCATCGCCAAGCGCTGTTGGCAGCTGTGGTGGGCGTCCGACGTCGGGCCGTCACCATCGGTGCTGAAAGTGCCGCCGCCGCAGTGGCCGCAGAACTTCTGTGACTCTGCAGCCTTCATAGAGACTTCTGGAATTCCTTGATGGGCATGTTCAGTTCCACCAAGAGGTTGAGGTCCGCATTTGCCGGCCGGCCCAGGGTGGTGAGGTAGTTGCCCACAATGACGGCGTTGATACCACCCAGGAGACCGTCGCGGGTGCCGAGGTCGCCAAGGGTCAGTTCACGGCCGCCGGCGTATCGGAGCACGGTCCGCGGCATCGCCAGCCGGAACGCGGCGATGGCACGGAGGGCATCCTTGCCGTCCATGATTCCCTGGTTTTCCAAAGGTGTGCCGGGGCGGGGATTAAGGAAGTTCAGTGGGACTTCGTGCGGTTCAAGGGCGGCAAGCTGGGCAGCGAGTTCGGCCCGCTGGGCCAATGATTCACCCATGCCGATCAGCGCACCGCAGCATAGTTCCATTCCGGCGGCCTTCACCATGGCGCACGTCTCGAGACGTTCCTCATAGCTGTGAGTAGTAACGACCTCGGGGAAGTAGCTGCGCGCTGTCTCAAGGTTGTGGTTGTAGCGGTGGACGCCCCACTCGGCCAGCTGGTCCACTTGGCGTTGCGTGAGCATGCCCAGCGAGCAGGCGATGTTGATGTCCACTTCTTCATTGATGCGGTCGATCGCAAACTTGATCTGGTTCATGAGCTTGATGTCCGGGCCCCGAACAGCCGCCACGATGCAGAACTCGGTGGCACCGGTGGCTGCGGTTTCCTTGGCTGCCTTAACCAGCTCCGGGATGTCCAGCCAAACGCCACGGACGGGGGAGTCGAACAGGCCCGACTGGCTGCAGAAATGGCAGTCTTCCGGGCAGCCACCGGTCTTGATGGAGATGATGCCTTCCACCTCAACATCCTCACCACAGTGCTTGAGGCGAACCTCATGCGCGAGTTGCAGGGCTTCGGGGATGGCGTGGTCGGGGAGCTCCAGGATCTGGATGAGTTGGGATTCGTTTAGGCCTTCGCCCCGTTCAAGGGCCTGCTCGCGGGCGGTGTTCAGAATGGCGTAGGTGGTGGTCTCAAGGGGTGCTTGGGTGCTCATGTCCTTGACGGTATCGGTGCAGGCGGAGGGCGATTTTGTGGGGTGCGCACAAACCGTGGAGCTGGATTTTGGTGCTGGCCGCGCGGGGCGGCTGATGCAGAAGTTACAGCTGTGAAACATGGACGTGACTGAATTGACGCGCTGCGTGACTAGCGTCGTGGGCGAAGCACCCTCCCCGGACGAAAGCGACCCCGAATGAGTGACGATAAGACGAGTACCGCAACATTGGAGCCGACGACGGCGGCTGGAACCGCCGTCGGAACCGCCGGCTCTGTTCCAATAGCGCAAGGCAACGCCGACGCGATGAGTGCTGCGAAGGAGAGCCTGGAGGATTACACGCTCCGGTTCGCTCCGCGGTCCTACCGGAAATGGAGCGCCGGTGTGGTGGCCACCAGTGCGTTGGGCGGCATCGCCTACCTGGCCGACTTCTCCATCGGCGCGAACATCGGCATCGCCTATGGAACAGTGAACGCGATCTTCGGCATCATCGTGGCCGCGGTGATCATCTTCGCCACCGGCTTCCCCTTGGCCTATTACGCAGCACGCTACAACATCGATTTGGACCTGATCACCCGCGGCTCGGGGTTCGGCTACTACGGCTCAGTGGTCACCAACATCATTTTCGCCACGTTCACGTTCATCTTCTTCGCGCTTGAGGGCTCCATCATGGCCCAAGGGCTGCAGCTGGGCCTCGGTATTCCGCAGTGGATCGGCTATGCGGTGTCCACCATCATCATCATTCCGCTGGTGATCTACGGAATGAAGACGCTCGCTACTTTGCAGGTGTGGACCACGCCACTGTGGCTGCTGCTCATGGTGGTTCCCGTGGGCTATCTGCTACTGTCCCACCCCGAGAGCATCGACGCCTTCTTCGCGTTCACCGGCGCTTCCGGGCAGGGTGGACCTAACCTGGCATCGGTGATGTTGGCGGCCGGTGTGTGCCTGTCACTCATGGCACAGATCGCGGAGCAGATCGACTACCTGCGCTTTATGCCGGCCAAGACTGCTGAGAACAAGGGTGCTTGGTGGCGTGCAGTGATCCTGGCCGGACCGGGCTGGGTCATCTTCGGTGCCATCAAGCAGATCATCGGCCTGTTCATCGCGATCTACCTGATCGCCAAGCTGGATCCTGCGGCTGCGGTGCATGCAAATGAGCCCGTTCACCAGTTTCTGGGCGTCTACGAAGAGATGATGCCGGCCTGGCTCGCCATGACTTTGGCCGTGGTGCTGGTGGTCATCTCGCAGATCAAGATCAACGTCACCAACGCCTACTCCGGCTCGCTGGCCTGGACCAACTCCTTTACGCGCATCACCAAGACCTACCCGGGCCGCATGGTGTTTGTTGTGGTGAACCTGGTGATTGCGCTGGTGCTTATGGAATCGAACATGTTCGAGTTCCTCAACACGATCCTGGGCTTCTACGCCAACTGCGCCATGGCCTGGGTGGTCACGGTGGCCTCGGACATAGCCATCAACAAGTATCTGCTGAAGATCTCGCCCAAGGTTCCGGAGTTCCGCCGCGGGATGCTCTACGCCGTCAATCCCGTGGGTTTCGTGTCCATGCTGGTTTCCGCTGGGGTTTCCATCGCCGTCTTCTTTGGCGCCTTCGGTTCCGCAGTACAGCCGTTCTCGCCGATCTTCGCAGTGGGCCTGGCCTTGGTGCTGCCGCCCCTGTTGGCTCTGGCCACCAAGGGGCGCTACTACCTCCGCCGGATCGACGACGGCATCGACCTGCCGATGTTTGACGCCGACGGCAACCCCAGCGATGCCAAGCTGATGTGCCACGTGACTGGCATCGAGTTCGAACGTCCGGACATGCTCCGCTCCGCTCAGGACGGGCCCGACGGCGAACCCCAGTACATCTCGTCCCTGGCGTTGTCCACGGACAAGACGGGCGCGCTGGTACTCCCGGCCCAAAAGTAACCCCCGCCGACCCAACTGAGTCGCAGTTAAGCGCGTTTAGAGCCCTCAAAACGCGCTTGAATGCTACTTACTTGGGTGCACGCAAACGCCCCGGCCTTCTTTCGAGCGCCGGGGCGTTGTGCTGTGTGAATTATTTAGTTGTGGTTGTTGCTGTGGGGGCTTACTTGTCGAAGACGTCCTTCGCGGTGTCCTTGACGTTCTCGCCGGCCTGCTTGGTCTTGGCAGCCGCTTGATCAGCGACGCCCTCGGCCTGCAGTTTCTCATTGTTCGTTGCGTCACCCAAGGCTTCCTTTGCCTTACCGGTGACTTCCTGTGCCTTGTTGCTGATCTTGTCTCCGAGTCCCATGGGCCCTCCTTCGATGTAATCCAACGCTGACAATCGCTAGGCTAACGAGCAATTCTGGGTACTTCCTGAACACATCGCTATGGCATTGGTACCACGCGACTGTGAAGCGCCGCCTAGGGCTTGAGCACCACCTTGATGCAGCCGTCCTGCTTCTTCTGGAACTTCTCATAGAGGGCGGGCGCCTCATCCAGCCCTCCGGTGTGGGTGACCAGATGCATGACTCCCAGCGGATCGGCGTCGTCCTCTACCAGGGGGAGCAGCGCGTCAGTCCAGCTGCGAACATTGCACTGCCCCATGCGGAGCTGGATTTGCTTGTCGAACATGGTCATCAGGGGCATGGGATCTGCTTGACCGCCATAGACGCCGCTCAGCGAAAGGGTTCCGCCACGGCGGACCAGATCCACGGCTGTATGGAGCGCGGCTAACCGGTCAACGCTCATGGTTTCCATGGCCACCTGCGCGGGCTTGTCCGGGAGTAACGAGACGGCCCGGTGGAGGAAGGATGCCACGGGGGATCCATGAGCCTCCATACCCACCGCATCCACCACGGAGTCGGGCCCTCGCCCGAGCGTATCTTCACGAATCTGCTCCGCCACGTGGGAGCTGTAATCCATGGTCTCTACGCCATGTGCCTCCGCCATCGCGCGGCGTTCGGGGACCGGATCGACGCCAATCACGCGGAAGCCTTTGTGGACGCCTATCCTTGCAGCGAACTGGCCCACGGGGCCGAGCCCGAGTACAGCCAGCGTGCCACCGTCCGGCACGTTCGCATACTCAACTGCCTGCCACGCTGTGGGCAGGATGTCTGAGAGGAAGAGATAGCGCTCATCCGGGGCATCGGAATCAATTTTGACAGGGCCGTAATCTGCGAAGGGAACGCGCAGGTATTGAGCCTGTCCGCCGGGGACTGAGCCATAAAGTTCGGAGTAGCCGAAAAGTGCGGCCCCTGACCCCTTGGCTGTCACCTGCGTGGTTTCACATTGCGACTGAAGGCCTTGGTTGCACATATAGCAATGACCGCAGGAGATATTGAATGGCACCACCACGCGGTCACCCTTTTTGAGTCGGTGGACTTCGGAGCCCACTTCTTCCACGATTCCCATGGGCTCGTGACCAATTACATCGCCCTTATGCATGTACGGGCCCAGAACTTCGTAAAGGTGAAGGTCGGAGCCGCAAATGGCTGTGGATGTGATCCGGACAATCGCGTCCGTGGGCTCCTGGATGGAGGGATCGGGGACGTCTTCGACGCTGACTGAGCGCCGGCCTTGCCATGTCACTGCTTTCACGATCAATGCTCCCTGCGTTAAGGCTGGGTAGGTCCCTCGCTGCTGGAGACCTTCCCAGCGAAGCAGAGATGGCATCAGCGCACAAGGCCGCCTTGCCTCGACATCGCCGGAAGATCAGCGCTCAGGGAACACATCGAAAGCCACTGAAACCCAAAAGTAATAAGCATCCTGATTGTTAGTGTTAAGATGGTGCGAAGGAGAGAGTTTCGGGCAGAGCCGACCGAGGAGTGATCGCGTTGTCCATCATGAAGAACCCGCTAGTTTCCGGAGACGCTGCCGCAATCCCCAATCGCAGCGGAAACGTATCCGGTCTGCTCCAATCCGGTGGTCACTATTTCCACTGCGGTGAGCCCATGGCATTTGCCGAATCCTCTGCCCGTAGCGTCTACGCGCCCATGACCACCGAAGACGTGGACGATGGCCTGCTGGATGTGTACTTCACGACCCGTGTCATCCATTGCAGGTGCGGCTTCCGGATGGAGCTGCCCGTCTGAGAACCCGGAATCGTTTCGAGATGTGTACCTGGGGTACACCCCAGGTACACATCCCGGGCATCAAGCATTTCACGTACTAAGCCAGCACGGGCCACGAGCGGCGCCCATAGAAGCCGCTCATCAGGGAGGTAACGCACATGGATACAGGAACACTGGTACTGATCATCGTGCTGGCCGTCGTCGTCATTGCCGTTGTGATCGTCGCAGTTGTCATCGGGCGACGCAAAAAGGCCGAGGTCAATCGCCGCCGTGCTGAGGAGCTGCGCGAGAAGGCGGCCGAGGAAGCCATCGGTGCGCACCAGGCAAAAGCCGAATCAGCGCAGGCAGAGGCCGCCGCGCTTCAGGCGGAAGTCGAAGCCAACCGGCTCCGGAAGGAAGCGGAAGAACGAGCGCACAAGGCCGGAGAAGCTCACGAACGCGTCGAGGAACATCTCCGTCGCGCCGACAAACTGGATCCGGCTTCGAACACGGGGAGGTCGCATGACGCTGACCGCTCCCGTGACACTGACCGTACGCAGGGCGCTGACCACTCCCGCGAGGCTGACCACGATCGGTCCAACCTAGCTGAGGGCGAGCGGCTTACACGGGACCGCGGCGGCCGGGATGGTTCGGCGAATGACAGTCCAACGCGCGAGGGCGGCAGGAACCTGTAGCTTCAAGGGACGGAGGTAGGGGCGTGAGCATTGTGGTGAGGCGAACAGGTCAGGCGGAACGCTCTACCGGGTCGAAACCGAACCGGCATGCGGTAGACGTGGTCTTAGGACACCTGGGTGAGATCGGCCCCGCTGTGGCGGCCCTCCGTCGCGAGTCTTCGCGGCTCGCCGAATGGGGCGAGGAGTTGGCGCGTGTCAGGTTGCGCGGGGGGTGCGTCTTCGCCGCAGGCAGCGACGGATCTTCGCACGAGGCGCAGAGGTTCACCTCAGAGCTGAACGCGCACGATCCTGTGGAGGGGTCCGGTTTCAAAGCCATCTCCATCACCAAAAGCGCTGCCGGCTCTAACGGCAGCGGAAGCATGGGAGCTCAGATATCCACCCAGGTGCGAGCGGGTGACATAGTGGTCCTTCTCGCTGCCAGGGGGATCACCGAGGAGCTCCGTGAAGCTGCAGCCGCGGCGAAATCAAGAGGTGCACGGGTCTGGGCGCTCACGGGCAAGGAGTCCAAGGACCTCGCCCAGTCGGTCAACGAGTCAATATGCATCGACACGGATCCTCCTCATGCAGAAGAAGCTCACCTTGTGGCGGTACTGGCCCTGTGCGAGTGCTTCGAAGATGCCTTGAAAAGCGTCGAACCGGAGTGAGTCCTGATTTTCCATCACAGTCGGTGTGATGTCCGACTCCTTCGGAATAGTTGCAGACGCCATGCAGTTGCCCAAGGTGAACCTGATTCACTCTGAAAGGAACTGCGCATGCTGTTTACCCCCCTGGCCCTCGGCGAGCTTGAACTTTCCAACCGTCTGGTGATGGCACCCTTGACGCGTCTACGCGCAGGTCAGAACGGTGTGCCTGGTTCATTGATCGCTGAGCATTACCGGCAGCGGGCTTCCCTTGGGCTGATCGTCAGCGAAGGTACCTACCCGACGTTCGCAGGCCAGTCGTACCCGGGGCAGCCAGGGCTTGTCACGGAGGAGCAAATTGCGGGCTGGAAGAACGTCACCGACGCAGTCCACGCCGAAGGTGGCCGCATCTTTGCTCAGGTCATGCATGGCGGCCGCGTTTCACACGCCGACATCACCAACGGCCACGAGATCGTGGGCCCCAGTGCGGTGGCCATCGAGGGCGAAGTTCGCACGCCCAACGGCAAGCAGCCCTACCCGGTGCCGCGCGAACTTCGCACAGACGAGCTTCCGGCGGTTATTCAGGAAATTGTTACCGCGTCCAAGAACGCTATCGAGGCAGGATTCGACGGCGTTGAACTCCACTCCGCCAACGGTTACCTGCTGCACGAATTCCTTGCGCCGAACTCGAACGTTCGCACGGACAGCTATGGCGGCTCCCCGGAGAACCGGGCCCGTTTCGTGATCGAGACCGTCAACGCCGTGGTCGAGGCCCTCGGTGCCAACCGGGTGGGCATCCGTATTTCCCCAGAGCACAATGTGCAGGGAATCGCCGAAATCGACGCCGACGACGTCCGGGCCACATACGAAGTGCTGGTTGACACCATCGCTCCGCTGAACCTGGCGTACTTGAGCATCCTCCACCATGACCCTAAGAGCTCCTTGGTGCAGGACCTCCGCGAGCGCTTCAACGGCACGTTCCTGGTAAACACAGGCTTCAGCGAGATCACCACCCGCGATGAAGCCTATGCAATCATCGAAGACGGACTCGCCGACGCCGTGGTGGTGGGACGCCCCGCCATAGCCAATCCCGATCTCGCCCGTCGCTGGCGCGAAAGCCTGCCGCTCAATGAGCCGGACGCTTCCACCTTCTACGCCGACGGTGCCGAGGGCTACACCGATTACCCGTTCTACGCCAACTAAGAACCCCGCGCACTTTTAGCGCAAGTACCTCAGCAAGACCACGACGTCGGCACCCACGCCCGGGTGCCGACGTCGTGGTTTAACGTGTGGTCACCCGGATTGTGACAGGGGCGCTGCCCGGCCAGCTGCCGGCGTTCCTATAGGATTTGTGGCATGGCTGATCCTTCACCGTCCGCTGCCCGCGCTGGCTTCCCCGTCAGTCGCCAAGTGCTGGCGGACCACGTCTACGAGGCACTCCTTGAGTGGCTGATGGATGGTCGGCTGGAGCCAGGTGCAGCGGTGAGTATCGACGGGATGGCCCGGGAACTCGACGTATCGCCCACCCCGGTGCGTGAAGCGTTGGCCCGTTTAGAACATACGGGCATGGTGCGGCGCGTGGCACTAAAGGGGTACCGGGTGGCTCCGGTTTTCACGAGGGAAGACTTCGCTGAACTCATGGAGGCCCGCCTTTCCATTGAGCCGGTCAACGCTCGATTGGCCTGTTCGCGAATGACGCCCGACGGTCTGGATGCGCTGAAACAGGCCGTGGAGGACCTGAAAACTGCTCCCAGGGGTGGGTCGTTCGCCGAATATCGCAGTTACCTTGAAGCAGACGAACGATTCCACCAACTCATTGCTGCGCAGGCCAACAACCAATTTCTGCTGGCGGCCTACAACACGCTAGGCGGCCAGATTCAACGCTTCCGATTGTTTGGGGGAGTGGGCATCACCGACGCTGAGCAAGCGATCGCAGAGCACCAAGCGGTGCTGGACGCCATGACCAGCGGCGACCCTGAGAAGGCAGCCGCGATGATGGTGGATCACGTGGAGAAGGTCCGCGGCCGCGCCATGGCGGACGCGCCGGAGGACTAAGGCCCACCCTTCCGCCGGGGTCGCGCACGCCGCACCCGTTTCCGCCGTGCGCACCCGTTGATGGCTCCCACCTGTCCGTGCCTCGCGCCCGTTTACGCCGTGCGCACCTGTTGGTGGCTCCCACCTGTCCGTGCCTCGCGCCCGTTTCCGCCGTGCGCACCCGTTGATGGTTGGTGTCGCTCCCTTTTGCGCCGGATGCGCCAGAGGTTATGGGGGCGATCGGCGGGTAGCGGTGCGCGCGGCCGCAGCCAGGAAGTTTCGCGAAAAGGGTTGACAGCTTTGCTCCGTTCATAAATCCTATAGGAAACAGGATTCCACGAAGGAGTGATCATCATGGCCTACACCGCCGAGAATTGGCCCATCACCGCGGCCCTCCTGCAGTTCCCCGGCACCGATGCTGCGGGTCAACACATTAGCGACGCCGATGCTTCCGTTTGGGCGGATGTCCTCCAGGAAGTGAAGGACGCAGGTTTCGCCAACGCTGACCTCACCGACAGCTGGGTCCGTCCGGGTGATCTCAGCAAAGAGCGCCTTGCCGAGTTCAAGCAGACGGCTAACGAAGTGGGCATTGGCGTGCCGGTGATCTCCGCCATCCGCCGCAGCGTCATTCACCAAACGGACTGGGCGGACAACCTCGCCTACAGCCACCGCACCATCGACGCTGCTGCGGAGCTGGACTGCGAAGTGGTGTCCTTCGGACTTCACCAAGCCATCACTCCTGAGCAGCAGAAGCAGCTGTGGTTCTGGACCGTGGAGGGGTACAAGGACCCCGTGGGGGACAAGGAGGCGTGGGGGAACGCCGTCTCCCGCATCCGGGAGCTTGGAAAGCACGCCGCAGACGCAGGTGTCCTCATCTCCTTGGAAATGTACGAGGACACCTACCTTGGCACCGCGGACTCCTCCGTCCAGCTGGTCCAGGACATCGGCTTGGACAACGTGGGCCTCAACCCGGACCTGGGTAACCTGATCCGCCTGCACCGCCCCATCGAGGACTGGCGCGAGATGGTGGCAAAGACCCTCCCGTACTCCAACTACTGGCACATGAAGAACTACATCCGGGACGAAGACGTGGCCCGTGACAGCTACATCACCATGCCGGCTCCGATGGAAAGCGGTCTCATCAACTACCGCGAGGCGTTCAAGGTGGCACTCTCCGTGGGCTTCCAAGGCATCCTTTGCACCGAGCACTACGGCGGCGACGGACTCAGCGTTACGGCAAGCAACCAGGACTACCTCCGCAGGCACGTCCTGCCCAAGACCGAGGGCTATGAGCTCGGCAAGAGCCAGGTAGCCCAGGGGCGCCAAGTACCGGCAACGCAGCTCGCAGGAGTCTAGAAAATGACACAGATTTTCGACAACCCAGCCGATTTTGCCGATGACGCACTGGACGGCTTCGTAGCTGCCAACCGTGGCTACGTCGCCCGAGTTGACGGCGGCGTGGTCCGGTCCACCGAGGTCCCCTCCGGCCAGGTCGCCCTGGTGGTGGGCGGTGGCTCGGGACACTACCCAGCCTTTGCCGGACTGGTTGGCCCAGGCCTGGCAACCGGCTCCGCCTGCGGCAACATGTTCGCCTCCCCGGCGGCCGGCCAGGTTTACCGTGTAGCCAAGGCGGCCAACGCCGGTGGTGGAGTGCTGCTCAGTTACGGCAACTACGCCGGCGACGTATTGCACTTCGGCCAGGCGCAGCTCCGGCTCAACGCTGAGGGCATCGAAACGCGCACTGTCACCGTCACGGACGACATCGCCAGCGCTCCGATCGAGCAACTCGAGAAGCGCCGCGGCATTGCGGGGGACCTCACCGTTTTCAAGATTGCCGGTGCCGCGGCCGAAGCGGGACTGAACCTTGACGACGTCGAGCGTCTGGCCATCAAGACCAACTACCGGACGCGCTCGCTGGGTGTGGCCTTTGATGGTTGCACGCTCCCGGGCGCCAAGGAACCACTGTTCCATGTGCCGAACGGGCAGATGTCGCTCGGTCTCGGGATCCACGGCGAGCCAGGAATTTCCGAGCACCCCATGCCCACCGCGTCCGAGTTGGCGGATCTGCTGGTCACGAAGTTGCTCAACGACAAGCCGGAGGATGCCGCGGACCGCGTCGTCGCCATCGTCAACGGCCTTGGCACGGTGAAGTACGACGAACTTTTCCTGCTGTTCGGCAAGATCGAGAAGCTCCTCACGGCTGCAGGCCTCACCGTTGTTGAACCCGAGTGCGGCGAGCTGGTGACCAGCCTGGACATGTCCGGGCTCTCGCTGACGCTCCTGTGGCTGGACGAGGAACTCGAGCAGTACTGGGCTGCGCCAGCTGACACCCCGGCGTTCCGCAAGGGCAGCATGGCGCCCCGCGCACTACGCGCCGAGGCAGCAATCGACGACGCCGAAACCGCCGACGTCGAACAGCCCACCCCGGCAGCGGCTGAACTCGGTCGGCAGGCCGTGGCCATCCTCGCCCAGGTGCGCGACGTCGTGGTCGAACATGTTGAGGAACTCGGCAAGCTGGACGCCATTGCCGGCGACGGTGACCACGGCATCGGCATGCGTCGCGGCGTCGATGCTGCCGCGGCCGCCGGCGAGGCTGCGAACGGTTCTTCGGTGGCGAGCATCCTGACAGCAGCCGGGGAAGCCTGGAGCGAGCGGGCCGGCGGAACGTCGGGAGCGCTGTGGGGTTCGGCAGTCATCGCGGCCGGGCAGTCGCTCGGAAACCGCGAAAGCTACACCTCGGAGGACGCGGCCGCCGCCGTAAGCGCCTTCGTCCGCGCCATCACCGAACTCGGCAAAGCCGACCCCGGGGATAAAACCATGGTGGACGCACTCCTGCCGTTCCGGGACACCTTCCTCACAGAGCTCGACGGCGGGACTCCCGTTGACCGGGCCCTGGCGGTTGCCGCTGCGGCAGCCGAAACCGCGGCCACCAAGACGGCTGAACTCCGGCCACTCAAGGGCCGGGCGCGTCCGCTGGCGGAGAAGAGCCTCGGTCACCCTGACCCGGGTGCTGTGTCCTTTGGCCTGATCGCGGCCAGGATTTCGCAATTTATTGATTCACAACTGGCCACCGCGTCTTCAGCGGCAGCGGCCGGAAACGGAGCCAAAGCATGAGCAACAACCCAGGTTGGCGCATCGTCGTCGGCAATGACGAAGCCGGTGTGGAGTACAAGCAGGCACTTCTTTCCCTGCTGGAAGGGGACCCACGCGTTGCGTCCGTGACGGACGTCGGCGTCGGCTTCAACGACTCCACGGCATACCCGCACGTCGCCGTGGACGCCGCCCGCAAGGTGGCTGAGGGCGAAGCTGACCGGGCATTGTTGATCTGCGGTACGGGACTGGGTGTCGCCATTGCCGCCAACAAGGTTCCCGGAATCCGCGCCGTCACAGCCCACGACAGCTACTCCGTTGAACGGTCCGTCCTCAGCAATAACGCCCAGGTACTGACGCTCGGCCAGCGGGTGATTGGCTTGGAACTGGCCAAAAAGCTCGTAGGGGAGTGGCTGGACCACCACTTCGACCAAACCTCGTCCTCCGCCGCCAAGGTGGACGCCATCTGCTCGTACGAGCCCGACTACACGAAGGCAGTCTGAACATGACCATTTCTGAAGCAACCGAGGGCAACGCCACCAACGCAGCCCGGAAGATCGCCGTCGTCGGCTCCGGCTACATGGGCGGTGGCATCGCCCAGGTGCTGGCGCTCGGCGGAGCGCGCGTTGCGCTGGCCGACGTGTCCGCTGAGGTGGCGCAGAAGAACTACGACCGCCTGCTGGTGGAGTCGGACCAGTTCATCGCGGATGGGCTTTTCCCTGAAGGTGTCACCGAGATCCTGAAGCAGAACCTGTGGGCCGCCAAGGACATTGAGGAAGCTGTCTCGGATGCGGACTTCATTGAGGAATGCGTTCCCGAGGTACTGGACATCAAGCACCAGTCCCTGGCCCGCATCAGCGCTGCGGCCCGCCCGGACGCCGTGATCGGTTCCAACACGTCCACCATCTCCATCGCCGCCCTCGCCGAGGCCGTCACCAATCCTGAGCGCTTCCTCGGCGTGCACTTCTCCAACCCGTCGCCGTTCATTCCCGGCGTCGAGATCATCCCTCACGCTGAGACTTCTGCCGCGACGGTGGCAGCGTCGCGCGAGCTGGTGCACGCTGCCGGCAAGCAGACCGCCGTCGTTAAGGACGTTACCGGTTTCGTGCTGAACCGCCTGCAGTATGCGCTGTTCCACGAGGCAGCGCAGCTGGTGGAGCAGGGAATCGCAACAGCGGACGACGTCGACACCCTGGTGCGTACCACGTTCGGCTTCCGCTTGCCGTTCTTTGGTCCGTTTGCCATCGCGGATATGGCCGGTTTGGACGTTTACAACTTCTGCTACAAGTCGCTGCAGACCGGCTTCCCGGAGCGCTTCGCGACGCCGAAGATCCTCTCGGACCTCGTGGATGCGGGCAAGCTCGGCACCAAGACCGGCGCTGGCTTCCTCAACGTGCCCGCCGAACGCACTCCGGAACTCATCGCCTACCGCAACAAGGCCTACGTCGCCATGCAGAAGCTCATTGAAGAGCTCGGCCCGGCCCCCATCAACTAAGACTTTTAGGAGAAAAACACATGACTTTTCCCGCAGAACGCACCGCAATTGTCACCGGCGCCGTTTCCGAACGTGGCATCGGCCGAGCCACCGTCAACTACCTGGCCGCACAGGGCTGGAACATCGGCATCATTGATCTTGATGACGCCGCCTGCAAGATCGCAGCAAAGGAAATCGCCGCAGAATATGGTGTGCAGGCCCACGGTGTTGGCGCCAACGTGGCCAGCGAAGCCGAAGTCCGCGCAGCCATCGACGAGCTGGAGGCTGAACTGCCGCAGATCGTCGCACTGGCCAACGTTGCCGGCGTCAGCTCACCCGTTGGCTACCTGGAACTCGAACCCGCTGAGTGGGACCGCGTCCTGAACATCAACCTCAACGGAGTCCACTACGCCACCCGCCGTGTGGCCGAATCCATGGTCAAGAACCGCATCGGCCGGATCGTGAATATCTCCTCCGTTTCGGCCCAGCGCGGCGGCGGAACGTTCTCCAAAACCCCGTACTCCGTAGCAAAGGCAGGCGTCATTGGATTGACCCGCGCTACGGCACGCGAACTTGGCGAGTACGACATCACCGTCAACGCCATCTCTCCGGGGCCCATCGACACCGACATCATGGGCGGAACGCTGAGCCAGGAACGCAAAGATGAGCTCACTAAGGACCTTGTAGTGAACCGTGTGGGCTCCACCCGGGACATTGCAGCCGCCATCGCCTTCCTCATCAGCGAGGACTCCGGCTACATTTCCGGGCAGACGCTGAATGTGGATGGCGGACTGTACATGCACTAGGCGCCTGGCCATGAAGAGCTGGACGAGAGAACGCAAGATCTACCTTGCCGTGGGCGTTCTCGCCTGCGCAGTGGGCATGGTGCTCATCTTCTTCCCGCGCTGATCGTGCTGATCGCGCTGCACTAGTCATTTCCTGTCACTCAAAGAGGAGTTTCAATGTCTGTTGCCACCAATTCCACCAAGGAGTTGCTGGATACGCCGGTCTTGAAATCGGCGATCTCCAAAGCGTCGCGGCGGCTTATGCCAATGCTCGTCATTTTGTACGTGGTGGCCTTCCTGGACCGCACCAACGTGGGCTTCGCCGAAGCTGCGCTGGAAGTGGACAGGGGCATCACCGCCGGCGCTTATGCGCTGGGTGCCGGTATCTTCTTCATCGGCTACGCACTGTTTGAAATCCCCAGCAACTTGCTGCTGACCAAGTTCGGCGCCAAAGTGTGGTTGGCCCGTATCGCCATCACCTGGGGCATCGTCTCGGCCTGTTTCGCTTTCGTACAGGGTGAGACGTCCTTCATCATCCTGAGGTTCCTGCTGGGCGTTACCGAAGCCGGCCTGTTCCCCGGTGTCATCATGTTCCTGGCGGCGTGGTTCCCCAACAAGGTCCGCGTGAAGATGTTCGCCATCTTCTACCTGGCCCAGCCGTTCTCCCAGATGATGGGCGCACCGTTGTCCGGCTGGCTCATCAACATCGGCGACCAGGTTCCGGGAGTCGCAGGCTGGCAGGTCATGTTCTTCGTTGAGGGTATGCTCGCCGTTCTCGCAGGTATCGCGGCCTACTTCTTCCTCATCAACAGCCCCCAAGAGGCCAAATTCCTGACCAAGGAAGAGAAACGGGCCCTCTCTGATGTCATGGCGCTTGAAGACACGGTCAAGGAGGAAACCGGGCCGCGAGGTGTCCTGGCGTCCATGCGCAACGGCCGGGTCTGGTACTTCACCGTCATCTACTTCTGCCTGCAAGTAGCGGTCTACGGCGTCACGTTCTACCTGCCACAGCAGGTGGCGCAGCTGACCGGCCAAAAGGTGGGCATCGCCGTCGGGCTCCTGGCAGCCATCCCGTGGTTCTTCGGCATCTTCGCCTGCTACTTCATTGGCAAAGCAGCCAACACGGTGGCCCGCCGCCGTCGCTGGGGCACCGCGTTGTTCATCTCCACGGGCCTGTGTATCTTCGGTTCCGCCTGGGCTGGTGCCAACCAGATGCCAGCCATCGGCATTATCTTCATCACGCTCGCGGTGTGCAGCTTCCTCTCCACAGGCCCCATCTGCTGGTCATATCCGACGGCGTTCCTCACCGGAACTGCCGCGGCTGCGGGCATCGGGCTGATCAACTCCTTGGGAAACCTGGGTGGGTTCGTCGCCCCGATCCTACGAACCACGGTCAACCAGGTCACTGCCTCGGACACCGGCACCATGGGTGTGTACGCGCTGGGTGTCCTGCCGTTCGTGGCTGCGCTACTGATGTTCGGCACTAAGCGTTTCAGCAACAAGGCTGACGAACTGTTGGGGAAGTAAACCGTGATGCCGTCTGCTCCTGACAGCGTGTTCATTGGCGTCAGCACCAAGATGTACATGGGCTACGCGCAGAGTTTGGCGTGGTTGGAGCAGTTGGTGGCAGAAGTGGACGCCCGTCCGGCCCTCGCGGCCGGGCGGGTGGTCCCGTTTGTGATCCCGTTGTTCCCGGTGCTGCCCGAGGCGGCGCGCTTGATTGCGGGTACGCCCCTGATTTTGGGCGCCCAGAACTGTGGATGGTCCGATGGCCCGTGGACGGGGGAAGTTTCTCCGTCGATGCTTGCTGAGCTTGGGGTTGGCCTAGTGGAAATCGGGCACGCCGAACGCCGGCGGTACTTCGCTGAAGATGACGCGATGATTGCGCTCAAGGTGAGCGCCGCCGTCGACGCCGGGCTGACGCCGCTGTTGTGCGTGGGGGAGTCGGAAGTCCTGGAACCCGAAGCGGCTGCAGCTGCGGTGTTTCTGCAGATCAAGGCAGCCGTATCGGGGGATTGGTCCGTTGCCTCCCAACTGGTGGTTGCGTATGAACCTGTATGGGCGATAGGGGCTCCTGAGCCTGCCGCGGCCGAGTATGTTTCCCGCGTGGTGGCTGCGCTGCGGGGATCGTTGGGGCAGCACGGCCTTGCAGAGATCCCGATCATTTATGGCGGCTCGGCGAAGCCTGGACTGTTGCCTCAGCTGAATGGGGTGTCCGGGCTTTTCCTCGGCCGCTTTGCCCACGACGCTGCCAACTTCGGCAGGGTCCTGGACGAAGCCCTGAGTTTTTGTACAGCAGATGCCCTTAAAGCGCCTTCTAAAGGGCATTAGCTGTACAAAAAACTCCGCTGGCAGAGTGCTACGAACCCACCAAGGTTCTCCAGGCCCTCGGGATGCGTGGGCAGGTAGTTGGTCAGCTCGGGCGAACGTACGACGACGGCACGCCACTGACCGCGCGACACCGCCACATTGATCCGGTTCCGGGACAGCAGGAATTCCATCCCGCGGGGGACTTCTCCGGCTGCCGAGGCGGCCATGGAAACAATGACGACAGGGGCTTCCTGGCCTTGGAATTTATCCACTGTGCCAACGCGGACCTTGCTTAGTCCGGCGTCCCGGAGATGGTGCTTGATCAGTTGGACCTGGGCGTTGTAAGCGGCAACCACCAGAATGTCGGCCTCACGCAGGGGCCGGCTTCCGATGGGTTGGGGTTGAGCTGACGTGTGGTCCGCCGACGTGGACGGGTTGTGCCAAGCCAGGCCGAGGTGGGCCCGGACCTGCCGCACCACCTCCGCTGCTTCCTCGGGTGAGTTCGTCGAGTTGCCGGTGTGCGGAACGTAGACGCAGGAGATACCGGGTGCGGCGCCCTCCAGATGGCGTGCTTTTGCTGCGGATGCCGACTCGAGCAGGTTGTCGTAGGAAAGTTCTGAAACCGCGCTGCAGAGTTCGGGATGCATGCGCCACGATAACGCCAGGAAGTAGCCCAGATGGGGCGGCAAGGTGTTGTAGCCGTCTGACAACCAGCCCAAGGCTGATTCATCTACCGGCTCAGGGTGCTTGCCTTGTGTGACCTGAGGCAGTTGCTGCGGATCGCCCAGAAGCAGAAGTCGTTTGGCTGCGCGGCTCACGGCCATGGTGTTGGCCAGCGAGAACTGCCCTGCTTCATCGATGACCAAAAGATCCAGGGATCCGGCCGGAACCGAACTACCCACCATGGTCCAGGCTGTGCCGCCAATCAAGGCGCCGCCCGGTTTGGACAAGAGTTCTTCCACGTCACCTTTGCCGCATCGGGTCCACGGTACGGGGTCGTCGTGTTTGACTTCCTTGGCCACCCGTCGCGGATCCACTCCGGCCTTATCCACTGCAGCGCAGAGCATGTTCTCCACCACGGCATGCGACTGGGCCACCACGCCCACCTTCCACCCGGCTGTGATGAGCCGTGCCAGGACGTGGGCGCCCACGTGGGTCTTGCCGCTCCCTGGCGGACCTTGGACAGCCAGATAGGAGTGGTCCAGGTCATTGAGGGCTGCGGTGATGGCGTCGATGTACCCGTCGGGGCCAGGCTTCACGGGCGGGAGGGCGTCAAGGCTGCGCAGCTTGGGCGGCCTCCTCCGCACCAGGTCCAGGGCGGGATCCTGCGGCCACTCGGGAAGCGTACCCTTGAGCTTTGTGGCCAAAGCAGCGAGGGCGGCGCGCTGGCCTTTGGTGGCGATGGGTGGATCCGGTGTCAGGGCCATGGGCAAGTGGGTGAAGGCCGTGGAGTCTTTGCGAAGGCCTTCCGTGATGGTGACTGTTTCGAAGTCTTCGAAGTCGCCCGCTTCGGTGACCAAGGTTCCGTTCCAGCCTGCACGGCCCAGCGCGATGGACTCTTTTCCTTGCAGCGATTCCGGCAGCGGTGGGCCGTACATGCGGAAGTACTTCTTGCCGGGTTCCAGCCCTGCGCCGTCCCCGGACCGGCCGTAGAGTTTCACCGTCCGCACCGGGTTGCTCCGGGGTGTGGGCTTGGCCCAGTCCTCCAGCAGTTCAGCGTGATCAACAATGAACAGATCGCGCTCGTCAGGCCACTGGGAGGTCGGTTTTTCCAGGCGGTCGAAGTGACCCCACCAGTGTTGTTTGTCCTCGCGGCGGTGATATCCCACACCAGCGGCCACGATGCCTATCGCACGTGTATCCGCGGTGCCATTTTCTTCATCGGACAGCCCGGCAATGTAGTCGAATAGCGCTCTTTCTTCCGGTGCTGCCTCGTACTTCTCCGGTTCGGTATCAGGTGGCGGCGCATCGTCCCCTGCACCACCCGGCTGGATGGAGCGTTCAGCTGCACGGGCAAGGAGCCAGTTGCGAAGTTCCAGCGTCGACAAACAGTCGTACTCGTTGTAGTCACGGATGCCTTCGAGGATCACGGCTGCGTCCTCAGGGTTCCCGTTGTCCCGGGCCGTGCAATAGTCCGCGTAGGCAACAACGGAGGCCCCGGCGTCCGTTACGTCGCCGGAGCGGAGATGCTGTCCCATGTAAAGCGGTTCGAGTTTCTTGATGCTGTAAGAATTCTCAGAGATCCGGATGCTGTGCCGGACGGTGTCGTAGAGATCCACCAGGACGCCTTGGCGCAGGAGGTCGTCGACGGCGGATTCGCCCACCACATGTGTCAGGGACAGGTTACGCAGGGCCGTTTTCTCGTACGCGGCGTAGTGGTAGATGTGCATACCGGGATACATGGCGCGGCGCTTGGCCACGTACTCAAGGAAGTCCACAAAAGCCTGTCCTTCCTCGGCCCGTGAGTGCGCCCAGAATGGCCTGAACACCGGGTCAGCTCCGGGTTGGACAGGGTTCTCGACCACCCCGAACAGATACTCCAGCCCCCACTTCCCGGTGGCAGGGTCCTGCCAGAGAGGATCACCTTCGAAGTCGAAGAAGATGTCGCCCGGATCAGGAGCGGGCAACCTTCCCAAGGTGTTGTCCGGCAAGACGTTGTAACTGATGGCTTTGGCTTCTCCGGACTTGTCCGTGTACTTGACCGTGCCGTCCGGCGTGCCTGCCCCGGTCTGTAACCGGGCCTGCTCCCGGAGCCTCAACAACGTGGGGTCGCCCGATTCGGGGAGGGCTGCAAGATCGTCAATGGTGGTGACGCCGGCCTCTATCAGCTTCTTGCGGCGGCTGATCCGCATGCCGGCCACCATCAGGAGGTCACGGTGTAATTGGACTTGCTCAGCACAGTAATCGCAGCGGCCACAGGCGGAATACCGGGTGTCGCCCCACTCAATGGGCCCGGCTGCTTCACCATGTGCCCGGGTCATATCAAGGAAGCGCTCCCGACGCTCCTTGAAAACGGGAAGGATCTGCGCAAGAGGGTGGTCGCTGTGAACCCGGTTACCCAGCACCAAAGTGACGGTGGGGTCCGGTGTGATCCCTGCCTGGATGAGTTGATCTCCATAGGCGGCCAACTGCAGGAGAGCCGTAACCTTGGCGTGCCGAGCGAGCTTGGTATCGAAGACCGCGTACTGGCCGCCGGGGCGTTTCACCAGGAAATCGGAACGGCCATGAAATTGACCATCGAAAAACGCTGCCTGAAAGACGACATCCGCGCCGGACCGCAAGGCGTCGATGGATTCCGCATGCTTGGCCGACAGGGTGGCGCGGTCCATCGCCGTGGCGGGGACGACGTCGTAAACGCCCTTCCCGGAAGCCGGATCCCACAGCCCGAACTCAGCCACAAACTCTTCAAGGACCCGATGCTCGTGATCGTCTCCCAGTTTGGCCGTGCGCTCCAACATGGCATCCGTGGCAAAGTCAGGCTTTGGCGTGCGGCCCAGTTTTTCGTCGAGTTTGCGGAGCGCCTGGTACTCACAGGTGGCAGCAATGACGAGGTCGCTGGCTGAGAACACCAGGTCCTTCGGTGCGCCCGCGTGCTCGGGCTCGAGGAAGAACACCGCAACCCACCTACCTCTCTGCCGTGAATAAACTCAGTGCCGTGAATAAACCTGTGCAGTCAAGCTATCAGCGGGCCACGACAAAATAGCTTCGACAAAATAACTCCTGACAAAACAGCTTCCGGCCACTCTAGACTGCACCCATGACTGAAACAGCCCCCGCCCTTGACCCCGCTTTCGAGGCCGCCTACCAAGCAGCGCAAAAAAGCCTCAGCGAGGGCGGCATCCCCATCGGAGCCGCACTGGCCCGTGGCGGGAACGTCATTGCCAGCGGCCACAACGAGCGCGTACAGCACGGCGACCCAATCGCCCACGGTGAGATGTCAGCGCTCAGGGCTGCCGGCCGCCAGAGGACATACCGGGACACCACGCTCTACACCACCTTGGCGCCCTGCGCGATGTGCACGGGAACCATCATCCAATTCAAAATTCCCCGGGTAGTGGTTGGCGAAGCCGAAACGTTCCCCGGTGAATTCGATCTCCTGCGCTCACGCGGGGTAGAAGTGGTGGTCCTCAACGATCAACGGTGCGTGGACATGATGCACACTTTCCAAGAGGAACACCCCGAATTGTGGGCGGAGGACATCGCAGAATAGGGACCATAAAGAGGCCCGTGATCGGGCGCGAAATCGCCTAGCCACCGGTACCCTCCGAGCGTAGGCTGGCATCATCGGCGTCGGTGCCGAGAGGCCCCGCGTCGATAGCCCAATCGATGAAGGAGGACCCATGAGTGCCGTACGTGAATTCATGACAACCAACGCCCAGTGCATCGAAGAGGACAAAACTCTTCAGGATGCCGCCAGGCTGATGAGGGACATGGACTGCGGTTCACTTCCCATCTGCGGCCACGACGGCAAGCTCACCGGCTTCATCACCGACCGCGACATCGTGGTCAAGTGTTTGGCTGAAGGCAAGGACGCCAGGGAAGTCCGGGCCGGTGAACTCGCCACCGGCAAGCCTTACTGGGTGGACGCTGACGCCAACGTCGACGAAGCCGTGAGCATGATGGAAGAGCACCAGGTGCGCCGCCTGCCCGTCATCAGTGATCACAAGTTGGTAGGCATCATCAGTCAGGGCGATATTGCCCGGAACCACTACGCAGAACAGCGCCTCGGTGAAATGGTGGAGCACATTTCCGCCAAGGAGCACATGTCCCACTGACCCATGGCACCGATCATCCAAACCCAGCCGCCGCGAGGCATCCCTAGAGAGGAACGCCTCGCGGCCCGTTCCTGCTTGGTCCAACTACAGCACTAACACAGCCGCCCGGATAGTCCTCAAGGATGCGTGTACCGGAAATTGTCGGCCACGTGAGGCAAACTGTCATGGTGACTTCAAATCTCCAACACCAGTCAGCTGCCTCTGCCATCCATGCCCAGATCGCCGAAGAACTCGGCGTCAAGACCTGGCAGGTCAAAGCCGCTGTGGAACTGCTCGACGCCGGATCCACCGTTCCCTTCATCGCCCGCTATCGTAAGGAAGTCACCGGGACGCTCGATGACACCCAACTCCGCGACCTTGAAGAACGCCTCAGATACCTGCGTGAGCTCGAAGAACGACGCACCTCGGTCCTGGAGGCGATTGCCGCCCAAGGCAAGCTGACCCCGGAACTGGAAGCCGCCGTCGTCGGGGCCGATACCAAGGCCCGGTTGGAGGACATTTACCTCCCCTTCAAATCCAAGCGCCGCACCAAGGCCCAGATCGCCCGCGAAGCCGGGCTGGAGCCGCTGGCCGACGTCCTGCTGGCCAACCCGCACCTGGACCCCGCAACCGAAGCCGCCAAATACATGAACGCCGAGCACTCCATTGACGACGCCGCCACGGCGCTCGCAGGGGCCCGCGCCATCCTGGTGGAGCGCGTCGGTCAGGACCCGGACCTGGCTGAGGATCTCCGCGAACGCCTGTGGAAGCAGGGACGCATGGTGTCGCGGGTCAAGAAGGGCATGGAGGCGGAGGGCCAGAAGTTCAAGGACTACTTCGAGTTCACGCAGGTGCCGTCCGGCATGCCGTCGCACCGCGTGCTCGCTTTGCTGCGCGGCGAGAAGGACGGCGTCCTTGAGCTAGATCTCGCCGAAGCAGACCCGGCCGACGACGACGCCCTGGCCGCCGCTCGCGGCCGCTACGAAAACGCTGTGGCCAAGTGCCTTGGGGTCGCCAACCAGGGACGGCCCGCCGATGCCTGGCTGACGCAGACCGCACAGCTGGCCTGGCGGGGCCGCATTCTGGATCGGCTGACCACGGACCTTCGCGGACGCATGTTCGCCGACGCCGAGGACGAAGCCGTTCGAGTTTTCGCCGCCAACCTGCGTGATGTCCTGTTGGCCGCACCTGCCGGCAACCGCGCCACGCTTGGCCTGGACCCCGGACTCCGCACCGGCGTGAAGGTGGCTGTGGTGGACGGTACCGGCAAAGTTGTCACCACGGACACCATCTACCCGCACGCACCCGCGAAGAAGTGGGACGAAGCGTTGGCCACCCTCGGACGCCTCGCCAAGCAGCACAACGTGGAGCTGGTGGCGATCGGAAACGGAACGGCCTCCCGCGAAACGGACAAGCTCGCCACCGAACTCATCAAGTCCCTCGAAGCTGCCGGCTCCAAGGGCATCCAGAAGCTGGTGGTGTCCGAGGCTGGAGCGTCGGTGTACTCCGCGTCCGCACTGGCCGCTTCTGAGCTTCCGGGAATGGATGTATCGCTGCGTGGCGCTGTGTCCATCGCGCGTCGCCTGCAGGACCCCTTGGCGGAGCTGGTCAAGATCGAGCCCAAGTCCATCGGCGTAGGTCAGTACCAGCACGACGTCACTGCCGCGAAGCTCGACCGCTCACTGGATGCCGTAGTGGAGGACTGCGTGAACGCCGTGGGCGTGGACGTGAACACAGCATCGCCGGCGCTGCTTTCCCGTGTGGCCGGCGTCGGGCCGCTGCTGAGTGAGAACATCGTGGCTTACAGGAACGAGAATGGGCCGTTTGCGAAGCGCAGCGACCTCAAGAAGGTTCCCCGCCTGGGTGCCAAGGCGTTTGAACAGTGCGCAGGCTTCCTCCGGATCACCGGGGGAGCGGAGCCATTGGATGCCTCCAGCGTGCATCCGGAAGCATACTCGGTGGCCCGGAAGATCCTGGTCGCAGCCGGTGGCGGTCCGGCTACGGCGTTGGATCCGCAGGCTTTCGTTGACGGCACGTTCGGCCTGCCCACGGTCAAGGACATCATGTCCGAACTGGAGAAGCCCGGCCGTGACCCCCGTCCTGCGTTCAAGGCGGCGTCGTTCTCCGAGGGCATCGAGAAGATCTCCGACCTCAAGCCCGGCATGATCCTGGAAGGCACAGTTACCAACGTTGCCGCTTTTGGTGCGTTCGTTGACGTCGGAGTGCACCAGGACGGGCTGGTCCACGTGTCGGCACTATCCAACAAGTTCGTCTCGGATCCGCGCGAGATCGTGAAATCCGGCCAAGTGGTACGGGTCAAAGTGTTGGAAGCCGACCCCGAACGCAAGCGCATCTCCCTGACGTTGAGGCTCGACGACGAACCCGGCACAGCCGGCGGCCGCACCTCGGGTGGGCGTGCTTCAGGCGGGCGTGCTCCGGGCAACCAGGGTGCTGCTGGTCAGCGTGGCGGCGGCCAGCCGGGTCAGCCGGGTCAGCGTTCAGGTCAATCAGGCCAGGGTTCGCCGCGACAGGGGCAGGGTCAGGGCGATCGGCGCCAAGGAGGCGCGCGGCAAAGTAATCAGCAGGCGGCTCCTGCCAACACAGCCATGGCGGAAGCGCTGCGAAGGGCCGGGCTCGGCAAGTAACCCCTACAAACCGGCGGTCCTGGCTTCCCACACGTCTGCATCCGAGGGCTGGAGAGCTGTGGGAAGCCAGCGCCCGATCCGCGCGAAGGCCTCTCGCCGGATTGGTTCCGGTGAGAGGAAGATGTCGTGGAGCGCGTTGGGGAGCCGGCTCACCGTTACGGTGTCGGCCAAGGACAACGAGCGGTGAGCCACGGCATCCACGTTGAGTGCGACGTCAGCCGTGAGAGCGTCGGCAGACCATTTTGGCTGGAGGTAGCTCTTGTCCGAGAGCAGCACGAGTACCGGAACGTCAATCCCCAAACCGGCCGCAACAGTGGCCTGGCCGCGGAACACGGCGTCGAGGAATGCCGGAGTGATGGGAAAGCCCCGGTCGGGCCGCCACTGGAGGTTGTAGTCCCACTCACCGTCAAGGGTGGCTGATACGGCCCGGGTGTAGATGCCCGGATCCACTGGGGGCAACGGTGTCAGGGGGTGGAGCCGGGCGCGCAGTCCCACCAGCGGGGCGATCGCGCGTCTACCGAGCTCGGTGGCTTGAAATTCCAGCCACGGGCTGTTGAGGATCAGTGCAGAAGCCACGCCAGGATGACGGGCAGCCCACAGACTGAGGGTGAGCCCACCGGTGGAATGGCCCAACAGGATGAGTGGTCGGTCATGGCCAGGGACGTCGGAGCGGCCCATGGCGGTCAGCGCTGCGGCGATGTCGGCGTCATAAGCGGACAGGTTGGTGACGAAACCCGGAACCATCCCGGGACGCAGGCTGCGCCCATAGTTGTGAAGGTCCAGGGCGTGGAAGCGCGCGCCGGTTCGGTGCCAGAACTCGGCTACGTGCTTTTGGAAGAAGTAGTCGGACCAGCCGTGGACGTACAGGACGTCGGCATCGATTCCTGCGGGGTCCGGAACGCCGTCCAAGTCCTCCGGCCACTCGGGGCCGGTGCCGAGGTACCTCACCAGGGTGGCTTCAGCACCGCCGTCGAGTTCTAACGTTTGCTGCTCAAAGCCTTCGCCAAGAATGTCCGGGGTCCACTGCTGGGTCACGCGTCTTTTTCCTTCTGCCACGGCCAGCGGCCCGTAATTTCCAGCTCCAGCGAGAAACTGAGGAACGTCCGGATCAGCACGATGATGGCCAGCACCCCGACGCTCTCAAAAGTAGGAGTGACGGCCACGGTTCTGATGATGTCGGCGGCCACCAGGAGCTCGAGCCCCAACAGGATGGACCTGCCCAACAGTTGCCGGTAGGAGCGGTACGGGGAGAAGGGTGCCAGGCCGCGGGCCCGCTTTGGCTGGTATCCCCGGAGGGCCATGGGGATGGACACCACGGCACCTATCACCATCACCGCCACCCCGGCGACGTCCATGTACCGGCCGACTTCTTCGATGACGTGCTGGAAATCCATGGCCCTCCCCGGTTAGGTGCGTGCCCTTACCGTCTCACAGAGCGGGCGCCGCATGCAGCAAACAAACGACGGCGGCAGCCAGGTTCCGTGGATACAGAACCCGGCTGCCGCCGTCGTATGCTGGTGAAAAGTACCGCTACTGCGCAGGCGCAGGCGCCGGGACCGGGAAGAAGACCCGGGGATCCTGAAGCAGTGCGGGGTAGTCGAAGTCGGTGCGCTTGATCACGTTGGTGACCTCGAAGTTGCGTGCGAAGCGGCCATCAACAGTGATGGGGCGGCCCTGAATCAGACCAACAGCGAAGATTTGGCCATCGTCAAAAGGCACAGCGAGTTCGGTCTTGCCAGGCAGGGTGTTGAAGGCCTGCTCCTGTGCCTGGCGCTTGCGCGTGGGCTTCTTTTCCTTCTGCACCACCGGGCGCTTCTTGGGTCCACCCACTTGTCGGCGGGACTTCTCCTCGGCGTACACAAACTGGTACTCGTCGGGGTCTGCCGGGGCCGCGGCACGTGCTTTGCCATGCGGCGGCATGGCGACGGTGGTGAGCTGCTCCGGGCGGAGGTCATCAACGTTGGCGCGCAGAATCAACAGGCGATCCTCTTCCGGGTCTTCCGGGTGGAACTCATGCTTGGGTTCCGGCCACACATACTCAAGCTTTTCCTCAGTGCCGGGAAAGAGCTGGGAGTAGTGCTTTGGATCCTTGGTGATCAGCTTGGAACGGTGGCTGAGGTGCAGGTCCTCGTGTCCAAGCCACGGCGGCATGATGATCCTGGAAGCGTAATCCGGGTGGGCAGCCTGAGGCGCGAACTCCGTGATGTTGGTGCGGGTGTTGTCCGGGTGCCCACGCGCAATCCACTCATCAGCCATGGCCAGGCCGTACATGGTGAGCGCCGGGACGTGGCCCATCCACATGCGCACGGCGGGGTGGGACTGCCAACCGTACTCCGGGATCACCAACGCGCGGAGAACCTGGAGTGCTTCGACGCGCTGTTTGCCGAGCCTTGAAGTGTCGAGCGCCGCGGCACTCTCACGGAAATCGGCGAAAGGGAGGAAAGTCTGCATCCTTTCAGTTTGAGGGTGCCGGGCTTGAGAACCAAGTTGAGTGCTCCGGGACACGTGCAGGTGTTGGGGCCTAGAGTTGTCAGGTGGAAACTTTTGGCGAGAAAACTACACCCACGGCGCCCCCGGTTGCCGAACTGCACCTGCACATTGAAGGGACTCTCCAGCCAGAGCTGATCTTTGCCCTAGCCGAACGAAACGGCATTGACCTGCCGTACCAAGACATTGAGGAACTCCGGGAAAAGTACCAGTTCACTGACCTGCAATCTTTCCTGGACCTCTACTACGCCAATATGGCCGTCCTGCAGACCGAGCAGGATTTCACCGACATGACTCGTGCTTATCTGAAGCGGGCCGCCGCCGGGGGCGTGCGTCACGCGGAAATCATGATGGATCCCCAGGCACACACTTCCCGGGGTGTGGCGCTTGAAACCTGTGTCAACGGCGTGGCCAACGCCTTGGCTACCTCCGAGGAAGATTTCGGCGTCACCACCCTTCTCATCGCGGCGTTTCTGCGCGACATGTCCGAGGATTCGGCGCTCGAAGTTCTGGACCAGCTCCAGGCGATGCACGCACCGATCGCAGGCATCGGCCTGGACTCCGCAGAGGTGGGCAATCCGCCGTCGAAATTTGAGCGACTGTACCAGCGCGCCGGCGAGGCGGGCTTGCGACGGATCGCGCACGCGGGCGAGGAAGGACCGGCGTCCTACATCACCGAGGCCTTGGATGTCCTTCACGTCGAGCGGATCGATCACGGCATCCGGTGCATGGAAGACACCGACGTAGTGCAGCGGCTCGTCGCTGAACAGGTTCCCCTCACGGTCTGCCCCCTGTCCAACGTCAGGCTCCGCGCAGTGGATAAGCTGGCCGACCATCCTTTGCCCGAAATGCTGGCGATCGGCCTGAACGTCTGCGTGAATTCTGACGACCCCGCCTACTTTGGTGGTTACGTGGACGAGAACTTCGAGCAACTGGTGAAGGTACTGGAGTTCTCAGTTCCCGAACAAGCCACCTTGGCAGCGAACTCCATCCGCTCCTCCTTCGCCAGCGACGCCCGGAAAGCGGTGCTGCTGGACGAGGTCACGGAGTGGGTCAAGGCGTCCGTCTCGGCGGCCTAAAGCACAGCAGCCGAGACCCGCACATCACTTGCGGCGTCCGGCATGTCACACTCAGTCACGACACACGGTGTTTACCTTCCGCAGTCGCGGGAATTAACAATTCATTGGCAAACTTCTATGGAGTATCCACCGTTGAAGGAGAAGCATGGGCGCGAATACCGCCGAAAACACCAACCTTCGTCTGAAGGCCGTACTGGACATCCTCGCTGAAAGCGTGTGGTCCGGTGCAACGCTGAACGCCGGCGAGGTGCTGGCCGAGGCGATCGTCCGGGTACCTTTCAATGACCACGAGGCTGAGCTTCTCAGTGGCGGCATCCCCCGCGGACACAAGACCTTGACGTCGGCTTCGGCCAAACTGGTGAAGGCCGGTTGGTTGGTCAAGGGCCGTTCCGGCTGGACCATTCCGGAAGATGGTCTGCGTGCCACGGTCGCCTTCGCGGATGCCGAGGCATTTGGTGCAGCGCTCGACGCCGGAACTCCGGTTCCTGCCGACGTCGCCGTACCGACGGCCCCGCCCGTGAAGCCCCAGGCCAAGAAGGCGGCGGCAACCAAGCGGGCTGCTGCGAAGAAGCTCACTGCGCCTAAAGTGGCAGCAGCCGATGTTGCTGAACCGAAGGTCGCTGCGGCCAAGGTCTCCGCGCCGAGGGCCAAAGCTGCAACAGCCAAGGCTTCCTCCGCGGCGGCTGAACCCGCCGCGAAGAAGTCCCCCCGTAAGGTGACGGCCAAGACGAAGGCGGCCTCCGCCGTCGAGACCCTGCCGCAGCCGGACGCCGTGGCGATCGCGGGCGACTTCAACAAGATCCTTGGAGCACCCGAGGATTGGGCACCGCAGTACGACGAAGCCCAGATGGAGTTCAACCCCATCGTCCAGCTGTGGACGCTCACGGCTGAACTGCCTGCCGGTTTCTACACCTACAAGATCGCGCTGAACCGTTCGTGGGACGAGAATTATGGTGCGTTCGGTGCCCGGGACGGCGCGAACCACGAGTTGAACCACCACGGCGGACCCGTCACCATCACGTACAGCCACGCCACGCGGGACATCGTGATCGGCTAGTTCGTTCAAGGCACGAAACCCGCCCTTGTTCGCTCTCCTCTCCGTTCGACGGGGAGTGGGACGGACGAGGGCGGGTCTGCTTAAGGTGGTTCCATGACTGACGAAACCGTTCGCCTGACAGCCCGTATCACCGGCGTGGTCCAAGGGGTGGGATTCCGCTACTGGACAGCCCGGAAAGCTGATGAGCTGTATTTGAAGGGGACGGTGCGCAACAGCACGGACGGTTCCGTGGAGCTTGTGGCCGAAGGGGAAGTCGGGAACGTCAGCGACTTCACGGACTGGCTTCACTCGTCGCGCGTCCCGGGCCAGGTGGCGGACGTTGACTTCCAGGTTTCCGAGGCCACCGGGGCTTTCGACGACTTCCGGATTATCGATTAGCGCTTGAGCCGCTGCTAAGCCCCGGGCGATGCGGTGGTTATCCCTGATTCGGTGGCGGCCAGAAGTAATTCGTGATCGTAGGCGACCAAGCTGTCGGTTTGCAGTCGAATGGCTGTTGCTAGGTGAATAGCATCCGCACTTTTCAGCTGTCCCGGAAGTGCTGCCGCGCACGCAGCGAAATCGCGGGAATGCTGCGAGTTCGCCGTCCCTCGCCGGCGATCACGCACCCTTCCCGCGCCCTGGGCGATCACGGTGCTCACCTTTTCCAGGGCCGGTCTGCGTCAAGGATTTGTTCACGCAGGATCTCCGCGTGCCCGCAGTGCTGCGCCAGTTCCCGCAGCATGTGGAGGTACACCCAACGGAGGGGCAGAGGGCCACGGCGGTTTCCCAGCAGGAAATCATCAAGGCTCAGCTCCGCAACCGCGCGCCGGGAGGCCGCGCAAGCTTCCAGATAAGCCGTCTGAATGCTGGCGATGGTGTCGTTGCTGTCCAGGACGAACGATTCGTCTGGTGACGCCGGGATACCAATCTCTGCGCGGGACCTTCGCGTGACGGCTTCGTCGAACCACACCTTCTCCACGAAAGTAGCGTGCTTCACCAAGCCCAGCAGCGTGGTCCGCGACGGAACCAGCCGGCGTCGTGCTTGTTCTTCCGTGAGTCCATCCAAACTGGCGCTCAGAGCTCTGCGGTGCTCGTCCAAAAACGTGTCGAACTGTACCCGGCCGCTGTGGTTGATGACGTCGTCGGCGACCGTCGGCGGGAGTGCGCTCATCCGAAAACCACCGTGCCGTCGTCGTTAATGCGCCAGCCGGGATTGTGCGCGATCTCCCAGACGATGCCGTTGGGGTCCTTGACGTGTCCGTGGAAAATTCCGCCAAACGCGCCGGCCTGGGCGGGTTTCAGCACAGTGGCCCCGGCCGCGATCAAGGCGTCGATGGTACTGGCGACCTCCGCCGGGCTGCCTACGTTGTGTGAGAGCGTCACACCGCTGACTCCCTGTGTAGGAGCAGTGGCACCGAGGTCCTGATCGAACTTTTCGGCGTCGAACAGGCCGAGCATCAGCCCCGGCGCAATCTGGAAGAACAAGATCTCGCCGGGAACGTCCATGGCCGGATCCCAGCCAAGCCCTTCCTTATAGAAGGCGCGCGCGGCGTCCAGATCCTTGGTGGCGAACGTGAGGAAATGCAGTCGCTGGTCCATGAGGGAAGCCTAGCGGGATATGGTTGCCCGACTTGGCCAGTCTTGTTGAGACCCGGTCCGCGCCGGTGGGAGGATGGAGCAGTGGAACCCCTCTTCGACTTCCTTGGCAGTTACTGGTGGCTCATTTTCCCTATCGGCGGGATGGCTGGTGGCTGGGCGAGGTCGTGGTCCAAAGCCAGCGAAGAGCGGCACCGGCGCAAGGTGGAGTTGTTGAAGCTGCAGAACCAGCTGGCGGTGCACGAGGAAGCCAACCAGGCAGAGGTAGTCTCGCTCATTGCTGCGCACGATTCCGTGAACCACAGGTGGCTTGAGTACGAGCTGGACGTGGGTAACCTCATCGATTTCCCGCTCATGACGGACGTCCGCGAACCGCTCACGGTCGCGTTCCTGCGGGCCAAGAAAGAAGCCGACAGCTTACGTCCCGCCACACCTGAAGAAATTTCGACGCCGGCCAGGCTGGCTGAGTATCGGGCGGCTGTCCACAGCTACGAACTCGCTTTTGATGTTGCCGAACGGGAAGCAAGGCGCATCAAGGACGGCAACTTCACCGGCCCGGAGCGCCAACGACTGGCGACTGCGAGGAAGCTCCTGCGCATCGCAGAGGACACAGCCGCCACTCCCGCCGAACGTCAAACGGCCTATAAGCGGGCCCGGAAGGAACTTGATGGCTTGATCGTCCTGCCGGAGGCAACCGTTGCCGCACTCGAGAGCAAGATCATCAACATGCTGGACAGCCGGAAGGACCCGGATACGGACGTCCGATTCGCATGATTCCCAACGGAAGGCTGGCAGTCATTACGGGTGCCGGCCGTGGACTCGGAAGGTCGTTAGTAGACGAATTTTCCGAGGCCGGTTGGGCGGTAGTTTCGAAGGATCCACGGCAGGCGGCTCGCGAACTAAGGGAACTGGTTGATTCGCCGGACCGTACCTCGCCACGCTTCGTCTCGCTCGGAGCCGCCGACCTCAGCTGGTAGCTCTCCAGTGCGCTTCACAGCCCGTGGCTGGCGCTTCACCACCTTCTTTGAACCCGGAAAGCCCGCAAAACAACCAGTTTTGGCTGATCCTAGGCCTCCCAGCAGCCAAGGTCAGTGGTAGCGGCACACCTGACTAGCCCCCGGCTACCTCAGTTCGATGCCCATCACGGTCCGCACCAAGGATCCACCCATGTCGTCCTCGAGCTGCTGCATTCCCATCCGCTCAGCAACCCTCCGTGAAGCCACGTTGCCCGGGTGAATGATCGCAACAAGGAGGGGGACCCCCAGGACATCGCGTGCGAAGTCCCGGCACGCCAATGCTGCCTCCGAAGCATATCCGCGCCCCTGCACGTCCCGACGAACGTGGTAGCCCACCTCAAGTTCAGCCCGCCCGTTGACGTGTTGCCACGTCAGCCCGCAGTCGCCGACGAACTCGCCGTCGTGCGTTTCTACGATCCACAACCCGTATCCGTGGCGAGCGTAGTTGTCCTGGTTCCACTTGATCCAGGCTGCTGATTCATCCCGCGACTTAGGCGCCGGGTAGTACGTCATGACCTCGGGATCACCCAGCATGGAACTCATCAGATCGAGATCGGCAAGGGTCATCTCCCGGAAGCGCAGCCGGGCGGTCGAGTTGGGGAGCATTCCCGAAGCCTATCTGCCCTTGAGCTGTACCGTCCTCACCTTCTTTGAACCCGGAGAACCCGCAAAACAACCGTTTTCGGCTGAATTATGGCCTTTTTAGGTTTAAAGTGGGTCGTGACGGTACAAGCTGGTGAGCCTTCCTAGCCGCGGCCCATGCTCGTTGAGGGGTCGCCCCCGCTTTCCGAGGGATCTGCGCGCAGGTCATCGGGGTCTCCACTGGGCAGGCCGGCCGGTCCCGCTGCGTCACTTGAGCCGACAGGAGTGTCATCGTTCGGTTTGCGGCCCTGAGTGTCGCCGTCGGTTCCCGGCCTCGGTGAGGTGGTTCCGCCGTCGGGTTCTCCATCCGCACGGTGGCGGCCCTTTGCCCTGGTGTTGGGGGAGTGATCTTCGTCGATGGCGTTTGAGCCTTCGCTTATGGAGGAGTGGACCTGGATATCGTCGTCCTTCTCGCCGGGCGCTGGAACCTGCTGATCATTCACCGGCTTGGAGGTCCCGGCCAGGTCTTCCATAGCGTTTTCGGTGGCCTTACGGATGCTGTCTTCAACGCCCATCTGATGACTCCTTTGTACGAATAGTCCTTATGACGGATCTCAGATCCTTTTAGTAAGCCTACTTACTTTTGGGGACGCGTGAAACCCTTGCCTTAGTTGACAAATGCCATATCCGGAGTCGCGTATCCGCAGGTCAAGCCGTTCCGTGCAGCACTTTGTACCGGTGATCGTTGGGCGATAAGGTATTGCCAGACCGTTTTGCAGAGGGCGGCAATTTTCGCTCCTTTGCTGTCTGCTGGGGACGCATTTCAGTCAGTAGGAACGTGCATGGTCAACCCCCGCCCCGAGCAGGAAGCTCTCAAGAACGGTTTTTTCTTGGATCTCGTCCTTGGCAGCGAAGACGTCGAGGCTTTTCTCGGCGAGCTCGCGGCTTTCTCCGCCGAAAGCCTCTCGCGCCCGGAACCCGTCTTCTGTGGCATCACCGTATTGCGTCGTAAGAAGTCGGCCACCACTGCCAGCAGTGATGATCGCGCCAGAGCAATGGACGAACTCCAAAACGATTTTGATGGTCCCTGCCTCACTGCCATGGATAAGCTCACCCCCGTGATGGTGCCGGATCTTCTCCAGGAACATCGTTGGCCCGAGTACGTGCAGGCTGCTTCGCACCAAGGCCTGCGATCCGTCCTGAGTGTCCCCCTTCTGGTTGAAGGCGATACACGTGCAGCGTTGAACCTCTACTCCGAGCAGCCGGACGCGTTCAGCGATGACGACGTAGAGAGTGCCGAGGAGTTCGCCTCCCACGCCTCCAAGTCGTTGCGCCTGGCCCTGAAGATCGCGCAGCTCAGCGACGCCCGGAATGATCTTGCCGCAGCAATGCAGACCCGCACTGTGATCGACCTTGCTGTGGGGGCCATCATGGCGCAGAACCACTGCAGCCAGGAGGAGGCCTTCACCATCCTCCGCACGGCGTCCAGCAACCGCAACATCAAGCTGCGCCACCTGGCCAAGTCCATCATTTCTGCCGTCTCGTCCGGGAAGATCACCACGCACTTCGAGGAGTAGCCGCCTCCGACGTTTGCCGCCGTCGGGGGACTTAAGACTCTGACGCGCCGCTCCTTGCGGGGGGATAGTGGAGGCCGGGAGCACGGACGTGCCCGCTGGTCTGAAGGAGTAGCCATGATGTATTGGGACGGAAACATGGGCGTCTGGGGATACGCACTCATGGCTGTGAGTTTCATACTGTTTTGGGGAGCGATCATCACAGCGATCGTCTTTCTTGCCCGGTCCATGGGTGCCGGCAGCCGGAGGTACGCTGGCGGGCCGCACCGTACGGGCGGAGCGGAGGAGCTTCTCGCGGAAAGGTTTGCCCGCGGTGAGATCGACGATACTGAGTACAACGCCCGCCTGAATGCTCTGCGGCGGAGCAACTTCGGTTAAGCCCCTGGCCCCTACCCGGCATGGATGGTTGGCCAGAGTTTGGGCGGAGGCGTCCGCTCTGTGACCCGGTGTGGTCACCCGGGTTCGTGACCCGAGGCAACCATGGAGCAGACTTGGACGGGTGACCGCCAACAAACCACGCCCCGGCCTTGCGATTGCTGCGCTGAGCCTCGGGACGGCGCTGAACCCGTTGAACTCGTCCATGATCGCCGTAGCGTTGGTGGTCTTGCGGGAGCATTTCGAGCTCGACGTCGCCACCGTCACCTGGGTGATCACCTCGTTCTATCTCGCGTCCGCGGTCGGCCAACCGCTGATGGGCCGGCTCGCTGACCGCTTCGGCCCGCGGCGCCTGTTTATGTTCGGAATGGCGTTGGTGGCGGTGACGTGTGCGATCGCGCCGTTCCTGCCCAACTTCGCGCTGGTCTGTGTGGCCCGCGCGCTCATGGCTGTAGGGACCGCGACGGCGTACCCGTCCGCCGTCGTGATGGTCACCGAACTGAGCCGGCTGGCCAACTTGCCGTCCACGCGGCCGCTCGGCCGGATCCAGATGGCCAACACTTCGGCCGCTGCCGTCGGACCCGTCGTGGGCGGGTTGCTGGTGAGTCTAGTCGGGTGGCAGGCGCTGTTCGCGATCAACGTTCCCATTGCTTTGTTGGCGTTGATTGTTGTCCGCCAGACCGCGCCCGCAGATGCCGGGCGCGAGACCGGCAAACTCGGCCAGCTGATCCGCGATTCCGACATCCCCGGCATCCTCGCCTTCGTGGTATCCCTCATGCTCGCCATGATGGCGCTGCTCAACGTGCTGCCCGGCTACCGCTGGTATCTACTGGGTGCGGCCACGGTGATCGGAGCGCTGTTCGCCTGGCGTGAGCTGCGATTCCAGCCTCCGTTCCTGGACCTCCGCCTGCTGGGCCGGAACCGGCCGCTGCTGTTGGTGTACTTGCTGTTTGTGGTGTTCAGCGGCGTCTACTACTTTGCGTTCTTCGGCCTTCCGCAGTTGCTGCAGGAGGCAGGGAATTACGACGCCGGTGTGGTGGGCCTGCTGATGCTGCCCCTTGCGGCGTTGTCGGTTGTGGTGACGCCACTGACCGTGCGGTTCATTGAGCGGTTCGGCGTGCGACCCGTTCTGATCACCGGGGTGTTGATCCTGACCATTGCGGCAGGCACGCTCGGGTTCCTGACCCTGAGCTTGTGGGCGCCACTGGTGTTCGTGCTCACCGCTTTGATGGGTGTTCCGTACGGCGTGGTGAGTACGGCCTCAAACCAAGGCCTGTACGTTTCGGCCCGGCCCGAAGAGAGGGGAGTGGCTGCCGGTATTTTCCAGACATGCCGCTACCTCGGGGCCATCACCGCCACTGTCCTGATCGGCGTGCTCTATGGCCCCGGCGTGAATCAGGCCAACTGGGGGATCATGGTCCTGGTGATGCTGGGGCTCAGTGCTGTGGTGCTGGTGCTGGCTGTGATGTGGCGGAAGCCCGCGGCCTAGGGGAGGCGTGGCCCTGGTCGCCACAAGGCCCGGTATCGTCAGCTCCGGCGCCGCTGCTCCGCAGCCCAGGTGTGGTTCACAATGGCAGCCCCGAAGCTCTTGGACAACATGGCGCGGTCAGGCCCACGGTAGAGGTCTCTCCGAAAATAGGGTGATTCCTCAGTGTGGGGGCCGCTCTTATCGATTCGCTTGGCGAGGTCGGAGAGATAGTCGTGGCCACCGGTCCTATAGGCATCGGTTTCGGCCTGGTCCAGGCGAAGCAGGGCCGTTGAGTCCACCATCGTATTGATGCAGTACCTCGCTTCGAGAAAAAGAGATCCTTGCTGTTCAACCAGGAACCATGAGCCCTGCTGGTGGTCTACGTAATGCATGGCATCGCGATCCTTGGCTATCCTCAGGTGGTCTCCCCACTGCTCAACCGGCGGAATCGCTTCGAGTGGCCGTTGCCGGGCTTCGTTGAGCACCGTGTATTCAAACGTCGGGGATGATTCGCGGTGCAGCGTCAGGCAGATGATTCGCAGGCACGCCGAACAGCTAAGCTGGCTCTCCACCCGTTCCATCAGTTGTGACGCATGGAGTTGTTGGAGGTCTGCGAGCGGGACCCAGCTGGGGCTTTCAGTGATCAGGCCCGCCGCTGCGGCTGAGGAGAGTGCAGCGATGGTTTGTTCCACGTCCATCCCGCCGGTGCGGGCTCCGCGAACCAAGAGATCGCTGCATGTTGGACAATCGTCATCCTCGGGGCGGCAGGCATGCTGCGGAGCCTCCGCCCTGAAACTAAGGCTGAGAAGATTGCCGGGCTCGTTCCAGCCGCGGTTGTTCTTGAAGCGGGGTTCCACGTAGGCACCGTCCAGTACGAAGCCCATACCTCCGGGAGCGCGGGGAGCATCGAGGGCTCCCTTGAGGTCGCTGAGGGTAGCGTCCTTATCCAGGCCGGGGATCCATGAGGGCAGGTGAAACCCGCCAGGTGCAAAACCAGTAGGTGCTGCGTGCAGCACGACCGCCACCGTGGCGTCGTCGTGCATGATCATTTGGCCGCCCGAGGCGAACTGCAGCCGTCGCGATCGGTACGCGGGTTCGCCCACCAGTTGATCCTTGGCTCTTGCCGCGGGCCCGCCGAAGGCATCGATCAACTGGCGCACGGCTGGCTCTTCTTCGGATCCCAGGAGGGCGTCCAGGATGAGTGGCAGCCGTGTGCTGGTCCGCCATGGTTCGTTCACGCCGTCATCGCTCCGCTGTCCCATCCGACCATTATCCAGCGAAGAACTCTTGCTTAATTTACTGAGTGCACTCATAATTGAGTTAAGTCAGTTATACAGTCCAGGAGAACCCCCATGAAAGCCTTCGTCCTCAGCCAGTACAAGGAACCCCTTCAGCAGCAGGACGTCCCCGAGCCCGTGCTCGGAGACCACGATGTGCTGGTGGAGGTCCACGCGGCAGGCCTCAACCAGCTGGACGAGAAAATTCGGTTGGGGGAGTTCAAGCAGATCCTCCCGTACAAACTGCCGCAGATACTGGGCCATGACGTTGCCGGTGTGGTCCTGAAGGTCGGGGCAAAGGTTAAGTCCTTCGAGCCCGGCGACGAGGTGTTTGCACGCCCCGGAAATGACAGCATTGGCACGTTTGCGGAGCGGGTGGCCGTTGCCGAGGAAGACCTTGCCATCAAACCGGCCACCATCAGCATGGAAGAGGCCGGCTCGCTTCCATTGGTGGCATTGACTGCCTGGCAAGCGCTGGTGCAGCGGGGCAATGTTGGCCCCGGGCAGAAGGTACTCATCCATGCTGGAGCCGGGGGAGTGGGATCCATTGCCATCCAGCTGGCCAAGTATCTCGAGGCGACGGTGGCCACTACTGTCAGCGCCGGAAACAAGGACTTTGTCCGGGACCTTGGCGCGGACGTGGTGATCGACTACCGGACCGAGGACTTCGCAGAGATTCTCCATGACTATGACCTCGTCCTGGATAGCCTCGGTGGCAAAAACCTGGAGCGGTCTCTGCAGGTTCTGAAGAAGGGTGGCCGGGCCATTGGCATCGCCGGCCCGCCGGATGCCGGTTTCGCCCGACAGCTGGGCGGAAACCCGGTTCTGCTGGGGTTGATGACCCTGCTCAGCTCGGGGATCCGGCGCAAAGCCCGCCGCCTGGGAGTCACGTACGAGTTCCTCTTCATGCGCGCTAATGGTGGCCAGTTGAGGGAAATCGCAGCACTCATCGACGCCGGTGACATCAAGCCAGTATTGGGACGTGTGGTGCCTTTTGACCAGACGGCCGATGTACTTGCGGCCCTCGACAACGGCGGCGTCCGCGGTAAGACCGTTGTCAGCCATCTCTAACCACTCCATACCGACAGGACGAACATCATGAGCAGTGAACAGCAGTCGTATTTACAGGCACCCGCGAAGACGTTGACAGCCAACGGCGTCAGCTACGCATACCGCGAAATGGGGCCTAAAGATGGGGTTCCGGTAGTTTTCCTGATTCACCTCGCCGGGACCATGGACAACTGGGATCCGAACATCATCGACCCCATTGCTGAGAAACACCACGTGATCACCTTCAGCAACCGCGGAGTCGGTGCAACCACGGGGTCCGTTCCGGACAGCATCGAAGCCATGGCGGATGATGCTGCCGCCTTTATTCAGGCCCTCGGCTATCCGGCAGTGGATCTCTTTGGATTCTCGCTCGGCGGCATGATCGCCCAGTCGCTGGTGGTCAAACACCCCGGCCTTGTCCGCAAGCTCGTCCTGGCTGGCACGGGACCTGCCGGTGGTGAGGGCATCCAGAAGATCATCGGAACCACGTACTTTGACGTAGTTCGGGGCGCCCTCACCCGGCAGGACCCCAAGGAGTTCCTGTTCTTCAACCGGAACGCCGCCGGAAAACCCGCTGCGAGGGCATTCATGAATCGGCTCAACCAACGGACCACCAACCGCGAGGCACCCATCTCGCTCAAGGCGTTCCAGACGCAACTGAAAGCCATCAGGCGGTGGGGAGTGTCGCCGTCGGCCGATCTGGGTGTTATCAACCAACCGACGCTCATCGCCAACGGCGATAACGACCGCATGGTGCCCTCGGTGCTTTCCAGCGACATGCACCGCCGGATTCCGGGCAGCGAGCTGGTCATCTACCCGGACTCCGGGCACGGTGGCATCTTCCAGTTCCATGACAGGTTCGTCCCGGTAGCGCTCGAGTTCCTGGGCCGTTGATACGGACGGCCCGCTGATGCGGCCGGCCCGCTGATACGGTAGCTAAATGCAGCCTGCGCCCCAGACACTTGGCCGACGTGAGCGGAATAAGCAGGAGAAGCTTGACCGCATCACCGCGGCCGCACGCGAACTTTTCACCCAGTATGGAGTGGATGAGGTCACCACCCAGCAGGTGGCGGAAAAGGCCGACGTCGGATCGGGAACCTTGTTCCTGTATGCCAAGACGAAGGCGGAGCTGCTTTTGTTGGTGCACAACGCCAAGTACGCCCAAGCGCTGGACGCGGGAGTCGAAGCGGCCGCCGCTGAAATCACGGTGCTGGACGCGGTGATGGCCATCATCCGGCCCATCATTGAGTGCAACCGTGTTCAGATCGAAAACGGCCGAACCTACCTGCGGGAGATCGTCTTCGGTGACCCTGTCGAACCTCACCATGCAGAGGCGTTGTCCCTCACGATGCGTACGGAAGAGGCCATTGCCGGAGTGCTGGGCCGCGACGGTCAGTTGTTGGCCCGCGACCCGGCGAAACTGGCTCGGATCGTCTCCGCCATCATGTTCGTCAGCATGGCGTCCTCAGCGACTATTGACATGACAGACGCCCAGGTTGGCGACGAGATCCGGGATCAGATCAGCGTGCTCCTGGGCGCCTGACTTGGTAGTGAGCCTTAGCGTTTGGTGAGACTTACCGTTTGAGGAATTCCTCGTGCTGACGGTGTGCCTCGGCCACTTGCTCGCGGATGGTCTCCACGTCCTTGGCCTTGTTCCGGTACTTCAGTGGCATCTGCACAATCTGCGCTTCCTCAGCCGTGAGGGCACGGTAGATACGCTCGCGCTCGTTGGCGTCGGCGGTGTAGTCGAGGTCCAGATAATCGACGGCGTGACGGCGGGCGTTGTTGATGGCCGTCTGGGCCTTGCCCGCAGGGCTGATCAGGGAGAGCACCACGGTGATGATCAGGACGCCGATGATGACGCTGAGCGAGAGGCCCGTGGTGATTTCAATGACGTTGACGTGCTCGCCGTCGTTGATGAATGGAAGGTTGTTCTCATGCAGGGCGTGCAGGATCAGCTTGACGCCGATGAAAGCGAGAATGGCCGCCAAACCGTAGGAGAGGTAAATGAGGCGGTCCAGCAGTCCGTCGATCAGGAAGTACAGCTGGCGCAAGCCCATTAGTGAGAACGCGGTGGCTGTAAAGACGATGAAGACATTTTGGGTCAGGCCGAAAATTGCCGGAATGGAGTCCAGCGCAAAGAGGATATCCGTGCCGCCAATGGCCACCATTACAAGGAGCATGGGAGTCAGGGCGCGCTTGCCGTTCACCACAGTGAAGAGCTTGTCTCCGTCGTACTTGTCCGTGGTGTGGAAGAGCTTTTTGGCGAGCCGGATGATGAAGTTGTTTGCCTGGCCGTCACCGTGGTCGCCCGGCTTGAGCAGGTTGCCAGCCGTGAGGAGCAGGATCAGTCCGAAGATGTAGAACACCCACGCGAACGAGTTGATGAGTGCTGCGCCAAGGAAGATAAAACCTGTACGGGCGATCAAGGAGAACACGATGCCGAACAGGAGGACCTTCTGCTGATCCTCACGTGGCACCCTGAAGCTCGCCATGATGATGAGGAACACGAACAGGTTATCTACCGAGAGGGCCTTCTCCGTAATGTAGCCGGCGAAGTACTCGGACCCCATTTGGGCGCCGCCGAAAATCAGGACCAGGACGCCGAAAACTATTGCGAGTCCAACGTAAATGGAGGACCAGACGGCCGCTTCCTTGAGCGATGGGACGTGGGCCTTGCGGATGTGGAAGAAGTAGTCAAAGGCCAAGAGCGCCAAAATGACGACGATGGTGATACCCCAGATGAGGGGAGAGACGGTCATATGATCCTGCTTTCGTGAGGCGCGCGAGTGGTGTTGCTCACCGAGGGTCAAACTCTTGGGTTTAAATTTACCGGGGTTGGCGGGGTTGTTGGTAACTCGACTGCCATGGGAAAGTAGTTGACAACTTGGAAAGCACTTTCTTAGGGTGGGGGTATCGATCCGCACAAACTTGGGGGACACCATGAACGAGACCACCGGCAATATGTCAGCAGCCGAAGCACGGGAACTCCTTGCACGGGCCGATTCACTGGGCGCCTCCTCCATCAACGCGGCAGCTTGGCCGGTGGCTGTAATGTTCACCAGCCTCGCGATTATGGGTTCGCTGCTGATGATCGGGATGCACATCGTTCTGGTCGGCGGCTACGGCGCGGCATTGTTGGCCTGTTCTGTGGGAGCCTGGGGCGCAATTACCGCGAGCATCTGGCCAATGTTCCAACGGTCCACCAAGGTCGGCTTCACCAAACGGTTCCTGACGTCTCTTCTGGGGTACTTCGCGCTGTACGTCGTGGCGCTCGTGGTTGGCGCCTACTTCTTCCGGGACGGCAACCTCTGGTTCTACATCCCCGCGGCCATTGCCCTGGCAGCCATTGGCCTTGCTGCTGCCTTCCGTGAGCTGCGCGCATGAGCGCCCCGGCGGAACACCCGCGTCACAAGCTCAACGAGCTCGTCCACTCACCGGTCCGGTTCTCCATCATGGCTGCGCTCGCGAAGGCTGAGTCGTTGGACTTCAAGGACCTGAGGGACGCCATTCAGGTCAGCGATTCGGTGTTGAGCAAGCAGCTCTCGATTTTGGAGAAGGCCGAGTTCGTGAAGATCAAAAAGAGCTTCGCCGGGAAGTTTCCCAGGACATCGGCCAGCCTGACGGGTACCGGACGAGACGTGTGGGCGGCGCACTTGCAGACGCTGCGGGAGATCGCGGGCGGCTAGGTCCTTCGGTGCCGGCTCAGTTCGAGCTGCCCTCGTGGAGTTTCCGCTTAAGCCACTCCGGCTGCTTGTGCTCATCTCGCGGATACTTCAGCTGATCCCTGACATACACGGCGGGAGCCACTGGGAAATCCCATTCTGGCTCGTGATCGAAGTTGTAGTTGGCGGTGGCGTTCCCAGATGCCGTGACAACGAAGTGAACTCCGAACTATGTGCCTAAACCGACCCGGTAGGACGCTTCTCGGAGATCCTTAATGGCCCGCGATACCTCAGAGGTTCCGCCGTGATCATTGAAGGGCCCATTCTGTGAGGAGAACCGACCGTTCGGGTTGAAGATGTAAAAATGCTGCTCGTTGGTGGACGTGGTCACGCTGGCAGTGAGTTCTATTCGTTCATCGCCCGGCCCAAGCAAGCCGTGGAGTAGAACGCCCAACCTGTCGAATGCCTCCTGCTCTTGGAGGAGTCCGTCGTGTTGATTGGCTAGGTTGTCAGAGTCTGTGTTTCGCATATGTGGTTCCTAACTGCCGAACGCTCGTTCGGGATGCCATTGTTGACCGCTCGGAATGCGGCTTCGTATCTTTGGACAGCCTCCAAGGTCCAGATCTTGAGGACCGCCAGGGTGCCGTTCGGTAGCTGGCGCAGTTCGACTAGTGGGTCTTCTGGGAGGACGTAGCCGCTGTCGTAAGCGAAATAGGTGACAACCCCAACTGGTGGGTACCAGATGGGCTGGTCTCGGTTTTTCCTGGTTATCGCGGAGCTGAAGAGGCCACCCATCTCAGGGGGCCATAGATCGAAAAGTTCAACCAAGCAGGCTACGAAAGTTTCTCGACTCGGAATCATCGCCTGCTTGAAGGTGAGCTTGAGTGAGTTGTGGGAAGGGGCGTCACTCGATCCGTCAGCAATCGATGCATGAAAGGGGCTCACACTGCGGTCGGTCCCGTTTAGAAAAGAGACTAACTGAACGAAGTAACCAGAGCCTTCATAGAACTTGCCCGCATCATCCTTGCGGGCCCCGGATTCCACCAGTGACGTTGCTTCGTCAATGTTTCGGGTAGGAAGTCGCCTCCCGCGGTGGCCGGAGCGGCTCTGGTGACCGTGATCCATTCCATGGGCCTTGGATCGAGCAGCTCCAGTACCGAAACGCTGGCAAGGATTGTCGCAGCAATCAAATGTGCCGAGTCGGCCCTTACACCCAATTGGAGCCTGAGATTCAGCGTACCCAAAGCTGGATCAACGATTGTGTGGCCGTCTTCTTTCACAGTGTCGCTCTTCTCTGATCAGTCTCCCCGCCGGAAACATAGTTCTATCCGGTCCCGGCAGCTCTGCGGGGGATGCCATCGTTGACAGCCCTGAAAGCCTCGCCGTACGCGAGGACGGCATCCAAGGTCCAGTCGTTCAGTATTGCCATCACGCCACTTCGTAACCGTCGCAGTTCAACCAGGGGGTTATCGGGTAAGACGTATCCGCTGTCTTCTGCAAAGTACGTCAGAACTCCAACGGGTGGATACCATGCGGGTTCCCCTCGGTGTAATCGGCTAACTTCGTAGCCGAAGACTCCGCCTCGCGTGGGCTGCCACACTTCTATCAGCGCACTGAAGCTGCTAACGACCGCTTCGCGGCCAGATATGAGCGCGTTTGCAAAAGTTAAGGAAAACGAATCGCTTGAAAATCCGGCGTGGGCTCCGTCGCTGACTGCAGCGTGGAAGGGGCTCACAGCTCGATCCGACCCCTTCAGAAAGGAAATTAGTTGTACGAAGTAACCCCAACTTGGGTGAAAGCGCTCCGCATCATCCTTTCGGGCGCCAGCCATAACAAGAGTGCCCAGTTCCTCAATGGTGCGTCCTACTTTTTCATGTTCGAGGGTTGCCCCACCACTTCGCGGAATCCCGACCCACTCCATTGGGCGAGGATCCAGTCGCTCAAGAATCTCTAAGGTTGCCAAAATCCTAGTTGCGATATCTGGTGGTCCCGCCTCCCGACCGCCCAACTGTAGGTCGAGGTCTATATCGTCCAGAGCGGAGTCGAAGAGAGCCGCCGAATAGATTTCTGCCACGTTGGACTCCTCATTGTGAATCAAAACTAGCCCTTCATCGGAGCGACATTTACGTCCACTGTGAGTGTCTGCATGCTTCCAGGCATCAACGTAATCTTCCGGTCCAGATCGATACCTTTCCCTGCCGCTAGGCGTTGCCTAGCCTCGGCGATGACCTTCATCTTCCTCAGGATCTGAGGTTCGACGGCGGCGGGCAGGGTTTGGAGGTGGCAGGACTTTCGACTGGCTGCAGTGGCCTAACACCGCTGACCGGTCTCGGTCGTCTATGCTCCGAACAGCTTCTTGCTGATTTTGGCGAAAATGCCCGGCTCCAGCGAGGGGTCGATGACCGTTGGTTCAACCGAAAAGTCGGTTCCTTTGTCAGTGACGGGCCGACGGCGGTTCTTCCAATCCACGGACTGGAACTCCGGGTTGTAAAGGGGAGGAGTCATCTGTTCGGCTCGAAAAATGTCCCACATCCACGCGGGAATATTGTCTCTCGACCGAGGAAACGCGAGAAGCTGTTGCGCCCAGGCTCCTGCCCCGGACGGTCGTGCTCCAGGGTACCAATGCCCGTCTGGCATTCTCTCCAGAAGCTCCTCTTCAAAAAGATCAAGCCTTCCTGGCCTGTCCGGGTAAACGTGAACCTCGGCCGTCGTCCATGTGCCCATGCCTCGCTTATAGGCTCGGACATGGCACTCATCTAGCCACGTTGCCAAGGACTCGTCCGAGAAGTGTGAATCGCTTCCACGGGGGACGCGCACACCGTCGTGGTACATCTGCCCGCGCCAGAATGTGCCGCTGGTTCTGTGCACGAGGACATCGACCAGTTCACTGGCACCGTGAGCGAAGCCTGAATCTCCGAAAGCCTCGTCGTGGAGTCGGTTCAGTCCGCTTTCTACCCAAGGGTCCTGGGTCAGATCAAAGGTGGTCACGCTTTCCAAAGCTACTCGCTTATCTTCAGATTATTGAATCTTGCAATGACTGGGCCCATTGACCCGAAAGAATATTCCAATTTGACGGTCGGAGGAACGGCTGAGAGGTTGTTTCTCGTAAGAGTCATCTCCCAAGTAAGATCTATCGGTTTCCCCTCAGTCAGGTCACGTTTGACCTTGTTGATGACTTCCATTTCGGTGTCGTGAAAGTTGTTTACCTCGACGATTTCGTTGGGTGTCCCTGCCTTCCGGTTCTGCCATTCGTGCTGGGGAAATAGGCCTCCGCGTTCGCCGATGAATCCTAAGAAGGAAGGGCCTGCGTGGCCGCCGTCGTAGCCGGGGCCTCCAAGCCAGCCGGCTTTGCGTTGTTGCCATCCGTTGCGGTTCGCGTCGCCGACCAGGGTGGAGACGATGTGTCCTTTGGCTGATTCGAGGTGCCCGTTACTGTCCATTTTGAGCGTGAACGTGTTCTGCAACCCGCCATCAACCTGGGCGACGGCGTTATAGGTGACGTTGGCCATTGGTTTGTTCAGTTCAGGGGACCAAGCGCCCCTAACGCCGGCGTAGGTGTCTACCCGGGTGACTGTGCCGGTGTCATCGGTGTAGTACTTCTCCGAGGTGTTGGCGTCGTGGCCACCGGTGGCGTCCCTTCAGCTGGGGGCCAGAGGATGCGCACACGCGTCTTTCATCAGGATCTAAGGTTCGACGGCGGCGGGCAGGGTTTGGACGTGGGAGGACTTTCGACTGGCTGCAGTGGCCTAACACCGCTGACCGGTCTCGGTCGTCTATGCTCCGAACAGCTTCTTGCTGATTTTGGCGAAAATGCCCGGCTCCAGCGAGGGGTCGATGACCGTTGGTTCAACCGAAAAATCTGTTCCCCTATTAGTGACGTGTTGGCGGCGGTTCTTCCAGTCAACAGACTTGAACTCAGGGTTATAGATCGGCGGAGTCACGTCTTCAGCCCGGAAGATTTCCCACAGCCATGGGGGGATGTTGTTAACGGTCCGCGGATATGCAAAGAGTTGCTGGGACCATGAAGATGCGCCGGCAGGTTTGCCTCCCGGATACCACCCACCATCCTTCATTCGCGGTAGGCGTTCTTCATCGAAAACGACCAATCTCCCCGGCCTGTCGCAAAAGACGTGTACCTCGGCCGTTGTCCACGTTCCGTATCCCGGGGAGTAGGAGAGAGCCCTGCACTCACGAAGCCAGTTGTTTAGCGCATCGTGAGAAAAGTCATCATCAAAACTACGCCCCTTGTGGATTCTTCTGCCTCCGACAACCTTGTGTCCATAACCGAAGGTTCCTGATCCTTGATTGACCAGAATATGAACCACTTCGTCCGTGCCGTGCGCAAACCCCTCCGGATTGAAAGCTTCGTCAGCGAGTCTTTGAAGACCTTCAATTACGAAAATGTTGTCGTTCAAATCCACAGCTGTCACTGATTCACCCTATCTGCCTACTTCGAAGGTTGTTGAATTCCTTTGCCACAGAAAGCTCGTCGTCAAAGGAGTACAGCAACTTGAGGGTCCGCGGCATGCCTGGCTTTGACCCGGGCTCCAGTTTCATTTCCCACCGTAGATCTAATGGGGCGCCACTCTGCAAGGTCGTCTTGGCTTTCTTGATGACTTCCATCTCCGTGTCGTGAAAATTGTTCGCCTCGTCGATTTCGTTGGGTGTCCCTGCTTTGCGGTCCTGCCATTCGTGCTGGGGGAAGAATCCGCCGCGTTCACCTATGAATCCAAAGAAGGATGGTGCTGCGTGGCCGCCTTCGTAGCCGGGGCCGCCAAGCCAGCCAGCCTTGCGTTGCTGATAGCCGTTTCGGTTCGCGTCCCCGACGAGGGTGGAGACGATGTGGCCTTTGGCTGATTCGAGGTGCCCGTTGCTGTCCATTTTGAGCGTGAACGTGTTCTGCAACCCGCCATCAACCTGGGCGACGACGTTGTAGGTGACGTTGGGCATGGGCTTGTTCAGCTCCACGGACCAGGCGCCTCTGACTCCTGCGTAGGTGTTGACGATGGTCACCGTGCCGTTTTCGTCGGTGTAGAACTTCTCCAACGTGTTGGCGTCGTGGCCGCCGGTGGCGTCCTTCATCATGGCGGGGTAGGGGACGCGCACACCGCGGCTGGCCGTTGGAAGGACTTATGGGTCGACGACGGCGGCAGGGCCTGGAGGGTGACAAGACTTCCGACTGGCTGTAGTTGGCCTAAGAGCGCTGACCGGTCTCGGTCGTTTATGCTCCGAAGAGCTTCTTGCTGATTTTGGAGAAGACACCGGGCTCCAGCGAGGGGTCGATGACCGCTGGTTCAACCGAAAAGTCGGTTCCTTTGTCGGTGACGGGCCGGCGGCGGTTCTTCCAGTCCACGGACTGGAGCTCCGGGTTGTAAATCGGCGGAGTCAAGTCCTCGGCCCTGAAGATATTCCACATCCACTCCGGGATGTTGTCTGCCGTCCGAGGAAAGTGGAGGAGTTCCTCTGCCCACACATTGGCATCCGATGGGTGTTCGCCGGGGTACCAATCCCCGTCGGGGTCGCGTTCGAGACGCTCCTCGTCGAATAGTTGCAGTTGGCCAGGGCGGTCAGGAAAGATTGCTACTTCAGCTGTTGTCCAGGTTCCAGCACCGCGGCGGTAGGCCAGTAAGCGGCACTCTTCCAACCAATCGTTCCAAGCCTCGCGGGAGAAGCGACGTTCGCCGGCCATGAAGCTCATGCCTGAATCTGCCTGCATTGATCCATGCCACGACGTGCCCAAGACGTGATGAACAAGTGTGGCCGAGGCCGAAGCCATTCCGACGGCAAACCCTGATGGCCCGAACGCCTCCTGCTGAAGTCTCGTCAATCCCCGACTGACCAATGATGCGCCGGATAGGTCGTAAGAGGTCAACTGCCTTCATCTCCACATCAAAACAATTCTTCATCGCTTGTGGACTTAACCGCCAAAGAGCCTTTTGCTGATTTTAGTAAAGACGCCTGGCTCGAGGGAGGGATCGATGACGGTCGGTTCGGCTGCAAAGTCGGTTCCCCTGTCAGTGACTGGTCGGCGGCGGTTGTTCCAGTCCACCGACCTAAACTCGGGGTTGTATACCGGAGGGGTAACTCCTTCAGTCTGCAAGGTCGCGAGCATCCACCCCGGGATATTGTTGAGGAGTCGCGGGAAAGCGAGAAGTTGCTGGGCCCACGTTTGGGCCCCGGCGGGCTGTCCACCGGGCGGCCAATTCCCCTGGGCATCTCTCTCCAAATGCTCTTCATCGTACAGATCGAGACGTCCGGGCCGATCTGGAAAGACGTGGACGACGGCCGTTGTCCACGTTCCAATGCCCGGTGAATACGCCAGGAATCGGCATTCATCGAGCCAGATGTTTAAGCCGTCATAGGAGAACCTATCGGCGTCTGACCGCCCGGTGTAGATGAGATTCTCGCCGGAAACCATATGACCGTACCCGAATGTGCTCGTTCTGCGATGGATCAATACGTGAACGACCTCGTCAGTGCCCTGAGCAAAGCCCTGTGGACCGAACGCTTCGCCAGATAGACGCTGCAATCCGAGTTCAACAAAGGGTTCTGTATTCAAGTCAAAAGTGCCCATTGAAGCCTATTTTTCGTAGGGGATATTACTGAATATTTGATCGTATGGTCTTTCTGTGCCGAAATAATACTTCAAGCGGAAGCTTCCTGGCAGCGCTGGCCGCACTGGTGGCAGAAGTTCCATTGACCAGTGCAAGTCGACGGCTCTACCAGCCAACAGATCTTTCTTGACTCTATCAATGGCCAGCATCTCTGAATCGTGGAAATTGAACTGATCGTTCGGATCGCCCGCCTTGCGGTTCTGCCATTCGTGCTGGGGAAATAGGCCTCCGCGTTCGCCGATGAATCCTAAGAAGGAGGGGCCTGCGTGGCCGCCGTCGTAGCCGGGGCCTCCGAGCCAGCCGGCTTTGCGTTGTTGCCATCCGTTGCGGTTCGCGTCGCCGACGAGGGTGGAGACGATGTGGCCTTTGGCTGATTCGAGGTGCCCGTTGCTGTCCATCTTGAGTGTGAACGTGTTCTGCAGTCCGCCATCGACCTGGGCGACGACGTTGTAGGTGACGTTGGGCATTGGTTTGTTCAGTTCAGGGGACCAAGCGCCCCTAACGCCGGCGTATGTGTCTACCCGGGTTACTGTGCCGGTGTCATCGGTGTAGTACTTCTCTATGGTGTTTTCCTTGAGCGCACCGGTGCTGTCCCTCATCACTGCGCGGTGTTCGATGATGTATTCGGTGTTTGGTTTGAGTGTGGTGCGTGCGGCGAAGTTCTCTTTGCGGTGGATCGGGAAGGCGCTGTCGCCGTGCCTATAGACGACAGTGTTGGTAACGTTGTCCGGTTTCGGAAAGCGTTCGGCCATGGTCGTGGCAGCTGTGGGTACTGATGTGTCAGCGGCGGGGGCCTTGGGCGGCGTGAAGGCCGGTGGATTGTTTTGGCGGATACCGGCGGCGGTGTTGTCGAGCCGGTCGGGAAAACCGGTGTCGATGGTGGTGCGGGTCATGACGCCGCTGGGGTGCGGGATGAACGGACCCGAAATGGTTGCCTCTGCTGCGCGGACTCCGCTGGCGAGGTGTTCAAGCTCGCTTGCCGCCGCATGTTTGGCGCCGGTTATGTTTTGCAGGGTTGCCGCTTTGACGCTGCCGACCGCGGTCCAGGCCGCGTGGCGGGCCTGGGCTGTGGTGTTGATGACTTTGGCGGTGGTGTTTGGCATGAGGATATCAGAGATCTTCAGGGTGAGGGAGCCGGGTTTGGCCAGGAACACTGCGGTCGTGTTGAGGCCATTCGCGGTGGTGCCGAGCATGGCCGAGAGATTCCCGAGGCCTGTTCTCTGCACGGTGGCAACGCTGAGACGTTCGGCAAGGGACCCGGCTTTGCTGGCCAACGCCCCGGATTTCACGGCCGCGCCCGCACCGTAGGAAGCGGCGATGCTGGCGATGTTGAAGACTGTGGCGCCGGCGGCCCAGTTGGCGTTGGTGTCGGCCTCATCGGCATGGATGAACGCAGGCCCCATGGATCCGAACAGGTCCAAAGCTTTTTGGACGTCTGGGGCTTCGCGTTGCTTTCGTTGTTCGTCCCAGAGGGACAAGGGCGTCACGGCCAGTGTGCTGAGCGCTCCTACGGTGGCGCCTAGCCCGGCTAGCGCCTGCTGTCTTTTGAGGTCATTATCCGTCACGGTGAGTGACCAGACGCCGTCGATGAGTTCGATGGCTCCGGCAGCGAACCCCTGCAGCAGTCCCAAGGTCCCGTTCGGGCGGTAGGGGACTGTTGATTTGCCCCAGGGTTGTTCTTCCTGAGGGTGTTCTATTCCCAGTAAGGTCCCGGCGTTCCAGAGGGCGTCGTCCACCGGGTTCCCGGATTTGAGGTCAGGACCGGTAGGCCGTGAGGCGTAGTACATCTCACCCCCGGAGACAGACGACAGTGCCCCTGCGCACTCGTTCTGCGCTGCGAGATAATCGTCATGAATGGCTTTGACCTCGGCGGCGAGCGTGTCGTGGCGGGCGGTGAGGTCGGCTTCGCCGGACCAATGCTGACTCACGCGCGTCTTGATCACTTCGTCTTTGACAACGCTGACTTTCTCCACCGACGTCGGAAAGGCGCCGATGTTAGCGTTTAGTGCATGAACCTTCCGGGCGTAGGCCTCGAGGCGTAGCTTCAAGTCCCGGCACGTGGAGGAAAAAGCCGTCAAGGCGGCAGAGGTCGACACTGCCGTGCCCTGCACGCGCTGGGCTGAGGGCATGATGGTGCCGAACGCGGCGAGCACGGTGTGGGACTCGTCCGAGGAGTAGGAGGACGACAAGCCACGCCATACCGCCGTCGAGGTCGATACCCCGGAGAGGAAGTCATCGGCGTGCTGCCTCAGCGACTTTGCCGCAGCGTCCAGGGCGTCAACGTCGGGTAGTGCGAACCCGCCGGTGGGATTCAACCCGCAGGGGCCAACGTCCGAACTATTCGACATGTTCTTAGTCCCTTAAGTTCTTCGCGGGGCCGCCATGGGAGGCAGCCACGGCGCCGTGGTCCACTTGGCCTGCGCTCCGTTGTGCCGCGGTGGCCATGGTCAGGTCACCTTGTTGATAGAAGTTCAGGGCATGGGCGGTGGCCGTGATGACGTTTTCCGAGCGGCTCACCACCTCATTTGCCGACGGCGTGAGTCCGAGGACCACCACATCGTTCAGCGCAGCAAGGACCACAGCCGCGTCGCCGGGAAGCGCGGCCGCGGCCTGTTCCAAGGCCTTGCCCATGCCTTCAAGACAGGGCTGGACGCCCTCCACCTGGGTTGCGGTTGCCTTGATGGTCGAAGTCGCGGCAGCCACGTCTATGTTCCACACAGCCATACCAGTCACCTTGTCTCTGGTTGCTGGCGGGTTAGCCGATGCTCTGCACGGCGTTGCGGGCAGAGGTCGCGGCGGTGGTGGCGGTGTCGTCGTTGGTGCCCAGGGTGGTGCGGACCAGGGCGATGATGGCTTTGACTTCGTCGGCGGCTGAGGTCCAGCGGGTTTCGACTGCCTGGTATTCGGTGTCGACGCCGTCGGCGCGGAAGTCTGCCATGGCCTGGTTCACGTCGGTTTGCCGGGCGGCGATGAGGGTTTCGAGGTGCACGGCGAGGGCTTGGATGTCGGATTGGACCTGGGCGGAGACGTTGGTGTCGTAGGCGATGCGGTTGGTGGTCATGGTTTAGGCCCGTCCTTGGAATCGTGCGGCGTCGAAGTTCGCGGCCCCTTCGGAGCGGCGTGCGTTGTCCGAGGCTGCCAGGTCTCCTTGGGTGAAGGCGGTGTTCATCCCGGACTGGCCGGTCACGATGCCGGCCAGGGCGGTGTTCAGTTCGGAGGCGACGAGGTCGGACCGGTTTTTGAAGGAGTCGAACGCGGCTTTGCCCGCGCCGCTGAATTTTCCTTCGAGCGGGGTGACGGCGTCCACGAAACGCCGGACGAGGGCGCCGAGGTCCTGGTGGGACGCGTCGGTTTGTTTGTTCAGGTTCCCGAGTGTTTCGGCTCCCATGTCAAAGATGGCCATTGGTTCCCCCAAAGGTAGACGGTTGTGCCGGAGCACTTTAACAGCATGGTGAACACGGCTTGTTATGTCCAGTCGATGCACTAACAAGAAACACGTGCTTTGTGACGGCTTAGTCACAAACCGGGAAGGTTACCGAACGAAGCCCCACGGCCTCCACACTGCACCACGAAAAGCACACACAGGCCCGGAAGGGCCCATCTAGGTGCTGTTTCGGGCCTGTCTAGGTGCTGAAAACACCAAAAATGAGTGCTCCCGACGACCGACTAGGTGCTCCGATGCGGATGCGTGGCCAAATTCGGCGTCCCTCCACGCAGCCGAGATTTTGTACGCCAGCCGGCCAGCCGCCGTCGTGCTTTAACCGGAATTACGACGGCGGAGGGTGACTTTGGTGCCGACTGCTTAGCTGACGCTGAGCAAGACCTGATCGATAAGGGCGAGGAAGCCGGGCCAGCCGGTGTTTTCTGACGAGCTAGAACGGCTTAGCGTCAGGCGCCCGGTGAGCACGTCCGCCGTCAGAGGTTCTTCTCGGAAGCTGTCGAGGACGGGCCGGCACCTAGGCGAGACTGGCGGTCACTCATTTTTAGGGTTTTTGGCACCTATTTCTGTTCAAGCGGCACCTAGTTTGGCGGTTTTCGGCACCTAGTCCCGGATTCGTGGCGCAGACTGTGCGAGTCAAAGCAAGATGGTTCTTCGCTAGGGGCAGTCATGATTCGGAATCGCATCAGCAAGACCTTTCTTCAATGGCAGGAGGAGCAGTGAGCAAAATTCCACATCCATTTCAGGTTGTGGCGTTTTTTCTTCTGGCCGTCAATTTCGCGCTGTGGCAGCCGTTCGTGTGGTGGCGTGCCGGTGCCGCGGTTCTCATGCTGGGGTTCGGTTGCTACGGCGTTTATGTGTTGCGGCGGGACAAGCGTAGGGAATCCAGCCCGGAGCCTCGCGAGCCTGATTGATGATGGCCTGTGGACTGACGTCTGCGGGCCATCTCTTTGTCAATGGGTGTCTTCATTGGGGCGAGGGCGATTTTGCAAATCGGGGTCCCCTTGGCCAGCCACGAAGCCGAAGTCGCGCTTTCCGTTCTCCGGAGGGAGCTCGCGCTCCAGTTTCAGTGCCGTCGTCGGCGTGAATAGCGTTCTCACGATCCCACTGGCCGTGTCAAAGGTGAAGGACCCAAAGATCGTGGGGTCCATGCTGTTCCCCAGCAGGAGTGTTGTGTCCGTGCCGTGTACTTCGGAAGCGACCGGGTGATAGTCGTCCAGGTCTCGGCCCCAGACGGGCAGGGAAAGAGGGAAGGAGAGCTGGACTGCTTCAGGAAAGGAAAACGGGATGCGCTCAATGGAGAGAGTGTAGGGATCATCTACGCCGTCGGTCTGGATGATGAGTTCTCGGGGGTCGACGGTTCGGGAGCGTCCGTCCGGCAACTCCTTGGCAGACCACATGAAGGCCCTCGGGTGCACCGAGACGGAGTAGCTCTTCTGATGGTTGTGGCCTTGGCAGAAAACTGTGCCGTTATAGGCGCTTGCTTGCCCACCGCCCAGCGCTTTCCCGATGGCGATCACCAGCTGATTAGAGGAAGTGTCCACGCCTCATCCTTGCAGGTGCCCGCTTAGGAGGGTTCGCCGTCGTCGTTTGTCAGCAGGAACTTGCGCAAGAGGTTGGCGAGCTGTGTCCGCTCTGTCTTGGAGAGTCCTTCGAGCATCTTGTGTTGGTTCTCTACGTGGTGCTCCACCACCTCATCCACCAGGGCCAGTCCCTCAGGGGTGAGGCTGATCAGTAGTTGCCTGCGGTTGTCCGGGTTGGTCTCACGATGAACCAGCCCGCGGTTGACGAGTCGGTCCACACGATTGGTCATACATTGGCCTGTTCTTCTTTCTCCTGTTCTTCACCGCGTATCAGCTGCCGGGTGGGCTCGCTGCACTCGTAATGTCCATTCAGCCGCTGTTCGTGCTCTTCCTTGGGGTGCTGTTGCTGGGGAGAGGATTCGCCTTGTGCACGTGGTTGCCTGCGTGGGGGGTGCGGCGGGTGTTAGCTTGCTCGTCCTGCGGTCCGACGCATCGTTGACTTTTGTGGGTGTGCTTTCTGGGATGGCCGGTGCGCTGGGGAAGGCCCGACGGCGTGGGGCTGCTTGGATTTACCGGCCTGCAGTTAGCGATGGGTGGAGTCATGCTCCTGCCGGTGACCTTGGTGGTTGAGGGGCTGCCGGGGTCGGTTACTTTGCCTAACTTGGCGGGGTTTGCGTACCTCAGCGTTGTCGGGGTGGCAGATTGTGGGCGCGGTGCTGGTGCTGGGGGCGGTGGGTTTGGTGCAGGGGGCGCCGGAAAGCAAGTCCGAGCTCCCGCGAAAAGGGTGCATGCTGAGGTGATTTCCGGGGTAAATGGTCGACTGCGCGGTCGGTTGCGGCGTCTTACTTGGCGCAGGTCAGAACCACAGAAGGACCCGGGGCTGTTCTCCTATGAACTGACGTCCTCGTCCTCCTGAACGATCATGCCGAGCTTCTTGCCGTGCATCCAAAGCACAACGTCCATGGTGCGCAGTCGGGAAATTGGCAGGACGATTCCGGACTTCTCCCGTATTGCCGTAAGCCGCTCAGGGAGCCCGCCTCCATCCGTCAGAGCAGCATGCCACGTCCGCCATTGAGTATCGCTGTTGTTCAGGCCCATGAGTGGTCCCACTACAGAATCGTAGATAGGCATGAGGCGAGGGCGCTTCCGGGCCATTATCTTGCTCGCCGTGGTGGGCCCGACGCCCCAACGGTAACTGTCACTGCCACGTAGCAGACGCCATAGTTGATTCGCCGGACTCTGCGAGCCCAGGACTTCGGCATACTCGTGAGGGGCAACAGCGGATAGATCCAAATCCGTAGGTATCCGTTCCAGGAGCTCTGCAACCTCATCGGCGTGGGTTTCGATGAGTCCAATTGCAGCTCTCGCGGTCACGTGTACAGATAGAAACGAAACAGCGAGGACGTCGTCTGCAGTGATGACATGCGCGACTTCTCTTTTGTCGCCCCCACCCGCCCAATCGTCGAATCGGCTCCCGGTCTGCGGGAGATCGTTACGGTAAAGCTTCGTGTAATACTCTCCGACGAGTGCAGCCGCTTCATCGATTTTGCTCTGTGAGAGGATTTTCGGCAATGTCATGGTTATTCCTTTTGGTCTTCGCGGTCAGGCGGATGCGGAATCTTCGACTGGAACTGTGACCCCACCGTAGTAGTGTTCGCTGAGGTGCCGACAGCGCTCAGGGTCTCTAAGGAGCACCAAAGTCTTGGCCTCAATCTGGCGGATTCGTTCTCGGGTAACGCCGTAATTTTGCCCTATGGCATCCAGCGTTTTCTGTTCACCGTCCGTGAGCCCGAAGCGCAGGGCGATCACTCCAGCTTCGCGCTCCGTCAGCGTATCTAGGACCGCATGAATCTCGGCCGTTAACTGCTCTGCGGCAACAACCTCATCAACGTCAAGCGGATAAGGATCGATGAGCTGGTTAGAGAGGCATTCCATACCGCCTCTTCCGTCCGGGACAAGAAAGTCCAAGGACAGAACTGATCTCGACACGGCGAGAAGGTGTTCCACTTTTTCGACGGTGCTATCCGAAAGCCTGGCAAGCTCCTGGACGCCGTGCGTAATTCCGGAGTGGTCTGCTTCCCGAAGGACCCCATGGAGCTTATTGACCTGCTCCACAATGTGTACTGGAAGCCTGATGAGACGCCCCTGATCCGCCAACGCCCGCGTAATTGCTTGGCGAATCCACCACGTGGCATACGTAGAGAATTTGTAGCCGAGCGTGTAGTCGAACTTGCACACTGCACGATGAAGCCCAATATTTCCCTCCTGAATCAGATCGAGGAAGTCCATTCCTTGTCCGGTGTACCGCTTTGCTATGGATACAACCAGACGAAGGTTGGCGCTGATGAGGGAGTGCATGGCGTGCTCCCCGAGTTGTGCTACTTGACTAAGTTCGCGGGAGAGCTTCCTGCTACGCCACGCCGCGTCACGTAGCAAGTGCTGAGCATAGAGGCCGGCTTCGATTTCGCGTGCGAGTTCAACTTCCTGCTGAGCTGTAAGCAAATCTGCTTGCGAGGCTCGCTTTAGGTAGTCCGCGACGCTGTCGTCGCTGTAGCCCGAGATGTCTCCGAGTCCTTCTTGCCAACCGTCATCTTGAAGGTCGAATTCAGTGGGTGCATCTGATTCGGCCTCCTCGGGGACGGCGGAGACGGTTGATGTAGTTTCTGCCACAGAAGTCTGTGGCTCAGAAACTGCCGGGCTCTCGGAAGCAAGCGGAGGCGACACTGGGACCCGGAGGCGAAGGAAGTCTTTCAGCTGGTCAAGTTCGCTCTTGATGTCGAAGAACCCGACGCGATGAGCGTACGGCAGGACTTTACCTAGGAACTCTTCCCCCTGAATGTCAGGGTCTTCCACGGTGCCCTTTGAATAGAGGACGACGAGTCGGCCGGCGCGACTATTTGCCTTCTTGCGGATGACACGGCCGAGCCGCTGCACCATTTGACGTTGACTTCGATTTGCGGCGAGTATAATGCCCAGGTCCGCTTCGGGGACATCGATGCCTTCGTCCAGGAGTCGTGGTGCTGCAAGAATCTGAGAGGCTCCGCTGCGGAAGTCATCCATCCCCTGACGCCGGTCCTCCTTTGCCATTCCGCTGAACAGCGCAGATGCCGTCGAGCCCAAGGCCGTATAAAGCTCCTGAGCACGCTTTGCGGAATCCTGTGTTTGAGTGAAAACGAGTGTGCCGTTTGAGGAGTCAACGATCTCCTTGATGGCAGCGAGCGCGTGATACTTGGTCTTGGCATCTGCCAAAAGGGTTAGCCTGGACGCCATGGCCCGCATGTACTTCCGCGCGAGAGTAGCCTCACGGCTCGGGGACTCTGACGCGGCCAATGAGGCGACAGCCGCAACGAACCTGTGAAATGGTCGGCGGGGGATACCGGCATACGATTCGAGATGTCTGGAGGTTTCGGATATGGTGTTTGAAAGGTCGTCGTAGTTGACCTGTTCGGCTGGAGTCAGTTCCACACCTACAAGCGCGATATCGAAGGGGGCAATGACCTCGTCAGCAAGTGCGCGGTCGTACCAGAGGTTGTAGACGACCCCGCCAAAGTATGGAGTCAGCAGATTCTGGTGCTCGCCGTCAGCACGTTCGTAGGTTGCCGTCAGCCCTAGACGCCACGCGTAGCCTTCCTGCAGCGCTCCGGTGAACATAGGGGCGGCGTACCGGTGGCATTCATCGGCGATGATCAAACCGGCCTTATGACTACGCAGCGTCATTCGATTGGAAGCCGAATGCACGATGGCGACGAGGACATCAACGTCGTCCAAGGTGTCGGTTCGACCATCGCCAAGAGCGCCTCGTCGGGCGGCAGGGAGGTCACGCCTAAGGGAGGACAACCACTGGCGCTGAAGTTCAGCGGTGGGCACAAGAATCAGCACTTTTATGCCCTGCCGAATCGCCTCGAAAGCTGCGGCGATTCCTACTCTTGTCTTGCCGGCACCAGTGACGGCCTCAATAACGCCGCGGCGGGCGTTGGAATGCCAGGCCTTGAGGGCCTCTTGCTGCCAGCTGTATAAGAAGGCGTAATCATACGATGTGGAAACTGAGACTTGGTTAGTGTGGAGAGGCCTCTGAGCCCGATCTTTCATTCCGTTCGACTCCGCGTCGACCAACTCCGGCATTTCATCCCCCATCGGACTGTGTCGTGTTTTCTTACTGAAGGCTAATTGAAGGCCCGGACAATATTGCTTGCGATGCTCATCCGTGCACCGCCAGCGAGTAGTCCCAAGCGTCAGCGCGCGCAAGGGAGTGCCTAAGCTCCCGTCCGCCCGCTTCTTCCAGAAGCTCGGAATCACCCACGACGACCAGCAAGCTCCGTGCCCGGGACAACCCGACGTACAGCTGTTCGGTGGCTCGCGCCATGTCCTTGAAGCCGTTCACACAGAGGACGACGACGGATCGTTCAAGTCCTTTGAAGCCCAGGACATGGCCGTAAAATTCCGCCTCACCCGCATGAAACTCACGCCAATACTCATCGGTGGCGCCACGGCTGAAGTAGTCCAGATGAACCGGGTGCCTTTCCTTTGTCGTTAGAAGGGCAATCTGGTTGTTTGCCCAACCCTCATCAATAAGTGCGTCTACGCAGTCTCCTGCGACATCTAGCGCCTCTTCGGTGGAGCAGTGGACTCTGCGAACCGGCAGTCCGGTACTGCCTCGTGGCGTGAAATGCTCGCCGGCAAACGGTTTGAATGTTTCAGCGATTTTGCGGGTATTCCGCAAGTTCTCATCAATGTGGATGGGGACAAAGGCTGCCGTAGGTCCTTGATTGAGGTCGGCCGTGAGCCCGCCCCATCTTTTGTAAACGTCCTGGCGGTCGTCCATGAAGGCATAAACTTCGCCGTTCTCTGGGGAAGCAGTGCATGCCAGCAGTGCTTCCCACCATAAGGGGGCGAAATCCTGTGCTTCGTCAACGATCACCGCATCCAGTCGCTGGTGCGCGGGCATACTGCCGGCCTTTTCCCTAAGAAGCCGTGGCATCTCCACATCGAAGTACTCCTGCCCCTTGCCATCAGGCACCCCAAGCCGGCGAACATACTCATGGAATTCACCTGTGAAAGCGGGCTTTGCCTGGCGCCATGAAGAGACGCGGTTTTGCAAATATTGCCCCAGCCCCTTGTTATAGCAGAAGAGACCGACGCGCTTACCTTCTTTACAAAGCACCCGGGCTTTCTCGACAGCAAGCCACGTTTTTCCGCTGCCCGCACCACCTGTAAAGCGAACGCGGGTGAGCGATCTTGTTGCTTGGAGCAGGACCCTTTGGCGCTCTGTGAGATGGTCTTGGGTATCTTCGTCCTCCTTTGGGCTCGCCGGTGGGCCGCCACAGGTATCCAGGGCCCCGGCCAATTGCCGTTCGATGCGTTCCATGAACGCCGTTGCCAGCGGCGAAGCACCGCCGCCCTCCGTTTCTATGGCTCTCCGGACGTGCTCGGATGGTGATATACATTCACCCTCGTCCAGAACCAAGGTCCGGGGGCACCCCGCCATGCTCCAATAACTCGGGACAGCGGTGTAGGGAAACGCGACCATATACGCGAAGCGACTCGTAAGCGGCGTGCCAAGCTGCCGTGCAAGCCAGTTCTTCAAAGCGTGATGGGAACTCTGGGACTGCACCACGGGGCTCTGAATCTTGTGGCTCCCGCTCCTGTCTGATTGCAGCCACTGACCATTCTCCACCGAGAGCCGGCCACCTTTGACTTCGATGGCCGCCATGCCCACCCCGGGCCAGAGGACCAAAATGTCGATCTCATGCTCCGCCCTGCCATCCCGCAGCTGGACGGAGTGGGCAAGCACAGCATCATCCGGAAGGGTTCGCCTAAGGGCTTCCCACACTGAACGTTCCGCACTCTGGCCCTCAGTGAAATGCGGCTCCTCGGGGATGAATCTCACTTACTCAACCTTCCGTGGTGGGCTGGGTGGCTTCGGAAACGGGTAGTACTTCATAGATTTGGCCCAAAGCAGGAAGATGCATGAGCGTGCGGATCACGGGCTTCCCGGCGGCCGCCAATGCATCACGGTAGGCTGCCATCTGGCCGAGGTACTTGTCTCGGATATGGCCCTCGGGGTCATTCCCGGGATAGGTCTTGTGATCGATAAGGACGCATCCCTCAGGTCCTTCGAGCAGAAGGTCTATCCACCCTTCCATCACTCTGTTCTCAGTCCGCCACCCAATGGCCGCCTCGCGATGGTGCGTCCATCCCGGGTACGCCGCTGTCAAATACGACTCGAGCCGGGCACCGGATTCGATCAGTAGTTCCGGACCTACCACATGGCCTAACTTCCATCGTTCGATGATTGTCTCGGCAAGACGAAGCTGGTCGACCGAGGTAAGCGTGGAGTATTGCGTCCCCAAGTATGCGTGAACGGCGCTTCCCACTGCACCCCACTCTTCAGAACCGCGTGCAGCCAGTCTGGGTCCGAGCTCTGTAGCCAGAAGGACCTTCGCGTCATAGGCGGAGGATGATTCGGAGCTCGCGGTAAGTCGTGCCGGAGGGTAGACGGGCAGTGGCTGCAAGCTAGCTGGGTCTATGTACTGGGCAACGCTGAGTGTCTGGTCGGTCTTGGTTTCTTGCACGTCAAACGAGGTAATCCGGGCGGGCAGGGGAGAACTTCCCGCTATGTTCAGCAATCCACCTTCGTCCTCTCCTGACCAGGATAAGAGCGAGGGGACCCCCAACAGGTTGAGGAGCTGTGGCTGATTCGACTTCGCAGTCAGGACGGTGGTTTCTTTGGCACGAGTCATCCCCACGTATATGAGCCGGCTCGTGTTGTTGCGCTCCCGAAGCTCCGCGTTCATGGCGATCTGGCTTGTCTGGCCGGCCGCGTCGAGCGGCGAAGCCTTATAGGGGAACGGACTCGGCCAGAATCTTATCCACCGGTCCTTCAGCGGCTGTTCCAGGTCCAGCTCTCCGTCCTGTTCCACGGCAGTGCCGAAAGCGGCGAAGCGGACGTCCTTATCCAGGGCTTCCATTACGACCACGGGCCATTCCAAACCTTTGGCCTTGTGATAAGTCATGACATTGACGACGTCGGGGCCAGCGTTTTCCGCTGATTGGTGATTATCTGAAGCGAAAAATGTCAGGAAGCCGCGCAGTGTTCCGGGCGCCCGGAGTGCCCTGCAATGCTCATAGTATTCTTCGATTGTGCCTCTCATGGCGTCGAGATTCCGGAGACGGGTTTCGGGAGACGTCCATGACTTTATGTGATTTGTCAGCCCGACGGCGCCTATGACGGCCTCGAAAATCTCAAGTGGCGTTGCCGTGCCAGCCAAGTCACGGACCCGGGCCAAAGCGCGTACCTGAGGCTGCTGGGCCCAGCTGGTGTGGACGGTTTCAGGCTCGACGGCGGACAGCAGCTCCCGCTGCCAAGTTCCATTGGAAGGGTGGCTAGGATGCAACGCCACCAACTCGGTGAGCGCAATGGTGTCTCGATCATCAGCAACATATGCCATGGCTGCGCGAGTAAGCTGAACTTCACGGGCTTCATTGAGCTTGCGTGGATTCCGTGTTGCCCGAATACCCAAACCGTCCAGTGCGGCGGAGATGGCCTCAACGTCCTTGTTTGAGCGCGTCAGAACTGCGATGTCGCCTGGCTTCACGTGGCTACGACGGTTAAGCAGGTCGGCTACCCCGGCAGCTGTGGCCAGAAGCCGGTCGCCGTCGTTCTTCTGTGGACGGGCCCACGCTTCCAAGCTGCCCTTTGGCCAGTCCTTGTGTGCTTCCGGCATATCGAGCCGGACTGACGCAGCGGGCATCCCTAACGTTCCGAAAACAGGCTCAAAGACAGCGTTGGACAATGCGATGACAGACGCGCACGATCTCCAGGATTCTGAAAGCTGGCGCTTGTTCTCCACCTGATCCACAACGGTTTGCATGAGGTCAGGGTCTGTTCCACGGAACTCGTAGATCGCTTGCTTAGGATCGCCGACCCATACGGCTTCTTTGACCAAACCGCTCAGTTGCAGGAAAAGCTCAAGCTGGAGGGGACTCGTGTCCTGGAACTCGTCCACTACCAAGAAGCTGATCCTCCGAGAGAAGGAAGAGCGAAACGCATCGCTGGTGCGTGCCAAATCGAGGACGAGGGTCTCTTGATCGACGAAGTCCATCAAGCCATGGAGGCGCTTAAAATCAGCGTAGGTTTCCAGGCATTCTGCCGCGCAGGCAAATATCTTACGGATGTACTGTTCAATGTCCGAGTGAAATGCCGGATTGGATAATAGTCCTTCGTGTATCCGAGTCCGGAGATCCAGGAAGATTTGAGCTATTGGCGCAGCGGGTTTCGATGCTACAAAACCCCGCCATATCTCCCACGGGGTCTCGTCCGGCGTCGTTGCGGAGTCAATTTTCTGGATGACCTTCGGATACTGTTCGACGAACACTCCAGTAGTGATCTTTGCTTGCCTGCCGGCGGCGTCGAGTCCTGTCTTGGCCAGTTCCTCCAGCTCTGCTCGCCCTGCGCGCATATCGCTCAGCCAGACGGGACGTTCATCCTCGGCGGGATCGTCGAGGAGCTTGCGGATGCCTGCCCACGATCTGTCCGCGCAGGCTGCCAAGTCACGTGAGCGGAGCCGGTTGGTTCTGGCCGCATCGACAATTGACCGGACGGTATCCTGCCAAGTTTGCGAGTCATAGGGCGAGTCTTCGTCGGTTCCCATACGGCGGGCAATCGGTAGAATTCCCGTCGCATGGTCGGCCAAGACGGAATCGACGGCAAGGTGGAAGATACTCCCGAGTTGTTCTTCGGGGATGACCTCAAGTGCGGGAGATAGACCAGCGTCTATTGCGTACTCCTGCAGCAGTTGACCACAGACACTGTTAACAGTGCCAATAAGACTTGCTGGAAGTTGTTGAGCAGCAAGCTGTAGCGAACGGGCCTGCGAACCGTTGGCTGCCCCGGCATGTTCCAATAGCCGAGCGCTGATTCGTTCCTGGAGCTCAGCAGCGGCTTTCTTAGTGAAAGTTGTGGCCATGATCTGGGTAGCCGTCAGTCCGGACTGGATGCGATCCGTGATCTCTGAGGTCAGGTGGTACGTCTTGCCTGTGCCGGCGCTTGCCGAAACCATCGTCACGTTGTCGAGTTTGGTCATGAAAAGTCACCTTTCAACCCGCACAGCACTCCCAATTCACAGAAACGGCAGGGGGGCTTGACGTAATGTAGGCCGCTGTCACGACATGCTGTTTCGCGGCTCGGTTCACTCTCTGCCCGATTGTCCTCGACCACTTGGGTGGCGATGACACGGCCGTTAACTACTTCGTCGATGCTGAATGTGATCGCCTTTTTCGCGCTGTCCCAGAGGTCGGTTGGCTTCACCGCACTCCGAAGTGGCTGGCCGAAATGCGAGTCAGCAGAGATAAAAGATCCCTGCTTGAGCATGTAGTAGGCAGTGGGATCGTCAGTAGTGTCCGCACCCTCGTGCAGTGCCCATTGATACAGGGCAAGCTGTAGCGCGGTGCCACCAGCAACTTCCTCCCGACGGTACTTCGCGTGGTTGGTCCACTTCAGGTCAATGACAACCTGTCGCCCATCGCCGTCCACCCCGACGGCGTCGGCGCATCCACTAACAGCTACTTGGTAATTGCCTTGTGAACCAACAAGTTCAAGATTCTTCTTAAAGTCCTGTTCAACCTCCTGAAGGGTAACTCCGCCCTTCGACAGCTGGCTGAAGAAGGTGTGGACCGAGTCGATCAGGATACCGACGATCGCGTGGTGACGGCGCTGCTGGCCGGGCAACAGCAGCTCGGCAGCGTACTGGGGCAGGAGTGCACTAATGCAGCGGTGGATTTCTTCCTTTTCGGGAACGGCCCTGGCTTTGAGCTGTTTGTGGAGAACCTCCACCACTTTGTGAGAAAAGATGCCGAGCAACGTGTTGTCACTGGGAATTAGGGCCGCGTCGGTGGAGTGCACATTCGCCTTCTTCTCCAGCACCCAAGCGAACGAACAACCGAGCAGCTTTGAGAGCTGCGAGAAGGACAACTGGTCCGGCCTAAATGACGGGTTTGCGCCGACGTCGTACACTGCTGCCGGGAGAGTGGGCAACAGCTGCGGAGCGGCTACGAGCTGTGCCGAGCGGCCGGCAAAAACCCAGAGCCCATCTGCGGTGGTGAGCTCGTCCGGTGTGGATCTCAGTTCACGGGCACGGTCCGCCAGCGGTTTGGCCGCATCATCTGGACTTGTTGTGGGCTGCGCGGAAACAAGGGCTTCGAGCAATCCCTGTCCCTCCGTTCGAGCGCCGTGTATCTGCTCTACCTCGATAAGGATGAGGTTTTTACAGTGGGCGGCAGACGCCAGGGTCTGCTGGATGGCAAAAGCGGCTGCGTCCTCTGGAACGGGCAAACTGATGCCGACCTTCTCCAGTGTTGCCACATCATGCGCTTCCCACCGTCTCCCGGGCGTAAGGGTTGCATCTTTGAAACCCCACCACAGGACATAATCGACGTCGTCGGAAAGCTCGCTGAGGTGAGCCAACCGCATCCATGGGCTCGCTTCCTGAGCGACAATGGAGTTCGATTGCGGTGTGATGACCGAACTGACGATTCGTCGCACGTCCGGCCTCGATACTTCCGGGACAGTAGATAGAAGGTCAATGACCTGCAGAAGCTGTTCCACTGTCGGCAGGAGAGCAGACTTTTTCTTTGCCAGGCGACGAAGCTGTGCCGTTAGCCAGGCCGCTTTCTCCACAAGGACGGACCCGGGTGCCGTATCCCCGTCAATGAGGCTCGTATTGAACAACTGGTCGATGTCAGAGGCCCACGAAGGACCCAAATCCTGATGGTCTGCGATCTTATCCAGGGCCTCAAACCACGCCTCGCTGCCCGTGCCGGGAGCTTGCTTGAGTGCTTGAAGCAGATACCCCGAGGCCGGGCGCTTCACCGGAGTTCTAGGCAAAGAGAGAAACTCCGCCAGCAGCCGGACGTTGATTGGACCCCATATCACCTCAAAAAACAGGGGGATGATTTGGTCATTGGCACGCCAGCTGGAGCTTGCCCCGACAACCAATCGCGGAAGCCCCCTATCAGCCAGGTAGTGGTCGAGGACGGATGTGTGGTCTGAGCACACAACTGCAGTCTTCGTATTGTCGCCGCATGCCAACCAGCGAGCGACGTTTTCCGCGGCCTCCCACTCCGTCTCCGCCGTCAGAACGTGCAGTTGTGGTTGGGCGCCACTCACCGCTTTTTCACTGACCAGAACTCCCCGCCCTCTAAGAAGCATGAAAATGTCCCGCCAGATTCTCGGAAAATTGGATTCAGCGTGTTGAAGAATGACTTGATCGATCCCCAGAGGCAGCGGTGAGAGCAGCGCAGCCGGCAAGCCCCGGATGTCATCGGCCAAAGCTGGGGAAAGATCGCCCTCTGCAGATTCGACCGCTGCCAAGGTTCGCAGCAGTGGTGAAACTTCTGCAGCGGACAGGGTGTCAGCGGGGAGTGCTCCGGACCATCCATTGCTCACGGCGTCGTCGCGGGCCTCGAGAAGTTCTACGGCTGTGGACCACGGATCAACTGCAAGTGAGCCGTGGAACCATTTGTCGTCGGTGTCTATTGACAGCAGTCGCTGCAAATATTGCCCCACACGATCAGCGTGTGTGGTGTCCGGCCGTGTGAGGCCCAGCCTGGTCAAGAGAAGGTTGGTAAAACCCTTGCGTCCAACTCGAACCCGGTTCAAACCCGGATTGCTGAATGCCCACGGCGCACGGTCCAGGAACCAGCCGAACTCGACGATCAATGTTGCCCCCATTTAGCTTGTTTGGTTGTTCTATCACGCTTTTTGTTGTCCGGCCCGGCTCGTCCACCCTATGAACGCGTGAAATGGATGCCTACGAACGTCTTTCGTCGTCGGACCTCACCGTTTGCCAGTGGAAGTCGTCGGGAGTCCGGATCCCGAACCCGTCCTGCAGGGCTTCGAGGATTTCATGACCAGCCTCGCTTGGATTACCGAGGTTGTTGAACAAGTTGGATGTTGTGCAGTTGGATGCTCGCCAACCGCGACGTCCCAAACTTGGTTCGTCGAATCTTTGCTCGCCTGCTAAGCCCCAGGCTGGCCTTATTTCGCATAGCACTTCGCCCTCGACGATGCTGGCTTGAGCTCGGAGAGGCGGGCCTTCTAAGGTCTCTTTCCCGGATTCGATCATCAGGGTCCAACCATCGGATAATCCAGCCAAAGCCTCGTTGAGCTCTTCTCCAACGGACGCCCACTTCTGCTCCAATAAGTTTTCAGCACGGAAATGATTCGAGAGGCCTCCGATCTCATCATCGTCGATGAGATAGGCAGCCGAGATGACTCCCTCCCAAGTATTGAAATGCCTTCTCATCTCGATGGCGGACGGCCGCTCACGTCCCGCCGCTGCCTCGTTGATGACCCAAGTGTCGTAGGTGGATACGTCTTTAGGAAAGAACGGCGATTCGTGATCCGAGCAAGCTTCCTTGAAGTCTTCAGCGGCTGCGTGGAAGTCCGCGGCTTCAAACCTTGCTGCAGCCCCGTTCATGCTGAGGCCTACCGCGCGGAGAGTTTGTTCCCACGAGCCTTTTCCCACCCTGCGTCGAAGATTCCTGGCGAAATCGGGCCACATCGCGCTGTGTTCGTCAGGTGAAGCCAGTGACTGCAGAGCGTCGCCGTATGCCGTCATGGAAGGACCGTTGACCTTGGCGGATTGGATCCTAAGGGTAGTAGCTTCGACGATGGCCAGTATCTCAGCAACTCGGGTGCTGCTGAGGAACGAGCCCAGGTTGTCCCGGATTTCTTGAATGTCACTCGGAGCCATGTTAGCTAGCGCGGCCTTGTAATCGGGCTCAACCCGGAGATGAACGCCCGCTATGTACAGGAGGTTGAACCGGTCCAGAACTGCGATAGGCCCGGCTGGCGTAGTCCGCTCCGAGTAGTTCGCCAGCCAGCGCTTATTGCATAGCAGGGCCACCGCGATTTCAGTGTCGACGGGAGTCCCAAGAGCCCCCAAAACTTTAGGGATCTCCGAGTGATGAATTCGAGCATTCAGAAGCTTTTGGATGGTCTTTCGCTGTTCTGCCAAGAGATTGGCAGTTTTTTGACTGCGCGCCATGAGTGACCGCGACCGTTCCAGTTCTGCGCGGTCGGCGATCCTGCGGCCCAGCTTTCGCAGCAGTTCGTACCCGCTGGTACTGGCCTCTTCAGCTATCGCGGTCATTGGTCTGCCGGCCCGGTATGCTGCGGCCGCCTTGGCCCCGGGAGTAGGACCCATACGCCTTAAGGGGAGCCTCATGGCCTGCTCTGAGTACGCTCCGTCGACGTTCATCTCAGGTTTCAACTCGCGTTCCTCAGGGTTTGCACCGCACCATTTAGCGCGTCATCCAGGGTTACTCCTCCGTCAGGTCCGGGGCCCGGCGGGAACTCTCCTGTGGACCACCGAAACTCCGCAACGTCAGCACACTTCCGGCCGAGTCTCAGGGCGGTGACGATCTGATGCCCGGCATCGCGTGGTGAGAGCTGGGATTTCCACCAGTTGGGGAAGTCGGCGTCCGGTTCCGACCAGCCGTTTTCAGTTAGGTATTTCTGGTCGATCGGCCACTCCGCGGCGGGCAGAAATTCCTCCGAAACGACCTCGCACCAGACTCCGTCCGCGCTGGGGGTTGCTTGGGCGTAGGGGGTGGTGCCGTTGCCCTGGGCCTCCGCGTATTCCACTCTGAGGAAGCTGTTCCAAGGCATGCGTTCCAGTAGATCGCTGATGAGATTTCCCGTCCGGCGCCAGCCGTCATCGGCGGGCTCCCCGTCGCCGTCGTCCTCTATTCCGTGCTCATTGCTGAGCGCCTTCAGCAAGAACTTTGACTGAACGGGCGTGACCGGAATCTCGGTCACCTCACTGCCAAATACTTGATCCATGAGCTCGTCCCAAGAAACACCAAAGTGCCGCACGATCTCGCTCGCGGATGGTCGCTCGATCAGCATTCCCGCTTGCGAAAAGCCCCAGAGGTCGTAAGATTCTTCGCTCATTGCGTAGCCGCACAGTTCGCACTCATCGAGAAACGAATCGAGGGCATCTTGGTGTTCATTCGTCCCGAACCGCCCCTCAGGAGTGCCCACCTTCAGCCGGATGGTGTCCATAGCTCCCTGCCAGCTCCCGCCTCCGTGGCGGTTGACGAGGGTTGCTACGGGTACTGGCCACGGGTCGTTCTCGTCGCGGGAAACTCTTCCCAGTCGCCGCGAGATCTGTTGGGCCATTTCGTCGTACTCGGAGTAAGTGAGGGTAGCGATCGTCTTGGCACGTATGGCTAAGGCAGTGGTTTCAGCGACCGCCAAGATCTCGGCCAAGCGCGTATAGGTGATATCCGGCTTCGCGAACTCTCGAAAGGCAGCAACGGCATCCAACGGCATCTTTGCAAGTGCCAGCTGGTAGTCGGGTTCAATGCCGTGATACTTCCCGACGACGTAGAGCAGGCTCAACCTATCGCTTAGCATTTTAGGAGCGGGCTCCTCTGGGGCTTCGTCAGGAACGCCAAGGAACTGCAGAATAGCTACGGCTACATCCACGTCAATGTCGTTCCCGAGCGCGCCGATCACCTTCGGGGTGTCCAACAGCGGGATGCCGGCATCATCCAACCGGGTGACCATTTCCACGTTGTTCCAAAGAGCGCTCATGGCTTTAACGGCTCGGCTGCCCACCGACCGGGCTCGCGCGAGTTCGTCGCTGGGCCTATCAGCAATTGCATCGAAAATTTCGCCGGCATCGACACTGTGCGCTGAAGTTATGGTTTCCAGCGGATCCCCGCGACGGTACGCTTCCCGAATCACCGCGGCGCGTGTCTCGCTTCCCATTTCGTCCCCCATAATGACTCCTACTCTTGGACTGCCCGAACAGCGTCAAGCCATGTGCCGTAGATGTTCCTTACTGCAGCACCTGAGGGCCGGGAATTGCCGGCATGAATCTCTTGCTTGACCCATGCCTCATAGCCCGTGAATGTCGGCTTGGCTCCGCTGGACAGGGCGAATCTGTTGAAATCGCGCACCGAGTCTTCGTAGTCGGCCGGGGTGAACTTCAGGAGCCCTTTCGGGCGTCCTTTCGCAGCTGTTCCGATCCCCATTGCTTCGAGGCCCTCGTTCCACCCGCCGAAACGCTTGGTCACGGTCTGCCGGGTAGGGGGCCACGGAAATGCTCCTTGGCGAGAGACGAGGCCCAGCGCCGGCACGAGTTCGTCGCGAAGATGCTCATATCGCTGTCCGGTGATACTGGTCTCGGGATTCTCTTGGAGGTATTTTTGCGCAGCTCCGATAACTCCCAAAATGGTGGAGACATCCTCGACGTCGGCTTCGGCAGACTCCAAGGCGGCCCGGAGCTCGTTCATCAAAGACAGCTCGATGTTGACAGCGGCCCATTGACGGTCCGGAGCGAGCCCAAGGTTGGACCCCAGCAGGTACCAGACACCTGCCGCCACCGCTTCTTTAGAGAAGATGTCTTCCATCTGTGACTTGTCGAAAACGATCGACGACGTCCGCAGGGCATCCTCGGCAAGCTCAGCGTCCATCGCGGGAAATAGTGCCTTCAGTTTGTCGATCGCATCAGGTCTTGTAACTCCGCGCCTGGACATCTGGCGAGCCAGCTCGCCATACTCGGCCATGAAGGCGTTGCGGGCGGCCGAGGTTGCGGCTTCCCTTGAAGCAAGTCTGCTTTTGCGGGACTCTTCGGCGCTCGTGCCGCCAACCTTTGCAATGATCTGGCGGACTCGTTCGCGGGTGATGCCGAAGCTCTGGCCGATGGCATCAAGAGTCTCACCGTCGGCATAGCGCTCCACCATTGCAGCGTCGCGCTCTTCCCGACTGAGTTCAGGAGTTGTGGTCATGGTCATATACCTATCAGGCGGTTCGGACATTATGAGGAAGGTCGCCGCGAGCCGAGGGTTTGTGACGGTCCGAGGCACAGCGGCCGGACCGCACGATGTCCAGGAACAGCGGATTCGGTGAGGCGTTGGGCAGTACATTCAGGACGTCGTCCAGTGCCGTTTCAGCGTCAATCCCCAACGAAGCAGCACTGTACAAAGCGGCAACAGTCGGGGTCCTGGACTCAGCTCGCACGCAATGGAGCAGCACCGTCTTCCCTTCAGAACGGAACTGCTCGACGGCGGCAGCCGCTTCAGCGAGGACAAACGCCGCGTCAGCATTGTCGGATGGGTCCGGCGAATCGATAATCCAGAACGATGCATGATCTGACACCGCAATGGTTGACAGATCAGAGGTACCCAGGCGGCACAGGGAAACAACTGCGTCGATCCCCAAAGCTTCCATCCGCCCCAGGGAACCGGCGCCACCCAACCACACGCCGTCGTCGTGCGGGTGCTGTACCAGCACATCGGTGCGACTCCACATGCTGTAGTCCTGATGTGCCGCGCCCGGCCAGGACTGTTCCCGTGGGCCTTCTCCACGGGCGAGCTCCATTCCCAGTGTCATGAGGTCGCGGGTTCGTAGTCCGGGCCACCCATGCAAATGCCGTCGCCACTCCAAGGGCACCGACGTGAACCCGTAGGCCGCGCCCAGAAGCCCGCCGGCAATTGCCGCGACAGTATCGGTATCGCCGCCTCCCCGGACGGCTTCCTCCAGAGCCTCGCGGAGGTGTTCCGGCCCACGGGTTGCAGACACTGTGGAGTAAATGGCGCTCCAAGCACCTTGGAACGCTTCCACTACCCACCCATTCCGGTGAAAGTCCCGTGCACGTGACTGTTCGGCGGACTCGATGCGCGATAGCCAAACTGCCCTGCGGTCAGGGGGCAGCAGTGCCAGCCCCGCCCGCACATTCAGGTTTCCGGTCAGGACCGCCGCCCTATGGCAACACACCAGAGACCGCACGCCTCCAAGGCGTCGGGATCCACGTGAGTCAGCGCGCTCGCCCTGGCCGCCGCCGCCATCAGCTCACCAGGCTCACGATCGAGATAGGCGAGGGCAAGGGGAGCAGTGCGCATGAGTGAACCATTTCCGGCGCTGCGTTCAGTGCGTCCGTGGAACGCTTTGGCGGCAGCTGTGAAGTCCGTGCCGGTCACCGGCCTCCCAGCGGAAGCTGCTGCACGGGTAGCGGCGGCAATGACCGCGTTGGTCTGGGCGCCGACATCCTTGGCGTCGGCAGCCCAGGCACTCCACTCGCGTACAACTCTGCTCAGCGCCGCGTCAGAGGCAAGATCAGGTCCGGACCAAACAAGCGCTCGTGCCAAGGGAATGGCCATGGATGTGTCGTCGGTCCACTCGGCGGGATCGAATCCGAAGGGACCGCCGCCTTTCATCAATACCGGCGTTTCGTCTGGCAGCGGTGGGCCGAATTCGTAAGCGGCGCCGAGAGCGTCTCCGGCAGCAAGCGCCACCAGAACGCCGGCCGCGCGGTCGTTTTGCAAAGGATTGAGTTTCATACCATCTCCATCAGAGGGTGTTTGGTGTTCCAAACGGTCAGGTGCGCCAGCTCTGGGCCGCGGTGTGGAAGTTCGACGGCGATGCCGGCACCTTCCAGTCCGGCCCGGAGAGAGCTGACTGGACGGCTTCGGAGCGGTCCGTGGCTTCGAACTCCGGCGAGTGGGCCGCCGTCGAACGCTCCGAAATCCAGCCCTTGGACAACCGCAGCGAAGTCCCGGGCCTGTTGCCCTGACATCCGGTTGGATGCCATGACCTTGGCCGGAAGTAACTCGAGGTCCAACAGGGCCGCGCGAATGAGCTGGTGGTAGTGGCGCCGGAACATCGTGTGGGTGCCAAAAATCTCCAACACCAGCGGCTGCGTGCCAATCCCGAACAGGACTCCGCGCTGGCCGTCGATTGGGGGTAGAGCATCATTAGGGTCAAAGCTCGGGGCCAGTGCCTGGCGGTCAAGGTGGTCGACGAGTGAGTTGGTGGCTGAGGCGCCACGCGCCGCGTCTAAACGGCGCACTCTTTCCCAGATGCGGCCTTGACGGTTGCTTGAGTCCGAGGCCCCGACGCGGGATGCCAGCTCTGCCCGGACGGTGAGGGGAGCGCGGCGACTCTGCCGCCGATGACTGCTCATGCCGGCTTCCCAACGCCCTTCCTCAACACAGTAGGTCCCGATGGTTCGGGTCTCGCCTGCACCAAGGATGACGTCGTGGGCGCAGGTTCGGTGTTGCTTCCCGCCTTCCAGGAGTTCGCCTTCCAGGAGGAGTGCGGGACGGGGACCATTGTTGCTGGCCATTAGCTTGCCTACCTGGGCGCCGTCAGGCAGTTCGTTGACGGCGACGTTGGCGTGTGCACCGGTGCTGATGGCCAAGTCACCATGGCCTGAGGTCCAGACGGGGAAGATGCTGAGTGGGCCCAAAGCGGTGCCAACGCCCAGATGCAGTTGTGGGACTTGCATTAGTGCCTCCTGATTCGAATTAGCTCAATTTTGCGCTAATCGAGTCAGTATGCAGCGATTGCTTCTTTTGCGCAAGCCTGCGATAAATGATGGTGTGAACGCTTCCCGAGATCCCAGGTCACGCACATTGTTGGACTATCCGAGACCCTCAGTTGCAGTAGATGCGGCGGTCCTTACCGTGTGGGAAGGCGCGCTGAGTGTGCTGTTGGTTCAGCGTGCAAGCGGTGATCGGACGGGGGAGTGGGCGCTCCCTGGGACCTTCCTCAGAGAGCGTGAGCTTCTTTCCGATGCGGTGCTCCGCTGTCTTCGCCAGAAAGCCGGGATCACTGGCCGCGTGCCTCAACAGCTGCACGTCTTCGATGAACCGGATCGTGACGACCGCGGCTGGGTCCTCTCGGTTGCGCACGTCGACATGGTGCCTCTTGCTGCGCTTGAGTCTGCGTTGACGTCCGACGGCGTCATGCTGGTTTCGGTATCGGCGGAACCGGACGTTGTGTCACGGTTGCCGTACGGCCACGCTGACATCGTGGCCAAAGCCGTGGGAAGGATGCGCCTGGCCTACGCTGAGGCGCCGGATCCAGGGGCACTTCTTGAGGAGCCGTTCACGCTCAAGGACTTGCGGGTTCTCCACGAAGCAGTAGCCGGCGAAACGCTCATGCGGGACACCTTCCGGCGGTTCATGGAGCCGAAGCTGGTTGGAACGGGAAAGATGTCGGATGGAACGCGAGGTAGGCCGTCGCGGTTGTGGGTGCGGACAAGGTCGTAGATTTGGAAACGCGAGCGCTGCAAAGGCGCATGCTCAATTACAAATTAGGACGAAGAAAGCGTAGATCAGAGATGTCATATGTAGAACGAGGGACGCTTAGGTACAAGCACATCAACGCGCTGTCCTGGCGTGTAGCAAGTGAGCTCGCGAGGCGGGATCGTCGAGTCTACATCGGGCTGACTGGAGATGAGGGTTCGGCAGCGCACGCCGATGCGCTAATGCTGTCCAGTCTGAGTGGAGGCGTGGATTATCAGGCGCGACGTACGGGCTATGGTTTTGCTGCCGGAATGGGCGGCCACTTCACAATGGAGTGGGAGGTGGCCGTCAATATGCCCAGTGCCAGGGCGATTGCCAGCGCCATGGAAGAGTCTCTCGGCATCCATCTACCTGAAAAATCGCCGCCCACCACTCCACGCGCCCTCGGTTACCGGCTTATGGCATCGGTGCTAGAAATGACCGTGGGCGACCGCCGGCAGTGGCTCACCTCGGAGACGATGGGCGGCCCCCTCGATGCGGCCTCCACGGTTAATCGCGATCGACTTCAGGAATATGAAGACACACGATGGTCACTTTGTCGAGACACCGAGGAGCTAGCTGTGCTCGACAACTTTGGTTGGCTTCAAGTTGGCGACAGAAAGACTGACCTTCATAGGCGGTATAGGGAGCTGGACGGACGCCTCTACCCTCTTGTGTTAGAAGTCTTCGGGGGCATCCTTTCATAGAGGCGTGTCAGCTTCTGGAGTTGAGTCCCGCAGTACGCGTAACACCGTGAACCGGCGCTGCACAACCCAACCGACGTGTGAGACTTTGACCTCGCCGCGCACTCACACAACCAACCCAGGACAGCTTTGATTCCACGTCGGACCGAACGGATATGCTGGGAGGGGTGACTGAAAACCCACCCAGCGTGCCGGGACATTTATGTACGACTATGGTCGGCCTTGAGGTCGAACCCAAGTCGCTCAGCTTCGTCCAAGATCTTGACACCTTGAAGAGCTTGCTTGACGGACGGCGCCCGCCCCTTTTCGAGCAGATTCCCCAAAGAGTACGCGATGGATCGCTGAAACGGCTGCAAGTTACTGGTTTCCTTGGCCCATGAAGAAATACCTTTCCAAGTATGGGAGGAAGCCATTATGACCCGCTTTAGCGCTTCCGTTTCTTCATCGGACTTTGCGGCGGCAGCCTCGGGGGTATCTGCCATGTTGTTCGGCCCCAAGTATGGGTTAGAGGACTTTGTGAGAATGTCGTCTGGAGCAAGCCAAGGAATACCGCAAACAGCATCCCAACACTCCTTCTTCTTTGCCCATTCAGTTACGTTCCTACTGCCGGCGCTCTGCAGGATTACCTCATGAACTCGGGGAGCCAAGTCAGTAATTACATCTGACAGCCTGACGGGGAGCTGCTGGTCTTGCCAGATCTTGCTGAGATCGAGTCGCTGCTGCGAGCCTCGTGATAAGAAAGCAAGAGTGTAGGCGACCGTAACAGAGCGGTAGCCTCCGAGGGCCAACTTCGTAACTATGCGTTCAGTTTCTTTCCAGAGGATCGCTTTGGCTACCAGTCGCTCAAAGTACGCTTCGTCAGGAAGCGTTCTATCGCCATTCTCAGTGCGCGTTTGCAGGAATTCGCGGAAGTTCTTCTCGGCACCAAGGCTTACGATGTGAGGTTTTTGCAGCCACATGTGTTCATATTTGGCCACGTCTGTCTTTAGAATCTTCTGTGAGACCGGATGTTCGCTCTTGAAGCTCCTTTGGGCCGCTGGTGTCCGTTCCCTGGCGATAGCATCGGCATACTGACCGCGCGCGCGTTCGAAGAACCAGCGCGTCATTTGGTGGGAGCCGTCCTTGCCTGGGGCCCACTTGGAACGAGAAATCTGTTCCATGGCAACATGGAATTTATCGTTCGCAGTAAAATCTGCCATGCGAACGGGATTTTGTGCGTTGGAGAATTGGGAAATGGATCGAGCCAATTCATGGCGGACTTCATCAGCGACGACCGTGAGCTTCAACTGAACTTGGACTTCAGCGAGGTCCCGCTTGCTCTTGGACAACGCGTGGTAAAGCGAAGCGGTCGTCTGCCCACCGTTAACAATCTGCACATCTTGGAGTTTCGTTACCAAAGTCCGTCCACCATCGGCGGTTTTCTCTATGCCGGCGGCGGTCAGTGAAAGACCGTTGTTGTAGGCGAGAAACCTATCGGGCTCTTCTGCAATGGTTGACTGTATCCCTTGATTGATTTTGCCACGAGTCTGGAGAAAGGACCGGACGTTGAGCTCCAACAGCCGAGGACCATACAAACCGTAGATGCGAGCCAAAACATCTCCCGGAATGACCGCCAAATAGGACTCATAATCTTGGGGGTCACCAAACGGCCCGAGGGCTTGGATGCCGTCGATCCCGTAGTCAGAAAAGTTAATGTAAACAGGCTCCTGTGCTTGCCCCGAGCTATCTATCTTGTGAATGCGTTCCAAGTCCCAGACTTCAACAGCCACTGGCTTTTCGCGGATATCTCCGACGTTTGGGACTACAGTCCGCAGGCGCAGGTTGCTAAAAACCACCAGTCGGATACTTTCGACTGCTGGCCAAAGGTTCTTCACCTCCAATACGATGTCGTGGAGGTCAGAGGACTCGTCGACATACTGGTCTAAGTTCATGGACGAGTGCGATGTAAATCCGCTCATTCCAGCCAACAATGGCTGGAGTTCAGCCTTGGTCAGGCTAGCGATGCCTTCAGTGGAACGGAAGAGAGTTCCAAAGACGGTCAGGCGGCTCCTCTCCTCGTCCCAGTCCATGCCTGAGCAATTTAGACCCGGTTTGGCAAGCACCGCAATCCGCGGATCATTTGCTTCGCCTGCCTCCAAGAGCAAATTCGCGGCATATTCTGTGAAGGCTTGCGCTAAGCTCTGTGGTGACTCTTCACTTTCTGCTGTGGAACGGACTTCCTGTGTGAGCTCAGCGTGAAACTGATCGATCGCCGTCATGCGTACGTCCTTCTGAATACTTCCAAGACCTCGTCTGCCGAAAGAACCCACGGGCCGCACGACTCTAGGTCGATTTTGTAACTTACATGGCTGACACCTTGGGGAATATCCGCTTCTGTGATTCTTGGGAAATCGTCTCGCACGGCCAGCCACTGCCGCTTACGAACTTCAAAGGTGTTGGTGTACTGACCAGAATGCTCGTCAATGTAACCCGTCCTAATGAGTCTGGCCTCCAGCGCCAGCCTGGCCTGCTCAACGCCGTTCATGGCATTCCTCACATCGGCGACTAGACTTGGAAGCTTGAAACCGATTCCGTCCCCCCTTACGTCGAGACTGTAAGCCGCGAGGAGGAAGGTTTCTGTTTGGACTGGGTCTAGTTGACGCTCGTTGGCAATCGTCACATGCCTGGACCCTGTGGTGGACGTGGACTTTACTTCAACAGCAAGCTGAGCATCACAGAAATCCTGCAGAGCATGTTCTGGGCCAAACCAGCTATCAGCAGCCCTCTCAGCGCCAGCATATGGGATGAAATAGTCCCGAAGGGTGAGCAGTTCTGCCACCAGCCCAGCTTGCGACGTAACCGATAGCCCTTGTCGCGCAACGCTGAAGAATCCCTGCCACAGCGCCAGGCGGCGGACGACTGACTTTATGAGCGCTTGGGCGTTCACGCCATTAATTGACGCAGTGACGTCGCGGGCCAAGGCCTTGAACACCGACGTCACCTCTGAAGCAGACTCAAGGATTCGCAACTCGAGGGCGCCCACGCCTGCGCCGACCAAGCTGATTTCGAGTCCCGCTACGGACGGAAGAAAGGGCTGGATCTCGTGCATCCTACCCGGTGCTTTGAACAGGAGGCCTCTCCTCATTCCGGATGTAAAACTAACCAGGGCGAAGCAGTCCTGGCCTAGGGGTGAGGGCAGCCGCCTGCGAACCTCCCCTTGGCTCGGTTGACTCAACTCCAGTGCCTTCCAAGCTTGGTCCAGATTGATGTCGTCGGAACGTCCAATACGAAGGCCGCTATTCACTTTCTTCAACTTCGTCGTCGTCCTCGAACATGGCGTCCCAATAGACGGAGTTCACTTGGTACTCAACGGCCAAGTCGTTCTCGCTCTGGGGGAAAGAGACTGCAAAACCTACGAGTGGAGTGGGCTTGCCATCACATGTTGTGGACTCCATCAGGAGATTTTGGTGAAGTAGCTTTTCGGGATTCAGAGGGTAGATCATCAGATACCCAGTGTTTCTGTGCCGCACCATCCGCTCAGCAGCCGCGGAAGGGCGAGTAGGCCTACTGGTGCGGAACTTAGCTTCACCGGCGTCAAAACGCTCTTGGGCCCAGCCAAGGGCTCGTTCCCACTTTTCAGAATCTTTATCGAGCGGCCGAAGTTCATCACCCGAACTTACCAGTCTCTTTATTGTCACCCTAGGTTGACGGACTGTGCCGCTTTCGGACTCGTGCATTTGATTTTCAAGCTCCGGCGAGGGTGCTCGGTCGAATAGCCGGATCTTGATCCCGCTAGCGGTGGAAAGCAGATCATCACCGGAACCCTGCCGCGATCCGATCATGACGACCCAGTTCTCCAGTTCCGGAGTTTCCAAATGGAGGCACTGCCGAATGTAATCAACCAACGGCTTGGGTAAACCTCGACCAGTATCTCTATGGGCAATATATGAGTTAAGAAAATCGATGACTACGTTGGCTTCAGCATGAACAACTTGGGATCCCTCCAAAATGCGAGGACCGATCTCGCACGCCTGCATCAGGCGATCGAAAGCAGTCCAGTTCGATATGCGCGCTGTTTCGGAAGTATCAAAAAGTAGTGTTTCGCATTGAGTTGCAGCAAACGTTACTCGGAGGCTTTGCGCATTCCTCGACTTATTGCGAGCGGTCACCATGAGTCCGTCGGGATGCTGCTGGACTCGTAGGCCGAAGTCCCTGGGTGTCCGGTTCAATTGGGCCATGATGTCAAATTCGCGGTACAGCTTGGCGGTCGCATTCGTAATTCGCTCGTACCAGGTCACAAGCTGAGCGGTGGTGAAAATCCGACAGAGGTCAAGGTACCCTGGGCGATATCCGAACCATCTGCCCATCTGCATCAGGGTGTCGTACATCCTTGACGCCCTGAGGTAATAGGATGTTGTGAGGCCCTCGAGCGTAAGACCGCGCGAAAGTTTGTCTCCTCCAACCGCAATGACAGTTAGTCCCTCAGGCCGGGAGGAATACATTAGCGAGTCTTTAACAGAACCGTTAACCACTTGCACTTCAACTTCATTCAAGACAGAAGCAATTGCGTCCACGAGTTCGTACCAAGGTGAGATCTCCATGCTGTCAGACCGAGACTCATCTTGCCGCAACATCTCAGCGTTCGTACTGATAAAATCCGACTCGTACAGTTTCTTCAATTGAAAGAGCGCGGACCCTGCATTCCCGGCATCCTCATGGCGAACCGACTGACGAAGCTCCTGAACATAGTCTTCCACCTGAACGCGTACCCCTTCTTGCACATCCTTGAAGCGCGTAACGTGGATGAGCATCGATGAATGCTTATTCCTGATTTTTCTGAGCCGCTTCATGGCGGACGAAAGGATGAATGATTGGATAGCGGTTTGCATTGACTCGGGAAGTTCTCCCTCAGGAACATCCGTCTTCTTATGCCCGTCATGAAGCCAATTCTCATGGTCATCGACCGTCCGGAGCGTCGGAATCGGAGTCACGCTTTCTAGTCCAATATCGGTGTCTTCATCCAACCCAAAGAATCTGACTGGGCCCGAGTAGTTAGATGGCTCCGGTAGTCTGATGATGAAGTGTTCAGGAAAGAGATCATTACCAACAGTACTGTGCTCAGCCTTTGGATCAATAAAAATATTGGCAAAGGGAGTTGCGGTATAGGCGACGTATGCACTTTGTTCGAAAGTGTCCAGAATTTGCCGGATCAGGCCATTGATCTTTGAAGGGTCGGACTCTTCATCGATTAGCTTTTTTTGACTGGTATCCACGGAAGCGTAGTCCGCTTCATCGTCAAGCACTAAAAGTGGAAGTTTCTGAACGATCTTCTTGTTTGTTTCGGGGTCAACAGTGTGCGTCAGTTCCGTTGCCCACCTGTAGACGTTGGAGAGTATTGAAGCGTTCTTCTTCACGACGAGGATTACCGGATCACCTCCCAACGATTGCAACGCCTGCTTAGCGGTGCGGAGACTGAAGTCACCGTTGGACTCGACTGTTGTTGAGCAGTTGATCCTCAGGAATGGCCCAGACTTAAGGCCCACGCCCGTCTTCGGGGACTGGCCGGTATTGCTAAATGTGTCAACTGTATTGAAGCCCAACACGCCCTCATTCACACGCTGCTGGGTTTGGCTACGAAGGCTGTCGTGTGCACCGGCTAAAACAATTACAAGTTTGTAGCCGGAATCAATCGCTTTGTTGATCAGTCCAACGTAGTTCGAAGTCTTGCCGGACTGCACCTGTCCCGCAACCAATCCGCGTCGCTCCCACTTACCTTCCTTCGTTGGGTCTTCGAGTGAATCCAATATTTTATCTGTAACCAGCCCTACCGACTTATCAAAAATATGTCCAGGGCGACCCTCGTCCTCGATCATAAGGCGACGGTATCTATCCCAGAAGCGCCATTCAATGTCGGATTTTTTCGCAGCGATCCATGGTTCATGATCAGTGGGATCGTAAAGTCCTTCGCTTGGCCCCACGTATGTGTTGAATTCTTTCTCCAGCTGACGGACGATTTCAATCAAGTCGTCTTCGTGCGCCGCGGACAGGCCTCTCTTGACAGAGAAATCGTGAGCATCGCGGACAGCCGACTCTATATCTTCCCTCGTTAAGAGGGCGCGGTCCTGTTGGAAGTCCTCGAGATCGACCCGAGCGAGCTTCAAAACGCGTTCAAGAATCCTCATTCGACTCAACTTTCTCTCTGTAAGCGGCCACTATCTCCGGGTAAAGGGAAAAGGGTTCCACGCTGGCTAAATCATTTAATACCGCGGCTACGTCTCGGCCGCGTTTTGTCATTCGTTGGCATAGGAAATCCAAATCTGCCGTCACTTCGCTGGTGCTTCCCTCGAAGGGCCGATGAGATGATTCGATGCCATCGGCAACGTGGATTGCGATTTGCGTCAGAGGGAGAGTCTCCTCGACGAAGCGAAGAAGGCGTCGTATTTCATCCTGGGCTCCGGGGGCTGCCTCCATCAGTTGAGTAACTACGGGGTTTTCTCGGTTTATCTTGTAAGATACTTTTCCGTCACGGTCTTTGTATTCCCTCCATGCAAAGACGAAGTCCTGAGCGGAAGATCGGGCGCTGAATTGTCCCCTGAACCGGTAGACCGATTGAGCCTTTGACTTCGTGTCCCGCGCGATACGGCGAAGGTCGGTCACTAAGGCTGCTGGGGGGCGCACATGAGACTTCCTGACGTCCACCTGCCAGTGGTGATCCAACTCAATGGGAAAGTCGAGTGCAATTCGGGCGAGCTTTGCGTGCTCTTCTTTCATCCCGCCTACCCCGAGCCAGCTGCCTGCCACCAGTAGACGGTCATTGCGATAGACGTAGAAGCCTTGGTTAGCGTTCCATCCGGCTACCCCCGCCGCCTGGCGGTGTTCGTCGTCGGATATTTTGCTCTTGTGTGGCAGAACGTATGAAGTAACTTTTACAACATTGCCATCCAGCGGCAGGTGTTCTTCCCCGCCTGACCAAGTCCCAAGGTGTGACGCCATGAAGGGATCCCACGGCTTGATTAGGTGGCTGTTTAGGTGGATCTTTAGGCCTCGTTTCGCCGACAGGAAACGGTGGAACGTCAAACTCAGATGTCGCTCCACACGATCAGCCACCGCGAGAAAGTGCTTTTTGGTCGCCCGACCACCGGCGTCGTCAAGGCCCACAAGGCGATCGCACTTCGTCCAGATAACCGCTGTTCCGGCGCCAGTGAAAGAGATATCGTCGATAACTTGCTTTGGCAGCGTTGTTCGCAATCGCCACTGCCCGGTTGCTCGAACTTCGTCCAAGTCCCAGCGCCGCACATTTGCGTCAAGTCCGTCGGAGCTCACTACGGTGAGTTCCCGAGCTTGGGAGATAGAAGCAGTCTTCAAGCCCAGTCCGAAACGCCCGAGATCGCCCGTCGACCGTTCCTCGAGCGGGCTCTTGCTTCCGAGCCGCATTGCGTCGAGAAGCTGTGTCGCTCCCATACCGTGCCCGTCATCCTTGACGACAACGTAGCAGTCACCCTCATTCCATTGAAATGAGATGAAAACATTCTTGGCTTTCGCTGTAATGCTGTTGTCCACCAAGTCAGCGATCGCCGTCTCAGGCGTGTAGCCGAAGGCGCGCAGCGATTCGAATATAGGACTTGCGCTGGGCTCAACAAGATCCCAGTCATCACCGACGTCCAATTTTACCCCCATGGTCTAGCCTAGGTGTTAGTTCAGCAGTTCACTTACTATATTTCCGATTTGGTAGGCCAAATACGGTGGTACTGCATTCCCTATTTGAGTGTACTGCTGGGTTCTGTTGCCCAAAAATGCATAGTTGTCGGGAAAGGTCTGAAGTCTGGCGGCTTCGCGGACCGTTAGGCTCCGCATTTGGGAAGGGTCAGGATGGATATAGTAATGGCCATCCTTCGCTATGTGGGAAACAACAGTCGAAGACGGTTTATCCCAGATCTGCACCTTGAAGCGGTCGGCGAATGCTTTCGACTCTAATCTGGCTGCGTTGTGGTTTGGAAGCAGGTCGGTTGCGAACTCTGATAGGAGAGGCGACCGGAAGTTGACAGCCCCGAACGCCGCAGCGAAGAAGTACCGGTATAGGTCCGCTTCCATGTGCCCTCTAGACACGTGGTTGGCAAAGCCTCCAATGGCATGATCAGAGAGCCAGCGCTGCAGCTCAGTATCGACTGGGGTGTCACGTCCTCGAACGAATTCTTGGCCGAGGGGCGGAACTGGTCTCAGGGGCTCCGCAAATCCATCGACAGAATCCTTGGCCATGCGGTGCGCCAGACTGCGGACATTGGCCCAGAGATCCACGGCGTCATTGCCACGAGAAATGCGCGATCGAATGGCGGGGAGATGTCCAATTGCCTCCCTGACCGTTGCTTGTTTCTCCCGCTTTTGAAGAATCGTGGGCTTTCTGCCTACATCAGAGCGGACCCCTAAGAGGATTACGCGGTGGCGCTGTTGCGGCACACCGTATTCTTCGGACCTGATGATGAAATCGCGAGGTACTAAGTTGTCTGGCTCATCTGGCACGGTCAGCGAGTAGATTACGTACTCCGCATCGCCGCCCTCGTTTCTGAGGTCATCTCGGATGCGTGCAAACATGGGTTGTCCGCCGTGTGTCGATGAAAGCAGGCCCTTGACGTTTTCCATGACAAAAACGGCTGGAGAGAACTTTCTAATGATGTGAAGGTATTCCTGGTACAGGAAGTGCTTCTTATCATCTTCGAAGGTCAAGTCATTGGCTCTTCGAGACCGCCCCACCAAAGAATAGGCTTGGCACGGAGGGCCGCCAATCAAAACCCAATTTGTAGCCCCGTCCAGCGCAACTTTGATATGAAGGTCCGAAGCCTCTCGTGTGTCCGGTCCGAGTTCGAGTTGGTGTACGTGACGTGAGGCTCTCTCAAGAGCGGCGGCCATCTTGCCGTCTTGACGGAGTTCGTGCTCAGTGATCTCTGCGCGTAAGTACCGGTAGTAGGCATTTGGGACTTGGCCGCGATCCCGCAGGTCCCGAAAGGCACTGCGCAGTGTCAGGGTGGAGTGAGCGGAGCGTTCCATCTCAATCGCGGAAACGGAGTTGAAAGCGCGATCCCCCTGAGCCCCAACTGATGCAAACCCCTCGCCCAAGCCACCTGGCCCCGCGAAAATATCGATAATGGGGATAACGCCCACGCTTGCCTCTTTATTACCTAACACACGTCCATGACGCGAGAATCCGTGCGGCTGTTACCGCTCTTGCATAAAACGTACTACCTGCTGCCGACGTTTTAGCCCCGGCACTACGCAGCATCCCTAGAGCATATCTGGCGCGAGGGGGGTGGGCCGTGCAACGCGTCAGTTAGTGTCAATGCGCGCCCCGCCCCCCGCGGACGGATCGTTCAAGGAAGACTTGACCCGGACTCAAGGCCTCAAGTTCAGCGGTCTAACACCTGTTCCATTTTTGATTAGGCCTAGCAGATCATCCTGGCGAGCTTGGCCCAAGGTCAGCCTGTACTTCGCGAGCCCATCGAGCATGTTCTGCGTTCTGGTCACATCTCGGCTTAGTGGATGATCGAGAAGTCGCCGCTCGATCTTGTGCGGGCCTGGATGAATCCAATGGGGTGCGAACTCTGAACGCGGTTCCACTGGTCCAGCGGAGATCTCGGATGTCGCGACGTCGAACAACGTTTGCCAAGGATCCGTGACGCCCGGCTTCAGAACCGATTTGGCATACGTATGGGCAACGTTTTTTCGTACCGCATGACCCAAATAGCGGTGGACGCGGCCCTCCCTTTGCTCGAAGTCCACCGGGTTACTCGGTACATTCCAGTGGATGACGGAGTGCGCCCACCAGTGAAAGTCGATGCCTTCCTGACCCACGGAAGTCGAAGCCAATACGAACGGCCAAAAAGGACTATTGAAGGCCCGGCGGACATCAGGCATGCGGGTGCTATCGCCGTCGTCTGTGCGGGCGTTACTGTAGCGGACTGCAAAGCGGACGCCCATCCGGAGGTCGTCATGAGACTTATCCGGATACTTGGCGAGTAACTGCGCAGGTTTGATGGACAGGGACAAGCGGATGTCGTCGGCGATTGCCCTCAGATCATCGACAGAGACTGAACCCGGGGCCTGCTGACTGCGCAACTGAAACACGTACTCATCCAATACGGCTTGGAGATTTCCACTCTCGCAGTAGCGAAGAACTTTCTGCCAGTAGTCGCCGTCGGGGTAGAGGGTGTCCAACAGCTCGGTGACATCAAGCCTGTTGAAGAGTGTCCTGAGGCCAGAAGCAGCGCTCACCGCTGCTTTCCAGAGATCGCCTTCATCAAAGCTGTCAGGAACGATGCGACTTAGAGCACGGTAGAGACAGTTTGCAGGTGAGTTCACAGCCAAGTCGTCTATGCCGTCCTCCCAACCTACGGAGGGTTGGTTGGCCACCGCCACCATGCGATCCGCGTGGGCCAAGTAGAGTGCGGAATCGGAGCTTCCCTCTTCGTCCTCCTCATCAGAAGCTCTTCCGTCTTTGCGGATTTCTTCGTCAACCCTTCGCAACTCTTGTCGTGCCAACTTCGGACTGTCGCTCCAGGCAATTGGGAGTCCCCTTGGGACCGAGAAGTACGAGGCCCATGTGCCGAGCCGGAGCGCGGGTTCGGCAACTGTGCCTCTGATCAATTTCTTGCCACATTCTGCCGCTCGCGCTTTGATGGTGGCGCTATCAGCGGCTGAGCCTTCGTGGGCGGCACTGATCAGGGGATCGCTGGCACGAGCCAGGGCAGCATGCGGAACAAACAGCGCGAGTGTGGACATGGCAAGCGGCTCACCGTTGCGAACGTTGTAGCGGAGACGGCCGCGGAAACGCTTGCGGGCTTCGGCCGTGTTCTCGCCATGGAGATTGGAGCCCCACATGATTCGTCGCTCGGCCTCGTAGGAGAGCAGCGTAGTGATGGCTGTCGGGGCAGCATTCCAAGCTGAAAAGATGAGCTGCTTAGTGACGGCTCCTTCCACTTGGGCGAATGGACCAGAGGGCTTCACATAAGGGAGTGATGGAGGCATCCATAACAATTTCCACCAGTCCTGACCAACGGTATGTTCGCTGACGGCTCGGAACTTGGCATTGTCCGTTTCAATATGGCCGTATTGCCGATGAACCTCAGGATTGATGGTCGTCAGGGCTGGTAGGGTCGGGTCGACGGCAGCGTGATCGCAATGGATTCTGTCATCCAGCATCCGGCCAACCTTGTAGTTGGTGAGGAAATGCGCGAACATCGGTACCGATTTCCAATACTCCATAGGGTTGCCCGATCCGGCTGCCTGGAACGTTTTGGCCAACGACCGATAGCTGGCGAGATCGGCGGCGCGGACATCGGTTGGTGACATATCGATGCACGACAGCATGTTGTCGTCACCCAGCTGCGGCCTTTCGGTGCGGCTCATGAAGAGTTTCAGGCGACTTTCAATTCTTCGAGTGAGTCCCTCGTCGTTCACCTGTCTCATGAGATGTGAACGGCGTGAGTCCAGGTCGGCATCGAGCGCCTCGATGTAGTCCGTTCGCCCGTTGCTGAGAAAACGCAGGAGCTGGCGGAAGTCGGCTGCGTGATCATCGCCGTCGGATTCACTGGCACCCGTATGGGCCTTATAGGGCGTGGCTGAGAGCAGGACGAGCTTGGCACCCTCATAGTTCAAGAATTGTCTGGCAAGCTCGGCAGCCGCATCTACTTCTTCTTTGGTTGCCGAAGGTTCATAGAGAAGATCGCGGAACCGCTGGAACTCGTCCAGGATTATCAGGTCTGGTTCTAAGCATTCGAGGGCAGCCTTAGCCAAGTCTCCGCGAAGCCCACCGACAACCGCTCGCATCTTAGACCGGACTGCGGCAGCATTGGCCCCCAACGCCTCCTCCATCAATCGATCGAACGCAGATAGGTTTCCAGAGCGCGTGGCTAAATCATGAAACCTGCCGACGACCGACTTCACTATGCCTTGGGGGTGGAGGTCATCCAGCCTTCTGACCTCCCCATTGAAGTTCTTGGCCTTGGATTGTGACCGCAGGAGCTCGATAGCTAGGTCATGCCGGTCTTTTCCGAAAGCTCCCAGCTGTCGGAGGATGAGGAAGAGCACGGCACGCTCGCGTGCTTGACCCGGCGCGTTGCTGACGTTGAACGAGGTGCCTGGAGTTAGCGAAATGAAGTTCACTCTCTTCCGAGTGCCGGGATGGGGCGCCGCATTCAGCTTTCCGAGTTCCGTCGGAAGAAGCGTCAGCCGTCCCGACTCAATGATGTCCTTCTGGCCCGTTACGTTCAGGCGTGCCAGATTCTGTTTGGCCAAATCAGAGTTTGAGCACACATAGACGACGTCGATCCGATCGACATCCGAATCAGGCCGGTCCAAGCGTTCAATGGCCTTCGCGATAATGCCGCGTGCAACCATGCTTTTCCCCAGCCCGGTTTCGTCCGCCACCAGAAACCGATCAGCAGGTTCGTCGTCCACATAGAACCGGCGGAACACGTGGTCCACCGTCCGGCGCTGGAAGTGACGAAGTCCCTGCAGCGCGGGTTCTGAGTCAAACGTCATATGGTGTCTCCAGCTTCAGTGCCTCTACAGCCGCCGTCCAAAGGGAATGCAGCTCGAGTATTTCCCTGTCATCACCCCGAAGTGCCAGTAACCGGTCCATGACAACCTGGAGGTCGGCAAAAACCTGCCCGGACTCCGGGTTGGCCAAGGCTGCCACCATGGCTTCAAACAAACCTGACGTCGAAGAATTAGTAAATCCGGACGCAGGGGATAGCCAGTTCGCGCCCGTCGCCCCTCCTAGCCCGACGTCTTCGGGAGTTAGGAAAAGGAGCAAGAATTGTCGGAGTTTTTGAGGATCGTTCAACTGGCGCGCAACAATTTCGTCAAGCCGTCCCGGAAGATCGGCTATCAGGATTCCTTGGATGACTGTGCTCTTGGACAGCCCTGCCTCTGGGTCCTTTATGGTCAGTAGCAAATACGGCGTGACGTCAGCGAGTGGAACTGCACGGAACCGTTGGATTGATGCACCGTCGGTGGGAACGACGGCGGCCGTTACTTGGGGGAGGGACAGGAGCCGGAGGGTTGCGGTGAACTGGACATTAGGCCTCCAGCTGTAGCTGATTTCGATAGCGTATGTCCCTAGGCTGTCCGGCTGGGCCCCGACTAGGAACTGATGAGCTGCTGCGGCTCTAAGCTCTTTCTCAAGGCTGAGAGCGGCTTGGTCTTCGTCAGACGGTTCTTTGCCGCCTTTGCCGCCGTACTCCTCGAAGGGGACTTCCTTGAGGCTTTCTATGACGCGCTGAACGCCAATCCGTTTCTTGGCACCCCGTAACTCTACGAGGAATTCGACGTTGGTGCCGAATGCCGCAGCGGTGGCATTGGCTGATCCCAACAGAGCGTAAGTGGAATGGTCGTAGTCGCAGAAGTAGGCCTTGGCATGTAATCCCGATAGGTCTTCCGCGAGAAAGCGAAAGCCTTCTTGATCGGATGAAGCCTGGCCCGTACTTGATGACTCAGGGATGCCGCGTTCATCGAAAGACTTGAAGGAACTGCGACGTTCGGTCACCGTCCCTTCTTGAAGCAAATCGAGTTGGTCACTGCGCGAGTACACATGGAGATTGCGCATCCATGGGTCTCGTAGGCGGGCCAAAAGAATGTCATCTAGGAATGGGGAGATAACCAATTTCTCAAAGCCCAGAAATGCGGCGCCTCCTGTCTTCCCATTGAGGCCTCGAAACCTATTTGGCTCGCATAAATGGCCCGCAATTGAACCTTGTTCGAATTTTTCACCTAAACCCATGGGTCTAAACGAAAGCTTTTGTATGTCCTCCGGCAATTCCCAACTCACGTTTGACAATCGGGACGCAAGTCCATGTACGCGAGCCAGCCGGTCGACATCGAGCTTTACAGTACATAGTTCGGGAAGGTTTTCGATGAAACGAGCCAGGGGGCCGCTGTCAGGGCCAGCGTTTCCGGACTCGAGATCTCCGTCGAGCCGCACCAACAGATCCCAGCTGGCGTCGGCGGTCAGATTGCGGCTGGAACACAGGAAGCGGTAGCGCCGTTCCGTGCCTCTCTCGAATTCAAGTACCCACACTTTTGGGTGAAACAGACCCCGTTTGACGCTAACCTGGTGCACCATGGGCTCAAGCATTGCCAGCAGATCTGATGCGTCCCTGGGCGCTTGAATGTGTCCTGCTTGGCAGAATATGTCCACACGATCAGACACTTTGCGTAAGGCGCTGAGAACGGCAACCGGATTAGTGAAGTCCTCGCCGTTGCCCGCGACAAAGCTTAGTGGAACGGAAAGAGCACTGGTCATGTCCAACGTAAATGTAGTGCCCACGGCGTGTACTAGCCGAAAGCCCGATGGAGGGCGGAGCTGCTGGGTGAGAGCCTGGCGATTCGTAGCATCAAGCATTTACGGAAGCCTCCATTGCCAAGCCAGCATGGATATCCAAAACGGTCCGCCGTACCTGAAACCAACGGAAGTTAAGTGCCGTCACTGAAGTCGGCGGCTGCCAAGCACGGAGACGGCGCTCATTATGGAAACGGGAGTTTGACTTCTTCATCAACCTTTCGCGCGTCATGACCCGATCGCAGAAATCCTCATTGTCGATCATCCTGGCTTGGTTCCTAACAGCCTCAATCGCTGATCGAACGAACCCTGCCGTGCTGGAATTGATGCCTCGGTTCAACGATGTCGCACGAGCTAAGTAGTCGTCTACGTCCCAGGTGCCAAGGATCCCGCGCTTGGCGTCGCGCTCGTCTTCCCAAGAGTCGAGCAGGCGTTGCGTCTGTCCAACGATGTCCTCCTCGGGTGAGAATGCGGCACGGGAGTGCTCGCTAAGTAGCCGCTGGTAGAGGATGGTCGCTCCATTGTGGATTAGTGAGAAAACTTCCGCGTCCCTCAGCCACTGACCGGGTTCATCTCCGACCGTTTGGCAAACAGGATCCAGCCACGGTGCCCAGTATCGCGGGTCCGGGCTTGCGTCGGAGCCCACGAGATGAGCCAGCATGCTTCCTGGGCAGGCGATCATCATTCGATCTCTAAGCCAGCTGGCTTCTTCATGAGACAGCGTCAGACCCCGTTCGTCGGACTGCGGAAAGCCCGACGGGGGTGTGGGAATGCTGGGGTTCCACACGTGGGGCGAGTCGTCCCCATCCTCCGGGATCGGCGCATTCATGCACATCAATTGTGCGACTGAGCTTCGTTCAGCCTCCGGGCTCACAATGCCAAAGCGGCGCAACGCAGACCAGTAAGCGGCTGAGGGGAGTTGCTTCACGTTCCGGCCGGCCTCGCTCCCGATGTAGCTTTCGACCCCCAACTCCTTGAACCTGCCAATCAATCGACGCTCGGACTCTTCAGATCGCTTGCGCAGCTCCTCCGGATTCTTGGTACCGCGGTGTTCGGTCAAGTATGACCATGGCACCAGGAGCATGTAACGCGCTCCAGCGTGCAGAACCGATGTTCCGGGAAACAGGCTGTTGCTGATGACATCGCGCAGTTGACCGAGTCCGAGGTCGTCTGTCGTTTCCGGGCTGCCCAAGAGCTTGACGAGCTCGCGCATCCTTGCGTTTTCCTCGGTGGAGGCGTCGAGCCAGGAGATGAGGGAGGGCATTAGTGTCCGACTACTCTCAACGCCTAGGCCCTCTGATGCCGATGCCGGTCCACCACTTTCTTATCCAGCTCATTTTCAGCGGATCTTTCTGCGTTAGAAGGAAGAGTTGGAGAGCAGGTAGTTCAGATGGACCCAGCGATTTCATGGCCTCCTTATATGGAGACTGGCTGCACTGTTTGATCATTCCGTCCGCCCACATACTCAACGTCTTCGTGGAAATGAATCCGTTACGCCTTAGGTCTAGCTCGTCCTCACAGAGCTCCAAGTATGAGCGGATGGTCCGGTCTTCACCTCGAAGGGTCTTCACTAGTCCCCGTTGAGATCTTTGACTGTTGTCCATAAGTGCCCAGAAACGCTGAACGTACAGGTTTTCGAAATCGCGATGTTTGGCTGCACGGGCACCAATGAGCTGGATAATCGCGAAGGTAACAGCGATTACCGTTGCAAGATTGGCGATTATCTGAGCCCACTCCCATCCGCTCATGCCTGCAGTTCCTCGTAGATCAGCGCACTCAACATCTTCAGCAGCGACTGCATTTTCGTTTTGTCGCCCAACGCCTGAAGACTCAGGTTGTAGTGGCTGTCCATGGAATTCGATACGGCATCGGTGACGGCCTTCTCAAGATGAGGGCTGCTGCCGAAATGACTCCGCGAGTTGTTCTGTGCCTGCTTCTGCAGCGTCTCGTTTTTCACCAGCTCGCGGCGTACGCCCTCCACGAAGTGCGCTACAGCATCCAGTTCCTCCCCTTCGAACGGCAGATTGGCCTGCTGGATGATCTCTTCCCACGTGGCCAGGACAGGGTCTTTCGCTTGGCCGGTGCCGACCTCGGTGGGTGGCTTGAGCAGCGCATCTTCGCCGGAGAGCTGCAACTGGGCCTTGCCTTTGTCCTTGAGCGCGTACTTGGCAAGCACCACTCCGGAAAGGTCCAGCGCCACCTTGGCGTCGTTCACACGGAGGACCGGCAGAAGGTGTTTGTAGTAGATCGAGCGTTTCTCCAGATCCGTGTCGGCGAAGTCGACGATCTGGGAGAGGAAGTCGTAGGCGCGGACAAACGATCCCAGGTCCTTGCGGAACAGGTCCAGCTCGTCCTGGGCGGCCTTGTCACCATCGGCCACGGCGGCGTTGTACCGGGTGTTGAAGCGCGACTTGGCCGGCGCCACCCAACCGGAGAGAGCATTATTACCGGCCCCAAGTACATAGGATTTCACCAGGCCGTCCACTTCGGAATCGAGGTAGATCTGGGCAGCGTCTAGCTTGTTTTGGAGGTCATGCACCACGTTTGGTTCGGAGACGCTCTCCAACGCGGCCTCGCGGAAGTACGGCTTAAAGGACGCGAGGATCTCGTCGGGGTCGTTGACGAAGTCCAAAACGAAGGTCTGGTCCTTGCCCACCGCTGTGCGGTTCAAACGTGACAAGGTCTGCACAGCCGACACCCCGGAGAGTTTCTTGTCCACGTACATTGCGACGAGCAAGGGCTGGTCGAAGCCAGTCTGGAATTTGTTAGCCACCAACATGATTTTGTAGTCGTCAGTCGAGAACGCCTCGGGCAGAGTGCGCCCCTTGAGACTGGGATTCATGTTGATCTCATTGAACGGCTCGACGCCGGATTCGTCGTCGTTGACCTCGCCGGAGAAAGCGACCATCGTGCCCAAGCCGGAATAGCCGGCGTCGTTGATGTACTTATCGATGGCAAGCTTGTACCGCACGGCTTCTTTGCGGGACCCGGTAACAACCATGGCCTTAGCCTTGCCCTCCAGGCGCCAAGCGACGTTAGCGCGGAAATGCTCCACTATCACTTGGACCTTCTGGCTGATGTTGTATGGATGCAGTTTCACCCAGTTCATCAGCGACTTCAGCCCCTCCGACTTCTCTACCTGTGCGTCGTCCGAGTCGTAGTCGTGACCTTCATGCGTGAGCCGGTAGGCCACTTTGTAGCTGGTGTAGTTCTGCAACACGTCGAGAATGAAGCGCTCTTCGATGGCCTGCTGCATGGAGTACAGGTGAAACGGCTGCGGCAACCCGTCCGGACCCTTGCGGCCGAACAGCTCGAGCGTCTTAGCTTTCGGCGTTGCTGTGAAAGCGAAGTAACTGATGTTCTTAGCATCGGCGCGTTCGGCCATCTCGGCAGCAAGGTAGCTCTCGACGTCGAACTCGCCGCCGTCGTTGACATCCGCCAGTTCTTCGGCAGACAGGACCTTCTTTAGCTTGTTGGCTGTTGACCCGGTCTGCGAGGAATGTGCCTCGTCCGCGATGATGGCGAAATTCCGGCCCTTCAAGGCGTGGGACTCGGCGATGGTCTTCAATGCAAAGGGGAAGGTCTGGATGGTGACGATGATGATCTGTGTTCGGGCCGCCAGCGCGGCGCTGAGCTCGGCGGACTTCGAGCCTGCATTGCCGCGGATGGGAACTACGACGCCGGACTTGTGCTCGATCTGATAGATCGCGTCCTGCAATTGGGCATCGAGCACGGTGCGGTCTGTTACGACGATGACGGAGTCGAAGATCTTCTCGTTGTCGGAACCGTGCAGGGAGCTGAGCTGGTGCGCGGTCCATGCGATGGAGTTGGTCTTGCCGGACCCGGCGGAATGCTGGATGAGGTATCGGTGACCTGGTCCCTCCGCGCGGGCGGTCGCGATGAGCTGGTTGACGACGTCCCACTGGTGGTAGCGCGGGAATAGCAGAGACTTACGGACTTCCCGGTCGCCAGTGACGGGATTGGTCTTGTCGCTGATCTGCAGGTGCAGGAACTTTCCGATGATGTTCAGCCAGGAATCGCGCTGCAGCACCTGTTCCCAAAGGTAGCTGGTGGCTGAGCCCTTCGGGTTGACCGGGTTTCCGGCACTGCCGTTGTCACCGAGGTTGAAGGGCAGGAAGTAGGTGTCCTTGCCCTTGAGCTCGGTGGTCATCTGGATCTCGTCGTTGCTGACCGCGAAGTGAACCAGCGCACGCCGGCCGAAGAACAGCAGGGGTTCGTCCTTGTTCTTGCTATTCCGTGGCGGCCGGTCTTTGCGGTACTGCTCGACAGCGTCATTGATGTTTTGAGTGAAGTCGGTCTTGAGCTCGATTGTGGCAACCGGCAGGCCGTTGACGAATAGGACCAGGTCGATGCTCTTCATCGTGTCGACCGTGGAGTAGTGCACTTGCCGGATCACCCGGAGGCGGACCTTGCCGTAGCGCTCTAGGGTCTGCGGGTTCAGGCCCATGGCCGGCTTGAACTGGCACATCTCGAACTTGGCGGCGACGTCTTTGAACCCGGTGCGCAGCACGGAGAGCATGCCGGCTTCCTTCGCCGCCGGCTTGTCCAGGACCTTGCACAGCCGGTCTAGGAGGAGGTTCTTGGCGACGTCGTGTTCGGCGGGGGAATCCGTCGGCTTGAGGACTTTCCCGAGCTGCTCCGGCTGCGTGTCCGCCAGCCAAGTGAAGACGTCCTCCGGGACGAGAGCCCGTGCGGCGTCGTAAAGCTCGCTCGCCTTGCGGTCAGGTTCGTAGATCCAACCCTCAGCAGCCAAGGCCTGGCAGATCTCGTCCTCGAATGTCACTTCATTGTGCTGAGCCATACTGTTCCCCCTAGAAACTGTCGAAGAAGTCCTGGTCGAGCTTCTTCACGATCACAGTGCGATCGATCTGGACCCCGACGCCGTACTCGAACATGAGCGACGCCAGCCGGTGGCCGTCGATAAGAATCAACGTGTAGTGCGCTGTATCACGGGCAACGGCACGCGCTCCCGTGGTGAATGTCGAGGTGGTGATGAAGATGCCCTTGGTTGCCCGGAACTGGCCCAGAGCGCCGCTGAACGCCTGGACCTCAGGTGCCCCAACGTTGTTGCCCTCGGAGTAACGCTTGGCCTGCAGGTATACGCGGTCGAAGCCCAGGGCATCCTGCCAGACAATCCCGTCTATACCCTTGTCGCCGGAACGCTGCGTGGGCTTGAGATTGTCCTCGCGGTCTGTTCCGTAGCCCAGCGCTCTTACAACGAAAGGGATGAGGCGCTCGAATGCGTCCGGCGAGAGCTCGAGCAGGTTGCGATAGATCTCGTCGATGACGACTTGGTTGAGTTGGTCCGCGGACTGCTCGAGGGCCTCGGACGGGTCCGGGTCGACCACAGCCTCGGAGGATGCGGTTGCCGGTTCTACGCCGGGAAGGGCCGTCTTCTTGGGTGTCTTCGACGTGTTTTGGTACGCGCGGTACGACGCGTATTCCATCAGGGTCTGATAGGTGATTTCTGCCGCTGAGGAAACCCGGCGCAGGCCCTCGTCACTGATCTTGTATTGACCGCGTGCCTCGCGCACCAGCAAACCGGCCTTCATGGAGTCGAAGACTGCCCAGTTGATCCTGTTGGACCAGCGAGCCTCTCCGGAAGACATCACCTCCGCCAAGTCTTCTTCGTTTAAACGGGTGCGTTTTGCGACGGCTGTCCTGATTTCAGCATTCCGGCGGATCTGGCCATCCGACATGACCCGCAGAACAGGATCAACGAAGCCATGCCACTGAGGCAACGTCATGACTGGGCCGCTCCTTCTCGAACGTCGATTTTGCCTGTCACGGCAGCGGAAATGAGGGCCGAGCGGCGTTCCCGGAGAAGTGAAATGAACATCTTGGCGCGGCCTTCGAGCCGGTCCGTCAAAGCTGATTCACGGTCAATGTAGCCCAGTATCGCTTCTTGCTCGCTAAGGGATGGATACCAGAGAAATCCCTGAGCTAGGGATTCTCGGTTGATCTTTGGCATAGCGACGCGTGCGGAGCTGTCCGCAGTGAAGTCGGTAAACGGCTGCGACAACATGAGCTCCTGCAGGAAGCGGTTCGACATTACCTCGGGTGAAGCCCTTATTCCGTACATGTCAGCGCTGCACAGGCAGTCCTCGGGTGCGATGACGACTTTCCGAAGATAGGGGCGAATTTTCGAATAGATCACCTCGCCCGCCTTCACCAGGTACTTCCCACTATCTGCGCCTTGGTAGGCCGAGGTCTCTCGGTGAGTGATTCTTCCTTTTCCGGACTCGACATGGTTCGGAGCGATCAAGAGCATACTCGCCCAAGGCTCTTGTTTTGGGTCAACTTGGCCAGCATTTATCGCCGTCACCTGGCTGAACTTGCGAACTGTCCAATGCGCAGGAACATCGCCGAGCCAAGGGATGCCGGAAGGTTTGGTAGGGGCGGTGGGGTCGAGGCCTTTGGTGACGGCATGGGTGATGATGGCTTGGCGCTTCTCGGCGAGGAGTTCGATGAGCCGCTCCTGCTTGCCGATCAGCTCGTCGATCTGGGCGGTTTCACGGTCGAGGTAGTCACAGGCTGCTCTTTGATAGTCGGGGCTAGCGTGCGGTATCTCGAGGTTGGCGAGCTTATCCGCCGTGAAATGACGGATCGTCGCCTTGTTGCAGAGGACGTCGAGATAGGAGCTGCTTCGAAGGGCGTCAAGGGTGTACTTCGCGAAGCGAATGTCGATTCCTTGTCGGGGTCGAACGCGGTGAACACTGTTCTGAAAGATTGCCGAACTATCGGCTTTCACCAATGCACTTCGTCCTACGTCACCGCCTTCGCACACGACGAGGTCGTTGGCCCTAACACTCAAATTTTGGCGGTCCGTGTCTGAAGCCCACATGGACTTGAGAAAGGAGTCTTCGACGTACCCGTCCTGGACTGCAGCGGAATTCAGGTACGGCGTAAGAGAGTCTGTGGGCCCGGTTGACTCGGTCTGAAGCATCTTTCCCAGCGTGACCTCGAAAAGCCGCTTGAAGCTTGTCACTTGCAGGTCGGTCGTGCCGTACCAGGTCACTTCTCAACCTCGGCTAGGAGTGCGGTGATCTCGGAAACGAGCTTGTTAAGGTCCGTGTCGATTTCCTCCAAAGACCTGGGCTCGACGTACTTGTAAAAGTGCCGCGTGAAGGGGATCTCGTAGCCGACCTTGGTCTTGGTCTCATCGATCCAGGCGTCGGGGACATGGGGGAGGACCTCGCGCTCGAAGTAGGCCTTGATGTCCTCGCCGAGCGGGACGTTCTCCGTGTCGCGAAGGTCGGCATCCGCCTCGGGGGTGCCCTTGGGGCCTTTGCAGACGTCGGCGGTTTCGTCGCGTTCGGAAAGCCCTGCCAAAACAGCTTTCATGACCGGGGCGCCTAGTTTGAGGCTGGCACCGGCGAGGGCCGGCTTGAGGACCTTGAGGAAAGCTTCACGGTTCTTCCAGAGTCTCTTCTCGTCTTCGCCGAGGCGGGTGAGCGTCTTCTCGAGGAGCTGCCGTTCCTCTTCGGACAGTTTCTCGACGGGTTTCTGCGCCAGGACGACGCCGATCCTCTCGGGCGTGCAAGCGAAGTTGAGCTTCAGCGGGCGCTCCACTGTAATGGTGGAGTAGCCGAAGTCCTGGTTGTTGAAGATCTTGGAGGTCTCGCCGTCGTCCTCGAACGCCCCGTAAAGCCGGACGATGCTTGCAATGTCCTGGGTGCCGAGTTCCTTGCGCTTGGAGCCGAGGCTCTTGCGCATCTTCTGGAAGAAGTCGGCACCGTTGATGAGCTGGATCTTGCCGACCCGCTCCGGGTGTTTTTGCTTCTTACTGTTGGAGAGGATCCAGATGTAAGTGGCAATGCCGGTGTTGTAGAACATGTCCGTGGGTAACGCGATGATGGCCTCCACGAAGTCGTTCTCGATCAGGTACTTGCGGATCTCCGACTCCCCGGAGCCGGCGCCGCCAGTGAACAGCGGCGAGCCGTTCAGGACGATGCCTATGCGGGAACCGCCGTCGTGCGCCGGGCGCATCTTGCGGACCAGGTGCAGTAGGAACAGAAGGGATCCGTCGCTGACGCGGGGCAGGCCAGGGCCGAAGCGGCCGTCGAAGCCGTGGAGCTCGTGTTCCTTCTGGATCTGTGGCTGGATTTTCTTCCATTCGACGCCGAAAGGCGGGTTGGAGAGCATGAAGTCAAACTGTTGGCCGATGTTCTGGTCGTTCGCGAGGGTGTCGCCGACGGAGATCTTGGAGATGTCCTGTCCCTTGATGAGCAGGTCCGACTTGCAGATGGCGTAGGACTCGTCGTTGATTTCCTGGCCGTACGCCACGAGGGAGGCGCTCGGGTTGAGCGAATGCAGATGCTCCTGGGCGACGGTGAGCATGCCGCCCGTTCCGGCGGTGGGATCGTAGATGGACCGGACGATGCCCTCTTTGGTGAGGACGTCGTCGTCGTAGTTCAGCAGGAGCTGGACCATGAGCTGTATGACCTCGCGCGGGGTGAAGTGCTCTCCGGCGGCTTCGTTGGAGGCTTCGGCGAAGCGGCGGATGAGTTCCTCGAACATGAGGCCCATCTCGATGTTGCTGATGGTCTCCGGGTGGAGGTCAATCGCGGCGAAGTCCTTGGTGACGTGGTAGAGCAGGTCCGAGCTGTCCAGCTTCTCGAGCGTCTTGTAGAACTCGAAGCGCTCGAAGATGTCCCGGGTGTTCTCCGAGAAGCCCTGGACGTAATTAAGGATGTTCGCCTTGATGTTGGTGGGGTCATCGAGGAGCTTGGCGAAGTTGAACCTGGAGGTGTTGAAGAAGCTTTGGTCGGAGGCCTTCTGGAGGAAGGTGTCCAACGGGATGTTGAGGTCCTTCTTGGCTTCCTGCTCTGCGAGCACGGCGTCTTTGGTTTTGTCGAGGACGCAGTCGAGGCGGCGGAGGATGGTGAAGGGCAGAATCACCGAACCGTACTGGGCGGGTTTATAGGTCCCCCGCAGAATGTTTGCGATGCTCCACACCAGGTTGGCATTGTTGTTGCTGGCCACTGCTCACTCTTCCTTTGCTGCGCGGGCGCAGGGAGCGTGGTGTGACTGCAGACAACGCAGCATCCCCTGGCCGTGCAGCGTTCATTAATTACGCACGTACTAGGTATGAATTGTATGGGCACTAAGGCAGGGTTCTCAGCAATGGGAAGGCAGCCACATGCTGAGCCGCAAACGATTCCGCTCGGGCGGATAACTTTTCAGGCTTCCCCCGGTTGTCCGGCGGCTGGACCTCTTGAACCCATGCTCCGCGTCCATCCGTACTCCACCAACGATCACGGGGTAGTGGTGGTCAGTCACGGCTGCCCGCCGAATGGGTCCACGACCCGCTGCAGCGAAGGATCCGCAACTGGGCTCATGCATGCGTTTGGTTGAAGTCCTGCCAGACTTCCGTGAGGCGTTCGGGGAGGTCGTCGCTGAAGGCGATGTCGCCGTCATCGATCGCGTCAGGTTGGCCTTGTAGGTGCCCGGCGCGGCAGCCCTGCGTATGGAGGTCTATCCTGTGGCCGCCAGCGCCGCCCGAGAGGAACTCTTGCAGGCATAACGGTCGGCACTGGAGGGCAGTACCTGGCACTTGAGGCCGTTGGCGCATTACTGGAGGCGGAGTGCGCCGCAGTCCCCACAACCGCCCGTCACATATTGACTGTGACGCGCCTCACCGTCACAATAAATGAACGTTATTCATTTCATCTCAAGTTCACACGGCCAGTGGCTTCCATCAAGCGCCCATGAGCCACCCCCAGCACTTCAGGATCGCGGTGACCCCGTAGATCCGGTCGCCGCTACGAAGCTCTGCAGAGTCGCAGCTTCCAAGCACACAACAGTATGACCACCAAGGATTCCCAATGACCCCCACGTTTGAAACAGATACACCGGCAGGCGAGAAGCCTGTGGGGCCAGCCTCCGCCCAGGCGCCTTCCCAAAGTTGGCGCCGTGTCCTCGGCGTTCCATCACTGGTCTTGCTGGGCTTGGTCTACATGGTCCCGCTGACCATCTTCAGCACCTACGGCATCGTTGTGGAACTGACAGGTGGGCGGCTCTCCGCTGCCTATGCCGTGACCCTGGTGGTCATGCTGTTCACGGCTCGTTCGTACGGCCGGATGTCGCAGGCGTTCCCGTTCGGGGGATCCGCGTACACCTATGCAACCCGCTCCTTCGGGCCAGGCCTTGGCTTCATGGCCGGATGGTCGCTCCTGCTGGATTACCTGCTGCTGCCGATGATCAACTACCTCCTCATCGGCATCTACATGGAAGCCGCATTCCCGGCGATACCTGCGTGGGTGTTCATGATCGTCGCGATTTTGGCTGTGACGGTGCTGAATGTCCTCGGCATCACTGCGATTGCGAAGGCCAACTTTGTGGTGGTGGGTCTCCAGGCGCTCTTCATCGTGTTGTTTGTGGCCTTGGGACTTTCCTCCATCACGGGAATCGGCAATGTTGACCTCCTGGCGCCGTTCACCGGTGCCGAAGGTGCCGAAGGACTTTCACCCGTCTTCGCCGGCTCCGCAATTCTCTGCCTCTCTTACTTGGGGTTCGACGCCGTCTCAACCTTCGCTGAGGAAACCAAGGATCCCAAGCGGAATCTTCCCCGGGCCATCATGATCACCACAGTCCTGGCCGGCTTGATTTTCCTGGGACTCGCGTACATCAGCCACTTAGTTCTCCCCGTCAGCACCTTCAACGACGTGGACTCGGCGGCCATCGAGGTCATTGGCGCGGCGGGCGGCGAGTTGCTGGTTGCCTTCTTCACGGCCGCGTACATTGCCGGCAGCCTCGGATCAGCGTTGACCTCCCAGGCTTCGGTCTCGCGGATCATTCATTCGATGGGCCGCAGCGGAGTGTTCCCGGCAGCGTTGGGGCGGCTGCACGCCCGCTTCAGCACCCCCGTGTTGCCCATCCTGCTGACCTCCGCGGTGTCGCTGCTGGCGTTCGTGTTGGATCTGCTGACGATTTCCTCGCTGATCAGCTTCGGTGCCCTGGTCGCGTTCTCTGTGGTCAATCTGGCCGTGATCAAGCACTACTTCTTCGACCAGAAGGCCCGCGGTGCCCGTGGCGTGATCCACAACCTTGTGCTTCCCGGCATTGGGTTTGTGCTCACGATTTGGCTATGGACCAGCCTCAGTGGTTTGTCGTTCACCTTCGGGCTGTTTTGGGCCGGCGTGGGATTGGCCTACCTGGCATTCTTGACCCGAGGGTTCCGGAAACCTGCGCCGCAGCTGGACCTGACGGAGGCCTAGTTTCCTGAGCGCAAGCTCAGAGGATCTTCGCTAGCCGGGCGCATTCCTCCCACAGCCTCTTCCGGGCGGCCGGATCGGAACCCATGCCCGGAGTCGGCAGTTGCTTGCGCTTTGCCCAGAGCTTGCCGGACACCGCCGCAGTCTCCGGTGAGGTCGCCAGCCAGACGGGCGTATCGGCCGCTTCCTCGGCAGGCTTGCCCAAGGTGTTCGTTAGCCAGCGGAACGGTCCGCCAACGTCCTGGAGCAACCCCGTGTTCTTAACCAAGCCCGGGTGCGCGGCATTCACCACGACGTTCGACCCGAGAAGGCGATCCGCGAACTCCTGCGTCAACAAAACCCGGCCGAGCATTGTTGGTGGGGTAGCGCGCGTATAGCTGTACTTGCGATTGGCGGTCTGGAGGTCGTCGAAGTCGATCTTGGTAACCGACGGTCCACCCGAATACTTCGACGCGATATTGACCACCCGCGAAGTCCAGGCCTCGTCGGCACCTGCGCCGCCTTTCAGCGAATCCACGAGCAAATTGGTGAGCAGAAAATAGCCCATTACGTTGGTGGCGAACGTGACTTCAAGGCCGTCCGGAGTCACTTGGCGTTCCTTGCGGAACACACCGGCAGCGTTGACGAGCACGTTGAGCTTTTGGTGACGGGAATGGAACTCGTCAACGGCCCAGCGGATTGAGGCCTGGCTCGAGAGATCGCACGCCAGCGGTTCCAGCGCTGCGGTGGGGACCACAGCATGGATGTCACGAATCGCGTTTTCTGCCCGCGCTTCAGAACGGCCAACCACGACGACGGTCCCTCCTTCGCGGGCCAGCGCAGTAGCGATGGCCTTGCCAAGGCCGCCGGTAGCACCGGTCACGAGGGACACCCGCCCATTCATTGATGCCATAGCAGGATCACAGCACTTCCTGACACTTTTGACGAGGGCTCTTGCTTGAGGAATTCCCTATTTCTTGGGCATCTTTGCCTTGGGTTCCTTCGGTGCTTTCGGCGGCAACTTCGCCACGTTTTCCAAGGCCTTGGCTACCCATTCCGCAGTTTGCTCGGCGTCGTCCTGCCAAGACTCGGGAAGCCCGACGTAACCGCCCATGGGGCGCTCTTCCGGGCCGAAAGGTTGCGTTTGGTGATTGGCCTCCAGCTCCTGCTGGTCGGCCATGGAGAGCTTGACGCCGATGGTGGGGCCAAACAAGCCGGCGAACATGTTGCCATTGACGAAAGCGCCGAGGTTCCCGAACATCGGCTTGACCACCACGTCTGGACTTTCGGGGACGGCCGAGCGGAAGCGTTCCTTGTCCGCCTCTGAAGGCTTGGGCATTTGCATGGAATCGTCCTCCTAGGAGCGTTTCATCTGAGTGTTGACTTGATGTTCACGGGCCGGAGATTCGCTCAGCGACATATCTGGCATCCAAGCCCACGCCGCCGACTATGGCTGAATAATGCCGGGTTAGCCAAGGGAGCCCGACGACGTACAAGCCCGGAATCTCGGTGACACCTCGCGTGTGTTTGGGGTAGTCCCATTCGTCCACAAGGGGCATGTCGACGAACCGGAAGTCGAGCCTGAACCCGGTTGCCCACAAAACGGATGTGATGTCCGAATCGACGAGGTTCACCCGCAGTGGCTCACTCGGCAGCCAGTCGTCCGCTGCCAAAGGCGGCTGCTCCGGCGCGTCGATCCCTGCCGCCGCAATGTACGCATCAATCGCCCTTCCCGAGCGTTGCGCGAAGAGCGACTCAACTGTGCCCAGCCGCTCAGGGAGGTCATCGCTGAAGGTGATGTCGCCGTCGTCGATGGTATCCACGTGACCGTGAAGGTGCATGCCGCGGCGGCCGAGTTCGCGGAGGTGAATGGCGTGGCCGCCGTCGGTACCCGAGAGCAGGGGGTTGGGCGCGAAGCGTAAGGCGGGGGAGGGGAGCGCCTCGGTGGTGAGGGCGTTGACGCCGTAGTCTGGGCCGTGCTTGCCGGTTTCGAGCATCCAGTAGATGAGGTCTTGGCCTCGATATCGGCGGGGCGCTTCGGGCACGATGGAGACGGAGAGATGGACCTCGCGGCCGGCTGCGTGCAGCTCCTCGGCAATCTGCCCGCCCGATTGGCCGGTGCCGACGATGAGCACTGCCCCCGCTGGGAGCTGCGACAGACTGCGGTAGTCGTGGGTGTGGAGTTGGGTGACGTCGGCGGGAAGCTTGGCGGCCAGTGCGGGGATCTTGGGAACTTGGTAGGCGCCCGTTGCCAGGACGATGTTGCGTGCGCGCAGGTTCCCGAGCGATGTCTCAAGGTTGAATCCACCGTTCGGTGATGAGGTCAATCGGGTCACATCGACACCCGTGTGTACTGGAGCGGCGATCAGTTCGGCGTACCGCCTGAAGAGGTTCACCATGGCGTCCCGAGAGATGAACGAGTCCCGGTCGTCGCCGTCATACGGCATCCCGGGGAGGTCCAACGCAAGGTTGGGGGGTGTTCATGTAGAAGCTGTCCCAGCGGTCCTGGAATGCGCCGCCAAGTGAGTCGCGCCGTTCCAAGATCTGATGCTCGACGCCGAATTGCGTGAGCCAGTAGCTCGTCGTGAGGCCGGCTTGGCCCGCGCCGATGATGACCGTGTCAGAGGTCGGTCCCATGGGGTGGAGTTTACGCTCGAGGGTGGCTTTTGGGGATGGGAGAAGAAGGATTTCCTATTGGCTCTGCGCCTCAAAGAACGCGGCCAGCTCTCCGTCCGTCGGCTCACGGATCTCTACGGGCGTCGTGGCGGGGGTGGGCGGCAGGAAGTTGTGAATGGACGTTTGCCCGTCCAGCTCGGGAATTGGTTCAAACGCGGCGTCGTCCGCCATGGTTGCGCCTCCTTCAGATCGGCTCAGACCACCTTATTTGGGCGCGGCCATGCGTCCGGGGATGTGCGGCCGGCGGATGCTGCGTGTGTTCAAAGGACGTAGGCTTTCGGGAAAAGAATCTGGGGGGATTTGGATATGAAGACCGCAACCTTGCTTCGGGTGCTCGATATCGCAACGCCGGTGGTGGCTGCACTAAGCCTGGTTCTGTTGGTAACAGGACTATTGGACAACTTCTGGGCAACAGTGTGCCTTATAGCTACTGCAGCTCCGGCAATCACCAGTTGGGTGATCAAGGACAGGCTCCAAGGCACAGCCAAGGGTGATGAACCCCAGTAGCGCCCACGGCGAAATAGCGTCTCCCGACGCCAAAAATGTCAGTGGCGACGCAACGATCTCTGGGCGCTAAAGACCTGGAACTGCCTCCACGGGACACATCCGATGGATAAATATTTCCCAGCACTAGCTATCTGCTCAGATGTATGTAGACTTGACGGTGTTGTTGTGTTTGGCATTTGGTAGTTCAGGCAGTCCCCACGATCCTTCCGGATCGTGACCTTCTGAAGTAACGGTGGAGAACACCCCACACCCGGAGACCCGAAAGTCGGGACAATCTCCACCTTCAGTAAGGACTGAAAAAATGGCTACAGGTACCGTGAAATGGTTCAACTCCGAAAAGGGCTTCGGCTTCATCTCTCCTGAAGATGGCAGCCAGGACGTTTTCGCTCACTACTCTGCGATCAACTCCTCGGGCTACCGCTCCCTCGAAGAGAACCAGAAGGTTTCCTTCGACGTCGAGCAGGGCCCCAAGGGTCCCCAGGCAGTAAACATCCAGGCTATCTAGTCTTCGGATAACTAAGGAGCAGGGCCGGTCACTGACCGGCCCTGCTTTTTTGTCTGCCCTCATATAGAAGATGTGTTCTATAGCTGGCAGTTAGAATAGAACACATATCCACATAGCGAATTACACCCATGTAATTTGATTCCAGTTCTCCGTAGCGTGGAACGTAATCCACCCGGCGAGCTGAGGAAGTACCCCATGGAACAGTCAACCTCCAAAGGCCTCATATACCTAGAAGAGGCCCGCGAGCACCTAATTTGGCCCAAATCACCACCTAGACCGCCCCGAAACTGCCTGTGCAAGGCAGTTTTGCCACCTAGTCCCGTTTTCACGTTCTAGCCTGCGAAGTGAGCCGCATGTCGGACAACCACAGGAACAGGAGGCGAGGTCACGTGTTCGATTCAGAGGTGCAACGAATCCTGGACTTCGTCGCACGCGGAATCGGAGTGAGGGTGGTCGGCGGACCGGGCGGCGGCAAAACGACAGTATTGCGCAACGTCATGAGCAACTTGGAGAAATCCGGAGTTTCCGTGCACTTCGTCAGTGGTCTCCGCACACATCGATCCATCCCGTATTCGGCCATCAAAGGGCTGGGGCTTGACGTGAGGCCAGGACGCAGCAGTGTGTTGGACATCGCCGACGTTTTTTCGAGCCAGTTGGCCAAGCCCGGCAAGCACTTGCTGGTAGTTGACGATCTCCACCTCCTGGACAGCGAGTCCCTGGCTGTACTGGAGGCTGTCAGGCGAAGGTCGGATTGTCCTATGGTGGCAACGGCCCCCGAAACGTGGGCGTTTTCCAGAGGTCAGTTGGCCGTGCTCAACCTTGGCCGGGAGGCGCATCTGCAATTGGATCCGCTTCACTACGAGCAAGTTCACCTTCTCATCGCACAGGTTCTGGGCGCGCCGGCCGACGCAGACACAACTGCGCGCATTCTCACCAAGTCCGCCGGCAATCCGCGGCTGGTAGTACGGATCGCAGAGACCGCAGTCCTGAGCAACCTCTTGGTCATGGAGGACAAGCAATGGACCATGTCTGCTGAGACCCTATGGAACGAGCACCTGCGCGGCACACTGGAGGCGCTCCTGGCCGAACTAAGCGCTGACGAGTTCACAGCCTTGCACATCATGGCGATTCTGGGCACGGCACGGGTGGATGTGCTCCTCAAAGTCATTCACCCGGACGCCCTGGAAGGTCTGGAACGCAGAGGATTCCTTTCCGTACTGGCCGATCATCAAGGTGGCTCCATCGCCGCCATCAGCCCACCAGTCATCGCCGATTACTTCCGCGACAGCAAGAAGCTGCGCGACAGCAGACTGCTCCGCACGAAGATCGCCGGCATCCTGGAGGCCGCGCCACACGCGGTCCCGGAAAAGCGCACCGCGGACTGCCTTTCCCGTGCCCTATCAGCCCTCCGGCTTGAGAAGGCTGACGACGACGCTATTACCTCCAGACAAATTCACGAGTACAACGCGGACCGTGAACAGATTCGCTTCGAACGCTGGCAGGCCAATAAGTCAGCAGCCAACGCCGCGGCAGTCCTTCGCATCTACTGGGGAGCGCCCGTGGACGTGGAGCGTGCCAGCAGTGTCTGCGCTGAAACAACAAACTTCGACGCCGAACCCCAGGACCTACTGTTTGTCGCCGTCACTGAGGCCATGCTTGCGATCCACACCGGACGCGGCCCGAGAGCCGCCGTCGAGATCCTCCAAAAGTTCGCAGGGGATAATCCGCAGTTGCTGACGGAAGTTAACGACGCCATCTTATTCATCAACGTCTCCCATGGCAGGGGGCGACTGGACACCGGCGACTTGCCAGCGACCTCTGAAAGCAACAAGACAGGATTGGGGGGCTTGGTTCAAGGACTCTTGGAGCTCTACCGCTGCAGACCGGCGGCGGCTTTGGACGCAGTGGAAGGCGCAGGCGACGACGACGCCATCCCGCATCTGCGCCCATTCGTCCGCAGTTTCGCCCTGTTCGCGGCAGGCCGGGTGGAGGAGTCCCTGGTGATGGCGTTGGACTGGCGAGCCGAGTCCCGGAAGAACCTGGACCAATTCGGTGTGATCACCAGCAGCTATGTAGCTGCACATGGCCTCTTATACCGTGGACACTTCGAAGAGGCTGAGTACCTCATGAGCAGCGTGTTCGCCATGGGCCGTCCGGGGTTCGTTGTGGATTCCCTCTACGATGCCATGCTCAGGCTCGCGGGGCTCCGGCACGCCACCACCGCACTGCTGCCAACGCTGTCCATAGCCGCGCAGGCACGAACCGACGTGGCCGACGTTGGCCCCCTTCCTGGCATCGGCAAGGGAGCCTACGAACTCATTGCTCACAACAGCACTCAGCCTTCCACTTTCGACCGGAAAGCCACCAAACTCATCAAGCAGCAGTTGAAGAGCGGCTACGTCCTGGAAGCCTTGATGACAGCGTTGCTTTGTACGTGCCTGATTCCTGGCCGGCAGGTCCTGGATCTATTGCAAAAGATCCTGCAGGAGAGCGGCCTCACGGTTCACCACCAGCTCGTCGCCATTGCATGCGCAGTGGTGGAGGGCGACCACAAGCTCCTTGGCCTCCTCCTCAAACACTATGAACCTGACATCGACACGTACCAGGTGGGGATGCTCCTCCGGGGAGCGCTCAAACGCCACGTCATCGAAGGAGACGCGGCCGCAGCTGATGCCATGGCACAAGCTTCCTCTGTCTTTGCTGTTCGGTTCCCGTCAGCCAACGAGCAGCTTTCCTTCAATTCCTTCAGGGCAACACCGCTGACCGAAAGGGAGATCGAGGTAGCTATCTTGGCCGGTCACCTCACCAATGTGGAGATCGGGGAACAGCTGGGCATCAGTGCGAGGACAGTGGAAAACCATATCTCCAACGCCTTGCGGAAGTCCGGTGCAACGTCCCGCAATAGCCTCTTCATGCTGGTGGGTAATTCACTTCCGCCCCGCTGACCCGGGATAGGCTGGATCATCGTGAGCAACTCTCGGGCTTTGGCGCGCCGGCTAGGCACGTTTGACGCATCGCTGATTGGGCTGGGGTCCATGATAGGTGCAGGTGTTTTCGCGGCGTTCACCCCAGCCGCCGGAGCCGCGGGATCGGGGCTGCTCATCGGTTTGGTGGTGGCTGCCTTCGTCGCCTTCTGCAATGCCACGTCGTCAGCTCAGCTCGCTGCTGCCTACCCAACATCCGGCGGCACGTACGTCTATGGTCGTGAACGGCTCGGTCCGTGGCCAGGGTTCCTGGCCGGATGGGGATTCGTCATCGGCAAGACGGCGAGTGCCGCAGCCATGGCCATGACCTTCGCCGCCTATGCCGCACCCCAAGGTTGGGAGCGCCCGGTGGCGATTGCCGCCGTCGTGGTTCTAACTGCGGTGAACTATCACGGGGTGACCCGCACCGCCGGGCTAACGCGTGTGCTGGTGGTCGCTGTGCTTACTGCTCTGACAATTGCGATCGCGGCGGTGTGGGGTGGCTCAGGTCCTGACTTTGGCAGCTTTCTGGGCGACGGACTGTTGGCCAGCGGCTGGTACGGGATTCTGCAATCGGCGGGGCTACTGTTCTTCGCGTTTGCCGGGTACGCACGGATTGCAACAATGGGCGAAGAAGTACGCGAACCCAAACGCACCATTCCACGGGCGATCAGCATTGCCCTGGGTATCACCATCCTCATCTACGCCGTCATAGCAGTGACCTTGCTCGCGGCCCTTGGCCCCGACGGGGTGGCTGCCACGCCAACGCCGTTGGCCGATGCTGTGAATGCCGGTACCTTGGCATGGGCTGCACCCGTGGTACGCGTCGGTGCCGCCGTGGCGTCGCTGGGTGCGCTATTGGCCCTCATCGCAGGCCTCGGACGGACGAGCCTGGCCATGGCCCGGGAACACGACCTGCCCCCTTGGCTCTCCGCAGTGCACCCTCGGTATAAGGTCCCGCATCGTGCGGAGATGGCGCTGACCGCGGTGATCTGCATCATCATCGCAGTGGCCGATCTTCGCGGGGCCATCGGCTTCTCGTCATTCGGAGTTCTGCTGTACTACTTGGTGGCCAACATCGCCGCCTACACCCAGCCAGCAGAAGACCGCCGATATCCGAGGTTCCTGCAGGTTGCGGGCGCGGTTGCCTGCGTGGTTCTCGTTGCCACGCTGCCGCCGATATCTGCCGGCGTGGGTGTGTTGATGTTCGCGGTTGGGATCGTCTATCGCTTGGTGCGTTTGCGGCTTAGCCGTTCAGCCCGCTAACGCTCCGGCTGGGCACGGCCCCACCAGGGGGTGGTCGGTGGAGCCGCGCCGTCGTGCCTCCTACGCCAGGGCGGATGGGACTCCCTCCGGACATCGGGATCCGCCCCGAAGGCACAAGAAGAGACTATGGGCGATTTCCGGCACTAGGTGTTCGAAAGAGGCAAATAGGTGCCAATTTGGAGCAAATTAGGGGTGGAAAGGACCGAAAATAGGTGCTGAAACCGAGCGCCTAGGTGTTGGCCCGCCGTCGAGCGTTTCTGCGTTCAACAGATTCCATGTACGTAATGATGCTCGCAATAGTCAGGGCTACCGAGCAGATAACCGCCAGCATGGTGGATGTTTCCTGAAAAGGAACCACCACAAGCGGGCTCAGCATCATGGCATTGCCGAAACCCGACGCTGCGAAGACCCCAGCTTTTAGAAGAAGGCACTTGAGGGAGCCGGCAATCAACATCCCTACTGGCGCCACAACTCCCAAGGCCATTGTGAGAACCACCGTGGTGGTCCGCACGTCCGAGGGGTCAAGGATGTCCAAACCTTCCGGGGGAGGTGCTGCCCCCAGCAAGGTGGCGGACACAGCAGAACACACAGCTATGACGCATGTGACAACGCGAAGCACCGCTGGGTAGAAGTGTGTGATCACTGGCAAGTCCTAGTCTTCGTCGATTTAGCCCCGTCCAAAGGTGTAGTAGGCCAAATCAAGGACACGTGACGCGAAACGCGTCCCTGGCACTGGAAGAATGGCGGTCATGGAATCATCCACAAATGTCCCGGCCGTCGAGCTGCGTATTTCCATCAGTGAGACTGAGCCGCTGATCTGGCGGCAGCTCGTCCTCCCCGAAACCGCCACGGTCGCTGAACTTCACGGGGCCATCCAGTGCGCGTTCGGCTGGAAGGACTCGCATCTCTACGCCGTTGCGGGCCATGACCGCGCAGGTAAGAAGCGCATCATCATGGCGGTAGACGACGGCGATCTCCCCGCGGGTAGCGAGGTAGCGGCCGGCGTGCGGCTACTTGAGCTCTTTGACGCGAAGGTCCCCGGCCGGTCGGACCTCGAGTACGACTATGACTTCGGGGACAACTGGACCCACGAGATCGACGTGGTTGGGCCTGCCGTGCTTGAGGGCAATGCGATCACGTGCACCGGCGGCTCAATGCGGGGACCCCTGGAGGATTCCGGGGGAGTCCACGGCTACGCCAACGTAGTGGCAGTGGTTTCCAACCCCAAGCACCCTGAGCACCAGGAAGCTGTTGAGTGGCTCGAGTTCGTGACCCAGGAGAGTCTGGCAAAGTTCGATCCGACCGGTTTTGACATCAACGACGCGAACGATCACCTGCGACTATTGGCTCGTCGGTTGTGGCCGGGGAACGTTTCCGATGAAGAGGTGGAGTTCGTCCTGGGCCCCGTCCTTTGGTTCCTCAACCAGGCCGGCCCAGATGGATTGCCGCTGACAGGGGCGGGCTATCTCAAGCCCGCAGTCGTTAAGCGGGCAATGACGGAACTCGAGTGGATTGAACCCTGGAATGCGAACGTCTCCACAGAAAGCCACGCAGCACCTGTCCGCGTCGTCCGCGAACGGCTTCAGGAGTGGAAACTCCTTCGCAAGAATAAGGACAGGCTGCTCCTAACACCGGCAGCCAGAAAGCTCATCAAAAGGCCGACCATGCTTTGGCACTATGTGGCTGATCGATTAGCATCACCCGGACACGAGGGCGTAAAGCTCGCCACTCAGCTCGTAGTGCACTGGGAGCTTACGGGAAGCAAGCCGCCTTGGAAACTGGTGGACGAGGTGGTGCAGCTCGCGCTCCACGATCGCGGCTTACGAACCACGACAGGTGCCGATATTCCGCTGGACTGGGCACGTGGCTTGAGGATAGATGTCCATCAAAGCTTGATCTGCCTGAGGCTTTGGGGCTCCACCAAGTGGGGTTCAGGTGAGCTGGAACTATCCGATGCCGGCATCAAGTTCCTGCTCGACGTGCAGAGCCGCCTGCAGGACTAACGCTATGACTTAGCCGCGGCGTGCTTCGTCCTATCCGCAGCCTTCGCAGCGCCACCCTCAGCACCAACAACCGAAGCACCCGTCCCCAACCCGCGAACCGTCCACCCCGCACTCCGCCAAGCCTCAGCGTCCAGTACGTTGCGAGCGTCCAGCACCATCCGGCGTCGTACGAATGATCCCGCAACAACAGGCGAAAGCGAGACGTATTCGTCCCATTCGGTGAGCAGCAGCACTAGCTCGGCGCCTTCGAGGGCGCGTTTGGTGGAGGCCTCGAAGCGGATTTGTGGGTAGCGGATCCAGGCGTTGTTGATGGCTTTGGGGTCGGTGACGGTTACGTGCGCGCCGGCGGCGGCGAGTTGCTGGGCGACGTCCAGGGCGGGGGAGTCGCGGATGTCGTCGGTGTCGGGTTTGAACGCCGCACCAAGGATGGTCACTGTCCGGCCGGACAGGAAACCACGGCACATCTCGCGGGCTACCTCAACGGCGCGGGAGCGCTGGTCCAGGTTCACCGAGTCAACCAAGCCCATCCACGCATCCACGGACGGCACGGAAAGATCGCGCGCCTGTGCACGGAAAGACCTGATGTCCTTGGGCAGGCAGCCGCCGCCGAACCCGAGCCCGGCGTGCAGGTAGCGGTTGCCGATGCGCGGATCCAGGCCCATCGCCTCGCTCAGCTCGCCCACGTCAGCGCCCGACGCGTCGCACAGTTCTGCCATCGCGTTGATGAAGCTGACCTTCGTGGCCAGAAAGGCGTTCGACGCCGATTTGATGAGTTCCGCCGTCGCGAAATTGCAGACCAACCGCGGGATGCCGGCGCTGATCAGAGGTTCGTAGACCGCATCCAGCACCGCAGTAACCGGAGCGCCGGCAGCGGCACCCTTGCCGCCCGGGACGCCGTAAACCAAGCGGTCGGGCACCAACGAATCCTTCACTGCCGTGCCCTGCCGAAGGAACTCCGGGTTCCAGCCGAGCAGCACGTCCGAGCGGCGGGCCAGGATGGTACGAAGCGTCTCCACCGTGCCTACCGGCACTGTTGATTTACCGACGACGGCGGCACCCTTGGCCAGGTGCGGCAGGAGGCTCTTCGTGGCGCTCATCAGGTAGGAAAGGTCGGCCGTGTCGGAGGTTTTGGACTGCGGGGTACCGACGCAAAGGAAGTGCACCTGGGAATCTGCGGCTGCAGCGAAATCCGTGGTGAACACGAGGCGGCCAGTGGTGCGGCCGTCCTTGAGGAGCTCGTCCAAGCCGGGTTCATGGAAGTGCGCCATCGCCTTGTTGAGCTGCTCAACCTTGGAAGAGTCGACGTCGATGCCCACCACAGTGTGGCCCATCGAAGCGAGCGTCGCGGCGTGAACTGCGCCTAGGTAGCCGCAGCCGATCACGGAGATCTTCATGAGGAGGGTCCTTTGCTTGAGGTGAACTCGCTGGGCCCGGACGTTCCGCTGGGCACACCGGAAATGACTTCGTCGTAGTGGCGCACCAGGTCCGCGCTGAGAACAGGCCACGTCCTGCCCTGGACCGAAACGGTTGCGGCCGTTGCGAATGCGCGGCGCTTGGCGTCGTCGCCGATCAGATCCTGCACGTAGCCGCGCAGCTGGGTGAGGTTGCCGGGTTCGTACAGCCAGCCGGTGCGTGAGTTCTCCACGAGGTCCAAGGGGCCGCCACGGCCAGTCGCAACCACGGGAACGCCCGATGCCATGGCTTCCTGGATGGTTTGGCAGAACGTTTCGAACTCGCCGGGGTGGACGAAGAGGTCGAAACCTGCGACGGCCTGCGCCAGTGCCTCTCCGCCGAGGAAACCGGCGAAGTGGGCGTCGGGGAGCGCGGCTTGCAGTGCTTCTTTCTGGGGACCGTCACCAATGATGACCAGCTTCGTGTTCGGCACATCAGCCAGGATTGCAAGGTCCTCGACCTGCTTCTCGACGGCGAGCCGGCCCACGTAGCCGATGATCCGGTGACCGTCGGGCGCTACCGAGCTGCGCCACGCCGTCGAGCGTTTTGCGGGGTTGAAGCGCGCGGTATCCACACCACGACGCCACATGTCCACGCGCAGGATGCCGCGTCCGCGCAACTGGTTCAGCGCGAAAGTTGACGGCACCAGGGTTCGGGTCGCCAGGAGGTGGATGTTGTCCACACGGTTCCAGGCCCAGTTCTCCAGGAACGGCACACCATAGCGGGCGGCGTAGCTGGGAACCTCGGTTTGGTAGATCGCGACAGTCGGGATGCCGAGCTGATGGGCAGCCTGCACGGCGCGCCAACCGAGGACGAAAGGGGAAGCGAGGTGAACGACGTCGGGGGAGAAATCGGCAAGGATTCGCTTGACCCGATTCACACCACCCAACGCAACCCGCACATTCGTGTAACCGGCCAGCGGCACAGAAGGAAGCCGGTGCACATACGCACCCTTCTCGACGCTCGAAACATCAGTGTCCGACGTCGACGGCGCGATCACCATCACCTCATCCCCGCGCTCCTGCAGATGCTCCAGTACCCGCAGTATGGAGTGGGTTACCCCATTCATCAATGGCAGGAATGATTCGGCGACGATTGCGATCCTCACGCCTCCAACGGTGGTCGCGGCGGTTGGCGGGGCGGGTTCGAACGGGTGGCTTGTGGGGGAAGAGTGGGTTAACAGGTGGGTTGGTTGGTAGGCGATTGTCCGGCGGTAAAAGGGACGCGCGGAGCTTCAAAACCCTGTGTGGCTCTAATCGCGAACATGAACCGGAACCCATGAACGACCGCGCTCTACTTGCCAGGAACTGGCCAAGGGACTGACCACAGAGAGCTGAGGCGGCGGTGCAAGTTATTTTGTCGGTGGTCCATGGCACCTTATATGTAAGGGCCTTGGCCGATGAAACTAGCCTAGAAGCAGTCGACTAACATGGACAGGTGTGGAGACGCACGCTGGTTCAGCTCTCTAGGCGGAAGGAGGACCAGATGACGAAGCACTCAGCCATTGACATTGCGCGTTGGTTTGTCGAGTGGGCAGCGGCCGAGGACGCCGAACTATCTAACCTCAAGCTTCAAAAGCTCCTTTACTTTGCCCAAGGGCACTTCATGGATCTAACGGGGGGCTCTCCGTTGTTCGAAGACGACATGGAAGCGTGGGCTCACGGACCCGTCGTTCCATCGGTGTATCGCGAGTATAAGAAATTTGGATCTGGCAATATACAGCCAGATGATGCTGCGTTTGATTGGGATTCCTACGAGGATGAAGTCGGAGAATTCCTAATAGCTTGTTGGAACACTTATGGTGCCATGGCTGCCTGGAAGCTGCGAAACATCACTCACACGCAGGACCCGTGGCTCAAGCACTTCACTCCCGATGAGCGGTTCATTAAGATTCCGAAGAGCGACTTGAAAGCCTACTTTGCTGGGAAGTCGAAAATTACTTCAGCCTGATGAGCGGCCGTAGCATGAAAAAGGGTAAGCGCCCGCAGAATTCCGGGAATGTCCTGGCCGTAGAAACCAACACGACAACTACGGCGCAGAATAACGTCAAATTTTGTCTGAATCATATGCAGTCCGGTTTTTCCGTTGAAGATTTGTCCAAAGAGGCGCGGGCGGAATTTGCCATGGCACTGTTCAAGCGTAGGGGGATGACTTGGACGGAAATACAACGGGCCCCCAAGCATGGCCTTGGATCCGAAAAGATGCCGGCATCTTCGATACGAGCTACGATACCCAGAGTTTTTGGTGACGTAGAGAATTTTCTTGTTTTGAGGTATTCCGGCTTGCTTCCGATGGCGGGTGTCCGAGTGGGCGATGTTTACCACATCGTGTGGCTGGAGCCTCGGTTCGGGGACTTATATGATCACGGCTAAGTCTGCTTGCAAGGAGACGTAGTCGCCAGCTCTAGCGGGCATGCGAAGCCAAATTCCTTGCCCGAAGGGGTGCGCACGTCTGTCCGGGCTTAAGTGCGTCCTGGGGTGGTTCCCCGGACAGGAATGTCCGATGGGAGGTGCGGTGTCGGAACCACAGGCGGTTGATGATGTGGTTTAGTCACCGCGGCCACGCGCCCGCTTCAAATCCTTCCGCAACCCGCGGTTGTCCGCCCGCAGCTCCTCGTTGTGCTCCGTCAGCCCACGGTTATGCTCCACCAACCCCCGGTTGTCCTCCGTCAACCCCCGGTTCTCGGCCTCCAGCTCCAGCACTAGTTTCACCCCGGCCAGGTTGAGCCCCTCATCCAGCAACACCCCGATCCGTCGCAGCGTCGCAAGGTCGCTTTCGCTGTACCGGCGAGTGCCGCCGTCGGTCCGGTCGGGGGTGAGCAGGCCTTTGCGCTCGTACTGCCGGATGTTCTGCTGCCCTGTGCCAACCAGCTCCGCCGCCACCGAGATTGCGTAGACGCCGCGCGAGTCCGGGTCCCCACCTGAGGTGCCGTCCGCACCGGAAGCCGCCAGACCGCCGTCGTACTCTTCAGCGGCAGTCTCACCATCCGAAGCTGCCATCAAGAACCTCCAAAAATCTTCCGGAAAACCACTTGCATCTACTTTGTCACTGGTGCTATAAAAAATCTATACCAACCAATACAGATCCAACAGGCTGGTACCAACAACAGAATCAGCATCAAGACCAAAGGAGTGAGAACCACATGCTGATGCGCACTGACCCGTTCCGCGATTTCGACAGGCTCGCCCAACAGGTTTTTGGCACAACAGCACGCCCGGCCGGAATGCCGATGGATGCATGGCAGGAGGACGGACAATTCGTTGTTGCCTTCGATCTGCCAGGGGTGGATCCGCAGACCGTTGACCTCGACGTCGAGCGCAATGTCCTCACCGTCAAGGCCGAACGCAAGTCGCCCGCAGGCGAGAACACCGAGATGATCGCCGCCGAACGCCCCCAAGGCGTCTTCAGCCGCCAACTCATCCTCGGTGACACCTTGGATACCGACGGCGTCCAGGCAAGCTACGACGCAGGGGTGCTCACACTCCGCATCCCCGTCGCCGAGAAGGCCAAGCCGCGGCGCATCGAGATCCAATCCAATGGGCAGAGGCAGGAAATCAACGCCTAATCCCGTCCGCCCTGCCGGAAGGCTCACCCGGGGGTGGCCGAACGGCAGGGCGACAGCCGGGAACAACGGAGGCGGCCGCATCGGAATAGTTGGGCGCAGGCTTCGCGCCACGTCACAGCGTTTTTAGCGCACATGAAAGCGACCCCCGCCCGTCGTCTCCCGAGTTGATGGCCCCCGGCCCACGCCGGGGGCCATCTCCCAGTCCGCAGCAGGAATCGGAGCAGCAGGTGAGCACCCAACCTGACCACTACGCCACGCTTCACGTGTCGCCGGACGCGACGGCCCGTGAGATCACCCGCGCCTACCGTGCACTGCTGCGGACTCACCACCCGGACACACGCCAAAGGGTCGACGACGGCGACACCACCTCCGCGGCCGACCTTCAGGAACTGCACGCCATCATGCAGGCGTACGTCGTTTTGTCGGACCCAGGGAAGCGGGCGGCTTACGATCGTGCGCGCAGAACACCCGGCGGTACGGGCGGGACGCCCGTAAAAGTGCGCTTCCACCGGTCCGGATCCACGGCTCCCCAACGCGAGCAGTCCCCACTGTCGTTCGGACCGTCACGTTGGGATCCTTCACCCCGCAATCTGAGATCACCCAGGAGTAATCCATGAGCGCTTGGCGTCCCTACGACGGCCACATCATTCCCGCGTTCTACGAGCGGTTCGAGAAACGCTGGGGGAGAGGGACGGCACCGTTCCTGGACCCCGAAGTCCACGAACAACCCATGCCCCGCGCTCAATGGATCAACCCGGACACCGGCGCTGCCGTGGCCGTGGTCCCCATCTGGACTGACGATCCCGAGCACCGCTCGTTCGGCGTCTTCTACCTCCCGCCGGCCGGGGATATCTGGATGCTCCGCCCAGGACCAACGACGTTCCTGGAACCCAGCGCGGGAGCCAGCCGCGAGCAGGTGACACTCCGCAACGACGCCTTCAAGAAGGCCGTCAACCACGCCAAGGAGTTCATCTACGGGCCACAGCTTTAGCCAGGAGTGCGCTAGGGGTTAGAAACAAAAGAAGGCTGGTGCAGCCTAGGGAACGAAATCCAAGGCGGCTGCACCAGCTGCTAGTACGACTTTCTGTTATGAGTTGTGACACCTATCCATTGGCCGCTCCTAGTTCCCGGCTTCGATTGTTTCCGGGCCTTTCAAAGTCTGTGCGGGGCGGGGAAGAGCTGAGGTGGTCTTTGAGGGCTCCGTCCCCGGGAGAACACCTCCCATTTTACGGCCGCCCTCTGGAAAAAGCGCTGGAATTCGCGGTATTTCAGGGGAGCCTGCCGGGGGAGTGCGGCGTACCGTGGCACGATAGATCACGATGAAACTGCGCGCTGATCAGACCGGAAACCGTGGCCTCCCGATGCCCCTTTGGCTACAGGGTGGTTTGGAAGCGGCTCAGGCGGCTTTTATTTCGGCCATTGTTGTGATCCTTCCCTTGGTGGGGGTGTGGGCCACCGACGGGTTCCAGGACCGGAATGTGGACTCCTTGGCCCGTTTGGCGGGCCAGGCCTGGCTGCTGATCCACGGTGTTCCGCTGGAACTGGCGCACGTGAACCTCGGAACTGCGGCCCAACCCGGTTCGGGGCTGCTGTCCCTCATACCCCTTGGTCTGACGCTCATTCCGTTCCTGCTCGCATGGCGGGCGGGCCGTCGACTTGCCCGGGCGTCCTACACAGACCAGTTGTGGCAGGCGTTCCTTGGCGCGTTCGTGGTGTATGCGGCCTTCGGGACGGCCACCGGATTCGTGTGCCGAACACCGGAAGTTGTCATCAACCTTTGGTTCGCCATGACCATCCCGCTGATCTCCTTTGGCTTGGGCATGATCGTGGGCGCCCGGCGCGAGGCAGGCTCGTGGAGCCGGCTGATCGGCGTCGACGCCGTCGCTTGGCTCGCGAAGACCAGCCAGCATTCCCGGTGGGCGGGCTCCTATGTGGGTTCGGCATTGAAGGCAGGCTTCGTAGCTGCCATGGCCGCTGTTTGCTTGGCCGCGCTGCTCTTGGCCGTGACTATTGTGTGGCATTGGACGGACATCATTGCCGTCTACGAAGGTCTGAAAGCCGGTGCCTTGGGCGGTGCGGTGCTCACCATCGCGCAGCTCGGGTACCTGCCCAATCTCGTCATTTTCGCGCTGTCCTGGTCCACCGGCGCTGGCTTCTCGCTCGGCGTCGGTTCAGCAGCGGGTCCGCTGGGCACCGCCGTCGGACCTCTTCCGGCCGTCCCGGTTCTCGGCGCCCTTCCCGCCGGACAGTTCGACGCCGGAGCCATGGCCCTGGCGCTGCCGGTGGTGGCCGGGATCTTGGCGGGTTGGTGGTTCCTGCGCGAAGGCGAGAACCATTTTGACGAGTGGCTCTCCATCAAGATCAAAGCCCGATGGTTCACGGCCACCGTTTCCACCCTTTTCCTGGGCGCCTTTATCGGCTCTGTTGCGGGGCTTCTGGGCGGGGCGTTGGCTTGGATCGCCCGCGGTTCAGCAGGCGTCGGACGGCTCACGGAAATCGGACCGCACCCGCTGTGGATGGCAGTCTGGCTGGCCGCCGAAGTGGGCATCGGCGTCGTGATTGGCTACGCAGTGGGGCCGTGGCTGGAACGCAGCCAAAAGCAGCGCGAAGCAAACCTGGACGAAGCAGCGTACGACGACGAACACGCCTGAGCGGGTCCGCTCAGTAGCTCCGGGGTTCTTAACGCAACGGCCCCGGCATCGAGTTCTCCAGCTGGGTCAGGCACTGCGTCTTGGCGGATTCCGTCAGCGCACTGCGTGAGCAGTCCTGGTACGTGCTGACTTGGTTGAAGAACAGCGCGGACGTCAGGATCAGCAGGCACATGACTGCCGTGACAACCAGGCCCGAAATTGTCCCGAACAGCATCAGTTTCGGATGCTTGTGCTTGAGCGTCCGCACCAACACCACGACGCCCAACACCAACGCCGCAAGCGTCAGGATGGCGCTCAACCACACGTAATCCACGTTCAGGGAGAACACGAAGAACGCACCCAAAGCCGCCAAGAGGAAGGCACGGAAGAGGTTCTGGCTCACGCCAAGGGCAGATTTCTCGGCCTCGGAGCGGGGTTGTTGGTTCGGCTTGGAACCGACGTCGGGATTCATGTTTTCCAGCCTACGCGAGCCGCCCATAAGCTAGTGCAATGCGCATTGTTGTCCTCGTCTCCGGTACCGGTTCAAATCTTCAGGCTGTCATCGACGCCGTGAAGTCGGGTGAACTGGATGTCGAGATCGCCGCTGTGGGCGCCGACCGGCCCGATACCTACGGTGTGGAGCGCTCCGACGAAGCCGGAATTGAGACCTTTGTGGTCAACTTCAACTCGTTCGAAACCCGCGCCGAATGGGATACAGCCCTGCGCGACAAAGTCCTGTCCTACAAGCCGGACGTGGTGGTTTCCTCCGGTTTCATGAGGATCGTCAGCGCCGACTTCATCGATGCCTTCGGCGGCAAATACGTCAACACACACCCCGCGCTGCTGCCCTCATTCCCCGGCGCCCACGGAGTGCGCGACGCCATCGCGTACGGCGTGAAAGTCACCGGCTGCACCGTTCACTGGGCCGACGCCGGCGTGGACACCGGCCCCATCATTGCCCAGGAAGCCGTGACTATTCTTCCCGAGGACTCCGAGGAATCCCTGCACGAGCGCATCAAGGTAGTGGAGCGCCGCCTGCTGGTCCAGACCCTCGCAGACCTCGCCGCCGTCGCTAAGTAGCCGACCGCCCCCAGCTGGGAGCGGGTTATTCGAGGACGCGCTGCTTCGTCTCGGGGGCGAAGAACGCCATCCACAGCACAGACAACAGCACCAGACCACCGGCCATCGCGAACGACTGCGCCAACCCGAACTCCGGCCAGAAGAACGAGGCGAACACCAAGGGGCCGAACCCGGCGCCAATGCGGGAGAACGTCGAAGCCCAGCCGAAGCCAGAGCCGCGAAGTTCCGTCGGGTACAGCTCGGAGACGTAGGCGTAAAGCACCGGAATGGCCACCTGGACCACGAACCCGAACACCAGCAGCCAGAACACGGCAGCCGAGGGCACGTCCACCACAAAGGCCACGATCACCAGCGTCAGAGCGGACAGGGGACCGGTGATGGCCAGGATCCATTTGCGGCCCACACGCTCCACCAGGAGCGCCGCTACCACCACGCCCAGAAGTCCGACGGCGGCCATGCTCGCCGTCGTGACAAACGCCTTGTACTCCTCGAATCCGGCGCCGATGAGAATGCGGGGCATCCACGTGAGCGACAAGTAATAGACCAACAAGATGCTGAAGAACAGAGCCCAAGCCGCGGTGGTGATCTTCCAGTTGAACTGCCAGATCCCCCGCAACTGGGCCCAAGCGCTGCCGGGGGAGAGCCGGGGTGCCGCCTGCGGTTCGGGCAAGCTGTACGCCCGCGGCGAAGCGCCGGTTGCCTCGACCAGACCATCGATCACCGCCGCAGCTTCGGCACGGCGGCCCGCCCGAATCAGGAACAGCGGCGACTCAGGAACAGATCGGCGAACCCAGAAGACCAACAACGCGGGCAGCACCATGATCAGCATGGTGAGCCGCCAGTCGCCAAAGGCCGCAACCAGCCCGGCGGAAATGAAACCGCACAGCGCTGCGCCAACAGGCCACCAGCCGTCCATGGCCGTGAGCACCTTGCCCCGTTGCTTGCGCGGCGTGAACTCACCCACCAGCGCATAATCCACGGGGATGCAGCCGCCCAAGCCGAAGCCGGCCATGAAGCGGAAGATGCAGAACCACACGATGTCCGGGGCGAAAGCACCCAGAACCGTGAAGATGCTGAAAATCAGGAGGGTGGCCGTGAAGGCTTTCTTGCGCCCAATGGTGTCCGCAATGGTTCCCCACGCGAACGCGCCCACAGCCATGCCGATCAGGTTGGCCGTACCGATCCACGCGGCGTCAGCCGGTCGCAAGGACCAGTGCTTGGACAGCAGAGGGATCAGGATGCCGTTGAGCGTGACATCCCAGGCATCGAACATGAACCCGAGCCCGCCGATCAGGAAAATCCGCCCTTGGACTTTCCACCGCCACGGCAGTTCCTGCACAACTTGTTCGCCGCTGGGCACGGCTGTGTATGTATTCATTTGCCCTCCTGCATGCAACTTTATGCGCTGGGGCGAGCACCGCCGTCCGCGTTACTTCCGGTTCTCGATGGCCCTCCGCAGGAAACCACCGGCTTCTTCCAAAGCACCCTTGGCCTGACCAGCGTCGATGCCTGTCAGAAGTACCAAAATAGCTGCCTTCACCGAACCGCCAACAGAATCCAAAGCAGCAGCTGCCTCCTCAGCAGACACGCCGGTAGCGTGCTGAACAGTCCGTTGCGAGCGGGCCAGCAATTTCTCGTTCGTGGCACGCAGGTCCACCATGAGGTTCCCGTACGTCTTGCCGAGCTTCACCATCACCAAGGTGCTGATCATGTTGAGGACAAGTTTCTGGGCCGTGCCGGAGTTCAGCCTGGTGGAGCCCGCGATGAACTCCGGACCCACCACAACCTCAATGGCGGCATCGGCCAGATGACTCACGGCCGAGCCCTTGTTGCACGCCAGCGACGCCGTAAACGCCCCGCGCTTCCGTGCTTCTTCCAGCGCCCCGATCACATACGGCGTCCGGCCCGAGGCCGTAATACCCACGACGGCGTCAGCTTCAGTCACGTTGATATCGTGCAGGTCGCGCGCGCCGGCAGTTGCGTTGTCCTCGGCGTACTCCACCGGCTGCTGAATCGCTTTGGTTCCGCCGGCGATAAGTCCGACGACGAGTCCCGGCGGGGTGCCGAACGTCGGCGGGCACTCGCTTGCGTCGAGCACGCCAAGTCGGCCGGCCGTTCCGGCTCCCACATACAAAAGGCGGCCCCCGCGCTGGAGTCGCTCCGCAACGGCGTCGACCGTTTGAACAATTGCCGGGCTCGCAGCCTCAACGGCCGCGTGTACTCCTGCACTGTGGGCAAGCATCGCAGCTACGAGTTCTTCAGTGCCCAGGATGTCCAGGTTTTCCAGGCCCTCGGCCGTGGCCTCGGTCTGCAACCCGGCGAGTTCCGTGCGCAGGCCCGCAAGTTTGTCGTCAGTCGGGCCAGTTTGTTCCGTCACGGTGGATATACCTTTCCTGGATGAGCCCGCGGCGCGTCGCAGCGAGGGCAGCCCCGTCCAAGCCATCGCCCAGCGGGACCACCACCTCAATCCCAGCCGAAGCGAGGGACTTGCGCAAGAGCGCCGAGAAGAAGTCCGATCCCACCACTCCGCCAAGGAGCGCCACGCGGGGTGTGCCGGGTTCGGTGCCGCTCGCGCGCTTAACGGTTTTGGTCAGGATGCGGCACGCCTCGCCCACAATGTCATGTGCGACGGCGTCACCGGCCTCCGCTGCCTGTAGAACCAGCGGCGCGAAACGGGCCATCGCCCGGTAGGGGTTCTCTGTTTCGGCCAGCCAGCCTGGAAGCAGCTCGGGCGACTCGACCAGAGCGCCAGCCGCAGCCGACAACGAGGTGGCCGGGCCGCCGTCGTGCGCTTCAAGAACTGCCTGCAGACCCTGTTGGCCGATCCACCTGCCGCTGCCGCGATCACCAAGGTAGGGACCCCAGCCGTCGGCCCGGTGGAGGACGCCGGCTTCGTCGAAGCGGAAGGCCACGGCGCCTGTGCCCACAATGAGCGTGGTGCCGGGGGCTCCTTGGAGAGCGCCGAGTTGGGCGGCCGTGGCGTCCGAGAGCACGGCCGAGGGGACACTGAATCTTTGGGACAACATGCTGGCGAGTTCCTGCGACTTCTCCGCGGATGCTTCGACGCCGGCAACGGCTGCGCCAATGCTGGTGATGCTGCCAACTGGAAGCCCGGGCGGGAGCAGCCTGACGGTCTCGAGGAGGAGTTCGAACGCGGCGGTGGGTCCGTTGTCCACGTGCACACCGGGGAAGCCATGCTGGTCGGCGGCGCCAAGCAACTCATTGCCGCTGCGCAACTCCACGCGGCAACGGCTCTTCCCAACATCGGCAACAAGAACAACCCCGGTGGCTTCCATGGCTCAACCCTATGTTGTGAGGCCCGTTCTGCAGGGTATGGCGTGGGTTTAGCGTGCAGAGTGGGCCTCGCAACGGGTGGGCTTTGGGTTGCGGGGCCTGCTTTGCGTGTGTGGTTGGTGGTTTGGGCCGCAGAGTGGGCCTCACAAGGGGTGTGGAGGAACAGTCAAGAGCCCCCCGAAGGGCGATTTCTGTGGATAACCGAATGCGAGCCATCGTTTCCGGCAAGCATGAATCCATGCGGAATCTCACTCCTTTGCCCTCGAATGTAGACACTAGGGGCTTTCTCGTCGCCGATGCCTATGCTGCCGGAGTGCCGCGCTGGCGACTCCAGACGAAAGACCTTGTGACGCCGAGTCGTGGCATTCGCTTGGCAAGAGCAAGCGAATTGGACCTCGCATTGCTGGGCCGACTTCATACCGCTGTGACACAGCGCTGTGCAGTCAGCCATGTCACTGCAGCGCTGTTGTGGTCCATGCCGCTCCCCATCTATCTCGAGGAAGAGGGCAGGAACGGGCTAATCCATGTGACCCGACGGCAAGAGATCGGGAGGGTCAAGCGTCGGGGCGTAATCGGGCATCGGGCTCCACTGCTTGCTCGGGACGTTCGTATGTTGAACGGAGTTCAATTGACGTCGCCGGAATGGACATGGGTGGATCTGGCCAGGCACATGGGAAGGTCGTCGCTTGTGGCTGCCGGGGATTTTCTGTTGGCACGGGAGAATCCCCTGTCCTCGCTTGAGGCGATCCAGGAAGTCATCAATAGACGCCCCAAGGTCAAGGGAATCAGAATGGCCCGGGAGATTTTACCGTTGCTGAGGTTGGGGGTTGATTCTCCGCAGGAGTCGAGGCTACGCCTGAAAATCGTCGATGCCGGGCTGCCGGAGCCAGCGGTTACCGCGCCGATCTTCGACGAGCGCGGGAGATACATATCGACGCCCGATCTCCAATACAAGGAGTACAAAATTGCCATGGAATATGAGGGCGACCATCACCGCTCCGACCCTGTGCAGTGGGGGAAGGACATCGAACGTGACGATAGGCTTCGCGCGTTGGGGTGGATCGTCCTGAAATTCTCCGATGTCCAGATGAAGGGCGGGTGGGCTCATGCCGAACGTAAGATACGCGATGCGTTGGTGTCGCGCGGGTGGCGTGGGCCGTCGTCGTAATGTCTTGTCTGCCCTGAGTTGTGGGGCCTGGTGTGCGCCTTTCGCGCCCTTGGTGGGACGCAGAGTGGGCCTCGCAATGTAGGGGGTGTTTTTGTGGGGCCTGGTGTGCGTCCCGCGAGCGGGATGTGGCACGCAGAGTGGGCCTCGCAACGTAGGGGTGTTTTTGTGGGGCCTGGTGTGCGTCCCGCGAGCGGGATGTGGCACGCAGAGTGGGCCTCGCAACGTAGGGGTGTTTTTGTGGGGCCTGGTGTGCCTCCCGCTAGCGGGAGGTGGCACGCATGGTGGGCCTTGCAACGCAGGGCAGAAACGACGCAAAACCGGGGCAGCAACGAAACACGATAAACTCTCCGTATCCCCACCACCCGCGAAACCACCCGCGATATCTACGCGAACTAAGACGGAGACTTTTGTGAGCTTGACGCAGCTTGACCGTGTTCCCATCCGCCGTGCACTGATCTCGGTTTACGACAAGACGGGACTGGAGGAGCTCGCGAAGGGCCTGCACGCAGCCGGCGTCGCCATTGTTTCCACCGGCTCCACCGCCAAGAAGATCGCCGCCGCCGGCATCCCGGTCAAGGAAGTCGAAGAAGTCACCGGCTCCCCGGAAATGCTGGATGGCCGCGTCAAGACCCTGCACCCGCGCGTGCACGGCGGCATCCTGGCTGACCGTCGCGTCCCGGCGCACATGGACACCCTGGCCGGCATGGAGATCGAAACCTTCGACCTCGTGGTGGTGAACCTTTACCCGTTCGTGGAGACCGTGAAGTCCGGCGCAGCCCAGGATGACGTGGTTGAGCAGATCGACATCGGAGGCCCCGCCATGGTGCGTTCGGCTGCGAAGAACCACGCCGCCGTCGCCATCGTCACGGACCCGAGCTTCTACGGTGCAGTTGTCGACGCCGCCGCTCACGGCGGTTTCGACCTGAACACCCGTCGTCGCCTGGCCGCCAAGGCGTTCGCTCACACGGCCAGCTACGACAACGCTGTGGCTTCCTGGACGGCCAGCCAGTTCCTGGACGAAGACGGCGACGGCATTATCGACTGGCCCGCCTACGCCGGCCTGGCCCTGGAGCGTTCCGAGGTCCTCCGCTACGGCGAAAACCCGCACCAGCAGGCCGCGCTCTACGTGGACAAGGCTGCACCCGCCGGCATCGCTCAGGCCGACCAGTTGCACGGCAAGGCCATGAGCTACAACAACTTCGTCGACGCCGATGCCGCCCTCCGCGCTGCCTTCGACTTCGCCGAGCCCGCGGTCGCGATCATCAAGCACGCCAACCCGTGCGGTGTGGCCGTCGGTTCCGCAGACGCTGCCGATCCGATCGCTGACGCTCACGCCAAGGCCCACGCTTGCGACCCCGTCTCCGCATTTGGTGGCGTGATTGCTGCGAACCGCACCGTCACCGCCGGCATGGCCCGCACGGTTGCCGACATCTTCACCGAGGTTGTCATCGCCCCGGACTTCGAGCCGGAAGCTGTGGAGATCCTTTCCAAGAAGAAGAACATCCGCCTCCTCGCACTGCCCGAGGGCTACGGCCGCTACCCGTCCGAGATGCGCCAGGTCTCCGGCGGCGTCCTGGTCCAGATGAGCGACAAGGTGAACGCCGACGGCGACAACCCCGCCAACTGGACCCTCGCTGCCGGCGAAGCCGCCGACGAAGCAACGCTCGCGGATCTGGCTTTCGCCTGGACCGCTTGCCGAGCGGCAAAGTCCAACGCCATCCTGCTGGCCAACCACGGTGCCGCCGTGGGCATCGGCATGGGCCAGGTCAACCGCCTGGACTCTTGCCGCCTGGCCGTGGAGCGCGCCAACACGCTGGGCGTGACGGTGGAATCCGACGTCGACGGTGCTGGCGGTGCATCCAACGCCAGCGGTGCCAACGCACCTGAGCGTGCACGCGGTGCCGTTGCTTCCTCGGACGCGTTCTTCCCGTTTGCTGATGGCCTGCAGATCCTGATCGACGCCGGTGTCCGCGCCGTCGTCCAGCCGGGCGGTTCCGTTCGTGACGAGGAAGTCATCGCCGCAGCCAACGCTGCCGGCATCACCATGTACTTCACCGGTGCACGCCACTTCTTCCACTAGAAGAGGAACCCGCTAGGGCCCAAGAAGCCCAACGCAACGGCGGCCGCCCCCGGAAGGGGACGGCCGCCGTCGTAGTTAACAGGGACGTGCCTATATAAGAGGGTCCGCTACGAAGCCGAAGCCGTGTTGTAGGTGGACTGGATCACGGTGCCCCAGTACGGGCCGTACATGGAGGTGGAGTTGCTGCCGTATCCGTAGCTGTTCACGGAGTTCTGGTAGCCGGTGGAGCTGGTGCCGATGAACCAGGGGCCGCCCGAGGATCCACCGGTCATGTTGCAGGGGATTCCCTGGCTGTTGAACTGCGGGTTGTAGGGATCGTTGGTGGCCTTGCCGGAGCAGCTCTTGAGCGATTCACCGTTGAAGGGCGAGCCGGCCGGGTATCCGAAGGCCTTGTAGCTCAGGCCGCGGGCGGCGTTGAACTGGACGCCTGAGGAACCAACCACGTCGGCGAGCTTCTGGCCGTTGAGGGTGTTCATGACGGCGAAGGCGGTGTCGTACTGCATGTTGCCGTTGGAGGCCCACTGGGTGGGGGCGTACAGCGCCTTTGCCGTCCACTTCCCGTAGGGTGCTGCCCCGTTGAGGTAGGCGGGAACGAAGACGAAATTGGTGGCGTAAGCGCCGGGGCCTTCGTTGAGGCAGTGTCCGGCGGTGGACACGGTGCTCTTGTTGGCTGCGGTGACGGAGTTGCCTGAGCAGACGTAGTTGGAGCCGCCCAGGGTGAAGAAGATCTTGCCGATGTGCTTGACCGGCGTTTCGCTCTGGTTCACCTTGCGGTCGATGGTCTTGGAATCGGGTGCTGCCTGCTGGCCTGCGATGCTGCTGATGGCGCCCGGGGCTTCGGTGACCGGGGCTTTGCCGAGGTTGAGGAGCTTGCCGCGCTCGAGTGCTTTGGCGGCAAGGATTTCGCCGGACTTGGCATTCTTCATGCGTTCCGGGGTCCAGTAGTCTGCAGCGCCGGCGTCGGACACTACATGGCTGCTGACCGCAGCGCTGCCGGAGTCTGTGGTGTTGACCGGTGCCGCGTTGGCGCTGGTGGTTCCAACCAGCGCCAGGATTGCGGCAGCGGACAGACTCAGCAGGCTTGTGGCCAGGGTCTTGGTTTTTGTCACGTTGTTCCTACCTATCGAGGGAGTGAGGCGGCCAGTGATGGCGACCGCCGACTGACGAGATCGAAGGTACCCAACGTATGACAAGTTTGTAAAGAGATGTTTCACATTTTGTGATATTTTGCTGTCACTTCTTGTTGAGCTACTGGAGGGGGCGTACGACGGCGGCGGGCGGCAGCGGCGGTCAGGACGCCGTCGGGCGTAAATCGCTTTCCCGGGCGGTAATGCGGAGAGTGATCCCGGACACGAAGAGCCGTCAAAACGGTCTACTCGGGTAAGTTAGGAGATGTTGAAATCTGCAGACTTTCAGGGAGAACCCCGCCAATGGCCAAGATTATCTATACCCACACAGACGAAGCGCCGATGCTGGCAACGTACTCATTCCTGCCGATCGTGGAAGCGTACGCCTCCACCGCAGGGGTAGAGGTGGAGACCCGCGACATCTCGCTGGCCGGCCGCATCATCGCCGTCTTCGGTGATTTCCTGACAGAAGAACAGCGCACGGGCAACGCCCTTGCTGAACTTGGTGAACTGGCAAAGCAGCCGGAAGCCAACATCATCAAGCTGCCCAACATCAGCGCCTCCGTGCCGCAGCTCAAGGCTGCCATCGCCGAGCTCCAGGCCCAGGGCTTCGCCCTGCCGGACTACCCGGACAACCCCTCCTCGGACACCGAGACGGACATCCGCTCGCGTTACGACAAGATCAAGGGTTCCGCCGTGAACCCGGTCCTGCGCGAAGGCAACTCGGACCGCCGCGCGCCCCTGTCGGTGAAGAACTACGCCCGCCAGAACCCCCACTCCATGGGCGCCTGGACCCCGGAGTCCAAGACCAACGTTGCCACCATGGGTGAGAACGACTTCCGCTCCAACGAGAAGTCCGTTGTCCTCAAGGCTGACGATTCCCTGACCATTCAGCTGGTCCGTGAAGACGGCACCACCAAGGTCCTCAAGAAGGACTTCCCCGTCCTGGCCGGCGAAGTTGTGGACGCCACCGTGCTCCGCGCCGACGCCCTGGACGAGTTCCTCAAGGCACAGGTTGCCCGCGCCAAGGAAGAGGGCGTCCTCTTCTCCGCGCACCTGAAGGCCACCATGATGAAGGTCTCTGACCCCATCATCTTCGGCCACGTGGTCAAGGCTTACTTCTCCGAGCTGTTCGAGACCTACGGCAAGCAGCTCGCAGCCGCAGGCATCAGCCCGAACAACGGCCTCGCTGCGATCCTCAGCGGCTTGGAAGACCTGCCGGAGGACGTCCGCGAAGGCGTCAAGGCAGCCATCACCAAGGGCCTCGAAGACGGTCCCGCACTGGCCATGGTGGACTCGGACAAGGGCATCACCAGCCTGCACGTTCCGTCGGACATCATTGTTGACGCTTCCATGCCTGCCATGATCCGTTCCTCCGGCCACATGTGGGGCCCGGACGGCAAGGAAGCCGACACCCTGGCTGTCATTCCGGACAGCTCCTACGCCGGCGTTTACCAGGTTGTCCTGGACGACTGCCGCGCCAACGGTGCGTTCGACCCCACCACCATGGGCACCGTTCCCAACGTGGGCCTCATGGCACAGGCAGCCGAAGAATACGGCAGCCACGACAAAACCTTCGAGATCCAGGCAGCTGGCACCGTCCAGCTCGTGGACAGCAAGGGCAACGTCCTCACCGAGCACCAGGTCTTCCCGGGTGACATCTGGCGCGCCTGCCAGACCAAGGACATCCCGGTCCGCGACTGGGTCAAGCTGGCCGTCACCCGTGCCCGCGCTTCCCAGACGCCGGCCGTGTTCTGGCTGGACGAGACCCGCGCCCACGACGCCAACCTGATTGCCAAGGTCAACGAGTACCTCAAGGACCACGACACCGAGGGCCTGGAGATTAAGATCCTTTCCCCGGTTGAGGCTACGGCCTTCACCCTGGAGCGCATCCGCAAGGGCGAAGACACCATCTCCGTCACCGGTAACGTCCTCCGCGACTACCTCACGGACCTGTTCCCGATCCTCGAGCTCGGCACCAGCGCCAAGATGCTCTCCATCGTTCCGCTGATCAACGGTGGCGGCCTGTTCGAGACCGGCGCCGGTGGCTCCGCTCCCAAGCACGTCCAGCAGCTGGTCAAGGAAAACCACCTCCGCTGGGACAGCCTGGGCGAATTCCTTGCCCTTGCCGTCAGCTTCGAGCACCTTGCCACCACCACCGGCAACGCCCGCGCACAGGTCCTGGCCGACACGCTGGACCGCGCCACGGGAACTTTCCTGCTGGAGAACAAGTCCCCGAAGCGCAGCGTGGGAGACCTGGACAACCGTGGAAGCCACTTCTACCTGGCCACGTACTGGGCACAGGAACTGGCAAAGCAGACCGAAGACGCCGAGTTGGCCAAGGACTTCGCGGCAATCGCGGACGCCCTGACCTCCAACGAAGAGGCAATCGTCGGCGAGCTGGCCGCAGTCCAGGGTACCGGCGTCGACCTCGGCGGCTACTACCGTCCGGACGCCGCCAAGGCCGCAGAGATCATGCGCCCGTCGGTTACGTTCAACAAGGTCCTCGCGACCCTGAAGTAGTCCCTCGAGCTCGGGTGCCTTTCACGGGCGCCCGAGCTCCGAGTTTTTGTACAGATAATGCCCCCAAGACGCGGTCTTGGGGGCATTATCTGTACAAAAACTCCTAGCGGTCCGCGCGGAACCGCTCAGGTGCCAAGCCGCCGTCGACGATGTCCTTCAGCACCCGGCCTATAGCGGGCGTGAACTTGAAACCGTGACCCGAGAAGCCGGCACCCACAACCAGCGGACCGAAACGGTCCAACACAAAGTCCTCGTTGGGCGTGGTGGTGTAAGTGCAGCTGATGGGAACCGCTGTGGACGGGTCGACGCCGGGAAGCCACTCTTCGGCGTACCGCACCAACGCTTCCATCTGGTGGGGGATGGGCTCGAACGTGCGCTCGTCCGGATCCATGACCGGGCCGACGCCGTGCCAGCCGGCCTTGACGCCTTCGCCGGGAGTGAGCATGCCGTAGACGGGGCTATACCAGTACTCGTAGGCTTCGTTGTTCGGATCCGGGTCCGGGCTGTGGTTGAAGCTAGGCCACACCAGCGTGTTGTCCCTGGGAGTGAAGTGGGCCGGTTGCTCCTGCGTCACTACCAAGGCGGGCAGTTTCACGTGCTTGCTGACCAGCTTGTTGGTCCATGCACCTGCCGTGACCACCACGCGGCTGGCGGTGTATTCGGTCTCCTCGGTCACTACCACCACGGATTCGCCGCCGTCGATCCGGATGTCATGGACCGGCGTCGAGTATTTAAAGACGGCACCGTGTGCTTCCGCTGATTTCCGTAGCGCCACCAGGGCGTCGGCCGAACGGATCCGGCCGGAGCCTGGAACAAAGAGGACGTCGGTGGCGAAGTTCATGCCCAGCCACCGGTTGGCAGCTTCGTCGGGGGAGATGAAGTAGCTCTCGATGCCCCGTGCCTCGTGGGCTTCCCGGACCTCCTGAAGGCGGGGGACGTTTCCGTGGTTGACGAGGCCCACCAGGTCCAGGAGGGGTGCGCCGTGCTCGGCCGCCAGTTCGTCCCACAGGATTTTCGATTCGGCGAGGAGGTCCAGGTAGTCAGCCTCAGCGTAGGCGGTGTTGAAGTTGCGGGTGGCGCCGTGCGAAGCGCCGATGTGGTGGCCGGCCTCGAACTGCTCCAACAAGACCACTGAGCGACCCGCCCGGGCCAGTTGCCAGGCCGCAGCCGATCCCATGGCTCCTCCGCCAACAACTACAACGTCAACCTGCATGCTTGCTCCATCCGCAATGGCCCTCTTGAAAAAAGTGACCCCCGAAAGAGGGCCACCTCCCATTCTGCCCCCACTCACCCAACTAGGTCGCAGCAGAGCGCGTTTTGAGCCGTCAAAACGCGCTCAGCTGCGACCCAGTTGGGTTGGTGGCGGGTACGGGTTGGCGGTGGGGACGAAGGCATGACAGATTGGAATCCGTGAAATTCCTTCACCCGTCTCCCAAGTCTTCCTCCCGCGGCGTCACCATCCTGCGGGTGGTGTTCGGTGCGCTCCTCATGGTCCATGGCTTCCAGAAGTTCCTGGCCGGGCACGCCGCCTTTGCCGCGTCCGTGGCTGCCATGGGTGTGCAGAAGCCCGAGGTTGTGGCGTGGCTGGTGATCGCCGGTGAACTGGGCCTGGGGTTGCTCCTGGTTCTCGGTGCCCTGACCCGCGTGGCTGGTTTTCTGGCGGCAATCATGTTCGCGGGGATCTGGTTCGTGACCGAGGCGGGCAAACCCCTGCTCACAGACAAGTCCGGTGTCACGGCCGAGCTCCTGATCGTATACGTCGCTATTTCCACAGCGTTCGTTTTCCTCGGGCCGGGTGCGCTGTCGCTTGACCGTAAGCTGGCACGGCAACCAGCTCGCCAAGGCCGTTAACGCACCTGGGTTAAATCACGACGGCGGCACTGGCCTTTCGTTGCGAGGCCTCCTCTGCGGGGTATCCCTGGGTTTTACGGCGCATAGTGGGCCTCGCAACGCAGCCGCGAGTGCTCAATTCACCCGTAGGTCAGTTCACCGCGCGTCGTTGGGGTACCGGATTCCAAGCTGTGACCGCACGCCGTCAAAGAGACGCATGACGTTGATGGAGTCCTCCAGCGGCATCACCGGGCTTTCTGTCAGGCCTTGGTGGATGCACCGGGTCACTTCACGGAGTTCGTACGTGTAGCCAATACCTACAACGTCAAACTGTTCGCGCCGCGGCTCGTCCCAACCAATCCGGATCAGCAGCTCGCGCGGGTTGTTCACGGAACCCACAGCCTGCAGGAAACCGAGGCCGCCGGCTACCGTGGCTGTCCGGGGTCCGTGCGCCATCAGCGAGGACGTCAGCTGCGCCTGCGCACCCGTGTCATAGCCGAGGGTCAGGGCGTTCTGGCTGTCCACGCCGTCGTCGTTGAGCGTGCCGATTGCGGTGACCGACTGCGGGAAGCCCAGTGTACCCAGCGCCCACAGCAGCGGGTAGACGGTGATGTCCAGGAGCGCTCCGCCGCCGTCGTTCAGAGCCCAAATCCGTGCGGCGGGATCGTAGGGTGCAGGGAAACCGAGATCGGCGCTGACCCACTGGATTTGCCCGAGTTCGCCGGAGGCAGCTATGGAAAAAGCACGCTGCATGCTCGGCAGGAAACGGCTCCAGACGGCTTCCATGAAGAACACGTTCTGCTCCCGGGCGAGCTTAACCAGCTCGGTGGCTTCGCGGGCGTTGATGGTGAGGGCTTTCTCGCACAAGACGTGCTTCCCTGCCCGCAAAGCGGCCGAGGCAATCTGAAAATGTTGGGCATGCGGCGTCGCTACGTAGACCACGTCCACGGCGGGATCCTCGAACAGACGCTGGTAGCCGGGTACGTCGCCGTCGTCCCCGTAACCTTTGGTGAAGCCAAGCGCGCGGGCGAACGTATCTGCGGCCGCCTGGGTGCGGGAGCTCACTGCATACAATTCCGCATCTTCAAGCAGTGCCAAGTCTTGAGACACACTGTTGGCAATGTTGCCGGTGGACACCACTCCCCACCGCAGCGGCCGACCGGTTGCGGCCCGGGGATCCTGGTTGGTCTGGGTGAAGAGCCATGGCACGGCGATAGGAAGTGTCATGCCGTTCATCCTCTCATTTCGGGCAGGTCTTAGCGGTTACAGGGACGTGGTGCGCACCCTTTCGCGCCGATCGCAGCCGTAACCTCTGGTGCGCCTGGCGTAAAAGGGTGCGCCCTGGGGAACGTGGGGTGCGCCGGGCGGGAACGGGTGCGCAGAAGAGGGCAGGCCGGGGTCCGACACAGCCCGGCCTTCCCCATCGAGGCCGCCCTGATGGGGTTCGGCGCAGCCGTCCTTGTGGGCGCACTCGCCGGAGCCATTCCTGCGCTCGTGGCGGTGCGTGTCAAGGTCATTGACGCGATCCGGTTCTGACCTCCTCGGTAAGCCTGCCCTGCTGAAGCCGGAAGCAACGCTCGGTTTTCCGGGCCAGGCTGCGGTCGTGCGTGACTACCAGGATGGTGGTGTTGTGATCGCGGCTCAGGGAGCTCAACAGTTCAATGATGTGCTCACCGGTTTGCTCATCCAGGTTTCCGGTGGGCTCATCGGCGAGGATCAGCTTGGGCTCGTTGGCCAAAGCCCGGGCAATCGCCACACGCTGCTGCTCCCCGCCGGACAATCGGTTGGTGCGGCGTGAGTGCTTCTCCGGGTCCAACTGCACCTGCTCCAAAAGCTCTTTGGCCCGCTGCAGCCTGGCCGCTTTGCGGACACCGGCGAACTCCATGGGCAGCATCACGTTGTCCACTGCGCTGAGGTTGGGGATCAGGTTGAACTGCTGGAAAACAAATCCGATGTCCCGGCGGCGATACTCGGTCAGCTTGCCGTCCGGCAGACCGGCCAGGCTGACGCCATCCACGACGACGTCCCCTGAGGTGGGTTTGTCCAGCGCACCCAGGAGGGACAACAGTGTGCTTTTGCCGCTGCCGCTCTTGCCCACAATGGATGCCAGCGAGCCCTTTTCAAGCTCAAAATTCACGCCGTTGACGGGTTTGATGGTCCTGTCACCGGACTTGAACTGACGGACCAGATCCTTGACTACAATCACGGCTATTCTCCTCGGAGTACTTCGATGGGACGGATGCGGGCGGTCAGCAATGCCGGGACCAACGCGCCGATGATGGCTACTGCGAACACGGCTGCGATACCTGCCGCGAGGACCCCGGGGGAGACGCTCGCTGTCACGGAGGTCAGCAACTGTGAGGCTCCACCGAACGGCCCGCCCTGGCCACCGCCCATCCCGCCACTGGGCATCCCGCCGGGGACTGCGCCGTTGGGCATGGCGCCTGCGAGCCCGCCGCCACGCTGGGTGGTGGGCGCCGCCGTCGTGGTGCTGTTCGAACTGATGAGGGCCGAAGCTATACCGCCGCTGGCCAGTGAAGCAATCACGGCACCCACAACGCTGCCGAGGGCAACCAGGACCAACGACTCAAGGACGAACTGCAACCCGATGGTACGGTCCCGGGCACCGATGGCTTTCAGGACGCCGATTTCGCGGCGGCGCTCGCGGACCAGCATGACCATGATGAGCAGGATGATGATCCCGGCAGTGGCCAGTGCCGCGATGAACGCGATCAGCGAGATGTTTTTGACGCTGTCCAGTGAGCTGACGGCGGTTTCGAGGTTGCGCTGACCTTGGGTGACGTCTGCTTTGTCCGTGCCGAGGGCGTCCTGGACGGCAGTTTTGGTGCTGTCCACGTTTTCCATGCTGTTGACCGTGACGATCATGGTTGAGAGTTCATCCGGGGTCTCGGCCAGTGTTTGGGCTTCCGGGAGGGTCACGTAGACGGCGTTGTTGCCGAACGTGGTTCCGGCGTCGAAAATGCCCGCCACGGTGAACGTCTTGTCCTGGATGGTGAATGTGGAGCCCACCATCAGGCTGTTCTTCTCAGCCAGGGACGTGCCTACCAAGGCCTTCGCCTCCGACGCCGCGTAGTCTCCCAGGCCGGTGCCGCTGGTGATGTCCAGGGCCTTGCCGGTGGTGTCCACCTCGGCGCCGATGCCCGTCGCCGTGATCGGGAGCGTGCGTGCAGGCTGGGTGGTGGTTCCGGTTGAACCGCTGGCGTTGTTGCGGTTGCCGAGCGTACCGGCGTCGACGGCGGCCGTCAGGTTGGTACTGACCGTCGCCTGCTGCCCGCCGGGACCGAAGCCACCGCCCGGGCCGGCCTGCTGCGTGGTTTCGGTGGTAGCCGTGGTCGCCGTCTGCAGACGAAGGGCCTTGGTACCAACCACCGATGTCACATTGGCGACCGAAGCCGCAGTCTCAGCCTCCGCCGTCGTGAGTGGTTCACCGCCGCCTTCAAAGCCTTGGCCACCAGCTGGATTCACCGTCAGGGTGGTGCCCACGGAGGCATTGAGATCCTGAACCTTGGCACCCACGGCTTGGTTGGCCACGAGCATGGCCAACGCCAGGCCGATGGCTACGGCCAAGACGGCAACAACCGCCACCGTTCTGATCTTGTTGCGGAAGGCATTACCTACACTTCGGGCAAGGACGCTCACATTTCTCCTCTTGACCTGCACATTTGGTGGGCCCACTGGACGTGGGCTGCAGATCCAAGACTCGTAAGTGCTGCTGTGCGGCAAGCCTGCCGAAGCTATGCGTGGGCTGTGAAAGGTGGAGGGCAAGCGAAAGCCCCGGCCCGCCAATGGCGGACCGGGGCTTGAGGTGTTACTTGATAATCAGTTACTTGGTGAGCGGGCCAAGTACCGGATCGTCAACGTAAGCCGTCTTGACGTTCTCCAGAGTCACGATCTGCGGCGGGAGAAGGTAAGCCGGGACGGTCTTGACGCCGTTGTTGTAGGATTCCTTGTCGTTGATCTCCAGTTCCTTGCCGGCCTGGAGGTCCTTCACCATGGTGATGGCGTGCTCAACGAGCTTGCGGGTGTCCTTGTTGATGGTGGAGTACTGCTCGCCGGCGATGATCGACTTCACAGACTCAACTTCGGAGTCCTGGCCGGTTACGATGGGGAGCGGCTTGCCGGCGGCCTTGACGGACGTCAGGACTGCGCGGGCCAGGGTGTCGTTCGGGGAGAGAACGCCGTCCAGGGACGCGCTGCCGTAGCTGCCGGTGAGCAGCGTGTCAGCACGACGCTGGGCGTTCTCAGCCTTCCAGCCCTGGGTCACAGCCTGCTCGAACGTGGTCTGGCCGGACAGGACCTTGAGGGTTCCGTCGTCGATCTTCGGCTTCAGGACGCTCATGGCGCCGTCAAAGAAGACCTTCGCGTTGGCGTCATCGGGAGAGCCGGCGAAGAGCTCAATGTTGTACGGACCGGACGCCTTCTTGGCCTTCATGCCGTTCAACAGGGCCTCGCCCTGAAGGACACCTACCTTGAAGTTGTCGTACGCCACGTAGTAGTCCACGTTCTCGGTGTTGAGAAGCAGGCGGTCGTAAGCGATCACTGTGGCGCCGGAGTCCTTGGCCTGCTGGAGCTGCGTACCCAGCTGGGCGCCGTCGATGGCTCCTACAATGATGACCTTTGCACCCTTGGTGACCATGGCGCTGATCTGGTTCTGCTGCTCGGATACGCCGCCGTTGGCGAACTGGACGTCGGCCTTGAAGCCGGCGCCGGTGAGGCCATCATTGAACAGCTTCTCCGCGAGGACCCAGTTTTCGCTGGTCTTCTGCGGAAGTGCGACGCCGATCAGCGAGTCCTTGGGGAACGCTTCCCCGCCTGCCGTGCTGGTGCTTGAGCCGCTGTCAGTGCGGCCGCAGGCTGTCAGCGCCAGTGCCGCGATGGCAGCGACTGCTGCTGCCTTTCCTGCTTTACCAAACATTCGCATATCTTGGTTCACTTTCTGTGTGGGTGGGGTGGAGCGAGTCGTGGGGAAGCGGTTTACGCTTCCTTGGAGATGACCTCTTTGGTGGACGTGGTTTCGTCCGGCTTGATCTCGTTGTTGTTTCGCTGGAATCCCTTGATCAGCATGCCCGTGATGGACCGCTTGCCCTGGGACTTGTTGTAGACATCGAAGGCGACTGCGGCCAGGAGCACCAGGCCCTTGATGATCTGGGTGAGGTCGGCGCCAACACCCAGGAGCTGGAGGCCGTTGTTGAGGACAGCCATGACCAGGCCACCTACAATCGAGCCGATCACGGTGCCAACACCACCGGTAACGGCGGCGCCACCGATGAAGACGGCTGCAATGGCATCCAGTTCCCAACCGACGCCGTCGAACGGGCCGGAAGCAGTGGAGCGGGCAACGAAGATCATGCCTGCCAGGCCAGCCAGGATGGACATGTTCATCATCACCATGAAGTTGACCTTCTTGGACTGAACGCCGGACAGCTCGGCTGCGTGGCGGTTACCACCCACGGCGTAGACGTGACGGCCAAGGACCGTCTTGTCAGCGATGAATCCGTAGATGAGCACAAGAACGGCCAGGATCAGGCCGGGGATGGGGAAGGACGTTCCGGGGCGGCCGGTGGCGAACAGGTACGTTGCGTAGAGGATGGCACCGCAGATCAGGACCAGCTTGGTGACCTCTACCCAGAGCTCGGGGACGTCGGCGCCAAGGGCCTTTGCTGCTGCACGGGCACGCAGGGACATGATCACAACGAAGGCTGCCGCCACAATTCCGATGAGCAGTGTGAGGTTGTTGAATCCGGTGTTCGGGCCGATCTCGGGCAGGTAACCGGAACCAATGAACTGGAATTCCTTGGACACCGGGATGGTGTTGGATTTGCCCACGAACTGGTTGAAGCCACGGAACAGGAGCATGCCGGCCAAGGTCACGATGAAGGCCGGGATGCCCACATACGCTGTCCAAAGTCCCTGCCAGGCGCCGATCACCGCGCCCAGAAGCAGGCCGAAGAGCACCCCTGCCCACCAAGGCAGGCCCCAGTCCCGCATGGCGAGGGCAACCGATACGCCCACGAATGCGGCCACGGAACCCACCGAGAGGTCGATGTGGCCGGCGATGATGACCAGCACCATGCCAATAGCCAGGATCAGGATGTAGGAGTTGCCGTTGAACAGGTTGATCACGTTGCCCGGGGTCAACGTGCGGCCCCCGGTGAAGATCTGGAAGAAGACGATAAGTGCCACCAGGGCGAAGATCATGCCGAACTGGCGGGTATTGCCACCAAATAGCTTCTTGAGCGCGTTCATTGTTTTGGTCCTTGTGTCAGGAAGGGGTAAGGCTGGGCCAACGGTCAGGCTGTCTTGCGGGCGGAAGTCATGAGCTTCATGAGGCTTTCCTGGGTTGCTTCGTTCTTTTCCAGGACACCGGTGATGGCGCCTTCAAAAATGGTGTAGATCCGATCGGACAGGCCCAGGAGCTCAGGAAGCTCCGAGGAAATGACAATCACTCCCTTGCCCTGGTTGGCAAGCCTCTGGATGATGCCGTAGATCTCGTACTTGGCACCAACATCGATACCGCGGGTGGGCTCATCCAGGATCAGGAGGTCCGGATCAGTGAACATCCACTTGGCCAGCACCACCTTCTGCTGATTACCGCCGGAGAGCTTGGCAACGCCTTCCTCAACCGAGGGAGTCTTTGTCCGCAGGGATTTCCGGTATTCCTCTGCAACGGAGAATTCCTTGCGGGTGTCCACCACGGAGTAGTTGCTGATCTTGTCCAGCGCTGCCGACACTGTGGTGGTCTTGATGTCATCCAGCAGGTTCAGGCCCAAGGACTTGCGGTCCTCGGTGACGTAACCGAGTCCGGCGTCGATCGCTGAACGGACGCTGCGGAGGTTGACTGCCTTGCCGTCCTTGTACACCTGCCCCTTGATGAAGCGTCCGTAGGAGTGGCCGAACAGGGAACGGGCAAGTTCCGTGCGTCCGGCGCCCATGAGACCTGCGAAGCCAACGATTTCGCCGCGGCGGACGTAGAAGTTGGAGCCTTTGCAGATCAGGCGGTCCTGAATCTGGGGGTGACCCACGGTCCAGTCCTTGACCTCGAAGAAGACTTCACCGATTTTCGGCTCGTGATCCGGGAAGCGGGACTCGAGCGTCCGGCCCACCATCCCCTTGATGATGCGGTCCTCGTCCACACCATCCCGCTTGACGTTCAGGGTTTCGATCGACTTGCCGTCGCGGATGATGGTGATCTCGTCCGCGATCTGTTCAATCTCGTTGAGCTTGTGGGAAATGATGATCGAGGTGATGCCCTTGCCCTTCAGGCCAAGGATCAGGTCCAGCAGGTGCTGGGAGTCGGATTCGTTCAGTGCCGCCGTGGGCTCGTCCAGGATCAGGAGCTTCACGGATTTGTTCAGTGCCTTGGCGATCTCCACCAGCTGCTGCTTGCCGACGCCGATTTCCTTGATGGGGGTATCGGGATCCTCACGAAGGCCAACGCGGGCCAGGAGTTCGAGGGAACGCTTGCGGGCTTCCGCCCAGTCAATGACGCCCCATTTGGTGGGTTCGTTGCCCAGGAAGATGTTCTCCATGATGGACAATTCCGGGATCAACGCCAGTTCCTGGTGGATGATCACGATGCCCGCGGCTTCGCTTGCGCGGATGTCCTTGAACTGCTGCGTCTGGGCCTGGTACACGATGTCGCCTGTGTAGCTGCCGTAGGGGTAGACGCCGGACAGGACCTTCATGAGCGTGGATTTGCCGGCGCCGTTCTCACCGCAGATGGCGTGGATTTCGCCGGCCATCACGCGCAGGCTCACATTCGACAAGGCCTTCACGCCTGGGAATTCCTTCGTGATCGAGCGCATCTCCAAGAGGATGGGATCACCTTGCGTGTCGAGGGATGTCATCAGCCCTTACGCCTCCAATGCATGACTTCGTTGTCGGCCCCGCAATGGCGAGGCTGTCTGATGAAAAAGTAAACTGGATCACCCGTCTTGTCGTCAAGACTTGAACGCATGATCCAGCTAACGATTTCGTTACCTACCGGTAATGCCGGCGTGTTGGAACACCAAAGCAGCTGCTCCCAGCGCTTCTGCACGTGCCCCGAGGGAGGACATGGCCAGGTGCGTCGTCTCGCCCACCACGGGCACCGCGTGGCGCACCAGGCCCCTCCGGATGGGGTCCAGGAGGAGGTCGCCCAGGCCCGCCAACGGGCCGCCCACCACAATGACTTCCGGGTTGATCAGATTGGAGACGTTGCCCAAGGCGCGGCCCACCGCCAGTCCGGCGTCATCCACTACGCGCTGGGTTGCGGAGTCGCCGGCGAGGCAATTACGGACAATGTCCTGCGGCGTCAGCAGTGCCTCCTGGCCGCGCCCCAATAACTCGATCATGGTGGTGGTGGACGCTATCGTTTCCAGGCAACCCCTGTTGCCGCAGCGGCACACCAGGCCGTGTTCGTGAATGGTGGCATGGCCGATTTCCCCGGTGATGCCCACGTTGCCGTAATAGGGGAATCCATTGAGAATCAGGCCTGCGCCGATGCCCGAGCCGATCTTGAGGAACATGAGGTTTGAGACTCCGCTGTGGGGGCCCCACGTCACTTCGGACAGGGCGCCCAGGTTCGCGTCGTTGTCAACAAACACGGGGCAGTTCAGTGCTTCCTCCAGCCGATGGAGGATGTCGATGCCCACCCATTCTGGGAGGATTGCTCCCTGGGCCACCGTGCCGGATCGCCGATCGATGGGGCCCGGGATGCCTGCGCCCGCGCCCACTACCGCGGTACGGTCGATCCCGTTTTCCTGCAGCAGTTTTTCCAGCAGCAGGACTGCAGCAGCAATGCCCTCTTCTGCCTGGTGACCAAGGGGTAATTCGATGTAATCCTCGGCAATGACGTGATAGCCCAGCGAGGCCAGGACTACCCGCAGGTGGCGGCGTCCGAAGTCGATTCCGACGGCGACGGCACCGTTGCTGTTCAACCGCACATTGGTTGCCCGGCGGCCGGAGCTTGTGGTGGGCTCCGTTGATACCAGACCGGCGTCCTGCATGATTTTGACGATGTTGGAAACCGTTGCCGTGGATAGCCCGGTCTGCCGCGAGAGCTCTGCTTGCGTGGAGGGCCCGCTCAGCAGGCATTCGATGATGCGTTGCTGATTGAGGTGGCGCAGTGCGGACTGCGAGCCGGGTTTTCTTGGATGGCTCTTCGTTGAGCGCTGCGTTGCGGACATGACAAGAAGATTGCCCCACAAGCGAGCTTGTAGTCAAGAAGTGAACACAAGGAGTCAATCATTGCCGACATACTCCAACGCAAGAACACTTGACATGTACCCGTTGTGAGGCCCGCTATGCAGGGTAATACCACGCTTTTGGGTGCAGAGCGGGCCTCACAACGGGAGGTCGGGGGCAATGTGACCCGATTTTGCCACCGGCGGGTCCAAACGCCCGGCCCTTGATACCCGGGCGCGGCCTACGCTTGAAGAAGAAACCCCGGGCCTGTGTGAGGTAGCCGGGAACAGGCGAAACCAAGGTGGTAATGATGCTGCTCTCAGTCCTGCAGGCGAACGCTTCCGTCATGGACGTTGAGGCGAACCTGCGCACAATCGACGACGCCGCGCAGCGCGCCGCCCACGCGGGGGCCGGGTTGCTCTTGACTCCAGAGTTGTTCCCCGTGGGATATGCCCCTCTGCGTCTGCACACCGAATTGGACCCTGCCACGCTCCCGGGCATACGTGAACGTTTGGCCGGCATCGCCCGCAGGCACAACATTGGCTTGGTCTACAGCCTTCCGGCCCCGGCTCAGGATGCACCAGGTCACGACGACGGCGCACAGCCCCCTCGCGCTGAAGGCGCTTGGAACATCACGGCTACTTTGCTGGACGCCACAGGCAACGAAGTCCTCAACTACGCAAAGGTTCACCTCTTTGGCCCGGAGGAGCACAAGGCGTTCGTGGCCGCCCAAGAACCTCCCGCCGTCGTGGATTTCAACGGGATCCGCACCTCCATGCTGATCTGCTACGACGTCGAGTTCCCTGAGGCAGTCCGCGCGGCGGCCACCCGCGGCGCCGAACTCCTCCTGGTGCCAACAGCCCTTTCTGCCGGATTCGACAACGTTCCGCAGGTGCTCATCCGCGCCCGTGCGCTGGAAAGCCAGCTGAACGTGGCCTACGCCAACCACTCCGGCCATGAGGACGTGTACAACTTCCTGGGCGGCAGTGTGGTGGCAGGTCCGGATGGTTCCTTGCTGGCGGCGGCGGGGGAGTCGGCCGCCCTGCTGTTCGCCGAGGTGGGTACAGACTCAGTCAAGGCAGCTCGCGATGAGGTCCCGTACCTGCGCGAACGCCGGCCGGAACTGTATAAGGAGTGGGAGCACTAGGTGGTGCTGCCGACATCAACAGGAAGCGCCGCCACCAACTCGTCCACATACTGCAGCGCGAACCAGAGCTCGGCCCGCACTTGCGCCTGATTGAGGTCCATGTCCAGAAGTTCCCCCAGCACGCCGATCTGCCGCCGCACACTGTTCCTGTGCAATCCCAGCAGCTTGGCGGAACCGTCCCAACTGCCGTTTTCACTGAGCCAACCCCGCAACACCGTCAACAGTGGGTCCCGCCGATCAGCTTCCAATGCGAGTATGGGCGCCAGGAGTCGTTCGGCCAGGAGGGTCCCGGCTTCGCGCCCCAAAAGTCCGGCGACGGACCAAGTCACCTCGTCCACACGTGCGCTCTTGCCGGTTGTCACCACGCGGCTGCGCAGGGAGTCCGCACGTTTGTAGGCTGCCTGGAGCCCGAGAAGTTCGGTCGCTTCGCCAATTACCAGCCGCCAGCCGAGTTTCTCAACATCGGAGACTAGCGAATCGTCCACCTTGAAGCGCGTGATCGCAGCGAAACCGTAGTCGGTGATCTCCACCAGTTTGGTGTCGAAAAGCCTGCGCCATTGCAGCAGCTCACGAACAGGCCCGTCGTCCGCGGCGCCGTCCACCCTGATGCCCAGGACCACCCTCAGTTGCCCGGACCTGGTGGAGGATATGCTCTGGGCCAGTAAGTCCTTGAGACCGTTGACGTGCTTGGTTGAGCCGGAGGCCAGCGAGTCAGGATGCAGCAGGACCGCGGTAGCCAGTTGACTTGGGGCCAGCGAGCCACTGGTCCTTTGCCGAAACAGCAGCTCCAACAGCCCAACGGCCGACTGCACCACGTTGTTCTGGGCGGGCGTCAGCGGCCCATCCGAGCCGAGAATCAGTGCGCCCAGGTTGGCGTCCTTGGTGCTGCGCAGCGGATGCCCGAACACCAGTGCCGAACCTGGCTGCTCAAAACCGTCCATCTCCACCCGCGGACCGCTGCCGGACAGCAACCGCTCCAACATGGGGGAGAGCAATGAATGTTCGACGCCGTTGCTGCCGCCGGCATTATGCCCGCGCGCCCGGACCCGCCCGTCAGCGCCCACCAGAACAGCCCACACGGGCACCCTCTGCACCAAGGCGGCCAGCAGTTCGTGTTCCGGCCTGGGGGAGAGGACCGCCCGCATGAGTTGCCGGTTGGTCTCTGCCAGCTGCCGGAAAACCCTGGCGTTGTCGGTCTCCAAGAGTTGTGAGAATTCCAGGCCGATGGCGGCGAACGGCACGGACTCCGGTACTTCGAACAGGGTGAGGTTGTGCTTCCGGCAGGCGTCGAGCAAGACGTCCGGGACGGCGTCGAAATACGGCCTGATACCGAACCCCAGCGCCGCAACCTTGGCTTCCACCAGCCGCTGGACATAGGCATCCACCTTGGCCGCCGAGCCGCCCTTCCCAAGGAAAGGCAACCCGGCGGTGAGGAGGAACTCACCCTCCGGCAGGTACGGTGTGGGGTCTTCGAGCTCACTCGGTTCCACCCACCGCAACAGCGAGGCGCCGCTGCCGCCGTCGTGAAGCATTGTCAACTCCGGCGGCAGCTGCTCCAGAAACTGTTCGAGCGTGACGAAACTGAGGCGGGCGGTGGCGGGCTCAGGCGACATTGCCCTGCCCGGCGGTGGCCGGCTCCTGGTAGTCGGGGCACTGGTAAGCGGTAGTTGCGTAAGCGCGGGGGAGCCGGGGCGCGATCCTGTTGATGATCTCGTCGCCGTGGCTGCCGATCGCGGCACCCCAATCGTCGGCGCTCGCCGCCCCGTCTGCCGGATCGCCAAACAACACCGCGGTGTCACCCACGCCGATTCCCAAAGCGTCCGGGCCAAGATCCACCATGAACTGGTCCATGCACACTTTGCCGATGACCGGCACCCGTCGGCCCCCAATGTTCACCACCGAACGGCCGCTGATGCCCTTGGGGATGCCGTCCGCGTATCCGAGCGGAATGAGCCCGAGGTACCGCGGTTCGTAGGTGATCGCTTGGTGCTCGTAGCTGACGCCGGTGCCGGCGGGGACCTTCTTGACCATCACCAGGGGCGCCGTCACGCTCAGTGCCGGACGCAAGCCGAAATCGGCCGGGTTCAGGTGGTCGGCCGGAGCGAGTCCGTAGATGGCCAGCCCGGCGCGGACCATGTCGAAGTGGAATTCGGGGCGGTCCAGGATGTTCGCGGAGCTGGAGACGTGCCGGAGTTCGGGGTTAAGGCCGGCTTCGTGTGCCTGGCGGACGGCGTCCTCAAACTCGGCTACCGCCGTGGCATTTCCCGGGTGCGCAGGAACATCGGCCCAGGCCAAGTGCGTCCACAGGCCGCGTACGGAAAGGTTGCCGTCGAGCTCAGCCTGCCTGGCCTGCGCCACGAGTTCAGGCCAATCCTCCTTGCGTGCACCGCCGCGGCTTAGTCCGCTGTCCAGTTCCAGATGCACGACGGCGGGGCGGCCCAGGCGTTGGGCGATACCTGCGAGCGCCTCCAGTTGGCTGACGCTTCCGAGGGAGACATCGATGTCGTTTTCCAGTGCTTCAAGGATGGTGGCGCTTGTCTGGGATGCTAGATACAGCCAGGAGAGTATAGGCACTGTGATGCCTGCCTGCCTCAGCGTTATGGCCTCGCTGAGCTGGGCTGTCCCAAGCCAGTCCGCGCCTGCGTCTATTGCTGTTCGTGCTACTTCAACTAGTCCGTGGCCGTAGGCGTTGCCCTTGACCACGGCCATGAAATACGGCGCCTTGCTGCGCTTTTTCAGGGCTCTGACATTCTCTGAAATGGCGGTCAGGTCAACGTTGACCTGTCCGGACAAAGCCGCCGGAGCCGCCTCTTGATAGTGTGCATTACGTCTCATGGTTGAACACTATAGGTCATTTTGCACCACGGTGAGAGGTGGCTCACATGCCAGTCTTGTGGAGGGGAAATCGAAACTACTTTGAAGGGACGTCAAGGGTGACTGTGCCTGTGAACACTAAAAACCCGGCAGCGGCAAGCACTGCCAGGCCGAGCCTGGGTGCGCAGCTCCTGCGCCGCAAGCCGATCGGACAGATGGTCAGCGAGGCTGGAAGCGGCGAGGGCGGAACACCGCTGGTCCGCAGCTTCGGAGTTCTCCAGCTGACCATGATCAGCGTTGGTGCCACGCTGGGCACCGGCATTCTGGTGATCCTTGGCGAGTCCGTGCCGCTGGCAGGACCTGCCATCTGGATTTCCTTCGTGATCGCCGGTGTGGCTGCGCTGCTCTCCGCCGTGTCCTACGCCGAAATGGCCGGGCTGGTTCCGGTGGCAGGCTCGTCCTACTCCTACTCCTACGCCACCATGGGCGAAGGCATGGCCTGGATCTGCGGCTGGTGCCTGGTGCTGGAATACGCCGTTTCTGTGGCGGCCGTTGCTGTCGGCGCCGGGCAATACGTGAACGAGACCCTCGCCGCGTTCGGTCAGGTCCTGCCCGATGCCATGAGCCAGCCGCCAGGAGACGGGGGCTTGGTGAACGTACCGGCCATGGTGATCGTAGTCCTGGCGATGGTTCTGCTGGTCCGGGGTGCCCGCGAGAGCGCATGGATCAACACCGCCATTGTCATCATCAAGGTGGGCATCCTGATCTTCTTCTGCGCCGTCGCCTTCACCGCTTTCAACGCAGGCAACTTCGAGCCGCTGCTGCCCATGGGTGCTGCCGGTGTTTCCGCCGCAGCGTCCAGCGTCTTCTTCTCCTACATCGGGTTTGACGCCGCCTCCACAGCTGGTGAGGAAGCCCGGAACCCCAAGCGTGACCTGCCCCGGGCCATCATGCTCTCCATGGTGATCGTCACCAGCATCTACGTCCTGGTTGCTGTAGCAGCCATCGGCGCCCGCCCCTGGAACTGGTTCGACGGTACCGAAGCTGCCTTGGTACAGATCCTTCACGAGATCACCGGCCAGCCCTGGATCGCCTTGGTGTTCTCTGTCGGCGCTGTGCTTGCGATCGCAAGCATCGTACTTACGGTGCTTTACGGCCAAACGCGCATCATGCTCTCCATGTCCCGCGACGGAATGGTGCCCAAAATCTTTGGCCGCGTTTCCCGCCGAACCGGCACCCCGGTGGCCGGCACGCTGATCATAGGTACCGCCGTCGCCCTCACCGCAGGCCTGGTGCCGCTTGGTGCGCTGGCGGACGCCACCAGCATCGGCACGCTCTTTGCCTTCGCCCTGGTCAATGTGGCCGTCATCTACCTGCGCCGCAACCGCCCCGATCTTGAGCGGAGCTTCCGGGTTCCGCTGTACCCGATCACACCGATCCTGGGCACGCTGATGTGTGCGTATCTGATGCTCAACCTCGGCGCCGACACGTGGATCACCTTCGGGGTCTGGATGCTCGTGGGCATCGCCATCTACTTCGGCTATGGACGCCGAAACTCCAAAGTAGCCGCGCTCAGCGAGCAGGACTACCGTGATCTAACCACCAGGGCCGTGAGCCCGGAACCTGTGAAAGCAGACAACTCATGACCATTGCCACAGAACTCCCTCTCGCCGAGGCCACTTCGGGTGAGGCCTCCGCTGCCCCCATCACCATGTTGAACCCGGACTTCCCTTTCAGCTACGACCATTACCTGGCACACCCCGACGGGTTGGGCTCAGTCCCCGAGGAGCTGTACGGAACGGAAGTGGCCATCATCGGTGCCGGCCTGTCCGGGCTGGTGACCGCGTACGAACTCATGAAGCTTGGCCTCAAGCCGGTCATCTACGAGGCCGACCAGATCGGTGGACGTCTGCGGACTGCCAGCTTCCCGTCTGCTCCCGGTGTTGTGGCCGACCTTGGCGGCATGCGCTTCCCGGTGTCCGGCAAGGCCTTCTACCACTACGTGGACCTGCTGGGCCTGGATACCAACGAGTTCCCCAATCCTATGGCGCCGGCAACTTCTTCCACCGTGATTGAACTCGCGGGCAAGAAGCACTACGCCACCACGGCTGATGAGCTGCCGGAGTTCTTCCTCGAAGTGGCCGACGCCTGGAAGGCAGCCGTGAACGATGGCGCGGCCTTCGCCGAAATGCAGGAAGCCATCAAGGCCCGCGACACCAAGCGGATCAAGGAACTGTGGAACGCACTCCTTCCAGAGTTGGATGAGCAGACCTTCTATGGCTTCATCGCCGCCAGCAAGTCCTTCAAGGAAGCCGGCTTTGCGCACCGCGAGGCGTTCGGCCAAGTGGGGTTCGGCACCGGCGGCTGGGACACCGACTTCCCCAACTCCATCCTCGAAATCCTCCGCGTCGTGTACACCGACGCCGACGACCAGCACCGCTCCATCGCGGGAGGGGCGCAAAGGCTCCCCGAGGCACTCTGGAACCACGCGCCGTCGGGCCTTAGATACTGGCCGGAAGGCACCTCGCTCGCGTCCCTGCACTCCGGTTCGCCGCGCGGAGCCGTGGACAACATCCGCCGGGCGGAGAACGGCGACCTCCTGGTCCGCGAAAACTGGGGGCGCGAGGCCACGTACCAGGCCGTAGTGACCACCTGCCAGTCCTGGCTGCTGTCCACACGCATCCACACCGAGGAAGCGCTGTTCCCTGCAGAACTGTGGACGGCGATCGAGCGCTCGCACTACATGCAGTCTTCCAAGACATTCGTCATGGTGGACCGGCCGTTCTGGAAGGACATCGACCCGGAAACGGGCCGCGAAGTCCTGTCCATGACGCTCACCGACCGCCTCAACCGGGCGACGTATTTGCTCGACGACGGCCCGGACAAGCCCGCCGTGATGCTCCTGTCCTACACATGGAATGATGACGCCCTGAAGTGGTTGGCCCTGAGCGCCGAGGAACGCGTGAAGCTCATGCTGCACTCGCTGGAGCAGATCTACCCGGGCGTGGACATTGCCAGCCACATTGTGGGGCAGCCGATCACCGTGTCTTGGGAAGCCGACCCCAACTTCATGGGCGCCTTCAAGGCAAACCTGCCCGGCCATTACCGGTACCAGCAGAGGCTCTTCACCCACTTCAAGCAGGACCAGCTGCCGGAGCACCAGCGCGGCATCTTCCTCGCTGGCGACGACGTGTCCTTTACCGCGGGCTGGGCAGAGGGCGCCGTGACCACTGGCCTTAACGCCGTGTGGGGAGTGGTGAACCACCTCGGTGGCACGTCCGCTGCCGGCAACCCCGGACCGGGAGACCTGCTGGACGAGCTCGGCCCCATCTCCCTGGACTAGTCTCTTACGTTGCGGGGCCCGCTCTGCACACTAAACCCCCGGGTTAGTGCGCAGAGCGGGCCCCGCATTTCGACTTTAGGCGTGCATGTCCCGGTGCGCAGCAGCGAGCTCCTTGTAGTGCGCGGCGTTGTGCTTCACGCCCTCGAACTCTTCATCAGTCAGCTCCCGGCGGACCTTCGCGGGCACGCCTGCCACTAGGGATCGCGGGGGAATGACTGTGCCTTCCAGAACCACCGCCCCGGCAGCAATGAGCGAGCCTGATCCGATCACCGCGCCGTTGAGGATGGTTGCACTCATGCCGATCAGGCAGTCGTCCTCCACAGTGCACCCATGGACCACCGCGCTGTGCCCTACAGAAACGCGCTCGCCGACTGTGCAGGGAAAACCGGGGTCGGCATGCAGGACTACGTTGTCCTGCAGGTTGGACCCCGCGCCCACACTGATCGCAGCTGTATCTGCGCGGACGGAGACGCCATAGAAGGCGCTGGAGTCCTGGGCCAACGTGGCCTTGCCGATGATGGATGCGGTGGGCGCCACGAAGGCGGATTCATGGATGGCCGGAGTGTCCCCGGCGAAAGTGTATGAGGGAGCCATAAAGCCAGCCTAAGTCACCCCCGCACCCAACTGAGTCGCAGCAGAGCGCGTTATGAGGGCTCAAAACGCGCTCAGCTGCGAGCTAGTTGGGTGAGGGGGTGCGGAGGACCAGGAACTGGTAGTGCTGATTCCACTGACCCGCGCCGGGACCGGACTCCACGCCCACACCCTCGGGCCAGGTCCGGAAGTGCTCCACCGCGCCGTGTTCGCCAAAAATCCGCTGCACGGTTTCGTCGCTACGGCGGCTGAAGAAACGCCGCGGTTCCTCCAAGTCCTCGGGGTTCAGGACCTCGCAATCCTCCCCTGACCAGAGTCCGACGGCGATCGGCGCACCAGGTGCGGTGACCCGCACAAGTTCACGGACGACGTCGTGTATCCGGGTGTTGGGCACATGAAGCAGGGTGCTCATGGACCATGCCGCCGGGAAAACGGAAGAGGCAAAGGGCAGGTCCCGCCCACTGGCAACCGACACGTCAAGACCGTGGGAGCGGGCAAGACGAATACTCTCCGGGGACAGGTCAACTCCGGTGTAATGCAGCCCGGCGCGGACAAACTCCACACCCTCTACACCGGTTCCGCAGCCCAACTCGAACACCGAGTGCCGGTGCTCGGCCTTCAAGAGACGAATGAACCACTCCCGGGAGTCAACCCTGTGAGGGGTCAGCGCGCGGGTATTCCGGACGGGCGCCTGCCGGTCGTAGAAGACAGCCAGGTCAGCCTCGTGGTCGGCGTCATGGATGCCCCGCATACACCCAGCATAGGAGCGGTGCTAGTTGAACACCACGGTGCGGGTGCCGTCCAGGAGAACCCGGTGTTCGGCGTGCCACTGGACCGCCTGAGCCAGCGTGCGGCCCTCCACATCGCGGCCCATCTGGACGAACTGGGCGGCCGTGCGGGCGTGGTCAACGCGGATGACTTCCTGCTCGATGATCGGACCCTCGTCGAGGTCTGCGGTCACATAGTGGGCCGTCGCACCGATGATCTTCACGCCGCGCGCATGGGCTTGGTGGTACGGCTTGGCGCCCTTGAATGAGGGGAGGAACGAGTGGTGGATATTGATGGCCTTACCGTTCAGTTCCGTGCACAGATCGTTGGAGAGCACCTGCATGTAGCGTGCCAGGACGGTGAGTTCAGCATCGTGTCCGGCGATCAGTTTCAGCAGCTGAGCCTCGGCCTGCGGCTTGGTTTCGGGGGTCACCGGAATGTGGTGGAACGGGATGCCGTAGAACTCTGCCAACGGCTCAAGGTCACGGTGATTGGACACGATGGCCGGAACGTCAATAGGCAAGGTGCCGGTGCGCTGCTGGAACAACAGATCGTTGAGGCAGTGTGCGTCTTTGGAGCACAGGATGATGGTGCGGACCTTTTCGCCAACAGGGTTGATCTGCCAGGTCATTCCGAAGGATTCGGCCACCGGCTTCAGTGCGGCCGTCAGTTCCGCCTGGGAGTTCGACGTCGTTGCCTCCACGCGCATGAAAAAGTTGCCGGTGCTGGGGCTTCCGTACTGCTGGGAGTCGGCAATATTGCAGCCGGCCTCAAGCAATGCTCCCGCGACGGCATGGACGATGCCGGGGCGGTCGGGGCAGGAGAGTGTTACAACGAAAGCGGTGGAGTCAGTCACACGATCAAGCCTACCTGTGCCGCGTTGTTGTACTGTTAACGGGTCGCAACTGGCGTTGGGTGGACTACCACCAGGGAGCGGCAATCATGAAGACCACGGATCGTACGCCTGGGCCGAGGGTCATGTCTTACCGCTGCACGCACGTGACCGATCCCTCCGTCAAAAAAGGGGACGCGGGAATGCTGCTGCCGGTAGCCTGACCTGTAGCACCACCCGTTGCCTAGCCAGGAGAATTCCGTGACTACCACAACCACTTCCGCGTCTGTCAGCAACCAGTCGCTCGCCGATCTCGATCCCGAGATTGCAGCAGTCCTCAACCAGGAACTTGGCCGCCAGCGCGGCACCCTGGAAATGATCGCATCGGAGAACTTCGCTCCCCGCGCCGTCATGGAAGCCCAGGGCTCCGTCCTGACCAACAAGTACGCCGAGGGCTACCCGGGCCGCCGCTACTACGGCGGTTGTGAGTACGTCGACGTCGCCGAGCAGCTTGCGATCGACCGCGTCAAGGAACTCTTCGGCGCTGAGTACGCGAACGTCCAGCCGCACTCCGGTGCGCAGGCAAACGCTGCTGCGCTGTCCGCGATGATCACCCCGGGCGACAAGATCCTGGGCCTGTCCCTTGCACACGGTGGACACCTGACCCACGGCATGAAGCTCAACTTCTCCGGCAAGCTCTACAACGTAGCTGCCTACCAGGTTGAGGAGGACAACTTCCGGATCGACATGGACAAGCTGCGCGAGCAGGCCATTGCCGAGAAGCCGCAGGTCATCATTGCCGGTTGGTCCGCATACCCCCGCCAGCTGGACTTCGCTGCCTTCCGCTCCATCGCTGACGAAGTCGGCGCGCTCCTCTGGACGGACATGGCGCACTTTGCCGGCCTGGTTGCAGCAGGACTGCACCCCAACCCGGTGCCGTACTCCGACGTCGTCACCTCCACGGTCCACAAGACCCTGGCCGGCCCCCGTTCCGGTGTGATCCTTGGCAAGCAGGAGTGGGCCAAGAAGCTCAACTCCAGCGTCTTCCCCGGCCAGCAGGGCGGGCCGCTCATGCACGTGATCGCCGCCAAGGCTGTTGCTTTCAAGATCGCCGGCGGCGAAGAGTTCAAGGAGCGCCAGGAGCGTGTCCTCGAAGGTGCCAGGATCATCGCTGATCGCCTGAACCAGTCCGATGTTGCCGAGGCCGGCGTCTCTGTCCTCACCGGCGGTACCGACGTTCACCTGGTCCTGGTGGACCTGCGCAACTCGCAGCTGGACGGTCAGCAGGCAGAAGACCTCCTGCACTCGGTGGGCATCACCGTGAACCGCAACGCTGTTCCGTTCGACCCCCGCCCGCCGATGGTCACCTCCGGCCTCCGCATCGGCACCCCCGCCCTGGCTACCCGCGGATTCGGTGCAACCGAGTTCACCGAGGTTGCCGAGATCATCGCTACGGCGCTCAAGGCAGGTTCCTCAGCCGACGTCGAAAGCCTCCAGGCCCGCGTCGACAAACTAGCCGCTGACTTCCCGCTGTACCCGCAGCACGAGCAGTGGTAACCCGCGCTCCCGCGGATCAACAAGCAATACCCGGTCATTGAACCGGAGCCGACGGGATCCGCCGCCACACCTACGGCGGCGGGTCCCGTTGGCATGAGCCACCTATGAGGCTTCCCCACACAGGTCACCCACCAGAAAGAGCAGATGGAATGACACAGTCCACCGCACAGATCCTCGATGGCAAGGCCACCGCCGCAGCCATCAAGGCAGAACTGACCACTCGCGTTTCCGTCCTGGCCGCCAAGGGAATCGTGCCCGGCCTGGGCACCATCCTGGTGGGCTCGGACCCCGGCAGCACCTGGTACGTCGGCGGCAAGCACAAGGACTGCGCCGAGGTTGGCATCCAGTCCATCCGCCGAGACCTCCCCGAAGACATCTCCCAGGAGGACCTCCTGGAGGTTGTCCGTGAGCTCAACGACAACCCGGAATGCACCGGCTACATCGTCCAGTTGCCCCTTCCCAAGCACATTGACCAGGACGTCATCCTGGAAGCCATGGACCCGGATAAGGACGCCGACGGACTGCACCCCATGAACCTTGGCCGCCTGGTGGCCAATGTGAACGGCGAGATGAAGTCCCCGCTGCCCTGCACGCCCAAGGGCTGTGTGGAGTTGCTGCGGCGCCACAACATCGAACTCAAGGGCAAGCGTGTCCTGGTGGTTGGCCGCGGCGTCACCATCGGCCGCCCCATCGGTCTGCTGCTGACACGCAAGGAAGTCAACGCCACGGTGATCCTGGCCCACACCGGCACGGTGGACCTGCCCGCGGAACTCAAGCAGGCCGACGTCGTGATTGCCGCCGCCGGAGTGCCGCACATGATCAAGGCTGAAGACCTCAAGCCGGGCGCAGTAGTGCTCGACGTCGGCGTCAGCCGTGTGGACGACGGCAACGGTAAGGCTGTTGTCACCGGAGATGTGGACCCGGCAGCTGCCGACGTCGCCGCCTGGCTGTCCCCGAACCCGGGTGGTGTGGGTCCGATGACCCGCGCCATGCTGCTTGCGAATGTTGTGGAGAGCGCTGAGCGTCAGGCTGGCATCGCCTAAATTCATTCGTTCTAAATGAGAGGGCTCTTGCCAAATATCTGCAAGAGCCCTTTCACATGTCAGTGGGTGCTACTAGTCTGCTGAGGGTGCACAATGAAGCAACCCGCTCTCCTACACCGTCGCCAACACCGTCAGAATCGTCGCAAGTCAGCTTCGACATGAACCGACCCACCGTCATCAGCGCGCGGAATCTCACCAAGGCTTACGGTGACCTCACCGCCGTGGACAACATCTCCTTCGACGTACCGGCGGGGGAGTCCTTCGGGCTGCTGGGCCCCAACGGCGCGGGCAAGTCCACCACCATGAAAATGATCGGCGGCGTCTCCCAGCGCACCTCAGGATCGCTCACCATCATGGGCCTGGACCCCGAATCCCACGGCCCTGAGGTGAGGGCGCACTTGGGCGTCGTCCCGCAGCAGGACAATCTGGATGAAGAACTCAAAGTCCGCGAAAACCTGATCGTCTACGGGCGATACTTCGGCCTGCCCCTGAGCTACCTGCGGCCCAAAGCGGACGAGCTCCTGGAATTCGCGCAGCTGACGGACAAAGCCAATTCCAAGGTGGACGCCCTCTCCGGTGGCATGAAGCGCCGCCTCACCATCGCCCGTTCCCTCATCAACGAGCCACGGATCCTCCTGCTGGATGAGCCCACCACAGGCCTGGATCCCCAAGCCCGCCACATTCTCTGGGACCGGCTGTTCCGGCTCAAGGAAAGTGGTGTGACGCTCATCCTCACTACGCATTACATGGATGAGGCCGAGCAACTGTGCGACCGCCTGATCGTGGTGGACAAAGGCCGCATCATGGCCGAAGGCTCCCCGGCCAACCTCATCCGTGCACACTCGTCGCGCGAAGTACTGGAGCTTAGGTTCGGGTCCGAGCGGAACGCGACAATCGGCGTCGAACTTCACGGCATCGGTGAGCGGCTGGAGACGCTGCCTGACCGGGTGCTGATTTACGCGCATGACGGCGAGGCCGCCCTGGAGCAGGTCACTGCGCGTGGGCTGCGGCCAATGACATCGTTGGTGCGCCGCTCGTCGCTGGAGGACGTGTTCCTGCGGCTGACGGGGAGGAGCCTTGTTGACTAGCGGCACCGACAAACCGATCACGACGGCGGAGCGTCCCTTGCGAGCCCACTCACCTGAGGTTTCGGCTGCCAGGGCGCGACGCTGGGGTTCGTTCTTCTACGCGGAGCAGGTCCTCCGTGTCATGCGGAACTACGGCTGGTCCGTAGTCCTGTATAGCGTGGGCCAGCCGGTGGCGTACCTCTTCGCCATGGGAGTCGGTCTCGCCAGCTTGGTGGATGCCAACAGCGAGGCCGCGTTCGGTGGCGTCAGCTACCTGGAGTTCGTGGCTCCGGCCCTATTGGTCTCAGCGGCAGTGATGACCGCGTCCGGAGAATTTTCCTACCCCATCATGGATGGCTTTAAATGGCGCCGCGTGTTCTACGGTCCACATGCCTCGCCACTGATTCCGCAGCAGATTGCCAGCGGCCACATCATGGCCAGCACGGTGAGGTTCCTGCTGCAGTCGGTGGTCTACTTCGTGGTGGTGGCACTGTTTGGGGCTTCACCCAGCCCATGGGGTTGGGTGGCAGCCATCGTGGCCACGGTGGCGGCGTTGTCCTTCGGGCTCCCGCTCATGGCTTATGCGGCCAGCATCAAACAGGACAAAGGGCAGTTCGCCTTGGTGCAGCGCTTCATCGTGATGCCGCTGTTCCTGTTCTCGGGGACATTCTTTCCGCTGGATTCCCTGCCGGTAGCGGTCCGCTGGATCGGCTGGATTTCACCGGTATGGCATGGAACTGAGCTGGGCAGGGTATTCACCTACGGGATGGACCAGAACCCGCTGTTGACCATCACCCACGTGGTGTACCTGGTGGCGACGGCAACGGTGGGCTGGGTTCTGGTGCGCCGCCAGTTTGTGAAAAGGATGGGTTCATGAGTGTCCTGACAGGTGGCCACAGCGCCACCGACCTTGCCCGCGAACGTAAGTTCGGTTCGCTGTACTCGCGCAATGCGAAGGCTGTTGTGGGTCGTGGGCTCATGGCGGCCAAGAGCAGTACGTGGCTGGTGATGGTCTCCGGATTCTTCGAACCTGTGCTGTTCCTGCTTGCCATGGGTGTGGGCATGGGCTCGATTGTGGGAACGGTTCAGGGCCCGGGTGGTGAGGAAATCAGCTACGCCGCCTACATTGCCCCGGCACTGTTGGCCGTCTCCGCCATGAATGGGGCCATTTACGACTCGACGTGGAATGTCTTCTTCAAGATGAACTTCGCCAAGCTGTACCAAGGGATGCTCTACACCTCCTTGGGGCCACTTGACGTGGCGATCGGCGAGATTTTCCTGGCCCTCCTTCGGGGGCTGTTGTACGCCACGGGATTCACCGCTGTCATGGGAGTGATGGGACTGATTACCACCTGGTGGGCCATCCTGGTCATTCCAGCCTCGGTGTTGATCGCCTTCGGCTTCGCGAGCTTCGGGATGGGTATCACCAGCTTCATGAAGACCTTCCAGCAGATGGACTGGATCAACTTCTTCCTGCTGCCCATGTTCCTTTTCAGTGCCACCTTTTACCCGCTCAGCGTGTACCCGCAGGTCATCCAGTGGTTCATTCAGGCCATGCCCCTGTGGCACGGAGTGGAGCTGCTGCGGCAGATCAGCGTGGGCTCGTTCAGCCCGGCCACGGCCATTCATGTGGGGTATTACGTGGTGATGATCGCCCTCGGCATCATGCTGACCACGGGAAGGCTGCGCCAGCTGTTCCTCAAGTGAGGACCTTATTCGAACGAGGCCCGCCGGGGGTCGTTGGTCCTGGTCTTCCACACATCCGGTGCGTTGACTTTGAACCTTCGTCCCGTCAAAGCCCGGGGCACCAGCCGGATGTAGTTGTCCTTGGCTCCGGGTTGCCAGGGTTCAAGACCCAATGCGTTCACCTGTGCGATCTCGTCGGGGTCTGTCATGAGCTCCGTTTCGCCCCGGGCAACCACGCTCCATGCTTCCCCGCTGGGGGCATCGTACCCATCGATTTCCAGAACCCCCGGCCGGGAAGCCAATGCTCCCCACAGCTTCCTGCCAGGGCTGCTGCGGAATACGAGATGCCTTTGAAACAGCACGTAATTTACAGGGAAGATCTCCGGGTGGTCATCCACCACCAAACCAATGCGGCCGATGGTTGCAGCCGCCAGCAGGTCCCAGCAGTCATCGAATGCCAAGGTCGGGTCGCTTTGGTGCTGGGGAGAACCGGTGGTTTCCGTGGAATCTGTCATGGTTTCCTCTCATGTACGGTCGCTGAAGTATGGACTGGCACGAGGCACATTCTTACGGTTCCCGGGCAGGCCACCATCGTTGTGAATCGTTGATGACAAAACGCCGCCCTGACAACACTGTTGGTGTGATGCGGAAAAGGTGATCCTTGGTCCCGGGTTCCCAGGGCGTGAGCTCGTGGGCCGCACTTTGCTGGCTGGGGTCATCCGCGGGAATCGCTTCCGCAAGCCCCTTGGCTATCACGCTCCACGCGATGGTTCCATAGGCGTTGAAGCCGTCCGCTTCCAAAGCCACAGGCTCATTGCCCAACAATGCATCCATCTTTGTCCCAGGAGCGGTACGGAGGATGAGAGTGCCGTCCTCCGGAAAATAGTTGACCGGAAAGATCTCGGGGCCGTCCCCGGTGGTCAAAGCCAAGCGCCCCAACGACGAGGAACGCAGCAGCCTCCAGCACTCGTGAACCTTGAGGATTTGTACATCTGGGCGATCTTCAACGGTGCTCATGAGGCGAGCATACCCAGAGGAAGGGCATAGCCATAGAGGGGCGCCCGCAGCGTTTGGTGGCCCTTGGAGCCCTTGTTCGCCGTCCGTGGAAGCGGACAGGGCACCGTTGCTCATTTGAGAGAATGGGTACATGCAATCTCTCGGTGACCCGCACCCGTCCACGTCTCCCGCCGGCAAAGGCATCTTCAAGGGCTTCCGCATCGGTGGCCTGGGGATGACAGTTGTCATCATTGCCTTCCTGGTGGCCGTCATCTTCGCGGCCAACCAGAATGACGTGGTGGGCTGGGTTGTTGCTGTCATCGCTTTCGGCTGGCTGGCTTTGGCAACGTTTGTGGTGGTGAGTATTCGCAAGGCCGCGCAGCGGGCCGGTGCCAAGTTGACCGAAGCGCAAAATGCGTTCAATGCCGCAGCCGGCCGCGCGCCGTCGTCGTCCGCTGCTGACAGTGGAGGCACGCGCGTTGTTGCCGAACGCAGCAAAGCTGATGAGGTGCGGGACCTCAAACTGGACCATTCATTCAAGATTGTCCAGGTGCAGGTCCGCGTGGTGGATGAGGAACGGGCCAAAGGCGCAACGGCGGACCAGGACACCATCAACCGTGCGCTGGAAACCATTGCCATTACGGCGACGAATGCGCGGGACATGATCAAGTCTTCCGGCGGCTCGGACGAGCCCGTGGCCGGCACCATCATCGACTAGAGTGGACCGGGTGAGTACGGCATTGAAGAAGGACTTCCTTCGCATCGCATCAGTAAACGTCAATGGCCTCCGGGCTGCCTACAAGAATGGCATGGCGGAATGGCTGGAGCCGCGCGAGGTAGACATTCTCTGCCTGCAGGAAGTCCGGGCGCCTGATGACATCGTCAGGAAACTCATCGGTGAAGGGTGGCACATCCTCCACACCGAAGCCGAAGCCAAGGGCCGTGCCGGCGTGGCCATCGCATCCCGTGAGGAGCCAACCGCTACCCGCATTGGCGTTGGCGACGACTACTTCAATACGTCCGGGCGCTGGGTTGAAGCCGACTACACCGTGCAAAATGCTGCCGGTGAGTTCACCACTCTCTCCGTTGTCAGCGCCTATGTGCACTCCGGTGAAGTGGGAACCCCCAAACAGGACGACAAATTCCGTTTCCTGGATGCCATGACCGTTCGACTGCCTGAGCTCGCCAAACACAGTGACCATGCTTTGGTTGTTGGCGACCTCAACGTCGGGCACACTGAACTCGATATCAAGAACTGGAAGGGCAACGTCAAACGTGCCGGCTTCCTCCCGGAGGAGCGTGCCTACTTCGACCGCTTCCTCGGCGAAGAAATCGGATGGAGGGATGTCCACAGGGGCCTGGCAGGAAATGTCGCCGGCCCCTACACCTGGTGGTCCCAGCGCGGTAAGGCCTTTGACACTGACACGGGCTGGCGCATCGACTACCACTTGGCCACACCGGACCTCGCGGCAGCCGCCTTCTCGGCTGTGGTTGACCGGGCGCCTTCGTGGGACACCCGCTTCTCTGACCACGCACCGCTGGTAGTCGACTACCGGCTCTAAGCTTCCTAAGGTATTGCTCCATGACTAGTTCCACCACGACTGAAACCGGCGCATCGGCTGATGCTGCGGCCCAACCGCAGCCCGTAACGTCCACCAAGCGCCCCGTGGGCGCCAAGCACCGGGTCCTGTCCGGTATGCAGCCTTCCGCCGACTCCCTGCACCTTGGCAACTACCTCGGCGCCCTGGTCAATTGGGTCCGGATGCAGGAAGAGTACGACGCCGTCTACTTCATTCCTGACCTGCACGCCATCACAGTGCCGCAGGACCCTGCAGAACTCGCCCGGCGCACCCGGGTCACCGCAGCCCAGTACATCGCCGGTGGCGTGGACGTGGATAAGTGCACCCTCTTCGTCCAGTCCCAGGTTCCCGAGCACGCCCAGCTGGCGTGGGTCCTGAACTGCATCACGGGCATGGGTGAAGCCGCCCGCATGACCCAGTTCAAGGACAAGGCCCAGAAGCAGGGTTCGGACCACGCCAGTGTTGGCCTGTTTACCTACCCCATCCTGCAGGCTGCAGACATCCTCCTCTACCAGCCGCACGGTGTTCCGGTGGGCGAGGACCAGCGTCAGCACGTTGAGCTCAGCCGGGACCTTGCCAACCGCTTCAACAGCCGCTTCGGCGAGACATTCCAAGTGCCCGAGGCCTTCATCCAGAAGGAATCGGCCAAGATCTACGATCTCCAGAATCCCAACGCCAAGATGTCCAAGTCTGCGGAGTCGCCGGCCGGTCTGATCAACCTCCTGGACGATCCCAAGACCGTCGCCAAGCGCATCAAGTCAGCCGTCACGGACACCGAGACGGAGATCCGGTACGACCGCGAGAACAAGCCGGGCGTTTCCAATCTGCTGACCATCTACTCAGCCATCAGCGGCACACAGGTGGAAAAGATCGTGGCGGACTACCAGGGCAAGATGTACGGACACCTGAAGGTCGACCTGGCTGAACTCGTCTCCGGTCACCTGGCGCCCATCCGGGAGCGTGCCAACGAACTCCTGGCTGATCCTGCGGAACTGGATCGGCTCCTGGCCCTCGGCGCGGACAAGGCCCGTGAAATCGCTGCCGCAACCCTCGCGGACGTCTACTCCAAGGTCGGATTCCTGCCGTACCGCGGCCAGGCCTCCCACGGAATCCAGGGAGTCCGCTAAGCCCATGTGCTCCGCTGGCCAGCTCAATGTCACCACCGGCACCCGTCAGGGTGCCGGTCCGGACGACTCCCGCCAGCCCGCTGCTACCGGGACCGATTGCGGCACCGGTGACACCATGTGCGTCGGTGTCATCCTGGGGTTCCCGCCCGAGATCGCCCGTGAACTCCAGGAATGGAGGGCCTCTTTCGGCGATCCGATGGCAGAGGTCATTCCTGCGCACATCACCCTGATCACTACCACACCCACCCAGGACTGGGCCGCTACCCGCGAACACGTCAGGGAAGTTGCGCGGACTCAGGAGCCGTTCAACATCACCATTTCCGGCACGGGTTCTTTCCGTCCCATCTCGCCGGTGGTGTTCGTTAACGTGGAAGAAGGCTTTGAAGAGTGCGTGCAATTGCACGAGAAACTTCAAAGCGGTCCGCTTGAACGGATGCTCCCTTTCCCGTACCACCCGCACGTCACTGTGGCTCACGATGTTGCCCAGGAAAACCTTGACGAGGCCGAAACGGTTCTCAGAGATTACCGCGCGACCTTCCCTGTGGTTAGCATGGGACTTTACGAGCACGACACCAATGGAATTTGGCAGCTACGGGAAGAGCTCGATTTTGGCGGCGATACTGACGAGGAACAACAAACGGATCCAAGCCACAGAGGCGGACGTTCCTCCGCTGCCCACTGAGCTGGCAAAACTCAAACTCCAGCTTCTCCGCAAGAGGCAGGAATGGGGCTCTGCGAAGCGCACGGGCGGGGGACTGCCAAAGAAAGCCGGCGCATTCTTTGCGCTCGTCCTCGCCAGGCTTAACACGATCCGTGCCCTGCGCTCCTTTCAGCACTACACGCGCCAGCACGGGCCACTCCTGGCGGCCGGTATCGGCTTCAACATGTTCTTCTCCGTGACTGGTTTGCTCACCACCGGCTTCGCCATCGCAGGGATCGTGTTGGGTGGCAACCCTGCCCTGCAGGACGCCGTCATCGACAGTGTTGCAGCGGCTGCCCCCGGACTCCTGCAGGTGGACGGCGGCGAAGGACTGGTGGATCCACAATCCTTGCTCAACCCGTCCGGACTTGGATGGACAGCCCTCATCGCAGCGGTTGTGACGATCTTCGTGTCCCTTGGCTGGATCGCCAGCATCAGGGAAGGGCTCCGGGGGGTCATGGAAGCTGACCCTTTGGTGCGCAACCCCATCCTTCAAAAACTCATTGATGCCAGCACCTTGCTGCTCCTCGGCGTCATCCTTGTCATCAGCGCAGGCGTCTCGCTCGTCTTTGGTACGGCGGCCGACTGGTTCATCGCTTTGCTCAACCTGGACGAGGGCATCACCGAGCCCATAGCGGCCACCGTGAAGATTGTGGTTCCGCTCCTGCTGAACTGCGCGACGGCGGCCGTGCTGTTCAGGATTGCCGGTGGCCTGAAGCTGGGGCGCCGCGCGTTCCTGGAGGGAGTGGTGCTGGCGGGTGTCGGCACCACGGTCCTGCAGTTCTTCAGCACCGAACTTCTGGCACGTTCCGGAAACAATCCGGTGCTGGCGTCGTTTGCCATCATCATCGGATTGTTGATCTGGTTCAACCTTGTGAGCCAGGTGTATCTCGTCTCGGCGTCATGGTCAGCAATCCGCGAGGCTGACACGGAGTCGGGGGATTCCCCGCGGAAGAAAGTCCTCGGCTCGCGTCGAGTAGCGCCCCGCACCTGATCTGGAGGCCGCCATGAACAACCCACTGTGGATCGCTTGCCTCCTCGGAGCTGCGGCCGGACTCATCGTAGGCCAGTTGGTGTTCAAGTCACCCTTTTTGGGCATCCTCATTGGGGTTGGCCTGGGTGCCTTGGTAGGCGCAGCTATGGGCCCCCGACGAGGATAGCGGAGGTGCTTGGCCCCCGCTCTGCTGCTACCTACTTGGACGGGTGCGGGCCTTTAGTTGGAGTCGCGGACTTCCATGTAGGGGTCTGCCCACGCACCGATGATGCGCGCTACCCGTGCTGCCTGGCCCTTACCGGTCAGGAGGTGCTCGCTTCCCTCGAGGGAGATGAAACTCCGGGGATGGCGGGCAGTCTGGAAAATTTCGCTGGCGTTATCGATCCCCACGGTGTTGTCAGTGGGGGAGTGCATCACCATCAAGGGCTTGTGCAGGGTGCGGATGCAGTCACGCAGGTCAGCGCGTTCCACGTCCTCCACAAAGTGGCGCCGAACCTCCATGGGGCGTCCACCAAGGTCCACCACGGCGCTGCCATCCCGGAGGATGTCCTCGATCTCGGTGTCGAACATGTGCTCCACATGCTTGGGTTCGTAGGGCGCGGCAACCGTCACCACGGCATTGAGTCCGGGAATGTCGCGCGCTGCGGCCAATACAGCGGCACCCCCGAACGAGTGGCCCACCAGCAAAGAAATGCCCCGGCCCTGCTCCTGCATGAACCCGGCAGCGAGGATGGTGTCGGCCACCTTGACGCTGAAGGATCCAGCCGACCACTCACCGGCAGAGCCACCCAGCCCCAGGTTGTCAAAGCGAAGCATGCCGATTCCCTGGTCCGCCAGGCCCTTGCAGATGCGCGATGCTGCAGGGCTGTCCTTGCCAAGGGTCAGGCCATGCGAGTACAAGCCCCAGCCGCGGACAGGACCTTCCGGGACGTCGATGATGCCGGCCAGGGTGTCGCCGGTGCTTCCCGTGAAGCTGATCTTCTCAGAGCGTGACACGCTGGTCTCCTTGTCTTGCCAGCACCGGTTGCGGTGGTGGATGGGCGTCTGTGGACTGGTACGGCACTGGATTAACGACGACGGCGCCACTCACCATCAGTGGTGAGCGGCGCCGTCGTCGTGCTGTTCTTGAAAGAAACTGCTGAACTAGATCTTGCGGGCCAGGATGGCCTGCTTGACCTCGGCGATTGCCTGGGTTACCTGGATGCCGCGGGGGCATGCTTCGGAGCAGTTGAAGGTGGTGCGGCAACGCCACACGCCTTCTTTGTCGTTCAGGATCTCAAGGCGCATGTCGCCAGCGTCATCGCGCGAATCAAAGATGAAGCGGTGGGCGTTGACGATCGCGGCCGGACCAAAGTACTGGCCGTCGGTCCAGAAGACCGGGCAGGACGAGGTGCAGGCAGCGCAAAGGATGCACTTGGTGGTGTCATCAAAGCGCTCACGGTCCTCAACGGACTGCAGACGTTCCTTGGTGGGCTCGTGGCCCTTGTTGATCAGGAACGGCATGACTTCGCGGAAGGACTGGAAGAAGGGTTCCATGTCCACGATCAGGTCCTTCTCCACGGGGAGGCCCTTGATCGGCTCGACGGTGATGGGCTTGGAGGTGTCCAGGTCCTTCAGCAGCGTCTTGCAGGCGAGGCGGTTGCGGCCATTGATGCGCATGGCATCCGAGCCACACACGCCGTGGGCGCAGGAACGGCGGAAGGAAACGCTGCCGTCAATCTCCCACTTGACCTTGTGGAGGGCATCCAACACGCGGTCCGTGCCGTACATGGTCAGCTTGTAATCATCCCAGCGTGCCTCTTCCGAGATTTCGGGATCGTAGCGACGCACGCGGAGCGTGATGTGGAATGTGGGGATTTCACCGTCGCCGGCAACGCTTGCCGGGAGCTCGATCTTGGAAGCGGGCTCTGCCATTTCGGTGGTCATTAGTACTTACGCTCCATCGGCTCGTAACGGGTAAAGATCACGGGCTTCGTCTCAAGACGGATGCCCGCAACAGATTCCGCCGAGGAGTCGACGGTGACGGAAGTGTCCAGGTAAGCCATGGAGTGCTTCATGAACTTTTCGTCATTGCGGTCCGGGAAGTCCTCGCGGTAGTGGCCACCACGTGACTCTTCACGGTGCAGTGCACCAACGGTCATGACCTTGGCCATGTCCAGGAGGAAGCCCAGCTCCACTGCTTCCAGGAGATCCAGGTTGAAGCGCTTGCCCTTGTCCTGAACCGTGACGTGCTTGTACCGCTCTTCGAAGGAAGCGATGTCGCGGAGGACCTGCTCCAGGGATTCCTTGGTGCGGAACACCTGCATGTTGGCGTCCATGGTGTCCTGCAGTTCCTTGCGGATCTGCGCCACACGCTCGGTGCCGTTGCCTTCCAGCAAGCCGCTGAGGATGCCACGGGTCATTGCCTCGGGGTCCTCGGGGAGCTCAACAAAGTCAGCTGTCTTGGAGTACTCCGCAGCGGCGATACCGGCGCGCTTACCGAAGACGTTGATGTCCAGGAGCGAGTTGGTGCCGAGGCGGTTGGAACCGTGTACGGAGACACAAGCAACTTCACCGGCTGCGTAGAGGCCCGGGACGATGGTGTCGTTGTCCTGGAGCACCTCAGTGGTGATGTTGGTGGGGATGCCGCCCATGGCGTAGTGCGCGGTGGGGAACACGGGGACGGGATCCGTGAACGGTTCCACACCAAGGTAGGTGCGGGCGAACTCCGTAATGTCCGGAAGTTTGGCCTCGATGTGGGCAGGCTCAAGGTGCGTCAGGTCCAGGAGGACGTAGTCCTTGTTAGGACCACAACCGCGGCCTTCACGCACTTCGTTGGCCATGGCGCGGGCCACGATGTCACGGGGTGCAAGGTCCTTGATGGTGGGGGCGTAGCGCTCCATGAAGCGCTCACCCTCGGAGTTACGCAGGATGGCACCTTCACCACGTGCACCCTCTGTCAGGAGGATGCCCAGGCCGGCAAGGCCGGTCGGGTGGAACTGGAAGAACTCCATGTCTTCCAGGGGGATACCGCGGCGGAACGCAATGCCCATGCCGTCGCCCGTGAGGGTGTGGGCGTTGGACGTGGTCTTGAAGACCTTGCCGGCGCCACCCGAGGCGAACACTACGGACTTGGCCTGGAAGACGTGCAGTTCACCGGAGGCGAGGTCATAGGAGACAACGCCGGCAACACGCTTCTGCTTGTACGGGGTACCGTCTTCGCGCACTGCGTCTTCTTCGACGATCAGCAGGTCAAGGACGTAGTACTCGTTGTAGAACTCAACGTTGTGCTTGACGCAGTTTTGGTACAGCGTCTGAAGGATCATGTGACCGGTACGGTCAGCTGCGTAACATGCACGGCGGACTGGAGCCTTGCCGTGGTCACGGGTGTGGCCACCGAAGCGGCGCTGGTCAATCCGGCCCTCGGGCGTGCGGTTGAACGGAAGGCCCATCTTTTCCAGGTCCAACACGGCGTCAATGGCTTCCTTCGCCATGACCTCGGCGGCATCCTGGTCAACCAGGTAGTCGCCACCCTTGATGGTGTCAAAGGTGTGCCACTCCCAGTTGTCCTCTTCGACGTTGGCCAGTGCTGCGCACATTCCACCCTGGGCTGCACCTGTGTGCGAGCGGGTGGGATAGAGCTTGGTCAGTACCGCGGTGCGTGCTCGCTGACCGGATTCGATCGCGGCGCGCATGCCGGCGCCACCTGCACCGACAATGACGACGTCGTACTTATGGACCTGCATACCAGATGCTCTCTCTTTCAAAAATTCAGATGGTCGGCGGAGGCTGCTCCGCTACGTCAGGCGAACCGGTTCACTCGGGGGAGTAACCCGGAAGGCGCCGCTACGGGGCCGGGCAGAAACCGCCAGGCAACTGAACGCCGTCGACGACGGGGCACGGGTTGAAGGTGAAGATCACCAGCGTGCCAAGGATGATGATGACCAGGGTGGCCGCGTAGAGGACCATCTTCAGCCAGAAGCGCGTGGAATCCTTCTCGGCGTAGTCGTTGATGATGGTGCGGACACCGTTGGTGCCGTGCAGCATGGCAAGCCACAGCATGGCCAGGTCCCAGAACTGCCAGAAAGGATCGGCCCACTTGCCGGCTACGAAACCGAAGTCGATTGCATGGATGCCCTCGCCTACCAGCAGGTTCACGAACAGGTGGCCGAAGATCAGCACCACCAGGACGATGCCGGAGAGGCGCATGAAGAGCCAGGCGATCATTTCGAAGTTGCCACGGCTGGTGCCGGTGCGGTTGTACTTCGGTGCGATCTTGCCGCTCCCGATTTTTCCACTGCGTGGGGATTCGATGGTTGTCATGGCTTAGTGGCCTCCCAGCGCGAGGGAAAGGTGGCGGATAGCGAAGCCTGCGAACGTGACAAGCCACAGTGCAAGCACGACCCACAGCAGCTGGCGCTGGTACTTCGCGCCCTTCTTCCAGAAGTCGATGGCAATCACACGCAGGCCGTTGAAGGCGTGGAAGATGATCGCGGCGACCAGGCCCGTTTCACCCAGGGCCATGAGGGGGTTCTTGTAGGCGCCAATGACGGCGGTGTAGGCCTCAGGGGACACGCGCACCAATGAGGTGTCCAGCACATGGACCAACAAGAAGAAAAAGATCACTACACCTGTAATGCGGTGTCCAACCCAGGACCACATGCCTTCACGGCCGCGGTACAAGGTGCCAGCTGGTTTTGTCGGCACTGATTAAACCTTCCTGCAACACAGCGGCGCTGGCATGGGATCCACGCGGGGGGAACGCCTGCTGCGAGAGCACTCGTAGCTCACGCCTAAATCTAGGCTTCGCTAACAGCATATTCAATTTAGGACGGGCTTCTCTCCTTGTTAATTCCATGTTTCCTGCCGATATTCAGGCGATTTTTGGGAACTGGCTGAGACGAACGCCACACGTGTGTCCTGCTGCAGGGCTTCCCGCCGGCACAGGATAAAGTGTTGCGGTGAGTACAGAAGACGCGAAATACCCGGAATCGCCATTGAACCGCTTCCATGCGGTTATTCCGGCGGGCGGTGTGGGGACCCGGCTATGGCCACTCTCGCGTGCCGCTGCGCCCAAGTTCCTCCACGATCTGACCGGTTCCGGCAGCACGTTGTTGAGGGCTACCTATGACCGCCTGGAACCGCTGGCCGGTGAACGGGTCCTTGTTGTTACCGGTGAGGCGCACCGCGCCGCCGTGTGCCGCCAACTCCCCGAAATAGGTGACGACGAACTGGTGCTGGAGAGCGAGCCCAAGGACTCCGGCGCTGCAATCGGCCTTGCCGCCGCCATCCTTTACCGCCGCGATCCTGACACCATCATGGGTTCGTTCGCTGCAGACCAGGTCATCAGCCCGGACGATCTCTTCCTGGAGACCGTGCGCGAGGCAATCTTTACCGCGGCCACTGGCAAGATTGTCACCATCGGCATCAAGCCCACCCACCCCTCTACCGGATTCGGTTACATCCGCTCCGGTGCGGCCCTGAACGTGGAAGGCGCCCCGAACGCGCTTGCTGTTGCGGAGTTCGTGGAAAAGCCCAGCCAGGAAGTGGCCAACAAATACGTCGAGGCAGGGGATTACGTCTGGAACGCGGGCATGTTCGTTGCCCCCGTGGCGCTTATGCTCCGGCACCTTGAGGCCAATCAGCCTGAACTGTTCAAGGGCCTTCAGGAAATCGCTGAGGCCTGGGATACGCCGCAGCGCGCCGAAGTGACCTCGCGCGTGTGGCCAACACTGCCGAAAATCGCCATTGATTACGCTGTGGCGGAGCCAGCAGCGGAAGCCGGCGATGTCGCCGTCGTGCCTGGTACTTTCCGATGGGACGACGTTGGCGACTTCGCCGCGATCGGCCGCCTTAACAACGCAGGCGACGTCGACGAAGTGACGGTGCTGGGTGAGGGGGCCCGTGTGTTCGCCGAGAACGCCAGCGGCGTGGTGGTCTCCGATACCAAGCGCGTTATTGCCTTGATCGGCATCAAGGACGTGGTCATTGTGGACACGCCGGACGCGCTCCTTGTCACCACCAAGGAACACGCGCAACTGGTCAAGGGCACTGTTGACGCCTTGAAGGCCAGCGGCGATACGGACGTGCTGTAGTACTTCTGCTTATACCGTGAGCCACCTCTTTGGTTGTCCTGCGTCTGAACGCAGCGTAACCAAGAGGTGGCTTTCGTTCTTCAGGTGCCGCGCATGGCTAGAGTTGTGACGTGCGCAATTACACGACTGAAACCGAGCCCGCTCCCGTTGTGAGTCCTTGGGTTGATGAACTGCTCCCCGGACTGATCGAGTTCAGGAGGGACCTCCACGCGCACCCGGAGTTGTCCTTTAAGGAATTCCGCACCACGGACAAGCTCGTGGAGCGGCTGGAAGCAGCCGGGCTGAAGCCGCGGCGTCTGGATGAGACCGGACTGACGGTTGACGTGGGTGAGGGCCCCATTGCCACTGCCCTTCGCGGGGACATCGACGCATTGCCGATCATTGAGGAAACCGGCCTGCCCTTCGCGTCGAAGAACCATGGCGTTACGCATGCGTGCGGGCATGACGTCCACACCACCGCCATGCTGGGCATCGCCTTGACGCTGCAGCGGATGCACAAGAACAACCCGCTGGGTGGCACGGTACGGATCATCTTCCAGCCGGCCGAGGAAACCATGCCGGGCGGCGCCCTGTCCTGCATTGAGCAGGGTGTGCTTGAGGGCGTGCCGCGCATCCTTGCGCTGCACTGCGATCCGAGGATTAATGTGGGGCAGATCGGCACCCGCATTGGTGCCATCACTTCGGCCTCGGACACCATCAAAATTGAGCTTTCCGGCCGCGGCGGCCACACATCACGGCCGCATCTGACCGAGGACCTTGTGTTCGCGTTGGCCCAGATTGCGGTCAATGTGCCGGCAGTGCTTTCCCGCCGGGTGGATGTCCGCAGCGGTGTGTCGGTGGTGTGGGGCCAAATTTCCGCTGGTTCCGCGCCGAATGCCATACCGGGCTCCGGCTATATGGCCGGGACCATGCGCTGCCTGGACCGTGATGCCTGGCATAGCGCGGGGGAGTTGCTGGACGACGTGGTCCGGCAGGTTGCCGCGCCCTACGGCGTTGATGTGCACCTGGAACACACCCGCGGTGTGCCGCCCGTGGTGAACTCTGAGCATGAGACCGCCCTCATTGAAGCCTCTGCCCGCGCTGAGCTGGGTGAGAACGCAGTGGTCCTCACGCCGCAGTCCATGGGTGGCGAGGACTTCGCCTGGTTCCTTGCCGACATTCCGGGTGCCATGATGCGCCTGGGCACGCACACTCCTGGCGGCGAAGAGTACGACCTCCACCGCGGTGACTTCATTGTTGACGAGCGCGCCCTCGGATACGCCATCCGCGTCCTGACCGCCGCCGCCCTCCGCACCATCCGCGACCTCGAGCAGTAAACCCAACTAAGTCCGCAGTTAAGCGCGTTTTGACCCCTCAAAACGCGCTTAACTGCCTCAGTTGGGTTCTTGTGGATGAGATGAGTTGTGCACAATTGAATTGTGCACTATCGTTTTAGTCATGAGTGATGCACCCCGCCTCCGCCATCAGGTCTGCTTTGCGCTGTACTCGGCGTCCAAAGCGGCGACGGCGGTCTACCGCCCCGTGCTGGAGGAGCTCGGCCTGACCTATCCGCAGTACCTGGTGATGCTGGTCCTCTGGGAGCAGGAGCCACGGAGTGTCCGTGACCTTGGTTCGGAACTGGGCTTGGATTCCGGAACGTTGTCCCCCCTGCTCAAGCGCCTGGAGGCCATGGGACTGGTGGAACGCCACCGCTCGGCCGAGGATGAGCGCCGGGTGGATGTAGTCCTGACCGACGCAGGCACCGCGTTGAGCGCCAACGCCCAGGCTGTACCCCAGCGCCTCGCTGACGCTGCCGGCCTCTCGGCCGAGGAAATCGGGCAGCTGCACGCCACGCTCGGCAAGCTCACGGCAGCGCTGAACAGCTCACTCTGAACAGACCTCCCGGAAAATCCCGGGACATCCCTTCCCTAAGAGAACGGAAACACCATGAAGACTCTCTACACTGCTGAGGCACTGGCCTCCGGCGAAGGCCGCGACGGCAACGCCCGCACCAATGATGGCAAGCTGGATGTCGCACTTGCCAGCCCCAAGGAGCTCGGCGGAAACGGCGAAGGCACCAATCCGGAGCAGCTCTTCGCCGCCGGTTACGCAGCCTGCTTCCACTCCGCCTTGCGGTTGGTAGGGCGTAAGGAGCGCGTTGACCTGACCGATTCGGCCGTCGCCGCCAGGATCCACATCGGCCCGCTGACCGACAGCGAAGGCTTCGGCCTCGCTGCCGAACTGGAAATCGCCCTGCCTGCCCTGGACCGCGAGACGGCTGAGCAACTCATGCACAAAGCGCACCAGGTGTGCCCTTACTCCAACGCCACGCGCGGCAACATGGCCGTAGACCTCAAGCTCGTGGAGTTCGCAGCATGAGCGCCGTTTCCATGCCCGTAGAAACCCGCGAAATTCAGCTGGCTTCCCGCCCCAAGGGCCGCCCGGTGGCAGATAACTTCCGGCTCACCCAGGCCCAGCTGCCTGAGCTCGGCGACGGACAGATCCTGGTCAAGAACCAATTCATGTCCGTTGACCCCTACATGCGTGGGCGCATGAACGACGTCAAGTCGTACTCGGCTCCGTTCCAGATCGATGCAGCGCTCGACGGCGGTGCAGTGGGCGAGGTGATCGCGTCCCGTTCGGACGCGCACAAGGTGGGTGACGTCGTCGTGCATTCACTCGGATGGCGCGAGCACGCAGTAGTGGATGCCGCAGCCACCACCCCGGTCCCCAGTGGGCTTGCTCCCACCTCCGCGTTCCTTGGCGCCTTGGGCATGACCGGCCTCACTGCCTACTCCGGTCTGCTCAAAGTGGCGGAGTTCAAGGAAGGCGAAGTTGTGTTCGTCTCCGGCGCCGCAGGTGCCGTGGGTTCCATGGTGGGCCAGATTGCCAAGGCCATGGGCGCTTCCAGGGTCATCGGCAGTGCCGGATCGCCGGAAAAGGTTGCCCGCCTGCTGGAGCTCGGCTTCGACGCCGCCTTCAACTACAACGATGGTCCGGTCCTTGACCAGCTGCGTGAAGCAGCAGGGGAGCGCGGGATCGACGTGTACTTCGACAACGTTGGTGGCGAGCACCTTGAGGCTGCGTTGGCAACCTTGACTGTGGGCGGGCGCATTGCCATGTGCGGTGCGATCGCACAGTACAACTCCACCGAGCCTCCCGCAGCTCCCCGCAACCTCATGCAGGCAATCGGCAAGCAGCTGACCATGCGCGGATTCCTGGTGGGCGGCCAGCGTCAGCACGCTGCCGAGTTCGCCCAGAAGATGGCCGGCTGGTTGGCCGATGGCTCAGTGAGCTATGACGAGACGATCGTTGACGGTCTGGAGAATGCGCCGCAGGCATTCATGGACCTTCTGGACGGTGCCAACACCGGCAAGATGCTGGTCCGGCTCTAATTCAGAGCCAAGCGCCATGTGACTTGCGCACCCGGCTACTGCTTGGTAACAAAAGGTCAACAATCTGACCTGGAGGGATCATTTGTGGTAGCTGGGTGTGTTCCAGGCCACTAGTGTTGGTTTCATCAATGCGCTTCGGCGCAGCTGCGAGCATCAGTGAAAACAGAGTTTCTGCCTCAGGTATAGGAAACGGACACTCATTGACCATCCGTCGTAGCGCCATCACTTTCTTCCTGGAGGAAAATTGAAGAAACCACTGCGTGCCACCCTGAAGCGCGGTTCAATGGCCGGTGTTGCCACCCTCGGTGCAGCCGCGCTCCTGCTGACCAGCTGTGGCCAGGCTCCCGACGCCGGCTCCGGCACGGCCACCAAGAGCGACTTTGTGGGTTGCATCGTCTCTGACTCCGGCGGATTCGATGACCAGTCCTTCAACCAGTCCTCCTTCGAGGGCCTCAAGAAGGCTGAAACCGACCTCGGCATCACCGTAAAGTCGGCCGAATCCAAGGCCAACAGCGATTTCGAGACCAACCTGAACGGCATGATCTCGGCCGGTTGCAACCTCACCGTGACGGTGGGCTTCCTCCTGGGCGACGCCACCAAGGCCGCCGCGGAGAAGAACACGGACAAGCACTTCGCGATCGTGGACTACACGTACGAGACCCCGATCGCCAACGTCAAGCCGATTGTCTATGACACGGCACAGGCGGCCTACCTCGCAGGATATGCGGCCGCGGCCACCACCAAGACCGGCAAGGTAGGTACCTTCGGCGGTATTAAGATCCCCACGGTCACCATCTTCATGGATGGCTTCTACGACGGTGTTCAGGCCTACAACAAGGCCAAAAACAAGACTGTCCAGGTAGTCGGCTGGGACAAGACCACCCAGGATGGCTCCTTCACGGGCGACTTCGAGAAGCAGGACACCGGCAAGCAGGTCACCATCAACCTGTTGGACCAGGGCGCGGACATCATCATGCCCGTGGCCGGACCGGTGGGCAAGGGTGCCGGTGCTGCGCTGAAGGAAGCCAAGGCTGCCGGCAAGGACGTCAAGCTCATCTGGGTTGACTCCGATGGCTACCTGACCGCTCCTGAGTACAAGGACCTGATGCTGACCTCCGTGGTCAAGCAGATGGGCGAAGCCGTCGAAGCAGTGGTCAAGGACGATACCGAAGGCAAGTTCAACAACGCAGCCTACGTGGGCACCCTGGAGAACGATGGCGTTGCCATCGCTCCGTTCCACGACTTCGACTCCGCTGTCACCGCAGAGACCAAGTCCGAGCTCGATGCTCTCAAGGCGGACATCGTCTCCGGCAAGCTGGTTGTCGAATCGGCAGCGAGCCCCAAGAAATAATTCAATTCCTGGACGCGCCGCCAGTACCGAGCCCCGGTACTGGCGGCGCGTTTTTGCCCTGACTAGGCTGAACCCAAAGCTCGTGGCTTTGGAGCTGTTCGGCTGTCCCTCGGACTCACAGAACGGTGGGAGTTGTGAAACTCGAATTGAAGGGGATCTCGAAAGCCTTCGGGACCTTCTACGCCAACCAAGACATCGACCTCGTGGTCGAATCCGGCCAGATCCATTGCCTCCTCGGTGAAAACGGTGCCGGCAAGTCAACCCTCATGAACGTGCTGTACGGGCTGTATGAGCCCACAGCAGGCCAGATCCTGGTGGACGACCAACCGGTCACCTTCCGTGGACCCGGCGACGCCATGGCAGCCGGCATCGGCATGGTGCACCAGCACTTCATGCTGGTTCCCGTCTTCACCGTGGCAGAAAATGTGGCACTCGGAGCCGAACCAACCACATTCGGCGGTGTGCTGAGCATTGAGGAGACCCGCAAGAAAATCCGGGAAATCTCCGATAAATACGGGTTCGACGTCGATCCCGATGCCTTGGTGGAGGAACTGCCAGTGGGCGTCCAGCAGCGCGTGGAAATCATCAAAGCTCTGGTGCGCGAAGCCAAGGTCCTGATTCTGGACGAACCCACTGCTGTGCTGACGCCTCAGGAAACCGATGAACTCCTGGACATCATGCGTCAGCTCAAGGCCGGCGGCACATCGATTGTGTTCATCTCGCACAAACTGCGCGAAGTAAAAGCTGTCTCCGACGTCATTACCGTGGTCCGCCGCGGCAAAGTGGTGGGTGACGCGCCACCCACGGCCTCAGCCACTGAACTGGCCTCCATGATGGTGGGCCGCCCGGTGAGCCTGAGCCTGAACAAGGCCCCGGCACAGCCGAAGGAAACCACCTTTGTGGTCGAAAACCTCACGGTCCGTGCCGCCAACGGAACCAATGTGGTGGACGGAATCAGTTTCTCCATCGCCCAAGGCGAGATTCTCGCCGTCGCCGGTGTCCAGGGCAACGGGCAAACCGAACTCACCGAAGCCATCCTTGGCGTGCAGGAGCACGTCACAGGTTCAGTGACGCTGGACGGCAAGCAATTGCTGGGCCTTCCAGTCAAGGATGTCCTGCGCTCGGGCGTGGGTTTCGTCCCGGAAGACCGGACCGTCGATGGACTGGTGGGTCCTTTCTCGGTGGCAGAGAACCTGATCCTGGACCTCTACGACCAGGCACCTTTTGCCAGCGGAATTGGCATGAAACCTGCCAAGGTGATGGAAAACGCCAAGGCAAAAATCGACGAGTTCGACATCCGCACTCCCTCTGCCGGGGCTGCTGCGGGAACGTTGTCCGGTGGCAACCAGCAAAAAGTGGTGATGGCCCGTGAATTGTCCAGGCCACTGCGGTTGTTCATTGCCAGTCAACCGACCCGCGGCGTGGACGTAGGGTCCATCGAATTCCTGCATAAGCGCATCGTGGCCGAGCGCGACGTCGGAACGCCGGTCATGATCGTCTCCACTGAGCTTGATGAAGTGGTTGAACTCGCCGACCGGATTGCAGTGCTCTACAAGGGCAAACTCGTGGGCATCGTCCCGGGTGGAACGCCCCGCGACACCCTTGGCTTGATGATGGCCGGCGTCGGCCCTGAAGGAGGCTCCGATGACTGAGAACAACCAGTCCAACAACGAGCAAAATCCGGCCCAGCCAGCTGAGGACCAATCCACCGCTGATCTCCGGGCCGCAGATGTCTCACTCGATACCGCAGGGGGCGCGATGGAGCCCTCCATCGTGCCGGTGTCCTCCCAAAGCGGGGACGCTGGTACGCACCAGGGCAGCGTAGTCCGCCGGATCGTCATGGGGAACGGATTCGTCTCCGTCCTTGCGGTCATCGTGGCGCTGTTCCTGGGTGGCCTGCTGATCGCCAGCACGGATGCGCAGGTCGCCAAGACTGCGGGCTACTTGTTCGCGAGGCCCACGGACTTCCTCAGTGCGTTGTGGTCAGCCATGACCGAGAGCTACGTTGCGCTCTTCCAGGGCTCGGTCTTCAACCCCCGGCAGGGACTGCAGCCCCTGCTCGAAACCATGACGGTGGCTACACCCCTCATTTGCGCGGGGCTGGGTGTTGCCCTGGCCTTCCGTGCCGGCCTGTTCAACATCGGCGCCCAAGGCCAGATCATCATCAGTGCAACCCTCGCGGCGTATGTCGGGTTCGCCTGGCACCTGCCGTTCGGGCTGCACCTGCTGGTGGTCATCATTATGGGCGTCCTGGGCGGTGCACTCTGGGGCGCAATCGTCGGAATCCTCAAGGCCAGGACCGGTGCGCACGAGGTGATCGTGACCATCATGCTGAACTACGTGGCCCTGTTCCTGCTGGACTTCCTCCTGAATACGGCTGCGTTCCGGCGGCCCGGGGACAACAGCCCCATCTCGCCCCGCCTGGACGAGTCCGCCACCTACCCCGTCCTCATTCCGGGATCCCGGCTCCACCTTGGCTTCCTGATAGCCATTGCGCTGACCTTTGGCGTGTGGTGGCTGCTGAACCGATCCACCATCGGCTTCGAATTCCGCGCCGTAGGGGCGAACCCCATCGCAGCGCGGACGGCTGGCGTGAAGGTATCCCGCGCCACCATCCTTGTCATGGCCATGGCAGGTGCGCTTGCCGCGTTTGGTGGCATCGCCCAGGTGGCCGGTACCGAGAAGGTGCTGACCGGTGGCGTCGCTGCCCAGATCGGTTTTGACGCGATCACTGTTGCGTTGCTGGGCCGCAGTACGCCGTGGGGCACGTTCTTCGCCGGCCTGCTGTTCGGTGCCTTCCGTGCTGGCGCGGTGCAGATGCAGATCCAGACCGGAACGCCCATCGACATCGTGTTGGTGGTCCAGTCCCTGATTGTCCTCTTCATCGCAGCACCGCCACTGATCAGGTCCATCTTCCGCCTTGAGCCCAAGAAGAAGGCCAAGACATCCAAAGCGGCTCCCAAGGCTGCCCTCGCCAACGCCTCCGGAGGTGCCAAATGAGCGCGACAACCACCGCTCCGAAGCCGGGATCCACCACTTTGCCCGCCTTCAGGCCTTCCATGAAGGTCCCCCTGTCCTTGGGCATCCTGGCCCTTGTAGCCCTGGTCTTCTTCGGCTTCCTGGGCTCGGACCAAACCGCCGAGATGAAAATCAGCGACGCCGGGGACGCCGTCGCTGTGCCGGCTCTCATGATTCCCGGCCAGGTGGGCGGGATCGTCTTCGGCATTCTGCTCCTGGCCATGGCCGCCTACTCGATTTACCTCTGGACCCAGGGGGAGCGGTCACCCAAGTGGCTGCCCATAGCGTTCGCCGTGGTCTTTGTCTTTGCACTGCTCGTCTGGATCGTGGCAGGCGCACGCCAACCCTCCATCTCGTTGGCCGGCCTCGTTGCCGGTTCAGTAACGCTGGCGGTGCCTTTGGTTTTCGGTTCCCTCTCAGGCGTGCTCTGTGAACGTGTGGGCGTGGTGAACATCGCCATTGAAGGCCAGCTTTTGGGTGGTGCCTTCACCGCCGCGCTGGTGGCCACCATGACGGGAAGCCCTTACATCGGGCTGATCGCAGCAGCTGCTGCCGGTGCTGCCGTGTCCATGGTCCTTGCTGTTTTCAGCATCAAGTACCTGGTCAACCAGATCATCGTGGGCGTGGTCCTCAATGTGCTGGTCTCGGGCCTGACCGGCTTCCTGTATGGGACCTTGATGGTGCCCAACAAGGAACAGTTCAACACCCCGGGACGTCTGGATATCCTGCCGATCCCGCTGCTTTCGGACATCCCCATTATCGGGCCCATCCTGTTCGAGCAGTCCATCGCTGGTTACCTCATGTACATTGCCGTGGCCGTGGTGTGGTTCGGTTTGTTCAAGACCCGCTGGGGACTGCGTGTCCGCGCCGTGGGCGAGCACCCGCAGGCTGCTGACACCCTGGGTATCAACGTCAACGCCACCCGCTTCTGGAACGTCACCTTGGGTGGTGCCATCGCGGGTATCGGTGGCGCTGTTTTCACCCTGGTGACCATCGACTCTTTCACCAAGGACATCTCCGGTGGCCGCGGCTTCATTGCCTTGGCTGCGTTGATCTTTGGCCGCTGGAATCCGATTGGAGCCTTCCTGGCTTCGCTGCTGTTCGGCTTCGCCTACAACCTGCAGTCGATCCTTGGCATCATTGGTACCCCGGTTCCGAGCCAGTTCATGGCCATGCTGCCGTACTTGGTGACCATCTTCGCCGTCGCGGGTTTGGTGGGTAAGTCGCGGCCACCGGCCGCAAGCGGCATACCGTACGTGAAGGGTTGACGATGCCCGCAAATGATATTGACTGGCAGACGCTGGAGGCGGCAGCCCAGCAGGCCATGAAGAACGCCTACGCGCCCTACTCGAAGTTCCCGGTGGGGGCTGCGGCCCTCACCGAGGATGGCCGGATCGTCAGTGGCTGCAACGTGGAGAACGCCAGCTACGGCCTGACCCTGTGTGCCGAATGCGCACTGGTGGGCCAGCTTCACATGACCGGCGGTGGCAGGATCGCCGCGTTTTATTGCGTGGACGGCCAAGGAAATATCCTCATGCCGTGCGGGCGCTGCCGCCAGTTGCTCTACGAATTCAGGGCACCCGGAATGCAGCTCATGACAACTCAGGGAATCAAATCCATGGACCAGGTGCTGCCTGATGCGTTTGGTCCTGAACATCTGGAGGAAACCACGTGACCAGCACCGAAGCCTTCGACGCCGTCCAGATCATTTCCATCAAGCGCGACAAGGGCACGCTCACTCCCGAGCAGATCGACTGGACCATAGACGCTTACACCCGCGGGGTGATCGCCGAGGAACAGATGGCGGCACTGAACATGGCCATTCTGCTCAACGGCATGGACCGTGCTGAGATTTCCCGCTGGACTTCCGCCATGATCGCCTCGGGCGAGCGGATGGACTTTTCGTCGCTGACAACGCCCGACGGCGGCCGGAAGGCTACCAGCGACAAACACTCCACCGGTGGGGTGGGGGATAAGATCACCCTTCCGCTGGCCCCGCTGGTAGCCGTTTTTGGCGTGGCGGTCTCGCAGCTCTCGGGCCGCGGACTGGGCCACACGGGCGGCACACTGGACAAGCTTGAAGCCATTCCCGGGTGGAGGGCCAACCTGAGCAACGACGAAATCATGGCCCAGCTCCAGGACGTGGGTGCGGTCATTTGCGCCGCAGGCTCCGGGCTCGCTCCGGCGGACAAGAAGCTCTATGCCTTGCGTGATGTCACCGGAACTGTTGAAGCCATCCCGCTCATCGCTTCCTCGATCATGAGCAAGAAGATCGCCGAAGGAACGGGCTCCCTGGTGCTGGACGTCAAGGTGGGTTCGGGAGCGTTCATGAAGGACGAAGCCCGTGCCCGGGAACTTGCCGAGACCATGGTGGCCCTGGGCAAGGACGCAGGTGTGCACACTGTCGCTCTGATGACGGATATGTCCACGCCGTTGGGATTGACCGCGGGAAACGCGATCGAAGTGGAGGAATCGGTGGAGGTCCTTGCCGGCGGGGGTCCGGAAGATGTCGTCGAACTGACCGTCCGCTTGGCCGAGGAGATGCTGGCCGGTGCCGGCATCCACGACGCCGACCCCGCAGCTGCTTTGAAGGACGGCCGTGCCATGGACGTCTGGAACCGGATGATCGAAGCACAAGGGGGAGATCCCCGGGCCGCTCTGCCCGTGGCCAGGGAATCCGAGGTTATTTACGCACCCGCAGACGGTGTCCTGGTGGAACTGGATGCGCTTTCCGTCGGTGTCGCCGCCTGGCGCCTCGGCGCCGGCCGTGCCCGCAAGGAAGACCAGGTGCAGGCCGGCGCGGGAGTGCGGATGCACGCCAAGCCCGGTGCGCTGGTCCGTGCGGGAGAGCCCTTGATGACGCTCCTGACGGACACCCCGGAGAAGTTCGCACGGGCCAAGGAAGCGCTGCAGGACGCCGTAGTGATCGCGCCCGAGGGTTCACGCCCGGCGCATCAGCTCATCATCGACCGCATCGCCTAGGCTTAAGTGTTCCGGGCTGTTCCCCACGGAACAGCCCGGAACACCAGTCATCCGGCGCCTGTGCGGGAGCCGGCTACCGTAAGGAAACCGTGCAGGGCATCAACGATTTCATCCTCGCAGCAGCCGAGCAGCCATGGGTGTTGTTCCTGGTGCTGGCCTGCTGTGTCATTGATGGCTTCTTCCCGCCCATCCCCAGCGAATCCGTGGTGGTGGGCCTGAGCGCCGTCTCCGGAAGCAGCGGCTCGCCCAACGTGTGGCTGCTGGGTTTGATGGCAGCCCTGGGAGCGTTCTCCGGCGACAACATTGCGTATATCATCGGCCGACGCATCGGCATCCAGCGCTGGCGTTGGATGCGCACGCAGCGGATGCAGGGCGCCTTCCGTTGGGCAGGCAAGGAACTTCGACGGCGGTCGGCCTCGCTCATCATGGTGGCCCGCTTCATCCCCATTGGCAGGGTGGCTGTGAACCTGACAGCCGGCGCCACGCATTTCCACCACCGACGCTTCGTGGCCCTCACTGCCATGTCCGCCGTCCTCTGGGCCACGTATTCGGTGATCCTTGGCTACTTCTTTGGTGTCTGGTTCGAGGACAACCATCTGCTGGGCGCCGTCATAGCGATCGTTGTGGCCGTGATCCTGGGAATCATCATTGATCGGATCATCAGTAAAGTCCGGGGATCGGTTCCCTTGGACGGCAAAAACATCCCGGAGGAAGACGCCCCGACTCCACCCACGGTATGACGCTTCCTGCCCCGGAAGATCAGCCCGGCGGTTGACGACGGCACCTTATCAGCACCTATAGCGTTAAGCGTGTGATCCCTTGGCTGGGACGTAGCGAACGACGTCCCGGCCGTGGGACACTAGAGCGACTTCGGTCACATCGTCAAGTCATACTCGTCTAGGAGCTACCGTCGCGTGGAGTTTTTGAACCAAATGCTCGAGCATGCAGCCGGGCAGCCCTGGATATACCCGGTACTCCTGGTCTTCTTCTTCATTGACGGATTTGCCACCATCCTTCCCAGCGAAACAGCCATTGTTGGCCTCTCGGCGCTGTCCCTTCACAGCGGAGAACCCAACCTCTGGATTCTGGGAGCCACCGCACTGGTGGGCGCCATGGCCGGGGACAATATGGCCTACATGCTGGGCCGGAAAATCGGCCTCACCCGCTGGAAGTGGATGCGCAGGCCCAAGGTCCAGAAGATGTTTGCCTGGGCGCAGTACGAGTTGGACAAGCGCGGCGCGGTCCTTATCTTCACGGCCCGGTACATCCCTTGGGGTCGCGTAGCTGTGAACTACGTTGCCGGACAAACCGGTTTCCGCCACCGCACTTTCTTCTGGCTGGACGCTTTCGCGTGCATCACCTGGGTTGCGTATTCCATCGGCATTGGCTTGCTGGCGGGTCAATGGGTCCACAACAATCCATTGCTGGGCGTGGGGATCGCCGTCGCGTTTGCCGTGATCCTGGGAATTGTGGTCGATCACGCCCTGCGTTGGTGGCACAAGTACCTTGAGAAGAAGGATGCCGCCCGTGAAGCGGCTGCAGAGGCTGCGGTGCCCGCAGCAGAACCGTCGGATTTGTCGCAAAAGGCAGCCGCCGGCGTCGACCTCTCCAAACCCGCTGGCTAAGCATCTGCCGTCCCCCTACAGTTAGTACGTGACTGAGCCTATTCTTGACGCTGCCCCTGCCCTTGATTTCGATTTGAAGTCCCTGCCCAAGGTTTCCCTCCACGATCACCTGGACGGAGGACTCCGCCCGGCCACCATCATCGAGCTGGCCGAAGCCGCCGGCCACACCCTGCCCTCCACCGATCCCGTGGCACTGGGCGAATGGTTCCGTGAATCCGCCGACTCCGGTTCGCTGGTTCGCTACCTCGAAACGTTCGACCACACCGTGGCCGTCATGCAGACCAAGGAAGGCCTGTTCCGGGTCGCCAAGGAGTTCGTGGAAGACCTGGCCGAGGACGGCGTGGTGTACGGCGAAGTCCGCTGGGCACCTGAACAGCACCTGCAGCAGGGCCTGACCTTGGACGAGGTTGTGGAAGCGGTGCAGACCGGCCTCGAGGCAGGCATGGAATCCGCTGAAGAACGCGGCCAGCAGATCCAGGTAGGGCAGCTCATCACTGCCATGCGGCACGCCGACCGCGGTCAGGAAATCGCCGAGCTCGCTGTCCGCCACCGCGCCAACGGCGCCGTCGGCTTCGACATTGCAGGCGCTGAGGACGGCTTCCTGCCCTCCCGCTTCAAGGACGCGTTCACCTACCTGGCAGAGAACAACTTCCCGGCCACAGTCCACGCCGGTGAGGCCGCCGGATTGGACAGCATCCAGTCCGCCCTGGTGGATGGGCGCGCCTTGCGCCTGGGCCACGGTGTGCGGATCGCCGAGGACATCTCGGTGGAGTTCGAGGACAACTCCGACGACGACGGCGAGGACACCATCGGCATGGTGACTATCGGCAGCGTGGCCGCTTGGGTCCGTGACCGCGGAATTGCCTTGGAAATTTGCCCTTCCTCCAACCTCCAGACCGGTGCCATTTCCGGCTTTGGCGAGGGCATTGAAAGCCACCCGGTGGACATGCTCTTCCAGCTGGGCTTCAACGTCACCATCAACACGGACAACCGCCTCATGAGCGGTGTGACCCTGACGGATGAGTTTGAGCTCCTGGTGGAAACTTTCGATTACGACCTCGATGACCTGCTCGAACTGACGCTCAACGCCGCAGAAGCAGCTTTCCTGCCCTTGGACGAGCGCGAAGCCTTGGTTGAGTACATCAACGATGCCTACGCCAATCTCGGCTAACAACGGCCTGGCGGAGCTGCTGGGGACCGTTGCCGCCCTGCGTGAGCACTGCCCTTGGATGGGTGCGCTGACCCACGAATCGCTGGTTGAGTACTTGATCGAGGAAGCCTATGAAGTGGTGGACTCGATTGAGGCCGGCGACTCCCTCGACAGGGACCACGAGCTCCGCGGCGAGCTGGGCGATGTGCTGCTTCAAGTAGTACTTCACGCCCGGCTCGCCGAGGAGCGCGGCAGTTTTGACTTCGAGGACGTAGCCCGGGAAATCAACGACAAGATGGTCCGGCGAAATCAGCACGTCTTCAAAGCCGACGGATCCCTGCAGGACAGTTTTCCGGCCAGCGTGGAGGAAATCATCATCAAGTGGGACGCCGCCAAACGCGCCGAGAAGCCGGAGCGGAAAGATCCCTTCGAAGGCATCCCGCCGCACCTTCCTGCGTTGGCAGCGGCGCAGAAGTCCCTGGACCGGGCGGCCCGCGCAGTTCTGCCGGTTGACACCAGAACCCGCTCGGCCGACGTCGTACTTCCTGTCGTCCCGGACTCGGAAGAGGAGCTCGGCGCGTTGCTGCTCGCCGTCGTTGCCGGCGCCCGGGAGCAAGGACTCGACGCCGAACGGGCCCTCCGTGCCGCTGTTCGATCGTTTCAGAACACCCAGGCGCGGCCTTCATGACGTGAACAGTTGGAAGCCGTGCCGTAACCTAAGCCACTCTGGACTACGCTAGTAGCGACGAGGACGTTGAGAATTTCCCTCCTCATTCCTGTAATTTGCCCATAAGGAGCACATCCATGGCGCTTATCGATGCCATCCACGCACGCGAGATCCTTGATTCCCGCGGAAACCCGACCGTAGAAGTTGAGGTCCTGCTCTCCGACGGCCAGATCGGCCGCGCAGCAGTTCCTTCCGGTGCCTCCACCGGCGAGCACGAAGCCGTTGAACTCCGCGATGGCGACAAAGGCCGTTACCTCGGCAAGGGTGTCCAGAAGGCTGTTGACGCCGTCATCGACGAGATCTCCCCGGCCCTGATTGGTTTCGACGCCACCGACCAGCGCAGCATCGACCAGGCCATGATCGACCTGGACGGCACCCCCAACAAGGGCAAGCTCGGCGCCAACGCCATCCTGGGTGTCTCCCTGGCCGTTGCCAACGCTGCTGCAGCTTCTGCTGACCTTCCGCTGTACAAGTACCTGGGTGGCCCGAACGCCCACGTGCTGCCCGTTCCGCTGATGAACATCCTCAACGGCGGCTCGCACGCCGACTCCGATGTGGACATCCAGGAATTCATGATCGCCCCGATCGGTGCCGAGACCTTCTCCGAAGGCCTGCGCTGGGGCGTTGAGGTTTACCACAACCTCAAGGCTGTCCTTCAGGAAAAGGGCCTCTCCACCGGCCTCGGCGACGAAGGTGGTTTCGCCCCCAACCTACCGTCCAACCGCGCTGCACTGGACCTGATCACCGAAGCCATCAAGAACGCCGGCTACACCCCGGGAACGGACATCGCCCTTGCGCTGGACGTTGCATCCTCCGAGTTCTACAAGGACGGTGCCTACCAGTTCGAAGGCAAGGCACTTTCCGCCACCGAGATGAGCGCCTACTACGCTGAGCTCGTTGCCGACTACCCGCTGGTTTCCATCGAAGACCCGCTGGATGAGAACGACTGGGAAGGCTGGAAGACCCTCACCGACACCATCGGTGACAAGGTTCAGCTGGTGGGCGATGACCTCTTCGTCACCAACCCGGTCCGCCTGCAGCAGGGCATCGACGCCGCCACGGCCAACTCCCTGCTGGTCAAGGTCAACCAGATTGGTTCCCTGACCGAAACGCTCGACGCCGTGTCCCTGGCCCAGCGCTCCGGTTACACCACCATCACCTCGCACCGCTCCGGCGAAACCGAGGACACCACCATTGCTGACATCGCGGTTGCCACCAACGCGGGCCAGATCAAGACCGGTGCCCCGGCCCGCTCCGAGCGCGTGGCCAAGTACAACCAGCTGCTGCGCATCGAAGAAGAACTCGACGACGCTGCACGCTACGCCGGCCGCAGCGCGTTCCCGCGTTTCAAGGGCTAGCCTTCAGCGAAAACAGCTAACCGGTGGCTATGGTGGAAAGACCATGGCCGCCGGTTCTGTTTAACTCCGGTTCTGCTTAACGCGGGCCAGGTCAGCAACAGCAAGCGCAGCAACCCGCCAGGCAAGCACCGGGCATTACAGGAGTGTCATGGCCACCCGTCGTCCAAAGGTACCCAGGGCCGACGCCCTTGGCAGCACGCCCAGCCGCAGCCGCCCCGCCGGTGGCAGCCAAGCTCCCGGTGGTAGCCAACCTTCCGGTGGTAGCCCATCCGCCAGTGGTTCCCGCCCGTCCGGGGAAGGCGCAAGCTCCCACGTCGCCTCCGGCAAGGGATCCCAGGCTGGATCCAAGGGCGCGGAGGTCATCAAGGCCGAGTTTGGCGGCGAGCGTGCACCGTCGAACGCATCGACTCCCGCGGTGGGGAGCAAAGCCCCCGGCGCTGGCAAGAACTCCGCCGGCAGGAAGCCAACGGGGACTACATCCAAGGGTGTGGACACTAAATCTCCGGGCAAGGACCAGGGCTCCGGAAAGTCGGGCCCTGCCAAGGAAGACCGCGACCTCGATCCCGTACCGGCAAAAGCATTCTCCGGCCGGATGCTTGCGCTGGCCGTGGTGATGATTGCCATCACTATCCTGCTGGCCCCCACCGTGAAGATTTTCCTGGAGAAACGTGCCGAAATTTCCGCGCTGGAGGCAGAAATTGCCGGGCGGAAGGCTGAGCAAACTGAGCTGAACAAACAGCTATCCCGGTGGCAGGACCCCAACTACGTGAAACAACAGGCCCGGGACCGCATTAACATGGTTATGCCGGGTGAAACAGGTTACTGGGTGTTTGGGGGAGAAGAAGCCGCCGGCACACCGGGTGGCCGCACCGGCTCCGGATCGTCGGCCAACCCGGAGAATCTGCCCTGGGTGGATGCTCTCTGGGAGTCAATCAGACGATCGGCAACTGACTAGACGCGGTGCCCGCCGCCGTCGTGTCCGCATGGGACGTGACAAAAAGGGGCAGGAAGGTTGGTAGCGCAAGTGGAACAGAACACGGCAGCCGTGCCGCAGGGATCCCGCCAGCCATCAGCACACGATCTCGAGGTCCTGAGCCGCCAATTGGGCAGGCCGGTCCGGGATGTTGTGGAGATCCCGGCCAGGTGCGTCTGCGGGAACCCCTTGGTGGCGGCTACGGCTCCCAGGCTCAGCAACGGAACACCTTTCCCCACAACGTTCTACCTCACCCACCCCGTCATTACTTCCGCGGTGTCGCGGCTTGAAGCTGGTGGGCTGATGAACGAGATGAATGAGCGCTTGACTGCGGATCAGGAACTGGCCGGTGCCTACCGTGGCGCCCATGATGCCTACCTCCAGGCCCGCAACGAGATCGCCGGCCGCTCCGGCACCGGAGCGGTGCCGGAGATCGACGGCATTTCCGCGGGCGGCATGCCCACCCGCGTGAAATGCCTCCATGTCCTGGTGGGTCACTCGTTGGCTGCCGGACCGGGCATCAACCCGCTGGGGGACGAGGCACTGGCCTCGATCACCGAGTGGTGGACCAAGGACCGCTGTTATTGCGATGGCGCCTGGGACACAGCCGGCGAGGCCCCTTCGCAGGACTTGAGCCGCCATGGTCCGCAAGGACTGCCGGACATCGTGGGGCGTCCCGCGCCCGTGCGGAAATCCAAGAGCGAATCCCACGGCGAGCAGGAAGGTACTGCATGAGCCGCGTTGCTGCCATTGACTGCGGAACCAACTCCATCCGCCTCCTCATTGCTGATGCTTCTGCGGCATCAGAGAACGCTGCGACCGGTCCCCTGACTGACGTCGTGCGTGAAATGCGGGTGGTCAGGCTTGGCCAGGGCGTCGATGCTACGGGTGAACTGGCCCCTGAGGCCTTGGAACGCACCTTCGCTGCGACACGTGACTACGCGGAACTCATCACGGAGCACGGTGCAGGGCGTATCCGCTTCGCAGCGACGTCCGCCACGCGTGACGCCCGCAACCGGCAGGTCTTTGTGGACGGCATCCGGGAGCTCCTGGGCGTTGAGCCAGAGGTCATTTCCGGTGACGAGGAAGCTGCGCTGTCCTTCGCCGGGGCCAGCAGTGTCCTGCCGGCCACGGGGGCGGACCCAATCTTGGTGGTGGACCTCGGTGGCGGCAGCACTGAGTTCGTTCTGGGCGACTCCACTGGCGTCATCGCAGCACGCTCCGTGGACATCGGCTGCGTGCGGCTCACCGAACGTCACCTTCGCAGCGATCCGCCCACCGCTGCGCAAATCGCCGCAGCGGAGGCCGACGTCGATGCCGCGTTTGATCTTGCCGCGCAGACGGTACCGCTGGCCCGCGCCACGGCAGTGGTGGGCGTTGCCGGTTCCATCACCACCATCACCGCGCACGCGCTGGGCCTGGACGAATACCAGCCCAACCGGATCCACGGTGCGTCGCTGGACCTGGAAACCATCACCGATGCGTGCACCAACCTGCTGGAAATGACCCGGGACGAGCGCGCGGCGCTTCCCTACATGCATCCGGGCCGCGTGGACGTTATCGGCGCCGGAGCGTTGGTGTGGCGCCGGATCCTGGACCGTTTGGCGACTGTCAGCCAAGGAACCATCCAAGCGGCCGTCTCCAGCGAACATGACATCCTGGACGGCATTGCCCTGAGTATCCGGGACAGCCGATGACACAGCGGCACCGGCGCGCCCTGTCAGCTGCGCTTGCCACCATGCTGGCCGGTGCGACGCTGGCCGGTGCGCTGTTGTCGGCTCCGGCGGCCAACGCTGACGCGTGGCGGGACAAGGAGTACTGGCTCAAGGAATCTGGAGTCATCAACGCCTGGCAGGTGTCCAAGGGTGCTGGAGTCAAGGTAGCCATCATCGATAGCGGTGTTGACGGAAGCCACCCGGACCTCAAGGGAGTTGTGGTCGGGGGAACGGACGTCTCCAATGCCGGGGCTCCGAACGGACAAAAAAGCATCGGTGCCAACACCGAGCACGGCACATTGGTGGCCACCATGCTGGCCGGGCGGGGCCACACAACACCCACGCCGCCCCCGTCGCCCTCAGCGTCCGCTTCGGCGTCACCTGCCCCACCGCCTCCGCCGCCAACCACTCCGCCTGCCGGGGGACCGGACGGCATCACCGGGGTTGCGCCCGAAGCGGAGATTCTGGCCATCTCAACCTGGCTGGGTTCACCCAACCCCGGCGGCAAGACAGACCAGGAGCAGATACCGGAGGCCGTCCGCTGGGCCGTGGACAACGGTGCCAAGGTCATCAACATTTCCCTGGGCAGTACCTCGCCGGATTGGCCGCAGAGCTGGGATGCAGCGTTCCTTTACGCGGAGCAGAAGGACGTGGTGATTGTTGCCGCCGCCGGAAACCGCGTTGGAGGCAATATTCAAGTTGGCGCCCCGGCCACCATTCCTGGTGTCCTCACCGTGGCAGGCCTTGATGGCGAGGGCCGCGCCAGCGTTGACTCCTCGTCCCAGGGCATCAGCATTGGAGTGGCTGCCCCGGCCGAAAAGCTGGTGGGCGGCATCCCCGGAGGTTCCTATGCCGAGTGGGCTGGGACGTCCGGAGCGGCCCCCATCGTGTCGGGTGTGGCGGCACTGATCCGTTCCAAGTGGCCGGAAATGAGCGCTACCCAGGTCATCAACAGGATCGTCAGCACTGCCAAGGACGCCGGCGCTCCCGGCAAGGACCCAATTTACGGCTACGGCATCCTTAACGCCGAAGCCGCGTTGAAGAATGACGTACCCGTCACCAGCACTAACCCGCTGGGTTCCATCGGGGACTGGATCCGCGTCCACCGGCGTGGTGTCTTCAGCGAGCCCGAGCCGGCGCCCGTGGCAAGCCCCACCAGTGCCGCACCCACGCTGGCCGATCCGACTGTTCCCGTAGCGAAGACGCCGGCCACCATGGACGACGCCCTTCCTGCCGCCGTCGTGCTTGGTTTTGGCGCCCTGTTCATTGCCTTGGTCTCAGGTGCGGCGATCCAGTTGCGAAGGGTCTCAAAGAACCCGCCCGCAGTGCCCGAAGAGGCCGAAACGGGTGCCCTTGTAAAGGTGGATCCACCCACCCGGACGTAGTTAGTGAAGATTTTCACAAAGTGCTGTACTCTGGAATCATGGCAACCACCCCAGAGCTCATTGACCGTCCCCGGGTTCTCGTCGTCGGCGGCGGTTACGTCGGCCTGTACGTAGCACTCAAACTGCAGAAGAAGATCGCGAACGCAGGCGGAATCGTCACCGTCGTTGATCCACTGCCGTACATGACCTACCAGCCCTTCCTTCCGGAAGTTGCCGGCGGCAACATCGAGGCACGCCACGCCGTCGTCTCCCACCGTCAGCACCTCAAGCAGACTGAGCTCATCCAGGGCCGCGTCACCAGCATCGACCACGCAAACCGCACAGCGGTGATCGCCCCCTCCGATGGCGGCGAAAACTTCGAGATCCCGTACTTCGACGTCGTGATCGCAGCCGGCGCCATCACCCGCACATTCCCCATCAAGGGCCTCGCGGACAAGGGCATCGGCCTGAAGACCATCGAAGAAGCCGTTGCACTGCGCAACAAGGTGCTGGAGCGCATCGAATCCGCTTCCACCATGACTGACCCCGCAGAACGCGCCAAGGCACTGACCTTCGTAGTTGTCGGTGGCGGTTTTGCCGGCATCGAATGCCTCACCGAAATGGAAGACCTCGCCCGCGCAGCTGTGCGGAACAACCCGCGCATCCGCCAGGAGGAAGTCCGCTTCATCCTGGTCGAAGCCATGGGCCGCATCATGCCCGAGGTCACCGCTTCGCAGGCCGAATGGGTTGTGGAGCACCTCCGCAGCCGCGGCATCGAAGTACTCCTGAACACTTCCCTGGACAGCGCCGAGGGCAACCTCAAGCTGATCAACCTCCCTGACAAGACCTCTGCCGGCGAAGTTGAAGCAGACACCCTGGTGTGGGCTGCCGGTGTGCAGGCCAACCCGATGATCCGTTCCACCGACTTCCCGCTGGAACCGCGTGGCCGCGTTCGCGTCCTCCCGGACCTCCGCATCGCCGGCGATGAAGGCATTGTGGAGAACGCCTGGGCCGCCGGCGACATCGCCGCCGTTCCGGACCTCACGGGCAAGGGCCTGCCGGACGGCACCTGCGTCCCCAACGCCCAGCACGCACTTCGTCAGGCAAAGAAGCTCGCAAAGAACCTCTGGGCTTCCCGCTGGGACAAGCCGCTGCACGACTACAAGCACAAGAACCTCGGTGCCGTAGCCGGATTCGGCGAGTGGAAGGGTGTTGCCAACATCAACCTGCTCGGCCGCATCGGCCTCAAGGGCGGCCTCGCCTGGCTGGCACACCGTGGTTACCACGGCATGGCCATGCCCACGGTGGAGCGCAAGTTCCGTGTGATCTTCGGTTGGATCCTGGCCTTCTTCGCAGGCCGCGACACCACGCAGCTGATGGACCTGGACAACCCGCGCGGTGCCTTCGTGGCTGCGGCTACTCCGGCTCCCAAGCCCGCTGCCGCTCCGGCACCGGTGGAAGCCAAGCCGGTTGCCCAGGAAGTCAAGACTCCGGTAACTGCTGACGCCAAGTAGTACACGCTCGACGGCGGCCGTCCCCTTGAGGGGGCGGCCGCCGTCGGCGTTTAACCGTCTGCGTTTTAAGAAGTGCCGCTGCACGGCTGCCCCTAGACTGTCTTCATGTCCGGTGAAACCGATCTGAAGACCCTCCTGGAATCCCTTCATCCCGTAGCCCGTGACGGCGAGTACGTGTACGCCCTGTGGCCGCACGGCCGGCCATTGGAGGGCGGCATCGAGGCGGCCGTTCGGGAGGCTGAGGGCCTGACTGTTGTCCTTCACCGCGACGAAGCGGACTCGTTGGGCCTTAGCTACGATTTCGTGGCCACCTGGATCACACTGCAGGTCCATTCGGCACTGGAGGCCGTGGGCCTGACCGCAGCGGTCAGCGCGGCGTTGACGCACGCGGGCATCAGCTGCAATGTCCTTGCCGGGTTCCACCACGATCACCTCCTGGTGCCATCGGCGGACGCGGGCAGGGCCATGGATGTGCTGAGGCTTCTGGCACGCGGCGTGGTCCTGCGCTCCGAACAGCCCGAGGACCGGGCCGAGATCCTGGAACTCACTGCGCGGGCCTTTTCCGTCTCACCGGTGACCGGCCAACCTGTTGAAGGTACGCCCATTGAGGTGGGGCTCCTGAAGGAGCTCTTTGAGTGCAGCGAATACATTCCGGAGCTCAGCATCGTAGCTGAGATGGGTGGGGAGATAGTGGGGCACGCCATCAGCACCAGGGGCTGGGTGGACCAGCTGGAGCTCCTTGCACTGGGCCCCATAGGCGTGCTTCCACCGTTCCAGCGGCGTGGAGTGGGTTCTGCGTTGATGCGCGAAACGGCGGCACGCGCCACGGCCCTTGGAGAGCCCGGGATCGCTTTGCTTGGCAGCCCACTGTATTACCCGCGTTTCGGCTATGTTCCGGCTACTTCGTTAGGCGTTGAACCGCCCGAGGCTGCGTGGGGAGACCACTTCCAGTTGTTGCCACTTCCAGGGTGGCCCGACGGCGCCAGCGGCACCTTCCGCTACGCCGCGCCATTTAACAGGCTCTAGCTGAGATACCATTGTCCGGGCGCCCCAGTAGCCCAATTGGCAGAGGCAGCGGACTTAAAATCCGCGTGTTGTGGGTTCGAGTCCCACCTGGGGCACAGCGGCAAGGTGAGAGCTCTTTCTCCCTTCCAGTGCATCGTTCTTCTCCTCAGCGCATTTTCCCAGCCACCTCGGAGATTCCCCACAGGCAACGAGTGTTATAGGGATGTGACCTGAATCACTTATGTTCCGGGGGTAATTGCACTAGTTTGAGTCCTAATCAGGAACACCTGAGTAATCGCATCAAAGGCAGTTCGCACCTTTCGATCGAGGAGACAACGCATGTTTGATCTTTCCCCAGCGGCGCCCCGAGCCGCCAAGCTAACAGCGCTTGGCATTGGGGTCGCTCTCTTGGCCACAGCTTGTGGTGGGTCTTCGACGCCCACCCAGACTGGGTCTTCTTCCGCCGCCGCGGCAGGTATCGCCTGCCCGGCACCGAGCGGCGGGGCGGGAGCCGGCAACAGCCAGGCTGCCACCAACACGGGACCAGTACCTCCCTCGACCACAACGACGGCTACGCCGCTTAAGCTTGGATCGCTCCTGCCGACAACGGGGTCGCTGGCGTTCCTTGGCCCGCCCGAAATTGCCGGCGTCAACCTCGGTATCAAGGAAGTCAACGACGCCGGTGGCGTTCTGGGTGCGCCGGTGGAAGTAACCCACCGCGACTCCGGCGACACCAAGACGGACATCGCCACGCAGTCCACCACGGCCCTGCTGGGCCAAGGTGTGAGCGCAGTGATCGGTGCGGCCTCGTCCGGCGTTTCCAAGACGGTCATCAACCAGATCACCGGTGCCGGCGTCATCCACTTCTCTCCGGCAAACACCTCGCCTGACTTCACCACATGGGATGACAAGGGCCTCTACTGGCGCACCGCACCCTCCGATGTGCTCCAGGGCAAGGTCCTGGGCAACTACATGGCCACCTGTGGCGCCCAGACCGTTGGCATGATCGTTCTCAACGACGCTTACGGAACCGGCCTGCAGAAGAACGTCAAGGAAGCCTTCGAGGCAGCCGGCGGCAAGGTTGTTGCTGAAGAGCTCTTCAACGAGGGCGATTCGCAGTTCAGCAGCCAGGTGGATAAGGTCCTCGCAGCCAAGCCGGATGCAATCGCACTGATTACCTTCGACCAAGCCAAGAGCATCGTCCCGCTGATGACCGGCAAGGGCGTCAAGCCCACGCAGCTGTTCATGGTTGACGGCAACACCTCGGACTACAGCAAGGACTTCCAAGCCGGCACCATGAAGGGCGCACAGGGAACCATCCCCGGTACGTTCGCCAAGGACGACTTCAAGAAGAAGCTCCTCGCAATCGATCCCGCGCTGAAGGATTACAGCTACGCAGGTGAGTCCTACGACGCCGTGAACCTGATCGCGCTGGCCTCTGAGGCAGCCAAGAGCACCAAGGGCACGGACATCGCAGCCAAGCTCAAGGAAGTCTCTGAAGGTGGCGAGAAGTGCACGAACTTCCCGTCCTGTGTCACCTTGCTCCGCGAGGGCAAGGATATTGACTACGACGGACAGTCCGGTCCGGTAACCTTCTCCGATGCCGGTGACCCCACCGAGGCATACATCGGTATCTACGAATACCAGGACGACAACACCTACAAGCCGGTCCGCGAAGAGTTCGGCAAGCTCTAAGCTGAACGCCAACTAGGCCGCTTTTAGCGACGGGCCCCCTTCCTCATCAGGAAGGGGGCCCGTTGTGCGTCTCCCCAAGCTTCAATAAGGCTTTCACACAGGCGGTGGACCTACCATGTCCACATGAAGCTAACCCGGGAAGCCCGCTCCATCGCGGTGGTCATCAATACCGGTTCACGCAAAGGCTCTGCTGCCCGGGAGCTGGTGGTCCGGAGCCTGGACGCGGCAGGGCTTCCGGTCTCGGCCATGTATACGGTGGACGAGGCCGGGGACCTCAACCGGACTTTGGAACGGGCGGTCACTGGAGGGCATGACCTTGTGGCGGTGGGGGGAGGAGACGGAACGGTTGCTTCCGCCGCAGGACTGGTGGCGGGTACGGACGTGGCGTTGGGTGTGCTTCCACTGGGTACCGCCAACGATCTTGCCCGGACGCTGGAGATCCCCAAGGACCTGGGTGAGGCCTGCAAAGCCCTCGCCGAGGGAAAAATAGTGGATATAGACCTCGGCCGGGCTAATGGGCAGCCCTTCCTCAACGTGGCTTCAGCCGGCCTGTCCGTAGCCGTTACCCAAGCCCTCAGTCCGCGTCTCAAGCGGCTCATTGGACCCATGGCCTACGGAGTGGCTACGGTGCGCTCCTATGCCAAGCACAAGCCATTCCACGCCCGTCTGGAGTTCCCGGAGGGGGACCATCAGCCTGTGGAGCTGGAGAACCTGTTGCAGGTGGCTGTAGGGAACGGACGCTACTACGGCGGCGGCAATGCAGTTTCTCCCACCGCAGGGATTGATGACCACACCCTGGACATCTACGCAATCCTGATGGCTCCCCTGCGTGAGCAAGCAAAAATCGCTCGCTCGCTCAAGAACGGCAAATTTGTGGAGAACGAGCGAGTGCACCATGTCACCAGCCAAAGGGTCAGGCTGGTGACCACCCCGCCACTGCCGGTGAACCTCGACGGCGAGATCACCACCGGGACACCCACCGACTTCACTGTTCAACGCAACGCGGTGCATGTGGTGGTGCCGAAGGACAGCACCAGCGCCACATTTGAGGGACGCCCCTGAGCTTTCCTGAACGTCCCTGGACGCGCCGAAGGCCCGGCTCCGGAGCGACACCGGAACCAGGCCTTCGGGGCTGACGCAGCTAGACCTCGTCCGCCAGAGTACCCAAGTAAAGCTGGATGACCTTGGGGTCCTTCATGAGCTCGCGCCCCGTGCCGGTGTACGCGTCCTTGCCCTGGTCCAGGACGTATCCGCGGTCACAAATCTGCAAACAACGGCGGGCATTCTGTTCCACCATGATCACTGAAACACCGGCGCGGTTGATCTCGTGGACACGCAGGAAGGTCTCGTCCTGTTTGACGGGGGAGAGGCCTGCCGACGGCTCGTCAAGGAGCAGCACGGCCGGGTCCATCATTAGTGCCCTGCCCATGGCCACCATCTGGCGCTCACCACCGGACAAGGACCCTGCACGCTGGGCGCGCCGCTTTCCCAGTTCAGGGAAGAGGCTGGTCACAAAGTCGAAGCGTTCGGAGAAGTCCTTGGGCCGTTGGAACATGCCCATTTGCAGGTTCTCTTCAATGGTCAGCGTGGCAAAAACATTGTTGGTTTGCGGCACGAAGCCCACGCCCTGGGTAACCAGCTTGTTGGCCTTCAACCCGGTGAGGTCCTGGCCCCGGACCACCACTGTGCCGGAGTGGACCTTCACCAAACCGAACATGGCTTTCAGGAGCGTGGACTTACCGGCGCCGTTAGGCCCGATGATGCCAATGAGTTCGCCCTTGCGGGCCTCAATGCTGCAGCCGTTGAGGATGTTGACGCCGGGAATGTAACCGGCCACGAGATTAGTGACCTTGACGACGGAATCACCGGCCGGGGCGGCCGCCGAGGCGGGCATTTCGCTGATGCTGCTGCTCATTTCCCGTCCTCCTTCTTGGTTTCTTCGATTTCGGACAGGATGCCTGCATCTTCGGTTCCCACCACGGACTCTTCGTCAGCTTCCAGTTCAGCCTCGAGTTCCTTGATGCCTTCGGCGTCGCCCAGGTCCACATCGTGGTGCGCACCAAGGTAGGCATCGATGACAGCGGGGTTCTTCATGACCTCGCCCGGAGGTCCTTCGGCAACAACCTTGCCTTCGGCCATGACCACTACCCAGTCGGCGATGTGGCGGACCATGTTCATGTCGTGCTCGACGAACAGAACGGTCATGCCCTCCGCCTTGAGGTTCTTGATGTGGTCCAACAACGACTGCGTCAGGGCCGGGTTCACGCCGGCCATGGGCTCATCGAGCATCACCAGTTTGGGCTTGACCATCAAGGAACGCGCCATCTCCAGGAGCTTCCGCTGGCCACCGGAGAGGGATGCTGCGTAGTCGTCCTTCTTGGCGTCCAATTTGAACTTTTCCAGCAGCAGGTTGGCTTGGGCCGTAATTTCCTTTTCGCGTCCACCCCACATGCCCTTGAACAGGGCTTTGGAGAGTCGCTCGCCGGGCTGGTTCGCCGCGCCGAGCCGCATGTTCTCCATAACGGTCAGCTTGCCCATCACCTTGGTCAGCTGGAAGGTGCGGACCATGCCCATGCGGGCCACCTTGTAAGAGGAGACCCCTGCCAGGCTGTTGCCTTCAAACTGCCATTTACCTGTATTGGGAGTGTCAAAGCCAGTGAGCAGGTTGAACAGCGTGGTCTTCCCTGCGCCATTGGGACCGATCAAAGCGGTGATCTTGTGGCGCGGGATCTCGAGGTATTCAACGTCCACGGCGTTGATGCCGCCGAAGGAACGGGTGACGTCCTCAGCCACCACAATGGGATCGCGCTTCTTGCAGCCGGGGGTGTTTTCCCCGACGGCGATAGGCCGCGAATCGGTCATGTAGTCGATGTTGTTTTCGTTGGTCTCACTCATGCGAAAGCAAGCTCCTTCTTATTGCCGAAGACGCCTTGCGGGCGGAAGATCATCAGCAGCATCAGCGCAACACCCACCAGGATGTAGCGCAACTGGCCAGCTTGGACGGTGGTCAGCCAGGTAATGATTCCTGATTCGATGAGGCCGTAGAGCAAGCTCTGCGTCAGTGAGAGCACAACCCAGAAGATCATGGCTCCAATAACCGGCCCCAGGACAGTGGCCATGCCGCCGAGCAGGAGGCAGGTCCACAGGAAGAATGTCAGTTCCGTGCCGTAGTTGGACGGTTGGACGGCACCGCGGGGGAGCGTGAAGATCATGCCCGCCAAGGCGCCCAGCACGCCACCAATGACCAGGGCCTGCATCTTGTAGGCGTAGACGTTCTTGCCCAGGGAGCGGACGGCGTTCTCGTCCTCGCGGATGCCCTTTAGGACACGGCCCCATGGGCTGCGCATGAGGAGCCACACCAGGACGCAGCACACAATGACCAGTCCCCAACCCACCACGCGGATAAAGAAGTCGCGGTTGTTCATGCCCATATAGGAACCCTCGGGGAAGGGGTTCATGGCATAGAAGGTGTTCTCGAACGCTGCCAGGCCGTTGGCGGAGCCTGTGACGCTGGTGAGCTGATTGGTGGTGACTACGTAGCGGACAATTTCTGCCGCTGCAATGGTGACAATGGCCAGGTAGTCCGCCCTGAGCCGCAGAGTAGGTATACCCAGGATGAACGCGAAGATGACCGAGCAGAGAATAGAAATGATCAAAGCCAGGAAGAACGGTGCGTCGAACGTCAGGGTGGAAATGGCGAAACCGTAGGCACCCACGGCCATGAAGCCGGCTTGGCCGAAGTTCAACAGCCCTGAGTAGCCAAAGTGCACCGCGAGGCCCAGAGCGGCAAGTGCGTAAGCCGCCGTCGTTGGGCTGAACAATTCGCCAAGGGCGCTGGAGAGAATAAATCCGAAGTCCATGGCCCGCTCCTAACCCACACGCTCACGCCGGCCGAGGATACCCTGCGGTCGGAACAGAAGAACAACAATCATGATGAACAGCGCACCGACGTACTTGAGGTCGGCGGGCAGGCCGAACACGGTAGTCAGTTCCACGAAGATACCTACGACGATGGAGCCGATCAGGGCGCCGAAGACGGTTCCCAAACCACCCAGGGTCACGCCGGCGAAGATGAGCAGCAGGATCTGCGAGCCCATGTCGAAGGTGACACCTGGACGGTAGTACGCCCACAGGATGCCGCCGAGGGAAGCGAGGACGCCGCCCACAATCCAGACAATGCGGATCACAGAGTCAACGTCGATGCCGGAGGCAGCTGCCAGTGCGGGGTTGTCCGCTACGGCGCGGGTCGCCTTGCCGAGGCGGGTCTTAAGCAGGACGATGCCGATCAAAGCGATCACCACGGCACTGATAATCAGGGACCACAGATTATTCGGAGAAATCGACACAGGTCCGATTTGGATCTCAGCACTCTGCGCGCCAGGCAGCTGTTGTGTTGCGCCGCCGAAGAAGAACTGAATGACGTAGCGGATTGCCAGTGCCAGGCCGATGCTGACAATCATCATGGGGACCAGGCCGGAGCCACGCTTCCTCAAGGGCCGCCAAAGCCCTGCGTCCTGGACGTATCCGAAGAGACCGCCGCCCACCAGGGCAAGCAGGATCGCCAGCCAGAAGGGTAGCCCGAAGGCATTGAACATGAACACCAGTACCGCGCCCAGCGTCACCATCTCACCGTGGGCGAAGTTGGTCAGGCCGGTGGTTCCGAAGATCAGGGAAAGGCCAACTGAGGCGAGTGCAAGGAGGAGGCCAAAGCTAAGACCCGCAACGAGGCGATTGAGGAGGTTTTGGCCGAAGTCCTGTTGCTGCACCACAATGCCCTCGCCAAAGGCGAAGATCACCGACAAGTTGGATGTTTGGCTGAAGGTGACATCACGGGGATTGTCCTGTCCCTCGGCCAGTGCGATTCCCTCCGGCAACGTGGAGGTATCCAGCTCAATGGTGTAAGTACCTTGGACGGGAACGCCGATGGTCCAGGCTCCGTTTGCACCGGAGGTGGCTTCACCTTCGAATCCGTTGCCCGTGGCTTTGATCTTGACTCCGGATATGGGGGCCCGGGCATCGTCGCGGAGGAACCCGCTGATGTTGTTTTGGAACGACGTCGGTGACGGCGAAGGCGAGGGGGTGGTTGCCTGTGCCGAAGGGGCGGCGATCAACAGAGCGGTAATGAGGGCTGCGAACAGCGCCCCCACAACTCTCTGCAGTCCCTTGGACCGTCTCATGGACGGGTCGCGCAGTGTGCTTCTCAAAATGGAAACCTCCACAGTGGGGGTGGTCCCGGCTGCGCCATTGCAGCCGGTGCGAACGGTCATGGGGCTTGTGAATTGTTCTTGCCTAGCTGCCTCGTTTGTGATCTAAGTCACCCATGTGTGGCCTATGTTACCGCCCGGTGGAGGCAATAAACGCCCAGTTCGGGGCTGGGAAGATCGCGATCAGATAACAACTGTGAAGCTATAGGCAACTTGTGATGCACCAATGCTCGCAAACCTCCGGGAGCAGCCGCTGGTCCTTTTCTTGTCACGGTTGAGTTTCGTCTGGGTGAACAAGGGAACTTTCCCTGCCGCGCGCACGTGGTAATTGGTACCGTGAATTATCACTAGCCCTTTTTCAGGAGGACACCCGCAATGGCACTTGGCGGAAACCCAGTCTTCAACGGAAAGAATTTCCGTGGAGCAAAGCAGGCCCCGCCTGTACCGCAGAACCCGTACGGCCAGCAGTTCAACCAAGCACCCGGCCGTGCACCGAGCCAGGTCATGGACGGCCACGCAGCATGGTCCGCCCAGCAGCAGAACATGACCAACGAGCAGCTGCAGCAGATGTACAACCAGCCTGCTGCAGGCCCGGCCGACACCGGCCGCATGACCTATGACGACGTCATCATGAAGACCGTCGCCTGCCTCGTTGTGCTGATCATCGGTGCCGGCGTCACTCTCTTCGTTGCTCCCGGCCTCTCCACCATGCTGATGATCGTTGGTGCACTGGGCGGCTTCGTCCTTGCCCTGGTCAACACCTTCAAGAAGCAGCCTTCACCGGCCCTGATCCTCGCCTATGCCGGCCTTGAAGGCCTGTTCCTGGGCGGACTTACCCGAGTCCTGGATGGCATGTACCCCGGTGTCGGCCTTCAGGCTGTCATCGGTACGCTGGCAGTTTTCGGCGTCACCCTGGTGCTCTTTAAGAGCGGCAAGGTCCGCGCCACCCCCAAGATGGTGCGCTTCTTCATGATCGCCACTATCGGTTACGCGGTCTTCGCACTGATCAACCTGGTGATGTCGTGGACCGGTGTTGTGCAGGAGCCCTTCGGCCTGCGCACAAGCGTTGAGTTCTTCGGCATCCCGCTGGGCGTTTTCATCGGTATCCTGGCCATCGGCCTGGCCGCATTCTCGCTGATCATGGACTTCACCAGCATCGAGGAAGGCGTCCGTGCAGGCGCCCCGGAGCGGTACTCCTGGGTTGCGGCATTCGGCCTGACGGTCACCTTGGTGTGGCTCTACGTTGAAATCATCCGCCTGCTGGCAATCCTTCGAGGCGACGACTAGTTACCAACAGCTCCAACGCGAAATGCCCCCGAAGAGTCTTCGGGGGCATTTTTGTGTCGCTGAGGGGTCAGATCCAACCACTCGCCACCTGAAGACCTGTCGGCTAGCTCAAGCGCTCAAAAACCACGGCCATGCCCTGGCCTCCGCCCACGCACAGTGTGGCCAGGCCCAGGGTTCCGTCGCGTTCTTTGAGCCCATTGAGGAGCGTGCTGGTCATCCGGGCCCCGGTCATGCCGAAGGGATGGCCCAAAGCGATGGCGCCACCATGGACGTTCAGCTTCGATGGATCAATTCCCAGCTCGCGGGCGCTCGCCACCACCTGCACGGCGAAGGCTTCGTTGAGCTCCACGAGGTCGATGTCGTCCATGGTCAGTCCTGCCAGGACGAGGGCCCGCCGGGTCGATTCCACGGGACCCATGCCCATAAGCTCCGGGGAGAGGGCGCTGACGCCGGTTGACACCACCCGCGCCAGCGGTTGCAGGCCCAATTCGCGGGCGCGCGCGTCACTCATGACCACCACAGCCGCGGCACCGTCGTTCAGGGGGCAGGCATTACCTGCAGTCACGGTCCCCTCCGTACGGAACACAGGCTGTAACGCGGAGACGGCGTCCAAGGTGACCCCGGCCCGGGGCGAGTCATCGCGCTCCACCACAACTCCGTCCTTGCGCGTGTAGGGCGTGATGTCGCGGGCATAGAACCCTGAGGCGATGGCGGCTTCGGCGCGATTCTGGCTCAGGACACCCCACTCGTCCTGCTCGGCCCGGCTGATTCCGTAGCTTGTGGCCACGTTTTCGGCGGTCTGGCCCATGGAGATATAGATATCGGGTAGCCGCCCGCCGAGACGCGGGTCGGTCCACGGGATGTTGGAGGCCGCGCGCGCCGCAGTACGCTGGGCCGCTGCCTCGAAAAGAGGGTTGTGGTTAGAGGAATCCGTTTCGCCGGCCCCTGCCCAGTTCTGGTACCTGGACACACTCTCCACCCCGGCGGACACGATCGCGTGCGCCTCCCCGGATTTGATGGCATGGAAGCCCATCCGCAAGGTTTGCAGGCTGGAGGCACAGAAGCGGTTGATAGTTGCTGCGGGTACGCGGTCCAAACCCGCCAGGACGGCAACCACCCGTGCCATGTTGGATCCGGCCTCACCGCTGGGTTCAGCGCAGCCCAGCAGGATGTCGTCCAGGCCCTGCCCGTCCTCGGCGGCGGGATCGAAGCCCGGAACCTTTGCGAGGGCGGCCTGCACCATGGCGGTGGCCAGGTCATCCGGACGTTCGTCTTTGAGGGAACCCTTGAAGGCCCGGCCAATCGGGCTTCTTGCAGTTGCTACGATGACAGCCTCAGTCATGGCCCCAGCTTACGCCCGGCATCCGCTGGGACGCCGGGCGCTCGCGCGGTGGAACTGAACGCGTCAGGCGAGGCGCAGGGCGCCTTCTGCCGGGGTAACGGTGAAGATGTCAGGTGCGGTGAAGCCCGCCTCCGCGAAAGAACGCACGACGGCGTCGCGAACCTGCTGCTCTTGGCCCACCGGAGTCAGTGCGATGGCTGATCCGCCAAAGCCGCCGCCGGTCATGCGTGCACCGATGGCGCCGTTGGCCCGGGATGTGTCCACGGCGAGGTCGAGTTCCGGGCATGAGATCTCAAAATCGTCGCGCATGGAGACATGGCTGGCATCCAGCAGTGCACCAATCGCGGCAGGGCCCTGGGAGTCCAGGGTTTCCACTGTCTGAAGTACGCGATCATTTTCGGTGACCACGTGGCGGACTCTCCGGAGGGTCGTCTCGTCCAGCAACCCGGAGGCTTCCTCCAAACGCTCCACGCCGACGTCGCGCAGTGCCTTGACGCCAAGGATCTCGGCACCCAACTCGCAGGACGCGCGCCGGGAGGCGTAACCGCCGTCGGCGTGTGAATGCGACACCTTGGTGTCAATGACCAACAGGACCAGGCCGGACGCTTCTGCGTCGAACCGGACCAGCTCCACATGCTGGTCGCGGCAGTCCAGGAAAACGGCGTGCCCCTTGGCGCCACGCAGGGAAGCCGACTGGTCCATGATGCCCGTAGGCGCGCCTACGAACACATTTTCGGCGCGCTGGGTAACGAGCACCAGGTCTTCGGCAGCCAGACCGGCGCCAGTCAACTCGTTGAGGGCCGAGATGACGGCGCACTCGATTGCGTGGGAGGAAGACAAACCAGCGCCGGAGGGAACATCGGAGTCGAGCAGGAGGTCAAAGCCAGGCACCGTGACGCCACGTTCCTTAAGCGCCCAAGCGACGCCGAGGGGGTAGCGTGACCACCCTTCACCTGACCCGGGTTCCGAGTCCGCCAGGTCGGCTTCCACGATTCCGTGGCCGCCGAAGGTGGACAGCATGCGCACCTTCGAGTCGTCTCGGACGCGCAAGGCCACCTTTGCTGTCTTGTCGATAGCGAAGGGCAGCACAAAGCCCTCGTTGTAGTCCGTATGTTCGCCGATGAGGTTAACCCGTCCCGGTGCCTGCCACACGCCGTCGGCAGCTGCGCCGAACGTTTCCTGGAAGCGGGCGGCGAGGACGCTGGTCTCGGTAGTGGTGGTCATGCTCGTGTGCCTTCCAGAGTCATAGTCGAAGGTTGTGCGGCGACGCTACGCAGCCGTTCCGCCACTGCCTCGGGGGTGGTGTCGTTGATGAACGCGCCCATGGCGGCCTCGGAACCGGCCAGGTACTTCAGCTTATCGGCAGCACGGCGGGGAGAGGTGAGCTGCAAGTGCAGTTGGCCTGCAGGGCGAAGGGCAGGGTCCAAGGGTGCCTGGTGCCAGGCAGAGATGTACGGCATGGGGGTGGGGTAGAGGGCGTCGAGCCGCTTCAACAGGTCCAAGTAGACGTGCGAGAGCTCATCGCGTTCTTCGCCCGTCAACGCGGCAAGATCCGGGACGCTGCGGTGCGGAACGAGGTGGACTTCCAAAGGCCAGCGCGCAGCGAACGGCACATAGGCGCTGAAGTGCTTGGCCTCCAGGACCATGCGGCTGCCGTCCTCACGTTCGGCCTTGAGGAGGGAGGCCCCGAGCGTTTCCTTCGCGTCGACGTCGTCGTAGTACTTTCGCGCTACCGCACCGAGCTGGGCGGCGCGGGGGGTCACGTAGGGGTAAGCGTAAATTTGGCCGTGCGGGTGGTGCAAGGTGACGCCGATGTCCGCGCCGCGGTTCTCGAACGGGAACACCTGCTGGATGCCGGGGAGGGCGCTCAGAGTTTCAGTGCGTTGGGCCCACGCTTCGATGACCGTACGCGCACGTGTTTCGCCCAGTTCAGCGAAGGAGCCGGTGTGCTGAGGTGTGAAGGTGACAACCTCGCAGCGGCCGTACGCCGGGCCCTTGAGGCTGTGGCCGGAGTGCCCGGGTGCAGGAAGCGGGGGGATATCACCCACGGCCGGACCCAATGAAGGGAAGCGGTTCTCGAACACCACCACGTCATAGTCCGATGCCGGGATTTCCGAAGGGTTAGCAGCCGTGGTGGGGCAGATGGGGCACTGATCAGCAGGGGGAAGGTGCGTACGGGTTTGGCGGTGGGCAGCTACCGCCACCCAGTCACCGGACAAAGCGTCGTAGCGCACCTCGCCTGGCTCGCCACGGGCAGGAAGCTCGCGGTGGTCCACCAGGGAATCCGGTGTTCGCTCCGGCGTTCCGGGGTCGTCGAAGTAGATCAGCTCTCGGCTGTCCGCGAGGCGGGTGCTGGTGATGCGGCTCATAGGTTCAGTATTTCACAAGTGACCAAAAACGCATAGTTTCTAACAAAAGCTAACATTCATCTCGTCGTGAAGGTCAGGCAATGCAGTACGGTATTGCCATGTCTGTCTCCCCGTCGCCAGCCGATAACGCCCATCAGTCCGAGTCCCGCCGCTTCGCCACGGGCCGCCAGTTCGAGCTCCGCCGGGGCGATGCGCTCGCCGTCATTACCGAGCTCGCCGCCGGCCTGCGACTCTACTCCCGTGGCGGCGTCGAGCTGACTGAAAGCTACGGCGACGACCACATTGCCCCCGGTGCTACGGGTATCACCCTGGCGCCGTGGGCCAACAGGGTAGAGGACGGGATCTGGTACCTGGACGGCAAGAAGCAGCAACTGGACATCACCGAGGCCTCACGCAACAACGCCAGCCACGGACTCTTGCGCAACACCGGGTACGTGCTGGTGGACGAATCCGAGTTCTTCGTGACGCTGGAAGCCACAGTATTTCCCCAGCACGGCTACCCGTTCCTGGTGCGGCACCAGGTGCGCTACGAACTGGACCAGAACCTTGATCTCCGCGTCTCCCAGACGCTGATCAACGATTCCCAAAGCAATGCCCCCTTCGTCCTGGGCGCGCACCCGTACCTGCGGATCGGCGATGTAGCCCCCGAGGACCTGGTCCTGACCGTCCGGGCTGCCACCCGGCTGGTGGCGGACGAGCGCCTCATTCCGCGCAGCACCGCGCCTGCGGACGGTGAGTACGACCTCTCCGGTGGTGCCCGAGTAGGCGGCCTGCTGGTGGACGTCGCCTTGACTGACCTGGCGTTCGACGGCGGCTCGGCGCGCCATACGCTGACCGCACCGGATGGCCGCAGTGTGAGCCTGGAGCAGGACGAAAACTGCCAATATGTTCACGTCTTCGTCACCGACACCTTCCCGGGCCGTTCCAAAGCCGTTGCCCTTGAACCCATGACCGGGCCGGCCAACGCCTTCAACAGCGGTGATGGCCTCCGGTGGTTGGCACCCGGCGAGGCATTCACCATGCGTTGGGGAATCGCAGCCTCCCTATAGCTCCCTAGACTCGGAAAAGCCTGGGAATGGCTCCGACGGGCTTGGAAATGTCCCGGAAGTGAGAGCCGGTTTCCCATACGGCGCGCCCTGCGGAATTATGGGTTCATGACGCCAACACCGGACGCCAAAACACGTTCTGACCGCCAAATTGCCGAAGACATCCCGTATGGGGTGCGCATTGCAGCAGCCTGGTCCTGGCGGGCCGGTCTGATCCTGCTCATGATCGGCGCCCTTGTATGGCTGCTGGGCAAAGTTAGCTTCCTCATTATCCCGGTGATGGTTGCTGCGCTGTTGGCCGGCTTGCTGCACCCGGTAGTGAAGTGGCTGCGCAACCGCAAGGTACCCAACGGGGGAGCGGTTGCCATCACAGTGCTGGGCTTCATTGGCGTGATCGGCGGTGCCCTCGCGCTGGTTGGCAGGCAACTGGTGACAGGCTTTGGTGCCCTCTGGCAGGAGGCGCTGGCAGGCATCCAGCAGATTCAGACGTGGTTGGCCGATGGGCCGCTGCACCTGACCGCAGACCAGATTGACCAGTACATTTCCGACGGCGCGGACGCCCTCCAGAACAACAGCAGCAGCATCCTCAGCGGTGCGTTGTCCTTCGGCAGCACCGCCGGTCACTTCGCGGCCGGTCTTGTCCTTGCACTGTTCATACTTATCTTCTTCCTCCTGGAGGGACCCCGGATCTGGGCCTTCATGGTCCGGCTCCTGCCCAGGAGCGCACGGAGGGCCACTGACGGCGCCGGGCGCCGGGGCTGGACGTCCATGGTCAGCTACGTGCGAATTCAAATGTTCGTCGCGTTCGTGGATGCTGTGGGCATCGGCGTCGGCGCAGCCATCATCCAGGTCCCGTTGGCCCTGCCCTTGGCGGTGCTGGTGTTCATCGGCTCGTTCATTCCGGTGGTGGGTGCCTTGGTGACCGGTGCCATCGCGGTCCTGCTCGCCCTCGTGGCCAACGGGCCCATCAACGCACTGATCATGCTGGCAATCGTGCTGGTGGTGCAGCAGCTTGAAAGCCACATCCTGCAGCCCCTGGTGATGGGCAAGGCCGTGGCACTTCATCCGGTGGCAGTGATCCTCTCAGTTGCCGCCGGATCGTACCTGGCCGGCATCCCCGGAGCCCTGTTCGCGGTTCCGTTGCTCGCCGTAGTAAACACGGCAGTTCGCTACATTGCGGGCCGGACGTGGGAACATGATGAAGGATTGGGCGGTGTGGAACTCCAGCCGGCTGCCGCTTCGGCGGGGCCGGACAGTGATGCCAACTTCAAGGAGGTCCACCTCCCACGGCCCGAATCGCGCCTCGCCAAAGGCGTCACCGGCAAGACCAAGGCTTCGGGGAGCGCCTCTGTTGAGGAGCCTCAAGCCGACACCAACAAAGGAGAATAGTCAGTGAATACCCTCGAAACCCTGCCCGTCACGCTGGACGATGTCCTCAAGGCGCAGGAGCTCCTCGAGGGCATTATTACCAAGACTCCTGTGGAGTCGTCCCGTGCGCTGGGCAGCCTCGTGGGCGGCAACGTCTTTTTCAAGTGTGAGAACCTGCAGCGCGCAGGCTCCTTCAAGGTTCGCGGCGCCTACGTGCGCATGGCGCGCCTGACGGACGAGGAAAAGAAGCGCGGCGTCGTGGCGGCCTCAGCCGGTAACCACGCCCAAGGTGTAGCAGTGGCGGCCAAGAGCCTGGGCATCAACGCCCGCATTTACATGCCCCTGGGTGTGGCCCTGCCCAAGCTGGCGGCCACCAGGAGCCACGGCGCCGAGGTGGTCCTGCACGGCCACAACGTGGATGAGGCCTTGGCGGAAGCGCAACGCTACGCCAACGAGACAGGCGCAGTGTTTGTCCACCCCTTTGACAACGTGGATGTTGTTGCCGGACAGGGCACCATCGGGCTCGAAATCCTGGACCAGATCCCCAACGTAGACACCATCCTCATGGGTGTTGGCGGCGGCGGGCTGCTGGCAGGCGTAGCTGTGGCCATCAAGGCCAGGGCCAAGGAACTTGGCCGCGAGATCAGGGTGATCGGCGTACAGGCAGAAAACGCCGCCGCCTACCCGCCCTCACTTGCCGCCGATGCCTTGGTGCCACTGAAAAAGGTCACCACCATGGCCGACGGCATTGCGGTAGGACGTCCGGGGCAACTGCCCTTCAGCATCATCCGCGAGCTTGTTGACGACGTAGTCACCGTGAGCGAGGACTCGCTCGCCCGTGCCCTGATCTTCCTCCTCGAGCGCGCCAAGATGGTGGTGGAGCCAGCCGGGGCGGTCGGAGTAGCCGCACTGATGGACGGCAAGATCGACAACCCGGGGAACACCGCCGTCGTGCTTTCCGGCGGCAACATCGATCCCATGCTCATGCTCAAAGTCATCCAGCGCGGTCTCTCGGCCGCAGGCCGTTTCATGACGGTCCGCATGATGCTCGATGACCGGCCGGGTTCGTTGGCCACCATAGCCCGCATCATCGCTGAAAACGATGCCAACGTCACCGGCCTGGACCACACCCGTTTGGGTGGTTCCATCAGCATGGGGGACGTCTCCATCACTATCAACCTGGAAACCAAAGGCCACGAACACGGCGAGCAGGTTCTCGGTGCACTGCGGGCCGAGGGCTTCCAGCCGATCGTGGTGCACTGACGGAAGGGGCGCCCATGGTGCTTGGAATGCCTGAGGAATCAAAGGAAGAGGCGCGCGAATCTTTGGCCGGGCGGGCGAAAGGCGGCCTGCTCTTTATGGGCGGCTTCGTTGTCCTGCTCTACGTCATAGAGATCCTCAATACCTTGATGCGCCACGGACTGAACTCCACCTTTGGTCTGCGCTCCCGCTCCATTGACGGGGTACTGGACATCCTGACCTTTCCGCTGCTGCACGCCAACTTCAACCACCTTCTGTCCAACACGCTGCCGCTGATCATCTTCGGCTTCCTGGTGTTCCTGTCCGGCATCCGCGTGTTCATCACGGCGTTGGCATTCAGCTGGCTCGGGTCAGGGCTGGCGGTGTGGCTGATCGGCGGGGGAGGGGTGACCGTGGGGGCATCCGGACTGGTGTTCGGGTTCTTCGCGTTCTTGCTGGTGCGTGGATTCTTCAACCGCAGCTGGTGGCAAATCCTGCTCTCCGTGGTGCTGTTCATGGCCTACGGCAGCATCCTCTTCGGCGTGCTTCCCACGGTCATGGGTTACATCTCGTGGCAGGCGCACCTCGGCGGGGCAATAGGCGGCGTCGTTGCTGCTATCCTGCTGCGTCCCAAGCCCAAGCCCGCCGTACTCTAACCCAACCGCCACTAACCCAACCGCCCCCACCCCTACCAGCGTGCCCCTACACAACTGAGTGCACGACGACCAGTTGGGTGAGCACACGAAAAACGCCGGTCCACCCCGAAAAGGGGTGGACCGGCGTCGTGTTCTCAGGCCGGGTGAGCCGCCGCTTAGCCTGCGTACGGCTTGGCCGAAACGATCTCCACCGGAATTTCCTTACCGTTGGGAGCGATGTAGCTCAGCTTGTCGCCCTCCTTGTGTCCGATGATCGCTGCGCCCAGGGGCGATTTCTCGCTGAAGACGTCAATGTCCGAGTCACCGGCGATTTCACGCGAACCCAAAAGGAACTTCTCTTCGTCACCGGCGATGCGGGCAATAACCAGCATGCCGGGCTCAACGATTCCGTCATCTGCCGGGGCCTCGCCCACATGGGCGTCGCGCAGAAGGGCGGTGAGCTGGCGGATACGTGCCTCGATCTTGCCCTGCTCCTCTTTGGCTGCGTGGTAGCCGCCGTTTTCCTTGAGGTCGCCTTCCTGGCGGGCAGCTTCGATCTTCTGGACAATATCCGCCCGGCCAGCGCCGGAAAGGTGGTCCAGCTCAGCCGTCAAGCGATCGAATGCTTCCTGGGTGAGCCAAGCTGCAGTGGCGCTGTTGGTGGTAGACACGGATTTCTCCTCTAGATCTGACAATGCAAAAAGACCCCGCCGAGGTGGCCACTCGTGATACTCAGTAACCAACTTAACGGGGTGAAGGTTTCATCCATTGTAGTAAATCCTTTGGACGAACCCAAACCGGTTGAGTCTTGGCTCACACGAGATGCTATTTGCCGCTGTCCACGATCCAGCAGTTGTCCACCACTCCCGAGACAGCCGGGGACTCGGTCCTTAGGACAGTTCGCTGCGCGGTGGTGCTGCCGCCGTCGGGATCATCCTGGGGATCGTTGGGCCCGATTTCCACTACCTTCCAGCCCACCACCGCGAACTTCGAATCCAAGGCCTTGATGGCACATTTGGCTGTAGCTCCGGGGTACTTTGTGACCTGGTAATCAACCTCTGCCTGGGTGTCGTCCACCGTGCTGTACCCAATGTCCTTGAACGTGACCGGGGCCTGCGCGGAGCCCGTTGCCACGTAGGCGGCGAACCCAATCCCCAGGACCAAGGCGGCGATGACGATGTTCCGCTTGGTCTTGCGCGTCATGGCGCGCTTTTGACCGCCGTAACGATTGGCTAGGCTGGAGCTTGCCGGTACTCGGGTGGCCGATAGGTCCTCTGAAGTCACCCATCCAGTTTAGTGCCGATCCCGGCGCCCCATCACCGCCCCCAAGCTCGATCCATGAAAGAGGAGCCGTCACGTGACAGCGTCCAGCAGTTCCGACCAGCAGCTCCGGCTGCTCGCCGTCCACGCCCACCCGGACGATGAGTCCAGCAAGGGCGCTGCAACCATGGCGATGTACGCCGCTGCCGGAGTGGACGTCATGGTTGCCACCTGCACGGATGGCTCGCGCGGAGACATCCAGAACCCTGCCATGGAAGAGGCCCCCCACCCCAAGCGGGACATGGCCGGCGCCCGTCGCATCGAGATGGCAAACGCAGCCGCCGTACTGGGAATCCAGCAGCGTTGGCTGGGCTTTGTGGACTCGGGCCTTCCCGAAGGTGACCCCCTCCCGCCGCTGCCGCCCGGTTGCTTTGCCTTGCAGCCGCTGGAGCGCGCCACTGCGCCCTTGGTGCGGCTGGTGCGTAACTTCAAGCCGCACGTCATCCTCAGCTATGACGAAAACGGTGGTTACCCGCACCCGGACCACATCATGGCCCATAAGGTTGCCGTGGAAGCTTTTGAGGCCGCTGGCGATGCCGGGCGCTACCCGGGCATGGGTGAGCCATGGGCGCCCAGCAAGCTCTACTACGACCGCGCCTTCAGCCCGGATCGGTTCCGTGCGCTGCATTTTGCGTTGGAAGCAGCGGGCCTGCAATCTCCCTACGCCGAGCGGCTGGCTGCGTGGCTGGAAACCGACGCAGAAGGCCACACTGCACCGGAGGCAGGGCACCGGACCACCACCCAGGTTGAATGCGGTGATTTCTTTGAGGCCCGGGATGACGCTCTCCGTGCACACAGGACCCAGATCGACCCCCTCGGCTTCTTCTTCGCAGTGTCACCGGATCTGCAGCGGTCGACGTGGCCATGGGAGGACTACACCCTGATCAAGTCCCGGGTCCCTTCAGAGCTGCCGGAAAAGGACCTGTTCGCGGGGATAAGATAGGAAAGCCGGTAGTTTCTATCGCTCGTAGAAATTACTGTGTGACCAGCCGGCTTACCGGCCACGCGCTGCCAGTCGGCACGCATCAGCTCCCATAGAAGGTTTGAAAGTGCATCACTTGATTCTTGCCCTGACCGTCACTCCGTCGCCTGATCCCACGGGCACGCTGCGGCCTGGCCTGTCCGAGGATCAGGTGACGCCCGGTACGTGGGGCTTCGTCCTCACGGCCTTCATTGTGATTCTGACCACGTTTTTGATTGTGGACATGGTTCGCAGGATTCGGCGGGTCCGCTACCGCGCACAGGTTGAGGAAGCGCGCCTGGCTGCCGAAGCTGGAGACGACGCCGGCAGCTCGGCTGAGGAGAGCGGCGAAAGCGGCCCTCGAGGCCGCTGAATCCGGCCTAGCTCAGCACTGCCATCATGATCGCCACGAAGTGCGCGGCGAAGGCCAGCACCGTGAAGGCATGGAAGAGCTCGTGGAAGCCGAAGTGCCGGGCACTGAAGTTCGGTCTCTTGATGGCGTAAAAGACAGCGCCGGCAATGTACAGCGCGCCGCCCACGCAAATGAGTATCGCTGCAGGGGCGTTGGCAGTGAAGAACTGGGGCAGATAGAACAAAGCTCCGCAGCCCAAGGCGATATAGACCGGAACGTAGAGCCAGCGGGGAGCGTGCGTCCACAGAATGCGGAAGAGAACGCCAACTATGGCTCCGGACCACACCAGCCAGAGCAGGGTCACGGCCTGTGAGCGCTCCAGGAGGGACCACGCCAGGGGCGTGTAGCTACCGGCGATCACCAGCATGATGTTGGTGTGGTCCAGCCGCTTGAGCAGCATTCGGACCTTGGGTGACCAGTTTCCGCGGTGGTAAACGGCGCTGACGCCAAACAGCAGAAAGCCCGTCAACGCGTAAATGGCTGACGTGATCTTGCGGTCCGGGGTAGGGGCGACGGTCACCAGGATTATCCCTGCAGCGAGTGCGAAGGGAGCGGCGACGGCGTGGATCCAGCCACGCCAAAGGGGCTTGGTGTCAAGGATCTCAGCCATGGGACAAGAATAACTTACGTTTCGGTAAGTTACCCACTGGTAACAAAGAGCGGGCCGAATTTGACCGGCGACTGCACCGGGGTGGCAGCTGGGGACGGTAGCCTTGGATGTGCGCCGTCGTCGTACAAGTAAGGAAGTCAGGTGAGTCCGGTGGAGCTGCCCGGTTTCCTCTATGGCTTCTACGAGCGCAAGCTACTGCGTTCCCTCAAGCAAGACAGAATCCCGCGGCATATCGGCGTCATGGTGGATGGAAACCGTCGGTGGGCCCGGCAGTTCAATGCGCCCACCAGCCAAGGACACCAGGCTGGGGCCGACAAGATCCACGAGTTCCTCGGCTGGTGCCAGGAACTCGGCGTCAAGGTAGTCACCCTCTACATGCTCTCCACGGACAACATGAGCCGCTCCGGCGAAGAACTGGACCTGCTCATGGGCATCATCGCCAACACCATGGACCGCCTTGACGAAGACGAAGACGTCTCCGTCCACGCCATGGGCGCACCGGAACTCCTCCCGGATTACCTGGCCGAGCGCCTCAACAAACTCACCGCCCGCACCCCCGTCCACGAAAAAATCCACGTGAACGTGGCCGTGGGCTACGGCGGCCGCCGCGAAATCGTCGACGCCGTACGCGAACTCCTGCACGACGCCGACGCCAAAGGACGCAGCATGTCCGACGTCGCAAATGAACTTTCGGTGGACGACATCTCCAGGTTCCTCTACACCCGCGGCCAACCCGATCCGGACCTGGTGATCCGAACCTCAGGCGAGCAGCGGCTCTCAGGCTTCCTCATGTGGCAAAGCGCCTACAGCGAGTTTTACTTCTGCGAAGCTCTCTGGCCGGCCTTCCGGAAGGTCGATTTTCTCCGCGCGCTCAGGGACTATGCCGGGCGCCAGCGGCGGTTCGGCGCGTAGGCGACCCCGGTTTACCAAAATTTAACGAGTCGGACATGCGACTTGCCGGGCGTGGACTGCGGAAATGAATGTGCTGAGGATTACGTTAATCCCATCAGCAGGCAAAACCGCCCGCTGATCGGGGAGGCCAGTATATGGAGCGGACTATCGCACCAGTTACATGGGAGGCCACGCCCGGCCTTCCGGCCGAGCCGCTTCACCATTAGGCCGGGCGAACTGCCCGGGGCTGGAGTCGATGTGGCTATTTCTGAGCAACTGCCCGCAATGGTTTCCGACGGGGAAAGTGCAGCTACCTCTCGCGCCAAGCGGGTCTCACCACAAGGGCGGACCACACCATCCGCCACAGGCCGCAGCTACGTGATCGATACGTCCGTCCTGCTATCCGATCCACACGCACTGTTGCGCTTCGCCGAACACGAGGTGATTGTCCCCATCGTGGTCATCAGCGAACTGGAAGGGAAACGCCACGACCCCGAACTGGGCTACTTTGCCCGGAAAGCGCTGAGGCTCCTGGATGACCTCAGAATCGAACACGGCGGACTGGACCATTCCATCCCCATCGGCAAAGACGGCGGAATGCTCAGGGTGGAAATGAACCACATCTCCCCGGAAGTGTTGCCCGCGGGATTCCGTGGGGGAGACAACGACAGCCGCATCCTGGCTGTCGCCAAGAACCTGGCCAACGAGGGCCACAACGTAACCGTCGTGTCCAAAGACCTCCCCATGCGCGTCAAAGCCTCTGCCATGGGACTTCAAGCTGACGAGTACCGCAACGAACTCGTCAAAGACTCCGGCTGGACGGGCATGGCCGAAGTGGACGCCACCGAGGAAGAAATCACTACCCTCTACGGTCACGAACCAGCTTTTATCCCCGCAGCCGCGGAACTGCCCGTCAACACAGGACTCGTTCTCCTCTCCAACCGCGGCTCCGCGCTGGGCCGGGTTGGGGCAGACAAGCAGGTCCGGCTCGTCAAAGGCGACCGTGACGTCTTCGGACTCCACGGACGTTCAGCAGAACAACGGTTGGCCATCGATCTCCTCATGGACCCCGCCGTGGGCATCGTCTCCATCGGTGGCCGCGCAGGCACCGGCAAGTCCGCACTAGCCCTCTGCGCGGGCCTGGAAGCCGTCCTGGAACGCCAGGAACACCGCAAAGTGGTGGTGTTCCGCCCCCTTTACGCGGTAGGCGGCCAGGAACTCGGCTACCTCCCTGGCTCCGAATCGGAAAAGATGAACCCGTGGGCGCAGGCCGTGTTCGACACCCTCGGGGCATTGGTCAGCCAGGAAGTCGTGGAAGAAGTCATGGACCGCGGCATGCTCGAAGTCCTGCCCTTGACCCACATCCGCGGACGATCCCTGCACGATGCCTTCGTGATTGTGGATGAAGCGCAATCACTCGAGAAGAATGTGCTCCTGACCGTCATGAGCCGCATCGGACAAAACTCCAAAATTGTCCTCACCCATGACGTCGCCCAGCGCGATAACCTCCGCGTAGGGCGGCATGACGGCGTCGCAGCTGTAGTGGAGACGCTCAAGGGCCACCCGCTGTTCGGGCACATCACGCTGACCCGGTCCGAGAGGTCGCCTATTGCGGCCCTGGTGACGGAGTTGCTCGAAGGGGCTGAAATCTAACCCCATCGACGCTTTGCCCACCTACGGCGAAGGCCAGACATCCTCTGCGTGCTAGCTCGTTCCTCGCTTTTGACGCACGCTGCCGGATGCCTGGCCTTCGCCTTGTCAGGCGCCCCGCCGGAAGTTGCTAGATGGCTATATATTGGGAAAAGGCTTCGTGGCCTTGTACTGTGAGGGTCCAGGTGGGGCGTTTGAAGGTGGTGGGGGTGAGGCGGACCCTTTGGACTTCTTCCACTTTTTCGCCCCAGCCATCGCGGAAGATGCCGTTGAGTTCGTAGCCCAGGGCGGTGGAGACGCCCAGAGATTGTTGGTTCCAGACGGCTGCCTCGGAGGCGGCTACTTCCGCATTCAGGTAATCGAAGGCGTAGCTGACGACGGCGGCACGCATCTCCTTGCCGAAGCCCTGGCCCTGTGCGGACTCCTTGAGCCATGAGCCCGTGCTGACTGTTTTGAGGGTGTTGAAGTTCTTGGCACCGATGTCTTGGACGCCCAGGAGCTCATCGTCGTTCCAGACTCCTAGGAGCAGGGTCCAAGACTCAGGCGTGAAGTTCGCCCGGCAGCGCCAGTACCACTGGGCCATGTTCGGGGCGAGCTCGTCCTCTGGAAGTTCTGCCCACGGCACGCTGAATGGGCTCTTGCCGGGTCGGTGCACGCCGGAGCGGGCCGCAGCCACGGCGGCCGGGATGTCGTCGTCCAGAACGGGACGGAGGGTCAGCCTCGGGGTGGTGAGGGTGAGTCCGAACGGGGGCCATATTTCTGCCAGCGATGTCATCGCCGTAGCTTAGCGCGGATGGCGTGTGGCTCTTAGGCGGCGGGGCCTATGTCCCAGGAGATGTGGCGCCGGACGTCCGTGAGGTTCATCGATTCCGCCAGGAAAAGGTCGTCCAGCATGTACTCGTCCACGGCAAGGATCCTGAGCCAGTGGCCCTTGCCTGCGGAGTCTCCGTCCAGGCTTTCACTGGCGACGCAAACGCCGGTGGCGGTGTCGATCCTGATCATGGTCCGGCCGGGGTGTGCCAAGGGTTCCGTTGGGTCCGAGGGGACGTACGTGCGGCTGGGCGTGACGATGGTTTCCAGGGCCAGCCGGCCCTCATGGTCCACCTCGCGGGGTTGCTCGAGGAAGACGGGGTTGGTGTCCGGGAATTCCAGGGGGACCGGTGCCTTGCCGGCAAGTTCCACGGGATCCAGCGCGGCGGCGAGGCGGCCATTCCCAAAGGAGGGTTCCCCGTAGGCGGCCTCGGGACGCCGGCGGACGAGGCCGGCGTCGTCATAAACGGGCGTCACAAGATGAGCCGGCAGAAGCCACGAACGGCGCGTGGAACTGACGTAAAGATCATCCCGGGAGTCGTTGATGCCGGTGGTGCTGTGCAGAAGTTGGCCGTCCGGGGTTTCGAGGCGCAGTGCACCCGGGCGCCTGAGCCATGCCCGGACCAAGGTGGCCTTGGGCGCGGACCGTTCAAGGTACTCGAAGCGGAGGCTGGTCCACTTCCACGGCGAAGAACGGCAAAGATTGCGGAACGTGGAGGACAAGTCAAAATCCGGTCCTGCTGCACTATAGCGCCCCATATCCACAGTTTACCCAAGCGTTCAAGCGGGCCGGACGGCCAAAGCGGGATAGCATCCGAAGGTGATTCGACGACTCTCAGACCTCTGGACGGACAGCCCGCTCGGCTTTTGGCTGGTGGTGGCCGCGTGCGTGTACTTCGTGGTCACGGCAGTGCGGTTGACGGTGATAGATGTCCGGAGCCACTTGTTGCCCGATCGCATCGTGTTCCCGGCCTATGCGGTCGCCGGGACGCTCTTGCTGGCTGCGGCCCTGCTGGCGTACTTCGCCGATGCACCCACGGAGGGCGCATCGGCGGCTGTGCTCTTTGGTGTGCCCGGCCTGGGTGTGATTGCCGGCGGTGCCGTGCTCTGGCTCTTCTACTTCGTGCTGCGGCTCGTTCACCCGCCGGGGATGGGCTTCGGCGACGTGAAGCTGGCCGGAGTGCTGGGCCTCTATCTGGGCTACCTGGGATGGAGCCACATTTTTGCGGGGACGTTCGCGGCCTTCCTGTTGGGAGGGCTGTGGAGCCTGGGTATCCTGGTGGCCCGGCGAGGCACGCTGAGCTCGGCCATCCCGTTCGGCCCGTTCATGCTGGCAGGCGCGGCTGCCGCAATGCTGATCCTTCCAGCGTGAAACCATGCAAGCGCTCGTTCCGGGCTAACTGCGGCCAAATTGCAACGCTCCCCGTCTTCTCGGTGTTAACCGTGCTGGGTCATGCTTTAGGCAAGGCCACCATCGAATTGAAGGAAAACTGACACCATGGGTGCACCCGAGTTCGTGCTCAGATTACGGGAGAAGATCGGTAACGACCCCCTCTGGCTGCCGGCCGTGCGGGGAGTGGTGTTTGATGACGATGGCAGGGTGTTGTTGGGTCAACGCGCCGACAACGGCCATTGGACGCTCATCACCGGAATGCTGGAACCGGGAGAGCATCCTGCACCCGGGCTCGTGCGGGAAATCTTCGAGGAAACAGCGGTGGTGGCCGAGACTGAGCGCATCATCGGCGTCGGAGTTGTGGGGCCGGTGACCTTCCCCAACGGCGACGTGTGCGACTTCCTGGACATCACGTTCCGGTGCCGGTACATCTCCGGCGAGGCGCAGGTCAACGATGACGAATCACTGGCAGTGGGGTGGTTCGCGTTGGACGAGCTTCCGGACATGAGCGCCGGAAACCTTGAGGCCATCAGGCTCGCCACGGAGCCCGAAGGCCCCGTGGCGTACCAAGTGGAGGACTAGCGTTACTGGTGTCCCGCGTCAGCACGATCCTTGTCGAATCCCTCCGACGCCGCCAGATCGGCTTCCAAACGCGCAGTCTCCAGTCGTTGTGCCTCCAGACGGTCAGCTTCGTCCCCGCCCACAGCCTCGCCACGTGCCACCATGCCGGCGGTATCGGAGAGGGGGATCTGCTTCAGAGTAATGGCCAGGATCAGCGCGATGGCGATGAACGGAACCAGGTACCAGAACACCGGTGCCAGTGAATTGGCATAGGCGTTGACGATCGCATCGCGCAGCTGTTCAGGCATCTGTGCCAAGGCCTGGGGGTCCAGCGTGCTGGTGGACTGCGAGGCCTGCTCGGCAGAGGCCCCGGCCCCTGTGAAGGCCTCAGTGAGGGACTCCGCCAAGCGGTTGGTGAAGATTGCTCCGAAGACGGCCACGCCCAGTGAAGCGCCTACTTCACGGAAGTAGTTGTTGGTACTGGTAGCCGTACCGATCTGGTCCGCCGGAACAGAGTTCTGCACCACCAGGACGATGACCTGCATGATCAGTCCAAGGCCCGCGCCGAAGATGAAGAGCTGAACGCAGATAACCCAGATGGGGGTTGCCGCCGTGAGCGTGGTCAGCCACAGCATGGCAGCGATGGTGAGCGCTGCACCCAGGATGGGGTACATCTTGTACTTGCCGGTTTTGGAAATGCGGATGCCGGAGTAGATGGACGTGCCCATCAGGCCAACCATCATGGGCAGCATCAGCAGGCCGGATTCGGCAGCGGAGGTTCCGGATGACATCTGCAGGAACGTAGGAACGAAGGCGATGGCCGCGAACATGCCCAGGCCCAGCGTGAAGCCGATGGCCGTTGCGTTAATGAAAATGGGGTTCTTGAACAGGCTCAGCGGAATGATGGGGTCCTCGGCGCGACGCTCGACCATCACAAAGAGAACCGCAGCCAGGACCATGCCGGCGCCAAACGCCCATGTAAGGGGCGAGTCCCAGCCCTCATCCTTCTTGCCACCAAAGTCGGTGAAGAAAATGAGGCACGTGGTGGCAGCGGAGAGGAACAGGACACCGAGGATGTCGATCTTCTTCTCGGCCTTCTTGTTAGGCAGCGTCAGGGTGAACCAAGCGGTGATGAACGCGGCGATGCCGATGGGGATGTTGATGTAGAAAGCCCATTCCCAGGTCAGGTGGTCAACGAAGAACCCACCCAGCAGGGGTCCGGCCACGGCGGAGAGACCAAAGATGGCGCCCAACGGGCCCATGTACTTGCCGCGTTCTTTGGCAGGAACGATGTCGGCGATGATGGCCTGCGAAAGGATCATGAGTCCGCCGCCGCCCAGGCCCTGAATGGCGCGGAAGATGACGAAGCCCCAAAAATCGGTGGCAAACGCGCAGCCTACGGAGGCGAGGGTAAACAGGGCAATAGCTACAAGGAACAGGTTTCGCCGGCCCAGGATGTCACCGAACTTGCCGTAAATGGGCATCACGATGGTGGTTGCCAGGAGATAGGCCGTGGTGATCCAGGCCTGGTGCTCAACGCCGCCCAGCTTGCCCACGATCGTCGGCATGGCAGTGGAGACGATTGTTTGGTCAAGGCTGGACAGCAGCATGCCTGCAATCAGCGCCGAGAAGATGATCCAGATTCGCTTCTGGGTCAACAGCAGAGGTTCAGCTGCCTTGGAGAGTGTACTCATGCGGGGTCCTTCGAGGATTCAAGGGGGTTGGGGCCCAGTTGGTGGTTCGTGGCCAGCGGCTGGGCAAAGAGTTTGCGTGCGGCGTTGAGGTTCTGTTCGAGGATCCCGCGGTAGGGGCGCTCGTTGTCCTCCGAGAAGAACTGCTGCGCGGTCTTCTTGGATACTGCCCCGAACAACACCGTTGCCGTCATGACTTCGGGATGATGAGGGTCCAGACCCTCACGGGCGGCGACCAGCTCCGCAAATTGGCGCTCGCGGGCCTCACCTTCAAGAGTGAGCCGCCCCAGGAGCTGCGGCTCGGCAGTGATGGCCGCGATGAACTGCTGAACCTCTGCGCGGCTGATGGAGGAGCGCTCCATCAGGGTCACTGTGAGGACATGCAGCGCAGCAAGAAGGGTTCCGGAAATGCTGTCTGGCGTGCGGGAAGTGTTCTGGTTGAATATTTCGAGCGCATCCGTCGGCAACTCATCCGAAAATGAGCCGATCACGGCGTCTTCTTTGGAATGGAAGTAGTTGAAGAAGGTCCGGCGCGAAATCCCCGCCGCCTCGCAAACTTCCTCAACCGTAAAACCGTTGAGGCCATGCTCAGCGGTCATGGAACGCGCGACGGCGGTGATCGCCGTCCGCGTGGCAGCCCGCTTGCGCTCGCGGAGGCCGCCGTCGATATTTGCACTATTGCTCACAAAGTAAAGTTTTGCACTCTTATCTCAATAGTGCAAAAAGACAGTGGAGTTTTTGTACAGCTAATGACCCTTAGGGGGCGCCTTAGGGGCGTTAGCTGTACAAAAACTCCGGGTACGACGACGGCCGGCACCTTCCGTGCGGAAGGTACCGGCCGTCGTCGTGCTTCAGGTATTGAACCTTAGGGCTAGGCCTTGTGGGCCGGGGCCGTCATGGTGGTGACGTCCAGGGCTTTGTCGAGGTCAGCCTCGGAAACCTGGCCTTCGCCCTCGCCGACGAAGCCGAGCTTCTCGGTGGCCTGGCGGATGGTGAGGCCTTCCTTGACGGCGATCTTGGCGATCTTGGCAGCGTTCTCGTACCCGATGTACTTGTTCAGCGGGGTCACGATGGACGGGGAAGCCTCGGCCAGGAAGCGTGCGCGCTCCACGTTGGCGGTGATGCCGTCGATCATTTTGTCCGCCATGACGCGGCTGGTGTTGGCCAGCAGGCGGATGGACTCGAGCAGGTTGGCCGCCATGACCGGGATGCCCACATTGAGTTCGAAGGCGCCGTTGGTGCCGGACCAGGCGATGGCGGTGTCGTTGCCGATCACCTGCGCGCAGACCATGATGGACGCTTCGCAGATGACCGGGTTGACCTTGCCCGGCATGATGGACGAGCCCGGCTGGAGGTCCGGAATGGCGATTTCGCCAAGGCCGGTATTGGGGCCGGAGCCCATCCAGCGGAGGTCGTTGTTGATCTTCATGAAAGAGATCGCGATGTTGCGCAGCTGGCTGGAACCCTCGATCAGGCCATCGCGGTTAGCCTGTGCTTCGAAGTGGTCGCGGGCCTCGGTCAGCGGCAGGCCGGTGTCAGCTGCCAGCAGTTCGATCACACGCTCCGGGAAACCGGCAGGGGTGTTGATGCCGGTGCCCACAGCAGTGCCGCCAAGGGGGACTTCAGCAACGCGGGGGAGTGCTGCGTTGATGCGCTCAATGCCGTAGCGGACCTGGGCGGCGTAGCCGCCGAACTCCTGGCCCAGCATGACCGGCGTGGCGTCCATGAGGTGCGTGCGGCCGGACTTCACGACGTCCTTGAACTCAACTGCCTTGCGGTCCAAGGACGCTGCCAGGTATTCCAGGGCCGGGATGAGGTCGTTGATCAGGGCCGAGGTGGCGGCAACGTGCACGGACGTGGGGAAGACGTCGTTGGAGGACTGTGAGGCATTCACATGGTCGTTCGGGTGGACAACTTTGTCGCTCCCGGCGGACGCGAGGGCGCGCGATGCAAGCTCGGCGATGACCTCGTTGGTGTTCATGTTCGAAGAAGTGCCCGAGCCGGTCTGGAAGACGTCAATCGGGAAGTCGCCGTCGTACTTACCGGTGGCAACCTCATCGGCAGCGGCAGCGATAGCCTCGGCGAGCTCACCATCGAGCACCCCCAGTTCGGCGTTCGCCAGTGCAGCTGCCTTCTTCACGCGGGCCAGGGCCTCAATGTGTGTGCGCTCAAGCGTCTTGCCGGAGATCGGGAAGTTCTCCACAGCACGCTGCGTCTGGGCGCGGTACAGGGCGTTCACGGGGACGCGAACTTCGCCCATCGTGTCATGTTCAATACGGAACTCAGTGGTGGAAGTCATGGGGCTAGCTTATGGCGATTGGACGCCTCACAGAAAACCCGGAGGGGAGTGCTACGTGCTCCGGCCCTGAGGCCGGAGCACGTCCTCCTAGAGCTTGCCGATCCCGGAAACGAGGGCCGCGCGGCCTTCGTCCAGCTTGTAGGACAGGCCGATCACGGCAACGCGGCCGTCGTCGATGGCGTCCGAAATCACACGTGAGCTGTCAGCCAGGCGGGCAGCGGTCTGCTTCACGTGCTCCACCACCATGTCGTTGACGTCGTCCTGGTTATTGCGCCTGGCCGTCAGGACCGACGGTGTAATGCGCTCCACGAGGTCGCGGATAAAGCCCGGAGGCATCTCGCCCGTTTCCACGGCCGACTTGGTGGCCTTGACCGCACCGCAGCTGTCATGGCCGAGGATGACGATCAATGGAACACGGAGTTCGCTGATGCTGTATTCGAGTGAACCCAGGACGGCATCGTCAATAACCTGGCCGGCGGTGCGCACCACGAAGGCGTCACCGAGGCCAAGGTCAAAAATGATCTCTGCAGCGAGCCGGGAATCCGAGCAGCCGAAGATCACGGCAAACGGGTTCTGGTTCTCAATCAGAGAAGAGCGTCGCGAAGCATCCTGGTTGGGGTGCAGGGATTCGCCGGAAACAAAACGTTCGTTGCCCTCGCGGAGACGGCGCCACGCCAGGGCTGGAGTCAGGTAAGTAGGCACGAGCCTTACTTTACGACGCGGACACCGCAGTCCGTGAAAGTGTTGCGCGTGATAAACCGGACGGCTTCTCAGGCGGAGGGCTGCGGAGACGACGTTGCGGTAGCCGGAACGCTGGCAGGCGGTGCCTGCTCTGCGGACTTCACGACGGCGGCGGCCAGGGTTGCGAACTCATCGAGCTTAGCCGTGCCGCTCAGGACGATGGTGGTGCCGCGATACTCCAGGACCATGCTCCGCTTTTCTTTGCCGGAGTCCCGCAGTTCCCACTCCTGGCCACCAGCGTTACGGGTTCCGGTCACAGGGAGGTTCTCTGTCTGCTGCAAAACCCACGTGGGGTTCGCCTGATTGGTCTGGGTGAGGCCAATGAAATTTTCCTTGGGAGTGAGGAACCCGATCTCCCAGGTAGGCACGCCGCTTCCAGTGCCGGACTCCCACCGGGCGTAATTGGGTTTGAATGTGTCGCCGACGTCCGGGGTGACGGGTGTGAATCCCGCCACACCTGTGGCGTTGCGGGCGATGGCCGCGACGTCAACATCAGGCCGGAAACCCTCGCCCTTGGGCGCCGGGTTCATCAAAACGATGGGAAGAAAAGCCAGGACACAAACCAGCAACGCAATGACCATGCCGATGACAGAAGCGTTGGCCCGCTTGGCAGCTTTCGCCGCAATGACGGGTTTATAGGGGGCATCCGGGGCTGCCTGGGCATCGGTGGGATTGGCCGCTGCAGCCTCGGATGGGTTCTCTGCTGCGGGCCTGTCCTGCGTTTCACTCACCCCTCCATGATCCCTTATCCGGGCAGGGAACACACATCCGGTAACCTCACCACAGGTGCCGGGGGCTGTGGTCATCCAACGACTCCCGGACCACTCGGCGACTATGATCGTTGATAGAGGAACCCCGGGTTGCCCCGTGCAACCATGTCCGGTCCCGTGAATCGTCACTCGAAGAAGAGGTTCAAGTGTCTCCTGCACCAATGACCCAGCAGTATTCCACGATTTCGCCGTCGCTCGCCGTCGGCCTCGACGAACCCGACCGCAACCTTGCGCTTGAACTCGTCCGCGTTACCGAAGCTGCGGCAATTGCCGGCGGCCACTGGGTAGGTTTCGGTGACAAAAACAAGGCCGACGGCGCCGCCGTCGATGCCATGCGTTCATTCCTTCAAACCGTCCACTTCAACGGCGTTGTGGTCATCGGTGAAGGCGAAAAAGATGAAGCCCCCATGCTGTTCAACGGCGAGCAGGTTGGCGACGGCACCGGTCCCGAATGTGACGTCGCCGTCGACCCCATCGACGGTACCCGCCTGACCGCCCTCGGCATCAACAACGCCCTCGCGGTGCTGGCAGTAGCTGAGCGTGGCTCCATGTTCGATCCCTCCGCCGTGTTCTACATGGAGAAGCTCGTTACCGGCCCCGAAGCCGCCGACATGGTGGATCTTCGCCTGCCCGTCAAGCAAAACCTGCACCTCATCGCCAAAGCCAAGGGCGTCAAGGTCAACCAGCTCAACGTCATGATCCTGGACCGCGACCGCCACCGCCCCCTCGTGGAAGAAATCCGCGAAGCCGGTGCACGCACCAAGTTCATCATGGACGGTGACGTTGCGGGTGCCATCGCGGCAGCACGCTCCGGCACCGGCGTCGACGCCCTCATGGGCATTGGCGGTACCCCGGAAGGCATTGTCACCGCCTGCGCCATCAAGTCCCTCGGCGGCGTCATCCAGGGCCGTCTGTGGCCCACCTCGGACGACGAAAAGCAGAAGGCCATCGACGCCGGACACGACCTCGACCGCGTCCTCTCCACCAACGACCTCGTCACCTCCGACAACTGCTACTTCGCAGCAACCGGCATCACTGACGGCGACCTCCTGCACGGGGTCCGCTACCAGAAGGACCGCGTGCTGACCCAGTCGATCGTGATGCGCTCCAAGTCCGGAACGGTCCGCTTCGTGGAGGCCGAGCACCACGCATCCAAGTGGGAGACGTACGCGCGCAAGCCGTAAACCCTCCGCACGTAACAGAAGGACGGCGAGCATCGCTCGGCGGCTATCTCCTCGTACCTCGTCGATTTGATGCCGCTTTCGCGATACTCGCCGTCCTTCTCTGCGTCCGGCCATTTCCGGTTGCGCGCGATTTTTGGGAAGGGGCCGGGGCCTAGCGGAGCTTGTCGCGCAGCTTCCGTGCCATTTGGTATGCCCCGTAGCGGAGCTTGTTGACGGGGAGGTCCCAGGTGCCGGGGTAGGAGACTTCGCGGCCGCCGAAGGACTTCTTGAATGCGGTGAAGCCCGCCCACTTGTGGTCCGGCTGGTCCTCGGGAGCCACGCCCCAAAGGTCCACGTGTTTGAGGCCCTTCTCCTTGGCATCGGCCATCAGGGTCACCAGGAGGGGAATGCCCGCACTGAGCTTGCGATGGGTATCGTCCAGGGCAGCGTGGGCGTAGACACGGGTATCAGCGGAGTCGTAGGCGAAGGCAGCCGCGATCGGCTCGCCCTCAAGCTCGGCAATGAACAGCGTTCCCGCCCCATTGGGCAACAGGGAAGCGGCTACCTGGGTGAGATACTCGTCGCTCTGCGGTTTGAAGCCGTTCCGGGCAGCCGTCAGGTGGAGGAAGTGCAGAAGGATCTTGATGTCCGCCGGATCTTGGGATGCGCGGAACGTCACGCCCTTCTTGTGGATGTTCCTGTAAAGGTTCCGGTTGGTGGGCTTCATCCCGGCCAACACGTCCTTGAAGTCGCCTTCCAGATCTACGACCCAACTCAGCTCCGGCTGCTGGTTGACCGGCGCCGGCTGCAAGCCGCGGGCGCGCAGGAGAGGTCCGGCGTCGGACGCTGTAAACCCCGCCGCAGCGGGTTCCATCCGCACGAACACCGCACTCTCGGTCTTAGCCAGGGCAACCAGGGCCGCCGTGGCGGCGTCGAAAGCCTCCACGGACTCCGCCACGGGGCCATAGGGAGCATAGATAACCTTGCCGGCAGGGTTCTTTTCCTCAATGGCGAGGAAACTCCAGCCGGGCCCGGACTGCTCGTGGACACGGCGTCCCAGGGAACGCTGGACTGCCGCCCATGCGGGCGTTTGCAGGAAAAACTCCATGGATCAGTTCCCCAGACCGGTGGTCACTGCGAAGGCAACACTGACGTCGGTGGCACCTTGCACTGGGTGAACATTGACGGGCGCTTCGATATCGGGGATGAACGCGGCGGCGCCGCGCTCAAGCCGGAGGTCGCTCTTGGGGGAGTCGAGCATCACCGAACCGGATACCACCACGACGACGGCGGGCCCGGTTTGCGCCAACGGCACCGGCTCGGCGCCCGGGGCAAGCTCAATGCGCTGGAGCTGGAATTCCCTGAAGGGCGGGCGGTACAGTTCCTGCCCGAATTCCGTACCGCTGGCCTCGACGCGCGGCACGCCCAGTGCTTCGAAACGGACAGTCTTCAGCAGCTCGGGGACGTCCACGTATTTGGGCGTGAGTCCGCCGCGGAGCACGTTGTCAGAGGACGCCATGACCTCCACGCCCAATCCGTGGAGGTAAGCGTGGATGTTGCCGGCAGGCAAGTAGACCACGTCGCCGGGCTCCAGGGACAGGTGGTTGAGAAGGAGGGAAATGAGGACGCCGGGATCTCCGGGGAAGGCCTCATTGATGTCCAGCATTGCGGTCAGGGCTTCGCGGTGCGGCTCCAACGGTGCACCGGCGGACAGGACGGCAACCACGTCATGGATCACGTCGGAGACGTCGCTGCCACCCTGGATCAGCCGGCTGAAGGCGGCCTTCAGCGCTGCGGACTCATCGGAATGGCCGAGGTCTGCGATGACGCCGCTGATGACATCGGGGGTATCGACTGCTGCCGAATCAAGGACAGAGGCCAAGTGCTCAAAGATGTCCTTGGACGCAGCCGGCGAACGGAAACCGCACAGTGCCTTGAACGGAGTCAGGGCGAAAATCATCTCCGGTTTGTGGTTGTCATCGCGGTAGTTGCGGTTCGCGGCATCCGCCGGGATCCCGGCTTCATTCTCCCTGGCAAATCCTTCCCGTGCCTGCTCCAGGCTGGGGTGCACTTGCAAGGACAAAGGCTGCTCGGCAGCCAGGAGCTTGGTGAGGAAGGGGAGCCGGGGCCCGAACTCGGCGATGCTCTCGGAACCCAGGCAGCGCACCGGGTCCGAGCCGATCAGGGCATCGAGGGGCTGGGTAACACCGTTGGGGTGAACGGCTGCGGAGGGCGAGTCCGGGTGGGCCCCGATCCACATCTCGGCCTCGGGTCCCCCCGACGCGGGACGGCCCAGCAGTTCGGCGATGGCCGTCGTCGAACCCCACGCGTAGGGTCGCAAAACATTCTCAATCTTGTACACGAAAGAAGGTCCTTATCGTTGCGCTGGACGTGGGGTGGAGCGGACGAACAAGCCTACAGGGGCGCGCACTGTCCATTGGTGGCCACGAGATTACGGATGCCTTGCTCATCGCCTTGCGCCTTGAGGCCGTTCAGCAACTCGATGGTGATTGGCGTGCCGTCCGGTGTGGTGGTTACGGGGGTGAAATCGGCCGACGGCGAGGGCAGCTGACTTGCGGGCAGGAGCCCGGCTGTTGGACCCGCGGCCACAACGGTACCGGCACTGGCGTCGTCGTGGGATACGACGGCGTCTTCCGCCTTGGGGGTGTTGGACGACGCCAGGACTTCCTGGACCTTGGCATGGATCAGGTCAAAGTCGGGCACCGTGGAGAAGGACGCGTCAAAGTCCGGGGGCCCGATGGTGAGGCGCTTGACCGGCTGGTTCTTGGACTTCAAGGCCAAGTCAACGAAACTGCCCAGTTGGGTGGAGGAAATGTTCGAATCCACCACCTTGGTGCCGGCGTTGGCGATGTCCTCGAACTTGGTCAGCAGGGTGGCAGGATCGAGTTGCTTGAGCATGGCCTGCTGCACACACTGCTGGCGCGCGATGCGGGCGTAGTCATCCACGAACTCGCGGGAACGTCCGTACCACAAGGCCTGGAAACCATTCAGGTGCTGATCACCGGCCGGGATCCAGCCGTCAGGCATGCCGTGGATTCCGTTCGCCTCGTCAGTGACCGGACCACTGATAGGCACCCAACCGCCGGCCTTGATACGGATTCCACCCATGGCATCGATGAGTTTGGCAAAGCCGTCCATATCCACCAAGACATAAGCTTGGACGGTGATGCCCAAGGTGCCGGACACCGCTTCGAGCGTGGCCTGAGCGCCGGGATCGGCAACCCCCGGGTAGAGATCCTGGTGGTTGTTGGTGACTTCGGTGTTGACGGCGTTGATGAGGCATTCGTCGCCGCAGTTGTAGCCGTCCGGGTAAATCTCGCGCATGGGCGAGCCCTCGCTGAACTGCGCATTTTGCAGGTTGCGGGGGACGGAGATGATGGCGCTCTCTCCGGTTTTGGCATCGACGCTGATGACGGAGAGGCTGTCCGGTCGCCGGCCTGTCCTGTCGTCGCCGGCGTCGCCTCCCATCATGAGGAAGTTATAACGCCCGTCCACGGGATCGATGGCGGGACCGGCGTTGAAGATGCTGCCGATCGCATTCCGGCTCACGTTCAGCACGTAGGCGAGGTAGCCCAGGGATCCGCTGGCGATGACGGTGCTTACCGCCAGAACGACGGCGATGATGGGCCGCATTCCCGGTGCCAGGAGTGCCGGCCTGATGATCCGCAGAGTATTGAGGAACAGGAAGGCCCACCCCAAGGCCAACGCCACCAGGATCACAATGATGAACAACGAGCCCACGGGATGGGTGGCAAGGCTGAGCAGCAGGCTTCGATTCACCAGCGCAACGATGAGCGTGAGCAGGGCAAGGGCCCACACCGTGATGGTGACGCGCAAAGCCATGCGGCCAAGTTTGCGGTCTCCGGCAACGATTTGGGCACTGCCGGGAACAAAGAGAGTGAGGAGTACCAGCACGAAGGCGCGTTTGGTCCGCACCGGCGCACTCGCGCTGGACGGATAGCGGACGGGATCAGTCAGGGCGGAACCGGGCTGATTCGTGGACTTGTGCATGGTCATCAACCGCTGCCTTCCTAGCGGGAGCTCCGGGCGGAGGCATTGGCAGGGGAGAAGACTTGTTCCACCTTGTGGCGCAGGTTTTCGCCCTTCTTGGTAGCGACGTCGTTCAGTTCCTGGGCAAAGGTAAGGAGGTCTTCGCGGAGCTTGGACGCGAGTTCATCCGTTCCTGAGGCGAGCATGCGAACGGCAAGAAGTCCCGCGTTGCGTGCTCCTGCGATGGATACCGTGGCCACGGGAACGCCGGCAGGCATTTGCACGATGGACAGGAGGGAGTCCATGCCGTCCAGGGTTTTGAGGGGGACCGGGACACCTATGACCGGAAGGGGCGTCACCGAAGCCAGCATGCCGGGGAGGTGGGCTGCGCCGCCCGCACCGGCAATGATGACGCGCAGGCCGCGTTCGTGGGCCGTCTGTCCGTAGCGGATCATCTCGGTGGGCATCCGGTGGGCCGAGACCACGTCTGCCTCAAAGGGTATGCCGAACTCGGCCAGGGCATCCGCCGCGGCTTCCATGACCGGCCAATCGGAATCCGAGCCCATCACAAGTCCTACCAACGGGGCCGTTTTTTCGGAAGTCATGCAGTCTCCTCAAGGGTGGTCTGTTCCGGTTTGCGGCCGTCACGGATGATGTTGGCCACCGCGGTGGCGCGCTGGCGGACGGAGTCGACGTCGGAAACCGAGCTGCCAACGAGGTTCACGTGGCCGATCTTGCGGCCTGGCCGGACGGACTTGCCATAGGAGTGAACCTTGGCTGCTGGCTCGAAGGCCAACGCCATGGGGAAGGCTTTGAAGAGGTCCTGGTTGTCGCCACCCAGGAAGTTCTTCATGACTACCACCGGCGCCAAAGCATCGGTAGCGCCCAAAGGAAGATCCAACACGGCACGCAGGTGCTGCTCGAACTGGCTGGTGATGGAGCCGTCCTGCGTCCAGTGACCGGTGTTGTGCGGGCGCATGGCGAGTTCGTTGATGAGGAAGCCGGCTCCGACTCCGGGCGTTTCGAAGAGTTCTGCAGCCATGACCCCAGTGACGCCAAGTTCGTTGGCAATTCGCAAGGCGGCTTCCTCGGCAGCGGCCGCCACTTCAACGGAGATGTTCTGGGCAGGAGCGATTACTTCGTCGCAGACTCCATCCACCTGGATGGTGTGCACAACGGGCCAGGCACGCGATTCGCCACTGGGGCTGCGTGCCACAAGGGCAGAGAGCTCGCGGCTGAAATCAACCTTGGCTTCGGCCAGGAGCGGGCTCATGGCCTGGAACCAGGCTGCCGTGTCCAAGGCTTCGTCCGGGGAGTCAACAATCCTGACACCCTTGCCGTCGTAACCGCCGCGGGGTGTCTTCAGGACCACGGGCCAGCCGATCCTATCGCCGAAGGCCACCAGCTCCTCAACGGTGGAGACAGCCGACCACTCCGGGTTGGGCAATCCAAGACGATCAATGGCAGCACGCATCACCAATTTGTCCTGGGCGTTGACCAGGGCATCCGGGCCCGGTTGGACGTTGACACCAGCGTCAAGAAGGGCCTGGAGGTGTTGTGTGGGGACGTGTTCGTGATCGAAGGTCATGACGTCCAGCCCCTTGGCGAACTCAAGGAGAGCATCCAGGTCCTTGTAGTCGCCAATGGGTGCGGTGGCCACTGCAGCCACGGCAGAAACGTCCTCACCTTCAGCCAAAACGCGGAGTTCGAAGCCCAGTGCGGTAGCGGGCGGAGCCATCATTCGTGCGAGTTGGCCGCCGCCAACTACGCCAATTACTGGAAAAGTCACAAGGTTCAGCCTACCGAACCGGCGGCAGGATCACTGATTCTGCCGCCCCATGGGACGGTTTTCTACCGGTGGGGTGTGTCAGTATCGGCCTTCTCACAGCGCCCTCAAAGGCAGCGCAAGGAAATCGGCGCTAAAATGGGCTTGGCCCATCGGCCCACATTTCAACGGCCATGGAGGGTCATGATCACCACACTTGCAGATCGCATCCGCGGACTTGCCTCACTTTTTTGGCGTGAGGTAGCAAAGTTCGGCGCCGTCGGCGGTGTTGCTTTTGTCATTGACTCGGCCGTTTTCATCTGGCTGTTTTCCGGCCCGATGCACGGCAGCGAAGTGTGGGCGAAGGCCATTGCGACGATTGTTGCAAGTATTTTCTCCTGGGTGGCAAACCGCTTCTGGACGTTCCGGCACCGCAAGCAGGCCAACGTTGTTCGTGAGGCCGTTTTGTTTGCCATCATGAACCTTGTAGGTCTCCTGATTGCATCCGGCTGTGTGTGGTTCGCCAAGTACATTCTGGACCTCAACGACAAACCTTCGCTGTTCATCGCAGGCAGCGTGGTGGGCCTCATCCTGGGCACCATCTTCCGCTTCTTTGCGTACCGCTTCTGGGTCTTCAACGAAGAGCTGGACGCCGAACCCGAGTTCTCGCATGACCACGAGATCATTGAGCTTCACCATAAGGCGAAGGCGGGTTCCGAGGCAGGGACGAACCCTGCAACGGGCGAATTTCCTTCCGTCAAGAATCTCTAACGCTACGAACGGCTGACGCGCTCGTTCTCGAGCAGGTGTTCTGTCACGTCCAAGTCCGGATGCACCAGTACTACTGAGCCGTCCTCCTTCCAAGCGCCCAAGGATGCTGCCAGGCAGTGCTCCAAGCCTTCGGTGGCGCGGACCAGTAGGCGGACGCCTGGCTCTTGTGGAGTAGCAAAGCCATCAATAAGTTCTTCATGGGGCAGTCCGGTGGTTCCGCGCACGGCGGGCAAGCTTGCCTCGGGTTCGTTGTGTGCCATGAAGACGTCACCGTGGGAACGGACTTCAGCGGCGTAGTCCACGACGCCGGATGGCAGCTCGCCGGGCCAGCGCATCGCAAGTGCCGCGAGCGGCACGGCGACCACCGCCTCGAAGCCGGCCCCGGCGCCGTCGTCGGGCTTGTCCGTCGCCAGGAGGTCGGCTGAGGTGTGGTCGAAGACCACCTCCATGCCCAGCTGCCAGGCAGCCAGGGCCCAGACGACGGATTTCCAGTGCGCCGGCAGATCCAACCTGATGGACATCCCTGGTTCGGCGTCAAGTTCGTCCTGCAGCAGGTTGCTGGTTTTTGCTACCCAGTTGTCCAGAACGCGCCCCGATAGCTCAACCCGCTCGGAGTCGGGGCCATACCAAGTGAGTCGTGGTGAGGTTGAGCGACCGGATCGTAGGGCGGTCATCAGGTTCGCTGCCGGGATGCTCATGCGTCAATCTTGCCACGGCGTTAGGCAGGTTCCTTAGGGCCGGCCATCGTTAATGTGAAATGCAACACACCCTATTTTCTCCAGTCGTTGGCCTCCCGCGGAAGCTGATGCAATTTTCCGCGGAAATTCAATGAAAGTTCATCCGGGCCGATCCAAGGCTGTCATTTTGCGCCACGACACGCGGCGGCTCGACAAAAATGTTGGGCGTGGCGCATCCCACGTTTCTACAGATTCTTGATTATTATCCCGGCGCGGCTTGACTGGTGGGTAGTTACACGCGTGTAATTAGTAATCAACGCCGCTGCACAGATACCCGGAACGTCGCCGGGAATCGGAAACACATCCAAGCAGCAGCTGCAAAATCAGGAGGGACGCCATGGGGCAAGCGTTGCGTATCCAGGAAGATGCAGTCGTCGCAGAACATGCGTCGGTGAAATACCGTTCGAGGGAAGTACCGGGGGATTGGTACATTGACCCGGCGGACCCGGAAGCGGCAGATCGATACAACCAGAATGTCCAGCAGTCTTTGGAGGATCAGGCTACCGCCCTCCTCGCTGCTCATGAGGCACTGATTGGTGACCTGCCGGCTGGGCCGGATGAAGACCTGGACGACCCTCCCATGGAGCTGCGTCGTCCCGTTGAGACTCCGGGGCAACCGGTGTGGATCGGCCTTCCTCAGGGGGACTTCGATGACGAAGGCGAACTTGGCTGGCAGACTGATGCGCTGTGCGCACAGACCGATCCTGAAGCCTTCTTCCCTGAAAAGGGTGGATCGACGAGGGACGCCAAGAAGGTCTGCGGAGCGTGCAACGTCCGCTCGCAGTGCTTGGAATATGCTCTCGCCAATGATGAGCGGTTCGGTATTTGGGGCGGACTCTCCGAGCGGGAGCGTCGTCGGCTAAGGAAGCGAGCGGTCTAATTCTCAAGGAAGTGCATGTTACCGCCGTCGTGGTTTCTCACGACGGCGGCAACTATCTGCCCAGGACATTGGCGGCATTGTCGGACCAAACGCGGTCGGCAGATGCCGCCATTGGCGTTGATACAGGTTCCACGGATAACTCACTGGAGTTGCTCAGCGAGGCCTTCGGCCACAAAAAGGTGACCTCGTTCCACCATGCAAAGTCGGGTTTCGGGGCCGCTGTCCAGGCTGGTCTGCAGGAGCTGGCCCCCTCTGGACACACCGCACACGCTGCCGATGGCGGTGCCGCACCGGCCGGCAACGACGCCAAGACCACGTCCGTCGAATGGATCTGGCTCCTGCACGATGACGCCGCCCCCGCGCCTGATGCGCTTGCGGAGCTTCTCCATGCGGTTGAACGCGCGCCCTCAGTGACAGTGGCGGGGTGTAAGCAGCTCGGCTGGGACAACAAGCGGCACCTGGTGGATGTAGGACTTTCGACGAGTCGCTGGGCGGAACGCCTCACACTGATCGACGCCGATGAAGTTGATCAAGGTCAATACGATGCCCGTACTGACACTTTCGCTGTGAACTCCGCAGGCATGTTGATCCGCCGCGATGTCTGGGATCTCCTGGAGGGATTCGACCCCGCGTTACCGGGCAGTGGCGATGACGTGGACTTCTGCTGGCGGAACTGGCTCGCGGGCAATCGCGTAGTTGTAGTCCCAGGTGCCCGCATGTTCCATGTAGAACACCGCCCGCATGGCCTGGGCACATCCTCCGCGGCACGTAAAGCCCAGATCCACATGCGCCTCAAGCACACCCCGTGGTGGAATGTGCCGTTCCAGGCGATGGGCGCGTTGTTCGGCGCCATGATCCGACTCGTGCTGAGCATTTTGGTCAAAGAACCGGGCTATGGCCTCTCGCAGTTCACGGCCACCATCGCTGCCCTTGTTCGACCCGTTGCCATTGCCAAAGGCCGCCGCGTTGCGGCCAGGACGCGACGGGTGCACAGATCGGTTGTGCGCGGGCTGCAGACGCCCTCACGGGAGGTGCGTGCCAACAGGCGCTCGTTGCTCGAAGCGATACGCCCCGCCGACGAAACGCCGGCTATCTCCGATCTTCTTGCCCCGGAACCCAGCGGGGATGCTGCCGATGACTTCGCCGCTCTGGCCACCAATGAGCGGGGCTGGGTGGGCACAGGTGCCGTCGTTGCCGCACTGGTGGCACTCAGCGCCGCGCTCGTGGGATTGCTGGGGTTGCTGCGCTCAGGCGCTGTTACCGGCGGCGGACTCCTCCCTCTTTCAGCCTCACCAGGAGATATTTGGGCCAATGCGTCCACATGGTGGATCACGTTGGGAGCAGGTCTGCCCGGACATGGCGATCCGTTCGGCTATGTGTTGTGGCTGCTCTCGCTCTTTGGCGGCGGGGACGGCAACGCCGCCATGGTGTGGCTGCTGATCCTTGCCATGCCGTTCTCTGCCGTTGGCGCCTGGTTCGCGGCAGGCGCGCTCACTACCAAGCGCCGTTTCCGGGTTGCGGCCGCCTTGGCGTGGTCCGGTGCTCCTGCACTGCTGATTTCCATCAACGAGGGCAGGGTCGGGTCCCTGGTGGCGCATGTCATGATGCCGCTGTTGCTGCTGGCACTGTTGCGCGCCTCGGGATCCGCCGTAGCCCAAGGCCCTGCCCTTGCGGGGACACAGCTGAGCCGTCGTCCTGCCCTGCTCTCCGGCAAGCCCGGAATTAACGGGACGCCATCGTGGACTGCTGCCGCCGCTGCCGGTCTGGCCATGGCCGTGGTCACTGCCTCTGCGCCGTCGCTGTTGGGACCTGCCATTGTTGTGGTGGTTCTGGCTGCGGTGGTCCTCGGGCAACGGGGCAAGACGCTGTGGTGGTCGCTCCTGCCCACAGTCGCCCTGTTCCTGCCGTATGGAGTATCTGTGCTGGACAGGCCGCGCTCCTTGTTGGCCGATCCCGGGTTGCCACTGACTTTTGAGGCAGCTCCCCTGTGGCAGCAGCTTCTCGGCCAGCCGCTCGGTTTTGACATCGACGGCGGTTTGACCGGTTTGGCGGTCTTCGGTCCGGGCGTTGTGCCATGGGCACTACTGCTGGCTCTGCTTGTTGTCGCACCAGTTCTGATCCTTGCAGTTGCCGCCTTGTTCCTTCCCGGAAAACGCGCCGCACTGGCCCGGGTGTTCTGGTTGGTTGCTTTGGCTACCCTTGCCAGCAGTTGGTTGGTGGGTCACGTGGCCACCGGGGTTAACAACAACGTGATTGTTGGCCCATTCGCCGGCCCTGCGGTGTCGGCTTCGGGCATGCTACTCCTGGGTGCTGCCGTGCTTGGCGCTGAGAAGCTTTTTGCTGCACCTCGGAGGATGCCCAAGGGTTCCCGGCGTCCAGTCCAGGTGCGGCGCGTTGCTTCGGCTGTCGCCATGGCACTCCTGGTTGCCGGCCCCCTTGCCGGCATGGCGGCCTGGGCTGCCCAAAACGTCCTCCAGCCCACTCCGACTGCTGGATCCAGCGTGGCGGCCGGGGCTGCCGAACAGGCGTCGTCCCTCGGCGCCCGCCGTCAGGTTTGGCCGGAAGATACGGGCACGTTGCCTGCTACTGCCGTAGACCGCGGACAGGGGCCTGAGCGCACGCGAACCCTGGTCATCACCAGCGGTGAACAGGGGGCCTTCTCCTCGTCACTGATGCGTGGAGCCGGGACCACGTTGGACAGTTTGTCCACCATAGCCTCCGCTCGGACCATCATTGGCGCACCAGGACGTGAAGAGATCGCGGACGATGACGCTGCCACCACATCCTTGCGTCGGGCCGTCGCCACCATCGTGGCGGGCACGGGCGTGGATCCGCGCGCAGACCTTGAACAGCTTGGCGCCGGATTCATCGTCCTCAAGGCCGAGGACAACGCCGCGCAACTCACGGCCAGCAGAATCGACGCAGTCCCAGGACTGGTGGCCGTAGGCCAGACCGACGCCGGATGGCTGTGGCGGGTGACGCCCCGGAACCAGGAAGCCGCTACTGCCGCCGATACAGCGCATAGGGTACGTATCGTGGACTCCGAAGGTGCTCTTGTGAGTACGCTCCCTTCCGAAGAAGTAAACGTAGACGCCACTGTGCCCTCCGGGGATGAGGGTCGAAAGATCGTCCTCGCCGAACGCTCCGATCCCGGCTGGACCGCTTGGATGGATGGTCGCCAACTGCGGGCCACAACATCAGGTTGGTCACAGGCGTTCGAGCTGCCTGCCAGCGGCGGCGACCTTGAGATCCGGTACGCCAACCCCTGGGCCCTGTGGTTCGGGATCCTGCAAGCGGTGGTCATCGGTCTCACGGTCCTGTTGGCTGTGCCGATGCCCGCACGCCGTAGCCGAACCGGCATGTCGAGGGACGAAGTCTCCCTCCGTAAGGAGTACAGCAGTGTCTGAGGACCAGAAGAACGTGTCCGGCGAAAGCACTGAAGATCAGGAGCCCAAGAAATCCCGCAGCGCCAGCTCCAGCCGCAGCGCCGGCTCCAGCCGCAGCTCCAGCAGCCGCAGCTCCAGCAGCCGCAGCTCCAATAGGGGAGCCATCACCGGCGTCCTGTCAGCAGTGGTCATCCTTGCCGCCGGCGGAGGGGCAGTAGCCGCCACATCCATGGTGCCTGAACCCTCAGGCGGGACCTCCGTGGACATCCGCCAGGCTGACGTACCTGCTGGCCGCGCCCTGGCGGTGTGTCCCGAACCCGCGCGGCTTGTGAACGGAACCGTGGTGGGCACGGACGCTGACTTCAGCCCTGTATCCACCACGGCCACCAGCGCCCTGAATGCAGTGGTGCTCAGTAACCCGGCCGGAACAGTGCCAGGGAGCAGTGTGGCAGCGTTGGGTGGTGACCTGGTGGCCCGGATCGCAGAGGCACCCAGCAGTACGCCTCCGCCCACAGCTGGCCCGCCTGTTCTAGCCGCCGGCGTAGCGTCCATCAGCCCGGTGACGTCACCGGCCGTGGTGGGTGCCGATGCCATGGGAAACGAGCAGGCGTCCCTGGCTGCCAACCTCAGTTACTCAGCCACTGACGGCGATCTCCGGGGCCTGGCGGCAACTCAATGCCAGCCACCGGGCAATGACGCGTGGTTATTGGGCGCCGACACTGCTGTTGGTCGGACTGCCGTTCTGAACGTGAGTAACGCCTCCGAGACTCCGGCCACGGTCAACCTTGAACTGTATGGATACGAGGGACAGATCCAGGCGCCCGGGGCCCGTGGTCTCCTGGTAGCTCCCGGCACCACCCGTTCGGTTAACCTGGCCGGCCTGGCGCCCGGTGAATCGCAACTTGCCGTGCACGTGCGCAGCACGGGAGGCCCCGTTGCCGCCACTATCCAACAGAGCGTGTTGCGCGGAATCGCTCCGGGTGGTGTGGAGTACCTTTCGCCGGGTGCTGGTCCATCGAACCTTCAGGTCATGTCCGGCGTCGATATTCAAGACCCGTCTGGCGTCAAAACCCTGGCCGCGAAGCCGGGGTTCGCGGATGCCGTTCCGGCGCTTCAGATCGCCGTACCCGGTTCTACTGACGCCGTGGTGCAGGTCAGCCTTTACGGTGCCAACGGAGAACGCAAAATTCCCAACGGGGGAGTGGTGACGGTCAAAGGCGGGACGGTGGCCACCCTCAACCTTGACGGCGTCCCAGCCGGCAGCTATACCGTCAGGGCCAGCTCGGATGTCTCTTTCCTGGCATCAGCGAGGGTCACCCGTGGAACCAAAGCCGAAGATGCAACGGACTTAGCCTGGTCTCCGTCGTCGGCCCGCCTCGGTAGCCAGCACTTGGTGGCCGTTCCCAGGGGCGGGCAGAAGTTCCTGAGCTTTGGTGTCCCTGAAGGGCGAGGCACAGTCAGCTACGCTCCGGTGACTGCCGACGGAAAGGTTGGCAAGTCCGTTGACGTGGATATGTCCGGCGGGACCACCTCCATGATCGAGCTACCAGAGAAGTCCGGCAACTCCGTGGTGGCCGGTTATGTGGTGTCCGCGTCGGGTGATCCGGTGTACGGCGCGCTGGTACTCGGAAAACAAGGACGCACAGACGTTTCGGTCGTGGCAATTCAGGATGCGGCCTCAGGGCTACAGAAGGTGCCGGTCTCGGTCGGCTACTAGGCACACCTTGCAGGCAACAGCACTTATCGCATGAGCCGCCCGACAATGTGAATCGCCCGACAGCACGACCCAGCTGACAGCATGACCCGCCTGCCGGCGTCGGTGTTATTCCGTCGTCACTGGTATCGACGCCGGTAGACCGGGTCCAGGGTCTCAGGCGGCACGCCGAGCATCTCGGCCGTGTACTCCACCACGACGTCGTGGACGAGGTCCTGTAGTTCCTCACGGGTGGAAACGCCCTGTTCAACCACGCGACGGTACACCGTGATCATGGGTGCCTCGCCACGGCCACCGGGCGTGTAGGAGCCCAATGGGGCCGTATTTCCCAGGGCGACAAGCTGTTCAAGGTTGGGCGGGATTTCGTCCACGGCAAAGAGCACACCGTCCAGTTGCTTGCCCCACATGTCCTGGAGCCGCTCCGCGGAGTCCAGCACCATGTCATCGAATCGCTCCGCGCGGGTGCGGAACCCAGGGAGGTTGGGGAGCATCAGTTCTCCGCGCAGTCCCCGTCCGTGCCGGTTGCGCCGGCGTCGCCGGAAGCCCCGAACTTCCGAACCGGCGTGTTCCTGGGCCTGATCGCCATCGGCGTCAGTCCACCGGATATTGAACCCGGGAACATGTGGCTGTGACTGCATATATCGACTTTAGTCCCGAGGAACCGCCAGCGCGACCTCATGGCCCGCACCGCGCCGCGTCGGGTGATACGCCGGAGACTTCTCACTTGATGCTCGGCACAGTTGGCGGGGCACGGACCATCAATGCGGAATATAGCCGCCCATTGGCGCTAATCTGGGATGTTGTGGGTGCCATTCGTCAGTGTTCCAGATCAGCCTGCCGCCAGTCCGCGGTGGCTACTTTGACGTACGTGTACGCAGAGTCAACCGCAGTCCTGGGGCCTCTGGCCACCTACGCAGAACCGCACGCCTACGATCTCTGCTCCCAACATGCAGAGTCCCTGACGGTTCCGCGTGGCTGGGAAGTCCTGCGTCTGGCCATGCCCACAACGCCGCAGGAACCGGGTCCGGATGATTTGCTGGCACTTGCCAACGCGGTCCGGGAGGCGGCCTCAGCCCCTGCGGAAACTCCTGCCCGGCAAAACCACGCCCAGATGGAGCCGCCCGCCGGCGCCGAGGGCACCCGCCGCGGGCACTTGCGGATCCTCCGGGAACCGACTTAATCGTTCACGCCACCCGCTTTCCGTGCCACGCTTCCCGGGCTCTGGACGCAATTCGTCGTCGGGATCAAAACACGATCTCCCTGCGCGGTAGTCTGGAATCTGCAGATATATCCGCCAGCGGCGCCATGCCGGCGCCACCCAGGGAGCATCATTCATGCCAAAGGTCAGTCCTGAACTGTTGTCCATCCTGCGCTGCCCCGTGACGGGGTCACCGCTGGTCCAGGAGGGCGATGAGTTGGTTTCCACCGACGCCGCTGCGGACGGCGTAAAGCTCCGCTACACCATTGAGGACGGCATCCCGTTGCTCCTGCCACCGGAACTGCTGGCCGCCGCCAATGCGGCAACGTCGGGCCAGCACGATTCCAAGGCCTGACGCGCCTTCTTCCACATCCGCACGGTACCCCTAAGGACTTTCATGACTTTTGACTTCAAAGTGGCTGACATCACTCTTGCCGAGGCCGGCCGCCACCAGATCCGTCTAGCCGAGCACGAAATGCCGGGCCTTATGTCGCTCCGCGCGGAGTTCGGTGCCTCCCAGCCACTTAAGGGCGCAAGGATCGCCGGTTCCCTCCACATGACGGTCCAGACCGCGGTGCTCATAGAAACCCTCACGGCCCTGGGTGCGGAAGTTCGCTGGGCCTCCTGCAACATCTTCTCCACCCAGGACGAAGCCGCGGCCGCCGTCGTGGTTGGTAAGGGCACGCCCGAGGACCCGCAGGGCGTCCCGGTTTTCGCTTGGAAGGGCGAAACCCTTGAGGAGTACTGGTGGACTGCCGAGCAGATCCTCACCTGGCCCGGCGCTGACGCCAACCCGGAGTTGGGTCCCAACATGATCCTCGACGACGGCGGCGACGCCACGCTGCTGCTGCACAAGGGCGTCGACTTCGAAGCTGCAGGTGCCGTCCCCACTGCCGCTGAAGATGATCCGGAGGAATACGTCCTCATCCTGGATCTTCTGCGCAGGACCCTTGCCGCTGATCCGCAGAAGTGGACCCGCCTGGCAGCCCGTATTGAGGGCGTCACCGAGGAAACCACCACCGGTGTGCACCGCCTCTACCAGCTCGCGGAGCAGGGCAAGCTGCTGTTCCCGGCCATCAACGTCAACGACTCCGTCACCAAGAGCAAGTTCGATAACAAGTACGGGATCCGTCACTCCCTGCCGGACGGCATCAACAGGGCTACGGACGTCCTCATGGGCGGCAAGGTTGCGGTTGTCTGCGGCTATGGCGACGTCGGCAAGGGCGCCGCCGAGGCGTTGCGCGGCCAGGGTTCCCGGGTCATTGTCACAGAGATTGATCCCATTTGTGCCCTCCAGGCTGCAATGGACGGCTACCAGGTGGCCAAGCTGGAGACGGTGCTCGCCCAAGGTGACATCTTCATCACCACCACGGGCAACAAGGACGTCATCATGGCCGAGCACATGCTGGGCATGAAGAACAAGGCAATCGTTGGAAACATCGGCCACTTCGACAACGAGATCGACATCGCCGGGCTTGCAAGGATTCCGGGCGTCAAGAAGGTTGAGATCAAGCCGCAGGTGCACGAATGGGTGTTCGAGGCCGGCACGGATTCGGAGCGTTCCATCATTGTGCTGTCCGAGGGTAGGTTGCTTAACCTTGGCAATGCCACTGGCCACCCGTCGTTCGTGATGAGTAACTCCTTCGCCAACCAGACCATTGCGCAGATTGAACTCTGGACGAAGAAGGACCAGCCGGCCGGAGAGCGCGAGTACCAGAATCAGGTCTACGTCCTCCCGAAGATCCTTGACGAGAAGGTTGCGCGACTCCACTTGGATGCTTTGGGCGTTGAGCTGACGGAACTGAGCAAGGATCAGGCTGATTACCTCGACCTGGACGTTGCAGGGCCGTACAAGCCGGAGCACTACCGCTACTAGGCTTCACTGCTTGCCGGTGCCGGCAATACCCAAATCGATGGTGAAAGGCCGGACACGCGACCAGCGTGTCCGGCCTTTCGGCTAGAATTGGGTGTTCAGTAATGCTTGCGGGGGACAGGATGACGGGAACCATGACGGAAGTCGCCACACGGAAAAAGGGCAAGATCCTTGCCATCATTGGAGTCTGCGCAGCACTTGTGGTGGGCGGAATCGGCGTGGTCACGGTGCCCGGACTGCTGGCAGGCTCTCCGCAAGGAGCGGCCGTTGCGCCCTCGCCTGCTCCCACCGCCGAGGCCAAACCCGTGGAGTTGGGCATCACCCCGCTGGATGGCGCTGTGGAGTGGAACCCCGTGGTGGGACCCCAGATCAAAGCGGTCAACGGCAAGCTGAAGGACGTGGTGCTGGCGCCGGTTAGCGGCGGGGCACCTGTGCAAGGCAAGACCAGCCCTGATGGCAGCACCTGGACCACTCTGGAAGTCCTGAAGTTCAAAACCCAATACAACTACTCCTTCACCGTGGTTGATACTGCGGGGAAAGAGACCAAAAAGTCACAGACCTTCACCACTGTTTCCGCAGCTTACGAGGCCGACGCGTCCATCTACCCCCGCAACGGCACCACGGCTGGCTCCGGGCAGCCTATTGAAATCAACTTCAGCGAGCCCGTAGTGGACAAAGCGGCCATGGAAAAGCGGGTTGCCATTACCGTCTCATCCGGTCAGCCTGTGGCCTGGCACTGGTACTCAGACAAGAAAGTCAGGATCCGTCCGGAGGCCTTCTGGGCTTCAGGCACCACCGTCACCGTGGACATGAAACTCCTGGGCGTCGATTTCGGTAATAACATGATCGGCAACGCGGACGTCGTCTCAACGTTCACTACGGGCCCGCAGCGTGTGGCCGTAGTAGACGACAAAACCAAGACCATGAACGTGTACTCCGACGGCCAGCTGGTCCACACCGCCCCCGTCTCACTGGGCGGGGAAGACTGGCTTTCGCCCACCGGCTACGCGGTCATCATGGAGCAAGAACGCCACTCCAACTTCAACGCCGGCACCATCGGCCTGAAGCCTGGAGACAAGGGATACTACCCGCCGCTCGTGGTTGAATACGCCAACCGCCTGACGTGGTCCGGTGTCTACGTTCACCAGGCTCTCGAAGCCGCGTGGAGCTCTATTGGTGTGGCCAACGTATCGCACGGCTGCGTCGGTCTGTTGCCTGCGGACGCTGCATGGTTCTTCAACAACATGAAGACCGGAGACGTCGTTCAGATCCTCAACACCGGAGCACCGGCAGTGGAACCGCTGGAAGGCTTTGGAGACTGGAACATACCCTGGGCGAGCTACGCTCAACGCTAGTACAGCTGTTAACATCATTGCAGTGATTCTTTCCTGCGCGCTTTGACCCATTTCTCCAGCGCTGACGGTTCGTCGGCCCCGCTCTTTGCGCTGCCCTCCATGGTGATTGCGGGTGTCCCCCTAGGGAACCCGTTGATGGGTTCCCCGGCTCCTTCCACCGGACCTATTCTCTTCACCTGGAGTATGCATGAGACCTTCACCAAACCTCACCCCGGACTGCGGCAACTGCTTCGCCCTGTGCTGTACCGCGCTCGGATTTGCCCGGTCGGCTGACTTTGCGATCGACAAACCTGCCGCTTCGCCGTGCCCGAACATGGCGGACGACTTTTCCTGCACCATTCACCAACGCTTACGGCCCCGGGGCTTCCGCGGCTGCACGGTCTTTGATTGTTTCGGTGCCGGCCAAGTGGTCTCCCAACACACTTTCGCCGGGACCAGTTGGACACAGGATCCCTCATCCATGTCCTCGATGTTCGCGGTGTTCAAAGTAGTCAGGCAACTCCACGAGATGCTCTGGTACCTGGCTGAGGCCCGGCAACGGACCTTCGATCCCGAGCTCGCGGCCGCGGCGGACCACCTGTCTGAGGGCGTAGTAGCCGCCGCCCAAGGTGACGCGTCAACGGTCCTTGCCACCGACGTCGAGACACTCCACAGGCAGGTCCGGGCGCTCCTGATGGAGGTCAGCGAAGACGCCCGCGCCTCTTACGGCGCAGAAGACCAGCAAACGCCCGACGGCGGCCTCCAGCCAGGTGCCGACCTGATGGGCGCCAACCTTGCCAACCAGCGCCTCTGCGGAGCAGATCTCCGCGGCGCGTACCTGATCGGAGCCAATCTGAGGAAGTCAGACCTCACCGCCGTAGACCTCCTGGGAGCTGACCTTCGCGGAGCACAGCTTCACGGAGCGGACCTCTCCAGGGCGCTCTATGTGACCCAACCGCAGATCAACGCCGCCGAAGGCGACCCCCACACACTCCTACCCCCAAGACTCACAAAACCGGATCACTGGTGAGCCAAACGGGTGGCGGCCGCCCGGCGTCAGTCGGTAGCGGGGCGCTAACTGTCAGTGAACGGCAGTTTCCTGAGTCGCTCGCCTATGGTTGCGTTCCGCTGTTCCGCTTGCCGCAGGCGGATGAGTTCGCGGTTGCGCCGTTCCCCGAGGACTGCGCCTATGTAGTCTTCGGGGATGGTGCCCGCTGGCGGGGGTGGTGCCACGTACCTTGCGAGTTCGGATGCGAGCGATGCGGCCATGTTGACGCGCGAGGCCGGGGCCATGAGATAAGCCTGCTGTACAAAGGTTCCAGCCCGTCGGGCGGTGGCATCCGGTACCCTGCCGATGTCCGCCATGGCCACCCATGATTGAAGATGATGCGGGGCTACGGGAATGATCCGGGGCTTTGAGGGTACTCGTTGCCGGAGGGAGTAGGTGCCTGCAACGATGTCCCCGAGGCGCTTGGATTTGTCGTTGAAGAGTGCCACGCCGATTGCGAGGCCGCCGAAGGTCAGGTAGATCTCCAGGAATCCGAGGAGCCCGCGGATGAGGGCGTGCCGGAAGCGGATGGACCCGCCGTCGTCGCGGACTATTCGTAGCCCTGTTGCGAGCTTTCCCAAGGAACGCCCGCGGGTCAGGGTCTCCACCGTGACGGGGACGATGACCACGGAGAACACAACGCTGCTGAGGATCAGTGCTCGGATGGCGGCATCGTCAAGGTCCCGGGAGGCTGAGGCGATGAGGATGATTAGGAGTATTGCGAGGACCACCTGGGAGATGACATCCAGGATGAGGCCCAGGGCCCGCGCGGCAAAGGAGGCGGGGCGAAGCTCGAGGACTACTGCCTCGCCTGTGATGATTGAACTCATGCCTGCCCCCAAGTTTTGCCAATTCTGTGGGCGCTGTGATCGCCCGCATCAACGAGTCTAGCGGCGGGGCTGACCGCACGGTGGATACAGGCGCTAGGGTGGTGGCGTGGACATTGATGCCTTCTCGGCCGTACATGAAGACAAATGGTCGCGGCTTCATTTCCTGGCGCACAAGCGCAGGCTGACGGGTGCCGAGGCGGACGAACTTCTGCGCCTTTACCAGACGGTGTCCGGGCATCTTTCCTTGATCCGTTCTGTGGCACCGGAGACGGGATTGTCCGCATCCTTGTCCGCAGCGCTGGCCCAGGCCCGGACGCGTTTCACCGGGGCCCGCTCGAATTTCATGGAGGATCTGGCGCGGTTTTTCGTCATTTCACTTCCTGCGGCGTTTTACCGCATCCGGTGGCTGACCCTGTGGTGCGGGCTGGCCTTTGTCCTGGTGGCGGGTGCTTATGCACTGTGGATTGGCACCTCACCGGAGGCATTGAGGGCTGTGGCCTCCAGTGACGCCAGAGTGCAGCAGTACGTGGAGGAAGACTTCATTGACTACTACTCCGAGAATCCGGCAGCCTCCTTTGCCGGCGCAGTGTGGACCAACAACGCTTGGATCTCAGCTCAGGCCGTGGCTTTCGGCGTTACCGGATTCTGGGTGCCCTTCATCCTGTTCATGAACGCGCAGGGGCTGGGAATCGCTGCGGGACTTTTCCTTGCGACGGGGAAGATGGACATTTTCTTCAGCTACATCCTTCCGCACGGTCTCATGGAACTTACGGCCGTTTTCATCGCCTGTGCTGCGGGGCTCAAGATTTTTTGGGCCATGGTGCGGCCGGGCCCGAGGACGAGGCTGCAGGCCGTGGCTGATGAGGGCCGTTCCCTGATCACCATTGCCTTGGGGCTGGTGCTCGTCCTGCTCGTCTCCGGCATTGTGGAAGGCTTTGTGACCCCGAGTTCCCTGCCCGTATGGGCCAAGATCGCTATCGGCGCCTTGGTGTTGGCAGGCTACTGGGTGTACACGCTGGTCCTGGGCGGGAAGGCCGTCCGCGGGGGCGTCACGGGAGACATGGATGCCAACGACGCCGGGTACCGCAGCATCGCAGCGTAGAGCTTACAGTTGCGTTTCAATCTGGTCGCAGCCGGGGTGGCACCGCGTGTCTCTGTAAGGCCGGGCGGTAGGCTCGAATGCAGACAAGAGAGCCGGCCGCAAGCAATCGCCGGTGGATGCCTACGGAAGTGAACCCGCTGTGAGCGACAAGAGCCAAAAACCACAAGAACCGGACACGGCCGTCCACGAGGACCCCAACGAACCGGCCTTCGACTGGATGAAGCCAAAAACGTCCGGCGGCGCCACCGAGGCCACTCCTGCAGCCACCACTGGAGCCACCACCGTGGCAGCAAAATCTTCAGCTGATTCAACTGCGACGCCAGCTAAGGGCCAGCCCGGTAGCCGCGCGGACCGCAAAGCTGCTGAAGCTGCCGACGCCGGTACTGAAACCCCGTTGTTCGCGGACACCCTTGCCGAAGCCTCCACCAGCAAGGCGCCGGCGCACTATTCTGAACCGTTGCCGACGTCGGCCCTTCAGGTCCGCCCGCCGGAAGACGAAGTGGCGCGACGGAACGCCGAACGCGAGCAAGCGGCAAAGGTGAAGCCAATAGGGCCTCGGGTTTTTCAGGTGCTGCTGGCCATTTCGTACCCGATCATTCTCCTGGTGCTCGCCGTCCGGGCAGTCACCAGTCCGTTGTTCCTGTGGGTGGAGTACAACCGTCCGGGTTTCCCCGGCGACGGATACGGCTTCAGCACTGACGACCGAATGACGTACGGCTCGTACGCTGTGGACTACCTCAGTAACTGGGCCGGCCCCCGGTATCTGGGAGGCTTGGTTAATCAGGACGGGGAGAAGCTCTTCACGGACAGCGAAGTTTCCCATATGGCCGACGTGAAGCTGGTCATCCTGTCCTCCTTCGGGGCAGGGCTCCTGCTCATCATCCTCAGCATCATCGCCATCCTGTATTTGCGTAAGCGGAGCAATGGCGGGATCCGTCGAGGTCTCTTTGCCGGATCCATTGTCACGCTGGTCATCATCATTGGTCTAGCTGTCCTGGCCGCCCTGAGCTGGCAGCAGTTCTTCACGGAATTCCACCGGATTTTCTTTGCCAACGGAACATGGACCTTCGCGCTGGAAGACACCCTCATCCGGCTTTTCCCGGGCCAGTTCTGGATTGACGCGGGCATTGTGATCGGCGCTCTGGTATTCCTGGCGGCTACGGTCACGTTCATCCTGACATGGCCCACCAAGCGGCGCCGCGGCGTTGCGGACAAGCAGGAGGCCGCGGACGAGGCTGAACCTTCCGCGCGGGAAGCAGACGAGGAGTCGGAGTCGTCTGGCCTTCGCCAGGAAGTCTCGGAATCCCGCCGTTAGGGGCCAGCTAAACGGACACTAAGCCGCCAATTTCCGGTTTGCATTCGTTCGGGATTATCGAGTCCCTACGAAAGCCGTCTTGAACCTGAAGTGACGAAGGCGGAATCCTGCCGAATAGACCGGTGACGTAGCCGGAATCGTAAGGAGGGACAGGGCAGCCAGCATAGCTACTTGGAAGCTCCAGATCCCTAGGAACAGCGCGATTCCTGCATGGAGCGAACCGCCCAGAGCGAACCAGGCGAGGCGGAACTTGTCGGGGGTCAGCAACGTAACGGCGAGCATCAATTCGATCAGGAGTGCGCCCCACGACATGCCAAGGGATACCACGGGATTGTCCGTCAGCAGGCCGAAAGCGTCCTTTAGGGCTCCCGAGGGGCCGAAAAAGCCAGATCCGATGTAGTAGAGGGCAGACCCTTCCGCCCACTCGGTTTGGAATATCTTCCCCGTCATTGAATAGAAGTAGAGGATAGAGACCTGCAACTTCAGGGCCAGTAGGGAAACTCCGGCCGTTCCAGCCCGGGATGCCAACAATCGGACTCCTGAGCGGGCGCTGCGCCAGTGGTTCATCCTCGGGTCCGTGAGGCAGATAGGAACTAGTAGTAGTGCCAGGTTCGACGTAATTTGGTCGCCGCCGTCCGGAATTGAGATGCCCGTTGCAACGCTGAAGGCTACCCATGCGTGCAGGACACCGGTGAGCTGGGGCAAGACTCCGGAGATCACCAGCAACAGGATAAAGATCCCCAGGACTTTGGATAGACCCAGTTGCTCACGCGGAATGACACAGAACAAGCCCAATGATTCAACGCCGCGGCACAGGGGATAATCGCCCACACCAAGAACCGGCCTGAATAGTGCGTCGTTGCTCGTGAAAACCAACGTCAGCATGGTTCCCACTGCCAAAAGGCTTCGTATAATTCCCAAGAACGGGGACCAGACCAATGGCATTGCTATTCGCGGGATCGCGACGATGGTTGGGAGCCTAACGACCATGACAGTCCACACGCATCTTAACGGCCTTATCGGCCCTATCCCTCAGTAACGTTTGGTGCCTGAATGACCAAGGCACCGGCGTGGTTTGCACAAGCACCACATCACCGCAGACTGTGGGCGAGGCAACAGCATTGGTTACCGCAATCGAGGGTGCGTCACGCAGGAGTTCCACGCATTCCTGAACTACAGGGCTGGAGCAATCCATCCAATTTCCGGCCTCGGATCCGCTGGATATCAAAGCGACCTCAACGCCTTGGGCGCGACCTTCCCTGCTAACACCAAAGAGATTCTCGACGCGGGTGGTTGGGAGTCGGCTGAGCGACTCCAAAGAGCCACTGGCATCCTCGCGGTAAGGAGCAACGGAAGGATCGCGGGGCGACTTGGAGAAAAAGGCCCACCCCTGAGGCATAGCTGACACGGCGTTCGGTTTTATTTGGTCCAGGTAGGGCAGAGTCAGGATCGTTGACGGTATGGACGAAAAGATGGAGTATGCTCCCAGAAGCAGAAGGCCGGCCGTCGGGGCCAGCAGATGAATTGGTAGGACGTATGGTCCCGTCGAGGGTGTCCGGCCAGTAGCGGGGACACCCTCAACGGTTTGTTCGCAGGTCATCAATCGCGGCCGGATCAGTCCTGCGCAAGAGCGGCAGTGAATTGGGAGATGCTGTTCTCACTCTCCAGCTGCGAACCCGTGGTTGCGCTTGAGGGCCAGAAAGCGACCTTGGCGTACACCACGACGACGGCTGCAGCGGCAACAGCAACGTTGACACCGACAGCGTAGTTGACCGCCGCAGCGACATCCCACACAGCTGCGGCCCAAATGAAGACGGGTACGGCCGCCAACGGATTCGCGGTGTCTGACTTTGCCAATGCCGTAACCTGCTGTGGCTCGGACTTCAGGAGGTCCGTCATGACCTTCTGGACTTGCTTGAATTTTGCATCAACCCGCAGGACGTCCCCACTGATCAGGGCTGCGTGGAAGGTTCCGAAGAATTTGGGATTCTTGGCTTCGATAGCAGCCACAACCGCGTCCGCTGCCAGATCCTGTCCCTCTTGGCTCGACGCGGTCTGTGTGAAGGACACGTAGGAGTCGTCGGCCAGCTTCTCCCGAACCTCAGCTACCTGCGGTCCCACGCCAAAGTAGATGGCCTTGAAGAGCGCTTTGCCCTCGGACGTAGCATCCTTCACTATATGGCGCGTGACGGCGTGGGTTTCTGGGGGTGCTGCTGTTGCGACCCCGTTCGTGCCTAGGGCGAGGGCTGCGCTCAGTGCCACAGCTCCTGCTGACAATGGCCAAGTTCGATTCGACAATTGCTTCTCCTCTTTAGTTGCTTACTTCGGTTAGAACAGCAATGAGCTCGTCGGGACGGTCCGTGCTGGCGATGAAGGTTTTGCCGGACTTCGTCTCGATATTGACCTCGGGACCGCCCACGAGATAACCGACCACGCCGGGTCCCATATATCGGATTCCGTAGCCGCTGGGACCGGCCGTTTTATCAGTGGTCACAATTGCAATTCCTGCCCTTGGTAGGGTGCGTTTGACGATGTCGCAGAAGGTGATCACGACGTTTTGGAGATCGACTTTCACCGTCACCGTCATGAAGCCGATAAATGATCCCAGCGGAAAGAAGATGATCGGAAGGACGAGTAAGTCGACGCGTTGCTGAGCCATTGACAGGGCTACGAAAAGCATGCCGACCGCTATGATCGTGAGCCCGATGTAACGAGGCAGCAGTGTTGCCCGCACCCGGGAGTAGTAGAGTGCCCGAGCCGGCCCAGCCGATGGATCTGACATGAGTTCCCCTTTGAACGTTGGTTCGTGAGGAAACGTTACGGGGACAACAACGCCACCTAGAGGGGAATCGGTCCAACTAGGTGGTGATTGGCGCCGAATTAGGTGCTGAGTTGGAAGGACTAGGTGGTGATCCGGAGCTACCTAGGTGGTGCGCTACTTCTCGTACAGCTTCTCCACTGCCGTTGAGAAGTCGCTGAGCACCGCAGCCCGCTTCAGTTTGAGCGAGGGCGTCAGGTGCCCGGACTCGACGCTGAGCTCCGCCGTGATGAAGGCAAACTTCTTAATGGATTCAGCAGCCGAGACGAGTTTGTTGGCCTCGTCCACTGCAGACTGAACCGCTGCCTTCACCCGGTCATCAGCGGCGGCTTCGTCGGGGGACATGGCTGCCACCTTGTTCTCCGCGCACCAGTCAGCAAGCCCGTCAGGGTCCAGGCCAAGCAATGCGGCGACGAACGGCCGGCCATCGCCCACCACCACGGCCTGCCCCACCAAGGGGTGTTCGCGCAGTTTCTCCTCCAGCGGAGCCGGCGCCACATTCTTTCCTCCGGCGGTCACTAAGAGGTCCTTTTTCCGTCCGGTGATGGTCAGAAAGCCGTCGGCGTCGAGTTCGCCCAGGTCTCCCGTGCGGAAGAACCCGTCAACGAAGGCACCCCGGGTGGCCTCTTCATTGTTGTGATAGCCCTTGAAGACACCAATGCCCTTGACCAGCACCTCCCCGTCCCGGGCCACCCTGATGGTGGTCCCCGGAAGCGGAATCCCCACGGTCCCGATCCGGGACATAGTGGGTGTGTTGACCGTGCAGGGCGCAGTAGTCTCCGTCAACCCATAGCCCTCAAGAACCGGAACACCGGCTCCATGGAAGAAGTGGTTGTCCCGCAGGCTCAGGGGACTGGCACCGGAAACTGTGTAACCTACATTGCCGCCGAACAGCTCCCTCACCTTGGGGTAGAGGAGTTTGTTGAACAACGAATGCTTCATGCCCAGAAGCCAACCCGGCCCCTGCCCCTCGCCACGGGCGGCGAGGTCCACCGCCGTCGAATACTCAACCGCGGTGGCGGACGCTGCCGAGAAGAGCGCGGATTTTCCGCTCATGGCCGCTTTGTGGCTGGCGCCGGCGTAGACCTTCTCGAAAATACGCGGTACGGCGAGCAGGAAAGTGGGCTTGAAGGATCCCAGGTCTGCCATTAGTCCATTGGCGCCGGCGCTGTGTCCCAGAGTAATGCCGGCAGTGAGGCAGACTACCTGGACTGCGCGGGCGAGGACGTGCGCCAAGGGCAGGAACATCAATGTCCGCGCGCCTTGCTGCATGAGGAGCTCGGGGAGGAACGGGATGACGTTCCGCGCCACGAGGACAAAGTTTCCGTGGGTGATTTCGCAGCCCTTGGGCTTGCCCGTTGTTCCGGAGGTGTAGACGATGGAGGCGACACTGGCCAGGTTCGCTGCGCTGCGCTGGCGTTCCAGTTCGTTGTCCATGACGCCGATCCCGACGGCGGAGACGCTGGTCAGGTTGGGTGCGTCGCCGTCGTGCTCCATCCGAATGATGGCCACGGGGTCCTCGCCCAGGACGGCAGAGTGCTCCACCAGTGTATGGACGAGATCTGCTTTGGCGGCGTCCTCCACAAAGATGCGTCGGGCTCCGGAATCGGCCAGGATCCACTCGATCTGGCTTGCCGACGACGTCTCATAAATGGGCACCGTGACTCCGCCGGCCATCCAGATGGCGAAGTCCACCAAAGTCCATTCAAAGCTTGAGCGGGACAACACCGCTACAGGATCTCCAGGGTTGAGTCCTCCTGCGATCAAGCCTTTGGCCAGGGCGGTAACATCGCCAAGGAACCTCGCAGCGGAGACGTTCAACCAACCGTTCGCCGTGTTATGCGCATACAGGTTTCCGAACGGATCCTTATGGCAGCGTTCCAGAAGAAGGTCCGTCACGTTGGTATCCGGGTCCGCCTCGACCAGAAGGTCCGTGCTTGCTTCCCTCACTACTTGACTCCTCCTAGATCCATGATGGCATCCACATTCTCATCCGCCACTCCTGGTAGCTGATGACCTCCGCCGTGAGCACCGGATAGAAGAATGCCGTTGCCAGCACGGCTAACACCATGACCAGAGCCACAATGTAGAGGCCGGACCGTCGCCGCCAGACGGGGTCGCTGCTGCGTCCCAGCACCAACCCCAACACATATGTCAGGCCCAGAACCAGGAAGGGTTCGAAGGACACGGCGTAGAAGATGAACATGGTGCGTTCCGGGTACATGAACCATGGAAGGTACCCGGCTGCCACGCCGGCGAGGATGGCACCGGCCCGCCAGTCGCGGCGGCCCGCCCACCAGAACAAGAGGATCACCAACGCGATGGTTCCACCCCACCAAACCACCGGATTACCCACGGGCAGAATGGCCGAAGAGCATGTCTCAGCCAGGCAGCCGGGAGTGCCCGGTTTGGGAGTCTGGTAGTAGAACGAGGTGGGACGGCCCATGATGAGCCACGTCCAGGGGCTGGACTCATACGGATGGTCCGAGCTCAGGCCCTGATGGAATTTGTAAGCTTCAAGGTGGTAGTGGGCCAGGGAGCGCACGGAGTTGGGCAGCCAATCCCAGCCCGGGGCAGGGTTGGTGGCAGCCCATTGCCGGTAATAGGCGTCTTTCGAGAGGAACCAGCCCGTCCACGTGGCCACGTAGGTGACTGCAGCGATGGGAATGATGGTCACGAATGCCGGCAGGCCGTCCTTGATGATGCCGGCACTGAACCAGCTCCGGATCCCGGCGACACGGCGGGCGTTCAGATCCCACAGCACGGTCATGATGCCGAAAGCCGCGACGAAGAACAGGGCAGACCATTTGGTGCCCACGGCAAGGCCGAGGCAAAGCCCTGCAACCAGCCGCCACCACCGCATGCCCAGCCAGGGACCGGTGACCAGCTGGGTGGGTGTGGGTAGGCCGCCCGGCGAAGCAGCCGCTTGCGCGGCAAGCCGTGACGCCAAACGGCGTCGGCCGTCGTCGCGGTCCATGAGCAAGGCGCCGAAAGCGGCCAGGATCCACAGGGCCAGGAACACGTCCAGCAGGGACGTCCGGGAAAGCACCAGGTGATGGCCGTCGATGGCCAGCAGGAGACCGGCAACCGCCCCGAGGGTGTGTGAGCGGAACAGCTTCAGTGCAATGAGCGAAACGAGGAAGACCGTCACCGTGCCCGCCAGAGCTGCGCTGAACCGCCAGCCGAAGGGGTTATCGCCGCCAAACAGCCACATCCCGAACGCGATCATCCATTTGCCCACCGGTGGGTGGACAACGTACTCGGGAGTGTTGAGGAGAACATCCGGGTTGCCGGCGATGAAGGAGTCATTGGCGTTGGCCGGCCAACTGCGTTCGTAGCCGCTCACCACATAGGAGTAGGCGTCCTTGACGTAGTACGTTTCATCGAAAACCAGGCTGTGCGGGGCATCAAGGCGGAAGAAGCGGAGAATGCCGCCCAGGATTGCCGTGAGGGTAGGGATCAGCCAAAACCATAAGCGCAGGGACGCCGGGTAGTCCCGCCAGCTTTGGGTTGCGCCGATCAGACGTTCCTTCAGCGCCGCGGCAGTGTAGGCCTCGGACGGCCGTGCGATCCAGCGGTGCCCCTCCAGGCCTCGGCCGGGCACACCCCGGCCGGGCAGTCCTCGGCTGGGCCCGGTCTCAGCGGGCGGGGCTTCTTCCGGATGGGCGCGCGACGTGCCTGCGGGTTTCGGTGTGTCCGACTGCCCGTTGTTCTCCGCGGCCTTGGAGTCTTCAGGTTCCGGGCTCGCTGGGGACGCTGCCGGGGATCCGGAAGCGGTGGCAGGAACGGGCGACTGGTTCACCCGCCCATGCTACCTTTCCATCCTTGCTGCAACCCTGAACCCCGCGCCTGCAACCCTGAACCCCGCGCGGTATTAGGCTTGGCAGGTGGACGAACAACGCGGCACCCCTGACGAAGCTCCCTTCAACGAGAACCTGGAAGAGGCGGCTACTGCCTCGGGCGCAACTCCCGGCGTGGGCAGGATTGTCCTGGCGGCAACACCCATAGGCAACGTCGGGGACGCTTCCGCGCGTTTGGTTGAACTCCTTGGCACCTCGGACATCGTGGCCGCAGAGGATACCCGCCGTTTGCACCGGCTGGTCACTGCCCTTGGGGTTGAAGTCAAGGGACGCGTCATCAGCTACCACGAGCACAATGAGGTAGCCAAGACCGGTGAACTGTTGGACCACGTCCGCGCTGGCAAGACCATCCTGATGGTCAGCGACGCCGGGATGCCCGCAGTTTCGGACCCCGGCTTCCGTCTGGTGGAGGGTGCGGTTGCTGCCGGGCTGACGGTCACGGCGGTTCCCGGCCCTTCCGCGGTACTGACGGCGCTGGCGCTATCCGGTTTGCCCACCGACCGTTTCTGCTTTGAAGGATTCCTGCCGCGAAAGTCGGGGGACAGGAACTCACGCCTTGCAGACCTGGCCGACGAACGCCGCACCATGGTCTTCTTTGAGGCCCCGCACAGGCTTGAGGTCATGTTGCGGGCACTTCATGAGCGTTTCGGGGCCGATCGCCGCGTGGCAGTCTGCCGTGAGCTGACCAAGACGTATGAAGAAGTCATTCGCGGCACGTTGCGTGAACTGCTCCAGTGGGCAGAGAACAACGAGGTCCGTGGCGAGATCGCGGTTGTGGTGGCCGGTGCGCCCGAACAGGAACCCGGCAAGCCGGAGGACCACGTCGCAGCGGTCAACGAGCTCATTTCGCAAGGCATCCGGTTGAAGGAGGCCGTAGCCGCAGTGGCCGAGGAGGCCCGGGTCAGCAAGCGGGAGCTCTACTCAGCGGTACTAGCAGCGCGCTGACCTATGCTGTGCACCTGCACAAATCGACGACCATGTGGCAGTGCGTGAAGGCGTAGACACTGCTTCTCGTGGGGCAGTACCGTGGCAGTAATTCAAGCCACTTCCGGCAACGAACCCCTGTGGTGCAATTCTCCAAAGCACCCAAGACGAAGGAGTCGCCATGACTGTCACGGTTGAACGCGAAAGCGAACTGCTGGCTTCCGTCCCTACCGGCCTGCTGATCAACGGTCAGTGGCGCCCGGCTGGTTCCGGAAAGACCTTTGATGTTGAGGACCCGGCGACGGGCAAGGTCCTGCTCAGCATCTCCGATGCCGGTGCTGAAGACGGCGCTGCCGCCCTCGACGCCGCTGCTGCCGCCCAGGCTGACTGGGCACGCACCGCACCGCGCGAACGCGGCGAGATTCTGCGCCGTGCCTTCGAGCTGGTCACTGAGCGTGCCGAAGACTTCGCGCTGCTGATGACCTTGGAAATGGGCAAGCCCCTGGCCGAAGCCCGTGGTGAAGTGACCTACGGTGCCGAATTCCTGCGCTGGTTCTCGGAAGAAGCTGTCCGCGTGTCCGGCCGCTATTCCGCAGCACCTGATGGCAAGAACCGCCTGCTGGTGCAGAAGAAGCCGGTGGGCCCCTGCCTGCTGATCACCCCGTGGAACTTCCCGCTGGCCATGGCCACCCGCAAGGTAGCCCCAGCTGTCGCAGCCGGCTGCACCATGGTGCTCAAGCCCGCAAACCTGACCCCGCTGACCAGCCTCCTGTTCGCCCAGGTCATGCAGGAAGCCGGCCTTCCCGCCGGTGTCCTGAACGTCATCCAGACCTCCACGGCAGGCGCTGTCACGGGCCCGCTGATCAAGGATGACCGTCTCCGCAAGATCTCCTTCACCGGCTCCACCCCGGTGGGCCAGGCCCTGATCCGTGAAGCCGCGGACAAGGTCCTGCGCACCTCCATGGAACTGGGTGGCAACGCCCCGTTCGTGGTCTTCGAGGATGCGGACCTGGACAAGGCCGTTGAAGGTGCCATCGCCGCGAAGATGCGCAACATGGGCGAGGCCTGCACCGCAGCAAACCGCTTCATTGTGCACGAGTCCATCGCCGATTCCTTCGCGGAGAAGTTCGCCGCCAAGATCGGCGCACTCACCACCGCCCGCGGCACCGAGCCGGAGTCCAAGGTTGGCCCGCTGATCGACGGCAAGGCCCGCGACGGCGTTCACGCCCTGGTTTCCGAAGCCGTAGCAGGAGGTGCCACAGCAGTCACCGGTGGTGCCGCCGTCGACGGTCCCGGTTACTTCTACCAGCCCACCGTGCTGAAGAACGTTGCCGCCGATGCCCGCATTCTGCAGGAAGAGATCTTCGGACCGGTAGCGCCCATCATCACCTTCTCCACCGAAGACGACGCTGTTCGCTTGGCCAACAACACCGAATACGGCCTGGTTGCCTACGTCTTCACCAAGGACCTCAACCGCGGCCTGCGCATCAGCGAAAGGATCGAGACCGGCATGCTCGGCCTCAACGCCGGTGTGATCTCCAACGCCGCCGCGCCGTTCGGTGGAGTCAAGCAGTCCGGCTTGGGCCGCGAAGGCGGCTCCGAAGGCATCGAAGAGTACCTCTACACCCAGTACGTAGGTATCGCGGACCCGTACGCCGACTAATGCTGCTCTTTCCACCAAGGAGCCCGGTCCGCCGCTCTCGCAACAAGAACGGTTGACACATGCAGGGGCCCGGCCCCGGAACCACAAGTTCCGGCGTCGGGCCCTTTGCGTCTGAATCCGGGTCAGCGGTCCCGTACCTAGCGGCGCTGGGGGAGCAATCCTTTGAGCCTGCGCCAGGAAAAAGCGATCGCCCGCCCCGTTGCCGTGCCGAACCTTCCAACAGCCCGGAACGGTGCGCCGAGGGCATGCACCCAACGCTGCATCATCGACGGCGGCAGCCAGTCCGCGCGGAAGCGGACCAACCAGCGGGCATTGTTCCGCAACGATTCGCGAACGACAGCGATCCGGGCGGCCGCTGACGGCGCAATCATCATGGTTCGGCCGTACCGTTGCCGTTCGAAGTCCGAGGTGAGGGACGCGACTGCCTCATGCGCGGCGTCGTCGAGTCCTCCCGCGACCCCCAAGGCGGAGCTGGAGCGCAGCCGGGCGGAGAAATGCCTCGGCGTCTCGCTGGGCGTTGACGGCACGCCGTAGTCGGTGGAGAGATCCTGCAACTCCGCCCAGGCCAGTTCAGGGGCAGGATCCTTATAGCCCGGGAAGTCGGAATCGGCCGGAGGCTTTTGGCTGAGCCGGCGTCGCCGGAGCACCGTCCGGCTCAACCTCGGCGACCACAGGAATCCAGCAAGCACCAGGACCCCGGCCACTGCGGCGCCGATCGCTGGCCACGGGTTCACTGCGGCCGAACTTGCGGCAGGCGTATTCAAGCCAGGGAGTGGGGCAGCTGGGGTGGGAGCGGGGGCGGGGGTGGTAAGCACCTCTTTCTCATCCGCGTTGGTGCTCAAGTTGCCGGCTACCGAACTTTCCGTCGCGTAGTCCGGAGGAACGCCGCGGGACGGTGTCGGCTCGAAGGGGACCCAGCCCAGGCCCTCGAAGTACAGCTCAGGCCACGCGTGCGCGTCCCGGGCGTCAACCTCGTATTCGGGGAAGGATCCCTGACCCACCAAGGCCACCGATTCACCCGTGAGGCGGCCCGGCGCGTAGCCCACCGCAATCCTGCTGGGGATGCCTTCAGCCCGTGCCATGACCGCCATGGCGGAGGAAAAGTGGACGCAATAGCCGCTCTTCACTGCAAGGAAGTCGGCCAGGACCGAGAGGCCGTTGCCGTCATAGCCATTCTGGACGGGAGCCTGAAGTGAATAAGTGAACTCGCCTGAACGCAAGTACTTCTGGATGGCCAGCGCCTTGGCGTAATTGCTGCCAGCCGATGCTGTGACGGTATCAGCCGTTTGGCGCACGATATCCGGAAGGTTCCCGGGGACCCTCAGGAAGTCCTCGGAGATATCCTGCGGAACGGCATTGGCCTGAGATAGGGACTGCGCAGTGATCTTGGGAGCTGCGGAGAATACCACATACCGTTGCGCGCGGGTGGTGGTCTCCGTGCTCATGATGCTCAAGGTTGATGGATCCCACGTCCATCGTCCGTTAAGGCCGTTTACTGAGGCGGGGGCAAATGGAGCAGGAAGGTAAGGGCTGGAAAACAGGCCCGCATTGACCGACGTGACCGCGTTGACCACCTCGCCTTGGATCGCATATCCGGTCTCGATCCTGTCCACGCCCGCCCGGCGACCCGCCCCCCGATCATCAGGGGCCCAGGTTTCGCCGTCGAAGTTCTCCACCGTCACGGAGCGGAGGTACAGGGGAGCGCTGGCACTGGTGGCATAGGTGATGCGTCCCGAACCGGTGGGGCTGCGGAGGCTGTTGCCCAAAGTGATCATGGGGTTGAGCCCATTGGAGGTTCCCCAGGGGCTCAGCCGGGAGCCCTGCGGAAAGGTGCCGGTCTCGAACCCGGGAATCACCACAGGAACGGTCATGGTCAAGGCCAGTGCCAGGCCGCCTGTAACCACCGAGCGCCTGAACTGCCCGGCTCCGCGTCCTGAACCCGACTGCAACCTCGCATCCGGGGCGAACCAGTGGCTGCACCCGAGGATGAGCAGGTAGCCCACGGCCGCGCCCATGAATCCGGCGACGCCCACGCTCTGGGGTTTGATGGTTGCCGGGACCACCATGACAGCCAGGAGACCAATGCCGCTGGCGGCCGGCATGGACAGGGGAACGGCAAGGGCATCGATCAAGATCACCAAGAGGCCCAGGCAAGCGCAGAGGACAAAGACGATCCCCGCGTTGGGTGCCACAGGCGCACTTTCGGACACCACTGTCTCTGCAGCCCGTTTGATAAGGCGTCCGACGGCGGTGAAGGTTCCGGTGGTGGGGATGAACCCCGCCAGGCTTTCCTGGCGGCAGAAAATGAAGCTGAGGATGCCGGCCAACGAGGCAAATGAGGCCAAAGTGACCAACAACGGCTGGGCACGGAGCGCTCGGAGTACAGCAAGCGTCAGTGCGACCACCACCACGGTGGTGATCAGCGGCATGAACCAGGCCCAGCCCCTCAGGACTCCATTCAGGGACAGGGCAGCGCCAAGAACGGCCACTGAGACTGATCCCGCCATGACCCACGGGTATGGTCCGGCCCCCGGGGCCCGTGGCCGTAGCGGCTTGCCGGGTGCGGGCTTGCCGGAATCGGGTGTGCCGGAAAGACCGCCGGGTTGAGTCGGCGCTTTGGGGGAGCCTTGGTGTGATGTAGCTGTCATCGGGGCACCGCCGCTCCACGCCGGACATCCATGGCGGCATCGGCTGCCGCCACGATTCCGCCCTCGTCGAAGGCAGACCAGGCTGAGGTCAGCCGGGTCTTTGAGGTGACTGCCGCAGCTCTCCAACCTGCCAGGCGCAGGATCTCCAATACTTGGTCGGTGTTACGCGAAGCATCGGTCACCACCATGGCGAAAGCATTGGCGCCATACCCGGCCGCGGGAGCGAGCGCCCGTGCTTCTGCGAGTGTCAGGTTGCCCACCAAGGCCAGCAGGGGACCGCGCAGGCGATGCGCCGAGAGTTTGTCCATCAGGTGGTCGTTGAACGGAGAATCCGCAGTCTCCGCGCCCGCTGCGCCGGAGGTGCCCTCTTTATGTTCCGGACCGGATTTGTGGTCCCCGTTCTCGGCCCGGTGGTGATCCGGCCTGACGTGCCGGGGGCCGCTCAGCTCCACGGCCGCCAAAGCCTCGGCGATTGCCTGAAGGCCGCCCGCACCCGAGAACTCCTCCGCATCAGGATCCGCGGCCGACCTCGAACGGTGGAACGCCGGCCCACCGAACGAGTCAAGGAGCCGCAACGAATAACTTCGTTCCGCCAAGTGTGCGGCGATCGACATCGCTGCCGTAACTGTCCACTCAAAGTTGGTACTGGTGACCAAATCCGAATCTTCGTCACGGCTTCCGAACACGGAGCCGTTTCCGGAGGCAAAGGCGGTGAACCTTTGGTCAAGGATGAGAGTCGCTTCCGGTGTGGTTACCGACTCCTCCTGACGGACCATGAGCTGGCCATGGCGGGCCGTAGCGGCCCAGTGAACGCGTCGCATGGGGTCCCCATGCCTATACTCGCGGGTCATAATGTCGTCGTCGCTGGGATTGGCCCGGATGCGGGTTGCCGTCACGCCGTCATTGCCCCGCGCCCCGGCCAGGCCCGTGACGGGAAGTTCGACGGCGGCAGGCGTCACGGTCAGGAGGTCGCCGTCGTCAATTGCGTGCCTGCGCAAAGACAAACCAAACGGGTCACTGAACTCTGCCGTGACCGGACCGATCCGGAACTGTCCACGCTTGCCCGAGCGAAGGTGATACTCGTAGCGGCTGGTGCCACCTGACGCTGACCTGGCCGGAAAACGGAAAGCGGGAGGCTCCCCGAAACGCTGAGGCAACTGCTCCTCCATGATGACCTGCCCCGTGGCAGATGAAGAACGGGCAATGGCCAGGCGAACAGTGGTGGTGCTTGAGGTCTCCACCGTGGACGGGTTGAACTCGCGGTACACCTGGAACTTTGGTTTGAGTACCCGGACGCCGGCAAGCGCCACCAATGGCAGGAGAATCAGCAGGACCGCCAAGGACAGGAGATCGCGCCTTCCCATGACGTAGGCGCACCCCAGGGAAAGGGCCCCGGCTGCCAGGAGTCCCCAGCCACGGTTGGTGAATAAATGCTTGGGAAGCCGATCCATGAGCGCCATTGGGGCGTGTCTCCTAAACGCTATGCCTGTCCCTGCGCCATGCGCCGGGCGGTTCCTGGGCAACGGGCAGGGAAGCGAAGATGCCCCGAAGAATACTCTGTGGAGTATCGCCCGAACTCGCGGCCTTGCGATCCAGGATGATCCGGTGGGCCAGCACCGATTCGGCAACGTCCACCACGTCATCAGGGAGGACAAAATCGCGGCCATCCAAAGCTGCCGTGGCCTTGGCAGCACGCAACAATTGCAGCAAAGACCGAGGGCTGGCGCCCAGGCGAAGGCGTGCGCTGTCCCGGGTGGCCCGTCCAATGGCCACCGTGTACTCCTTGATGGCCGTGGAGACGTACACCTGCTGGACCGTGGAAATCATGGCAGCAACATCGGCAGCGGTCACCACGGGAGTCACGTTTACCAAGGGCGAGGACGCCTGATGCGTCTCCAGCATCTCGATTTCGGCGTCCTTGTCCGGGTAGCCCATGGAAATCCGAGCCATGAAGCGGTCACGCTGGGCTTCAGGAAGCGGGTAGGTGCCTTCCATTTCGATGGGATTCTGTGTGGCCACCACCATGAAGGGCAATCCCAGCTGGTAGGAATGGCCGTCCACGGTTACCTGGTGCTCCTCCATGCATTCCAGCAGCGCGGACTGGGTTTTGGCCGAAGCGCGGTTGATTTCGTCACCGATGACGATGTTCGCGAACACGGCTCCGGGGCGGAACTCGAACTGCCGGGAAGACTGGTTGTAGATGGACACGCCAGTGACATCGGAGGGAAGCAGGTCAGGGGTGAACTGTATTCGGGAGACCGTACAGTCCACACTCCTCGCCAACGTCTTGGCCAACAGGGTCTTGCCCACGCCCGGGACGTCCTCCAAAAGAAGGTGACCCTGGGCCAGGAGGACCGTCAGGGCGAGCTTTGCCGCGTCCGCTTTGCCGTCTATGACCTTATTGATGGAACCCAGGATGCGCTGGCTGGCATCGTGGAACCGTTCCGCGTCCATGACCTGCGGCCTATGCCCGTTGAGCCCGGAACCATCCTGTGGCAGGGTGCTGTAAGCCTCGCCCTGGACGGGCGGAGGCTCAACGGTGACTTGTTGCTTGGACTCCATGAATCGCCCTTCAGCCGTGGCCTCGGCAACAGCAATCTTCGCTAAACGCTGTTGTTGTTGACCGCTTGTCCGTTCCAGACTACCTAGACATTGGCCGCCGCTGACATAGTGCTCCGGAATTTATGTGCCATGTGGAATTTAGTGTGTACAACTTGGTGGTTGCCCAAGGAGGACCGCAGTCCGATTAAGGTGGAAGCATGTGCAACTCCCTCGCCCCAGCACCCTACAGGGCGCCATCCGATGCAGCAGAAGAAAAAGATTCCCGCCGGGAATACCCGCCGGCACCGGAGCCCCTCCCCGTAGCCGTCATGGATAACCACACACATCTGGACTTCAGGCACGGACTGATCGAGGTCTCCGTCAGGGATGCCATGGACTCCGCAGAAGCGGTGGGCGTGCAGGGAGCCGTGCAGGTAGGTTGCGACCTCGAATCGTCACGATTCACAGTGCAGGCCGTGGACGCTGATCCCCGGCTACTGGGCGCCGTGGCCATCCACCCCAACGACGCCCCCGAATACGCGGCCCGCGGGGAGCTGGAATCCGCGCTCGCCGAGATCGAGGAGTTGGCCCGGCATCCGCGGATACGGGCCATCGGTGAGACAGGGTTGGATTTCTTCCGGACCCACGGTGAAGGACTGGCGCATCAGCGGTACTCGTTCCGCCGCCACATCGACATCGCCAAACGGCTTGACCTGACGCTGCAGATTCACGACCGCGACGCCCACGACGACGTCGTCCAGGTTCTGCGCGAAGAAGGCGCTCCCGAGCGTGTGGTTTTCCACTGCTTCTCCGGAGATGAAGAACTCGCCCGGATATGCAACCGGAACGGATGGTACATGTCGTTCGCCGGGACAATGACGTTCAAGAATGCCGGGAACCTCCGCGCCGCCCTCGCCATCGCCGAGCCAAGCAGGATTCTGGTGGAAACCGATGCACCGTTCCTCACACCCCATCCCCACCGTGGCAAGCCAAATGCCAGCTATATGGTGCCCTACACGGTCCGGTCCATGGCGGACGTGACAGGAGATGACTTGTCCGAACTTTGTTCCCGCCTGGCCGAAAATACCTTGAATGCCTACGGATCCTGGGCATAAACGGCCCTTTTGCGTCCAGGTTCAGCAGCCCGGCTGGATACCCGGTATGCACGTTTCTTGGTTCGTTTATAACGGATCGGTTACTGTGTTAAACAAGTAGCCGGGGTCGGGGAAGGCCTTCGGACAACTGCGTCGGTTCATTCCGGGGCAATCAGTTGAATGTTTTTTGGCGGCGCAGATGCCGGCAGCAAGAGCAGGACCAGGCGTGTTGCCTGGCCCTGATGTTTTGCGGTCGGCATTACTTTTGCGCTTTTCCCCGTGCCCGGATGGTCTGAGAGTAATGGGCGATCGTGATCAAGTTCTTCACAACGGATGGCAAGTTCAGCTTCCTCAAAGTAGGTACCCAGTTGCTGGTAGTCGCGGCGCTGGTGGTTGGTGTTGTGGCCTTCGTGGGCAACAACAAGACCGTCACCCTCAACGTGGACGGCAAAGTGAGCTCCATCCAGACCTTTGGCGGCACTGTTGACCAAGTGGTCAAGGCAGCCAAGGTCGAGCTGAAGGACGCGGACCGCGTTTCGCCGGCCCTCGACGCGAAGGTCGACAACGGTTCAGTGGTGAACGTCAACCTGGCCAAGGCCGTGTCCATCGAACTGGACGGCGCCCGGAAGACCGTGAACACCACGGCCCCTGATGTTGCAGGCCTTGTGAGCGAGCTCGGCGTAGCCAGTTCCTCCGAAATCTCCCAGCCCAAGGAAGCGTCGTTGGAAGTAACCGGCTCGTTCGTTTCCATCTCCACGCCCAAGACCATCAGCGTCGTAGCTGACGGCAAGGACACCAGCACCACCACGACGGCGGCCGACGTCGCCACCGTGCTCAAGGAGACCGGAATTACTGTGGGCGCCAACGACCACATCTCCCAGCCCGGCAATGCTCCGATCGTCCAGGACATGGTAATCAAGGTCTCCCGCGTGGACACCAGCAAGACCGCCGAAGCCACAGAAGAAGTTCCCTTCGAAAGCGTGAAGAGCGACAGCGCGGAGCTCTTCAAAGGCGAAGAGAAGGTGACCCAGGAAGGCGTGGCAGGATCGTTGGTCAAGACTTTCAAGCTTGTCCTCGTCGACGGCCGTGAAGCTTCCCGCACCCTGGTCTCCAGCAACGTCGCCACCCAGCCGGTTCCCGAGAAGATCAGCGTCGGCACCAAGGCCCGTCCCGTTGCCACTCCCGCTCCCCAGGCAGCAGCCGCCGCAGCGGCACCCGCAGCCAGCGGCCCCACCGGCGCCCCGAACGAAGCCATGTGGGACAGGATTGCGCAGTGCGAATCGGGCGGAAACTGGTCCATCAACACCGGCAACGGCTACTACGGCGGACTGCAGTTCTCCAGCCCCACCTGGTTGGCAAACGGTGGTGGAGCCTACGCTCCCAACGCCAGCCTGGCCACCAAAGCGCAGCAGATTGACATCGCAAACCGCCTCTACGCAAAGAACGGCCTCAGCGACTGGGGATGCGCCCACGCGGCCTGACCCCGCACAGGCGATACGATACCTAGGTGACTGAACCGAATTCCGAACCCGCCGCCGTCGCGCCTTTGATGGGTGCCACAGATATCCGACGGCTCGCCGAAGAAATCGGTGTACGCCCCACCAAAACGCTGGGGCAGAACTTTGTGATCGACGGCAACACGATCCGCAGGATCGTGGCCGCTGCCAACATAGCCGATGGTGAGACCGTGCTGGAGGTTGGCCCCGGCCTTGGCTCCCTGACGCTCGGCTTGCTGGACGCAGCCAAGACCGTGGTCGCCGTCGAAATCGACCCCGTCTTGGCGGAAAAACTGCCCGAGACCGTGCGGGCCTGGCGTCCCGAGGCGGAAGAGAACTTCCACCTGGTGCTCTCGGACGCCATGAAGGTCACCGAACTGCCCCTGCCTCCCACCGCGTTGGTGGCCAACCTGCCCTACAACGTGGCTGTGCCCGTGGTGCTTCACCTGCTGCAGCATTTCCCCAGCCTCCAGCACGGCCTGGTCATGGTGCAGGACGAGGTTGCCGACCGTCTTGCCGCCACGCCGGGTTCCAAGATCTACGGTGTTCCGTCGGTCAAGGCTGCCTGGTACGGGCACATGCGCAAGGCGGGTGTGATCGGAATGAACGTGTTTTGGCCGGCACCGAAAATCCATTCAGGATTGGTGGCTTTCACCCGGCACGACCCCCCGGAAACGCATGCAACCCGTGAACAAGTGTTCGCTGTCATTGACGCAGCCTTCGCGCAGCGGCGGAAGACACTGCGAGCAGCACTTGCCGGTTGGGCCGGGAGCGCCTCCGAAGCCGAACGGTGCCTCGTTGCCGCCGGTGTTGACCCCACCGCACGCGGCGAGGTCCTGGACATCAACGCCTACGTCAAGATCGCCGAAGCCCGCCACCCTGTGAGCGCATGAACCCGGGCGGCCGCAAACCCAGCAGCCTCCCGTTCGTGGGGGAGCGCTTCCACGCCCGCACAGTTCGGGTCAAAGCCCCGGGCAAAGTCAACGTCTCCCTGAGCGTAGGCCCGTTGCGGCCTGATGGCTACCACTCGGTTGCCAGCGTGTACTTGGCCGTCTCTCTGTATGAGGAAGTGGCTGCCACAAGTACAGAGACTCCAGGAATCACCGTCAGCATCAGCCCGGACAGCACACTGGACCTTGACGGTGTGGATATCCCCTTGGACGAACGCAACCTCGCCTACAAAGCGGCAGCCATCATGGCCGAAGTGTCTGAAAAGCCAACAGGCGTGCACTTGGAAATCACCAAACGTGTGCCCGTGGCCGGTGGAATGGGCGGCGGCTCCGCAGATGCCGCAGCCACCCTGTTGGCGTGCGACGCACTGTGGAACAGCGGCCTCTCACGCGAGGAACTCGCGCATTTGGCGGCCGAGCTGGGCGCGGACGTTCCGTTTTCGCTCCTGGGCGGCACCGCCGTCGGGCTTGGTGTGGGAGACGAACTCTCACCCGCACTGGCCAAGGCACAAATGGACTGGGTGCTGGTTTTTGCCGACTACGGGCTGTCCACACCTGACGTATTCCGCACCCTTGACGGTCTCCGGGATTCCGAAGGCGTCGAGATTCCGGAGCCCGTTGATGTTGACCCCACCATCCTCCAGGCCCTGCGGAACGGCGATCCCGAAACCCTCAGCCGCGTGCTCATCAACGACCTCCAGCGGGCCTCCATCACGCTCGCCCCCCAACTTCGCGACACCATTGGGCTGGGCGAAGCGCGAGGCGCCCTCGCCGGCATGGTGTCAGGCTCCGGTCCCACCATCGCGCTGCTTGCCCGGGATTCCGTCGCAGCCGCGGTTCTTGCTGAAGAGCTTGGCCACCGTGGACACAATGCCCTGGCCGTACACGGTCCGGTTCCCGGCGCCCGGATCATCTCCGATACCCTCCTTTAGTACCCTCCAGCTCCCGTACCCCCGCATTCCAGCAGTAGAAAGTAGTACCCATTGGCCCACCTGCTTGGCGGCGAAAACCTCACCGTTTCGTTCGCGACCCGCACTGTCCTCGACGGCGTCACCCTAGGCTTGGAGGATGGCGACCGCATCGGCATGGTGGGCCGCAACGGCGACGGTAAATCGACGCTCATGCGCCTGCTCGCCTCCCGCTCGACGCCGGACTCCGGTCGCGTCACCAAGCGCGGGGACGTCAACGTCGGCTACCTGGACCAGGGCGACGTGCTCGACGGCGACCTGACAGTGGGCGCTGCGATCGTCGGCGACCGCGCGGACCACGAATGGGCGGCCAATCCCAAGATCCGCGAAGTCATGGGCGGACTGGTGGGCGATGTGGACTGGCACGCCAACGTCCACGCCCTCTCCGGTGGCCAGAAGCGCCGCGTCGCGCTGGCCAAGCTCCTCATCGAAGACCACGACGTCATCATGCTGGACGAACCCACCAACCACCTCGACGTCGAAGGGGTCGCCTGGCTGGCCCGGCACCTCAAGACACGCTGGCGCGCCAACCAGGGCGCCTTCCTCGTAGTTACCCACGACCGCTGGTTCCTGGACGAAGTCTGCAATTACACCTGGGAAGTCCACGACGCCATGGTGGACATGTTCGACGGCGGGTACGCCGCCTACGTCTTGGCGCGCGCCGAGCGCGACCGCACCGCCGCCGTCGTCGAAAGCAAACGCCAGCAGCTTGTCAAGAAGGAACTTGCGTGGTTGAGGCGCGGCGCTCCCGCCCGAACCGCCAAGCCCAAGTTCCGCATCGAGGCTGCCAATGACCTCATTGCCGATGTTCCCGACCCCCGCGACTCCGTTGCCCTCAGTAAAATGGCCACCGCACGCCTGGGCAAGGATGTGCTTGACCTTGAGAACGTGACGCTGGACTTCCTGGACGGCAACGTGGGGCAGAAGCTCTTTGACAACATCACGTTGCGTCTGGCCCCGGGCGAACGGCTGGGGCTGGTGGGCGTCAACGGCGCCGGCAAATCCACCCTGCTGAAACTGCTTAATGGCGAAATCCAACCGAGCTCGGGCAAGGTCAAGCGCGGTAAGACTGTGGTCACGGCCGTATTGACCCAGGACGTTAAGGAACTGGACGACGTCTCCGATCTTCGCGTCATTGAGGTCATCGAGCGCGAGAAGCGGTCCTTCAGTGTGGGCGGCAAGGAATTCACCGCCGGCCAGCTGGTGGAGCAACTCGGGTTTACCAAAGAGAAGCAGTGGACCCCCGTTTCGGACCTTTCCGGCGGTGAGCGCCGGCGGCTTCAACTCCTGCGCCTGCTGGTGGGGGAGCCCAACGTACTGATGCTCGACGAGCCCACCAACGACCTTGATACCGACACCCTTGCCGCCGTCGAGGACGTTCTGGATGGTTGGCCGGGAACGCTGGTGGTGGTCAGCCACGACCGTTACCTGCTGGAGCGTGTCACCGACAACCAGATGGCACTCTTGGGCGACGGCAAACTCCGTGGGCTGCCCGGCGGCGTGGATCAATACCTGGAACTGCGTGAAGCTGCACTGGCCTCGGGCGCCGTTGGGGGCGGCTCCGGTGCTCCGACAGCCGCTACCGGGTCCTCGTCCACTGCCGCCTCTTCCGGTGCCAGCGAAGCCGAAAAGCGCGAAGCCCGCAAGGACCTTAACAGGATCGACCGTCAGCTCGGCAAGATCTCACAGCAGGAAGAAAAGCTCCACACCCAGATGGCCGCTAAGTCCGAATCCGGCGACTTCGATGCCCTGGGGGAGCTCAACGCCAAGCTGCAGGAGCTGCTCGAGGAGAAAGAGGGCCTGGAGCTGGAGTGGCTGGAGGCCGCCGAAATCCTCGGCGAGTAGGAGTGCTGCGGCCTGTCAGTGCCGTTTCGCCGTCGCTTAGACACGACGCATAGGGGCTCCTGCGGTCGCGGGGCGACCTACGGTTCCCGATGCGCCGCGATGCGCTCCTTCGCGAAACGCCACTGACCGCCGATTACCAACGCTCGCTCACATCCCGCGGGTTTGGGGCGATCCCTCTCTCACATCCCGCGGGTTTGGGGCGATCCTTCTCTCACATCCCGTCGGTTGACGACGCCGGCTCGTAGCCTATGAGCCAGCGCAGGCCGTGGCGGTCCACAACCTGGCCGTCTGATGCACCCCACGGTTTTGGCGCGAGCGGGTCCACGATCCGGCCGCCCTCGGCGAGTTTGTCGAACCATTCGTGGAGAACGTGGGGATCGGCTGCTCCAAGCAACGAGAGCATGGCCCCTTCGATCTGTACGGTCTTCTCGCCCGCCGCTGCGTCAGATCCGCTGAGGGAGACGACTCCGCTGAGGACTCCGTGGGCAATCGCTTCCGGTGGCCCGTCCGTGCGTCCAAAGTCCCGGTACGAATGCAGGGACAGTTCACCACCGAAGACTTCGGCGTAAAAGCCAAGAGCATCTCGAGCTGAGCCGGGAAAACTGATGTAGAGCTGGGGCGCCGTCATGAACCAAGCTTACAAAAGTGCCAGGGCGCGAGGGATGTGAGAGACGGTTGGGTTTTTGGGGGTGGGATGTGAGAGACGGTTGGGTGTAAGGGGCGCGGAATAGACCTAGCCTTCGCTGCGGAGCCCGGGTTCTTTTTGCAGCCCGGTCAGGCCGTTCCAAGCCAGGTTGACCAGGTGCGCGGCAACGGCGCGCTTGTCCGGCGTACGGCTGTCGAGCCACCACTGGCCGGTCATCGCCACCATACCGACAAGCATCTGCGCATACATTGCTCCGTCTGAAGCGCTGAATCCACGGCGCGCGAATTCGTCGGAGAGAAGATGTTCCACGCGGGCGGTGACGTGGGAGAGCAGAGTGGAGAAGGCGCCCTCGGGCTGCGAGGGCGGGGCATCACGCATGAGGATCCGGAAACCATCCGTGCGGTCTTCGATGTATCCCAGAAGGGCCAGGGCGGCGCGTTCAACCAGTACCCGGGGCTTGGCTTCAGTGCTGAGGGCCTCGGTGATGGAATCCAAAAGGATCCGGAACTCGGTCTCCACCACCTGCCGGTACAGGCCTTCCTTGGACCCGAAGTGCTCGTAGATCACGGGTTTTGAAACGCCGGCTGAGGCGGCGATTTCCTCGATGGTGGTGCCGTCCAGGCCCCGGGCGGCGAAGAGTGCGCGTCCTATGCCTATGAGCTGTGATTTGCGCTGCTGCCCGGTCATTCGTACGCGCGCTGCCGGAGCAATGGTGGCGCGTGCTGCGGCCTCGGACACAGCAGCCGGCCGGGGGAGTTCAGTGCGGTTGCTCACCTGACCATCATGCCCTAAGTAGGCTGGGGAAGGGCTGATGGGCGGGCTGCCTGAGGGTGGAGGAACCAGTCACGGAGCAGACGCGGGGCGGTCAAGTCGCGAAGCACAGGGTGGTCATGGCAAACTAGTTTCTTGTGTGTGCATCCCGGTGATCCGGGAAACCCTCCGGGCCGCAAGATTCGGGGGACGAAAGCATGCACGGTCCGCTCTGGTGTAATGGCAGCACCCCGGCCTTTGGAGCCGTGGAGTATAGGTTCGAATCCTATGGGCGGAACGGTCGGAAAATGCGCTCCTTCTCTGTACCTGTAGCGGCTCTCACGGTGCCTGGGTCCATTGTTGGATTGCAGCATTCCGAAGCCGGGTTACCCGGGACATACCGAGCAAGGAGAGCCAGTACGTGAGCCCCGAAACCATCGGTCCCGCAGCGGTGATCGTTTTGGCCGCAGGTGCCGGAACGCGCATGAAGTCGCGGACTCCCAAGATCCTTCACGAAATCGGCGGCCGCTCCATGGTGGGCCACGCTCTTCTTGCCGCACGTGCCATTAATCCCCTGAAGCTGGCCTTGGTGGTCCGCCATGAGCGTGACCGCGTAGCCGAGCATGTCACAGGGCTTGACCCGGAAGCGCTGATTGTTGACCAGGACGACGTTCCCGGCACCGGCCGCGCAGTGGAAGTAGCGCTCAAGGCCTTGGATGCCGACGCCGAGCTTTCCGGCACGGTAGTGGTCACCTACGGCGATGTTCCGCTGCTGACTGGCCAGCTCCTTGGCGAACTGGTGGCAACCCACGAGGCTGAGGGCAACGCTGTCACAGTGCTGACCGCAGTGCTGGACGACGCCACCGGTTACGGCCGGATCCTGCGCGCCGACGACGGAACCGTCACCGGTATCCGCGAACACAAGGATGCCAGCGAAACCGAACGGACCATCCGCGAAGTCAACTCGGGCATCTACGCTTTTGATGCCGCCGTTTTGCGCACTGCCCTGGCGAAGGTCACCACAGACAACGCGCAGGGCGAGATGTACCTAACTGACGTCCTGGGCTTGGCCCGCGACGCAGGCGGCCGGGTGGCCGCCGTCGTCACTGAAGACCGCTGGCAGGTTGAAGGGGCGAACGACCGCATCCAGCTCTCTGCCCTGGGTGCCGAGCACAACCGCCGCATCATCGAATCCTGGATGCGCGCAGGGGTAACCGTGGTGGACCCCGCCACCACGTGGATCGACGCCACCGTCACCCTTGACGAAGACGTCCGCCTGCTGCCCAACACGCAACTGCACGGTTCAACCACAGTGGCGCGTGACGCCGTCGTGGGTCCCGATACGACGCTGACCGACGTGAACGTGGGTGAGGGTGCGAAGGTGATCCGCACGCACGGATCCGGTTCCACGATTGGCGCCAAGGCGAGCGTGGGGCCTTTCACCTATCTGCGCCCCGGCACTGTCCTTGGCGAGACCGGGAAGATCGGTGCGTTCTACGAAACCAAGAACGTCACCATTGGCCGCGGCTCCAAGCTGTCCCACCTGGGCTATGCCGGTGATGCCGAGATCGGCGAAGACACCAACATCGGTTGCGGCAACATCACGGCCAACTACGACGGCGAGAAGAAGCACCGCACGGTGATCGGCTCGGGCGTCCGTACAGGTTCCAACACGGTCTTCGTAGCTCCCGTGACCGTGGGCGACGGAGCCTACAGCGGCGCCGGGGCCGTCATCCGCAAGGATGTTCCCGCGGGCGCACTGGCCCTGAGCCTGGCCGCACAGCGGAACGCTGAAGGTTGGGTCATTGCCAACCGTCCGGGCACTGACTCCGCAAAGCTGGCTGAGGCTGCGCACGAGCTGACGTCCGCCTCCACATCCTCACAATCCCCGGCAACCACAGAAGAGGGCAAATAGGCATGAGCGAAATTACCGCACACGGCGAGAAGAAACTGATTCTCGCCGCCGGAAGGGCGCATCCGGAGCTGGCGCAGGAAATCGCGAAGGAGCTGGAGACCGAGCTCCTGCCGATCGACGCCTACGACTTCGCCAACGGGGAAATCTACGTCCGTTCGGCCGAGAGCGTCCGTGGCACCGATGCCTTCGTCATCCAGGCCCACCCGGCTCCGTTGAACAACTGGCTGATGGAGCAGTTGATCATGATCGACTCCCTCAAGCGGGCCTCGGCCAAGAGGATCACGGTAGTTTCCCCGTTCTACCCTTACTCCCGCCAGGACAAGAAGGGCCGTGGCCGCGAGCCCATCTCCGCCCGCTTGGTTGCCGACCTCTACAAGACTGCCGGCGCGGACCGCATCATGTCCGTTGATCTGCACACCTCGCAGATCCAGGGCTTCTTCGACGGCCCCGTTGACCACCTGATGGCCATCCCGCTGCTGGCTGACTACATCCGCACCAAGGTGGAAGCTGACAACATCACTGTTGTTTCCCCGGACACCGGCCGAGTCCGGGTTGCAGAGCAGTGGGCAGAGCGCCTGGGCGGCGCCCCGCTCGCGTTTGTTCACAAGAGCCGCGACCTCACCGTCCCCAACCAGGCCGTTTCCAAGACCGTTGTTGGCCAGGTTGAGGGACGCACCTGCGTGCTGATCGACGACATGATCGACACCGGTGGAACTATCTCCGGTGCCGTCCAGGTCCTGAAAAACGCCGGTGCCAAGGACGTCATCATTGCCTGCACCCACGCTGTCTTCTCCGATCCCGCAGCCCAGCGCCTTGCCGACTCCGGTGCCCGTGAAGTTGTGGTTACCAACACCCTGCCCATCCCGGCTGAGAAGCGCTTCCCGTCGCTGACGGTGTTGTCGATCGCTCCCTTGATTGCGCGCGCCATTCGTGAAGTGTTCGACGACGGTTCGGTCACCAGCCTGTTCGACGGCAAAGCCTAACGCCGGACTGCTGACTTAAGCGGGCCATCTGCCGCCTTCGGGCGTGCGGGTGGCCCGTTTTCTTTGGTCGTTTTCAGAAAGAGTGCGATCCGCTGCTAAACTTCTGGGGATACCTTGGCGAGGGAGAGCACATCCGGTCCGCATTATGTGGATCAGGGTTGCGAGTCTCCGTTATCGACTGGGTCTGCATCTCCTTCAACACAGGCGGAACGGCTGCTCGGCGGCCGATCTCAGCCGGGCGTAGAAGATCTCCAGACCTCCGCCCTTGCTGATAGACCAGCCCGGACTTTCCGGGTGACACAGTAATCAAGGAGTACACATGTCTGAGCAGAAGCTCACCGCAGAACTGCGCACCGAATTCGGCAAGGGTTTCGCCCGCCGTGCACGTATGGCCGGCCAGATCCCGGCTGTCATCTACGGTCACGGCGCAGAGCCGATCCACATCAACCTGCCGGGCCGTGCCACCACGCTGGCAGTGCGCGTTTCCAACGCCCTCCTCGCGATCGACGTCGACGGCGAGCAGCACCTCACGCTCGTCAAGGACATCCAGCGCGATCCCGTAAAGCAGATCATCGAGCACGTTGACCTCCAGACCGTGAAGGCCGGCGAGAAGGTTACCGTCGACATCGCCGTCCACGTTTCCGGTGAAGTTGCTCCGGGTGCCGTTGCCAGCCTCGAAGCCACCACGGTTTCCCTCGAAGCTGAAGCAACCCACGTTCCCACCGCCGTCGAGGTCAGCATCGAAGGCCTCAAGGCCGGCGAGAGCATCCACGCCTCTGACCTGGTCCTGCCGAAGGGTTCCACCCTGCTCACCGAAGGCGACACCCTGGTTGTCCGCATCGCTGAAGCCGCTGGCTCGGAAGAAGAAGAAGACACGGAAGCTGCTGCCGAGTAGTCTTCTGACTGTTTGAGGCTTACGCCGTTCAGTGGCCGGGCACCCTTGGGTTCCCGGCCACTTTCTTCTTTGCCGTCCACCGTTTCGGCTGAACCCGCACACACTCCTAGGATGAGACCATGACTGACACTTGGCTGATTGTTGGCCTCGGCAACCCCGGCAGTGAGTACAGCAACAATCGGCACAATGTTGGCCAGATGGTGCTGGATGAACTTGCTTCCCGCATGGGTGGGAAGTTCAAGGTGCACAAAGCCCGGGCCCAGGTGGTTGAGGGGCGACTCGGTATCGGGGGTCCTCGCGTGGTGCTTGCCAAGCCCATGACGTACATGAACGTCTCTGGTGGACCCGTTGCAGGACTGTGCAACTTTTTTGACATTGCCCCGGACCATGTCATCGCAGTCCACGATGAGATTGATATCCCTTTTAACACAGTCAAGCTAAAACTTGGCGGTGGCGAGGGCGGCCACAATGGCCTGCGGGACATTTCAAAAGCACTCGCCACCAAGGATTATCTGCGCGTCCGAGTAGGCGTTGGCCGGCCACCAGGACGGATGGAGACAGCCGATTACGTTCTCCGCGATTTCGCTACCGCGGAGAAGAAGGAACTGCCGTTTCTCCTGGACGAGGCAGCTGACGCCGTGGAACTGCTCATGGACCAGGGCCTGCTCGCGGCGCAACAGAAGCACCACCCCGCCAAAGCTTGAGCAAATCTTGAGGAAAGCCTGAGGAAAGCCTGACGGTCCCGAGGACCTTTAGCCCTACAAACTGCGGGCGCCCGACGGTAGTGTGCATGGTACGCAGGTAAGCGGTGGGGGACTACCGCGAATGTGTAGCTAAGGATGCGGATGTCGGCGGAGTTGCTAAACAGGAGCGGTGGAGGCGCAGCGAGGGCTGCGGCTCCCGATCTGTTGGGCGGCCCAACAGACCGTCAAACATGGTCGCTGTTGGCCCGGAGCCACGATTTGTCCAAGGCGGGCAAGCATCTGGAATCACCCGATTCCTACGGCGTGGTCCTCACGGGGGAGCGGGGGATCGGAAAGTCGGGCCTGGCGAGGGCCGTGGTGTCCTCACTCGGCCCCAAAGTCCACAGCCTCCAGCTGCGTAACACTGTAGCCAGCGGTCAGACCCCCTACGGATGCCTTGGCTTCCTGCTTGCCCGGCTGCCTTCGGGGGCCGTGGGTTCGCCCACCGGCATACTGCACGCGGTCACCAACCTGATCAGGTCAGAGGCCGCCGGCCGGGAGACCGTGTTCATCGTGGACAACGCCGGCGGCATGGATCCCATGAGCACCGGGGTGCTGCTGAACCTTATGGCTACCGGCACCGCAAAAGTCATCGCCACCGTCCAACGCGCCAGTGACCTCCCCGCCGATTTCCACCGGCTGGTCCTTGAAGGAGTGCTGGGCGAGGTTCATCTGAACACCCTCAGCGAGGAACAGACCAAACAGGTCCTCGGCTCGGTTCTAGGCCATTACGTTTCTTCAACCCTGGTGGGTTCGCTGCACTCGGCCGTGGGCGGCAACCCCATGCTCCTGCATGCTCTTCTTGAGGAGCAGCGGCATTCGGGCAACCTGGTCCTCAACGACTCCGTCTGGACACTGCGTGATCGGATCAATCTTGAGGGTGCCACGGTGGTGGAGGACTTTGTCCGTTCCAGGCTGGCGCGCGAACCGCAAGCCAGCAGGACCGTCGTCGAAATCCTGGCCTGCGCGCAGCGCGCAACGTTACTGGATCTTGCAGCGATCTTCGGCGCCGACGTCCTGGTGGACATGGAAGAGGCGGCACTGCTGACGATAGAAAAGACCGGTGAGCACTGGGTCTCGCTCCGGGACCCGTATGTAGGAGAAGTTGTCCGGGGTTGGCTGAGCACCCGCCGCATGCGTGAGCTGCGCCTGATGCTGCACGGTCCCAAAGAACCCGAGCTGCAGGCCTTGGCGCCGCAGGATCTCTTGAGCTATGCGGCATGGATGCACGCGTCCGAGGATGAGCCGGCGCCGTCGCCCGCGCATGCGCTTGCGGCCGGGCGGGCGGCGTTGGATGACTACGATCCCAACTTCGCTATCCAATGCACCCTGTCGTTGGACCCTCAGGACAGTGAATGGGTGCCCGGACAGCGTCTGAAGGCTGCGGCCTACCTTATGCTGGACCTGCCACTGCATGCGGCCCAGGCCCTGGATGAAGTGCCCGAATCCCGCATGAGTGCCTTGGACCCCTTGGAGTTCGCTGAAGTCACCGCAGCAAAATGCCAGGCAATGACGTGGATCGACGGACGGTCCGGTATGGTGCCGGGAGTGATCGCCGCCTGCTTGGAGACGCTCGAATCCAAGGCCAAGGACTATCCCGCGCAGGCCATGGCAAAGGCGCGTAACCGCCTGCAGCTATGTAATTACGAGTACAAAACCTTCACTGGTGAGTACGCCGCCATGATTGAGGACTTGGAAGCCGAGCAGGCCAAGGATTCCTCGGAGGACCCTGAACACTGGCTCAAATCCTCCTTCTTCCTGATTGAGGCCCGCTGCATGCTGGGCAGGGAACTGGAGGCGCAACAACTTGCTCGAACCGTTTCACGGCACTTGGGGGACGTGGACCGCCCGGCACAGTTGGAGGAATCCTTCGCCAAGCATGCGTTCCTGGTGCTCCTGCTGTCCGGCCAATGGCGCAAATGTATCGAACTGATGCGCCGCACGCCCTCGGGCTCCTCACGCCTCCAATACAGGGGCGCGCTCACCGAACTGGGAATTGGGCTCGCATTCGCATACGCAGGTAAGCCAGCCAGCGCAATTGAACCCCTGCGATCGGCCGTCGCCCAGCTCGAACTGCGGCCCAGTATGAACATGAACAAGGTTGCTTACGCAGCCACCGCTTTTGCCTATGCTCAATTGGGCAATTCCGTGGAGGCCGGCCGATACCTTGACTTGTTCCGCACCTGCAGGGGAGTGGGGACCTTCTTCTCCGAATCCGTGGCTGAGTTTTGTGCAGAGATGGCCGGGCGCTGGATGGGAGACCCGGACGTGAAGCAACGTCTGTTGGCCCGGGTGCGGAACGACATGGAGCAGCAGCGGTTCACCACCGCCGGCATCAACCTTTTTGGGGCCACAGTGGAAGGCACGGATGAGGAATACCGGCTGCTGGAAGACATTGCCGGCCGACGCCAAGGACCGTTGGCCAAGATCTCCGGTGACCTTGCACGCGGCGCCCTGACGAAGAGCTCGCGCTCGCTGCTTGCGGCAGCAGACGCCGCAGCGGCACTGGATCTGCTGGTGGTTGAAGCCCGCTGCGTGGCCATGGCGCTTGACTTCGCCAGGGACGCCGGCGAGACCACGGCGGCCCGAACGGCACAGCTGCGGCTCGAAAGGTTGGAGCATTCCGTCCCGGCGTTACCGATCCAGCCACGCAGCGACGCGCCGGTATTGACCGAACGGGAACGCCAGATTGCTAAACTCGCGGGAAAGGGTGTCAGCAACCGCGAAATCGCGATGGATATTGGGGTGTCTGTGCGAACTGTAGAAGGTCATCTGTACCAGGTGTTCACCAAGCTCGGCGTATCGTCTCGGGGCGAGCTCAATGGGCTGCTGTGAACTGCGGCGTGCAACTTCCGTAGCCCCGGCGCGGGTTGCCCATGAGGGCTGAGCACCTTGTAGGCCGGGACGCGGAACTCGAACTGGCCATGGAGATCCTGAGGCAGGAAGGCGCCGGGGCTGTGCTTCTGGTTGCCGATTCCGGAATTGGCAAGACCGCCCTGGCAGCCGAAATCGCCGCCCGCCTGGCTGGGGAGATGGTGGTGATGCAGGTTCACGGGAGCCCTGCTTTGTCCGCGGTTCCCTATGGAGTCCTGGCTCCCTATCTCCTGGATCTTCCCGTGGAGCAGGCAACCTCGCCTGTGGCGATCCTGCGTGAGTTCTGGTCCCAGTTCGAGCAACGGCGTGGCGGGGAAGGTGCCCGCCTGCTGCTGATCGTGGACGATGCCCACGATCTCGATGAAGGTAGCACCCAGATTTTGGCCGAGCTGGTCACCGCCGGATGGGCGCGGCTGGTAGCCACCAGCAGGCCCAGGCCCGGCTTGCCTGCGGCGTTGCTGCAACTCTGGTATGACGGATTGGCAGAGCGCTTGGAGCTCCATCCGCTGGATCAGGTCACTGTTACGGAGCTGGCGGAAAAGACCCTTGGGGGAGCGGTCATGTCCAGTGCGGCCGAAGCCCTGCACGCCATGTCCGAGGGCAACCCCTTGCTGCTTCACTGCCTCCTGGAGGACTCCAGGACTGATGGAAACCTGGTCCGTCGGAACGGAGTGTGGCTCCTGACCCGTGCACTTTCCGGGGACGGGGAAAGCCTTGCTGATGTAGTCCGCAACAGGGTCCTGCGTACCAGCGAAGCCGAACGGGAGGCGATGTACGTCATTGCCTTATCCGAGCCCGTCCCCGCCGCGGTGTTGGATACGCTGGTAGGCAGGGACACCGTACGGGCGTTGATGGATAACCGGCTTGTGGTCTCTGCCAACGGACCCGGCGGGCCCCTCAGGATGTGGCACCCCATGTACGGTGAGGCGCTCCGGCAGATCGTTTCGCCCGCCCGCAGCCTGCAGATCCGCCAGCGCATGGTGCAGCAATTTCCAGGAGAACCGTCCACGGAGGAGGGCCTGCTGCGCATGGTGGGCTGGGCCCTGGACTGTGGTGCCGACGTCGATGATGAACGGCTGCTGCAGGCAGCCTTCCTGGCCGCCAAGACGCTCCAGTACCCGCTGGCATTAGCGGCGGCTGCCAAGGTCCGCTCGGAGGAGTTGCGCCCGCGGGCACGCGCCGTCATGGCCATGGTCAAATACAACGACGGCGACTACCGCGGTGCCGTCCGACTGTTGGAGGAAGGTTCCGGGTTCCTGGATGCTGACGCGGCCGGCCCCGTGGGCGCAGGCCTGCTGTGGGCTGCCGCGCGCGCCGCCGCGGGAGACTCGCCGGCTGACATTGTGGCTGATGCCTGGGCCGCGGCAAAAGCCCTGATGGGTGAGCGGGAGTCGTCGGATTCTGTGCTCCAACGGGTCGAAGGGCACGTCCGGGCAGTGGAATTGGCGGTCCTGGCCAGTGACGGCCACTACGAGGAACTCCGCGAGGGCCTGGACCGGTTTGCCGAGAAGTTTGCAACGGATGGCCCCGATCTTGCCCTGAACCGGATATTCCTTCGTGCGATGCAGTGCGAGCTGTTGACGGTGGAGGGCCAAGCCGTGGAGGCGCTGGACGCCGGGCGTGAAGCTTTGCTGCTGTTGGACGAGCACCACCATGAGATTCTCTACATCAGCGACTTCGTGCTGCTGCGCTACACGCTTGCCGCCTTGGAGGCTGGAGACTGGGAGGCAGCCGGGACTGCCCTGGACCGGTACGGTGCTGCCACGGCCAGGGGGCTGATCTATTTTGGCGGTGATCTTGAGGCGCTCAAAGGCTTGTCATTGCTGCGTCAGGGCCGATTGGAGAAGGCCGAGGAACTGCTGACGCCCGCCGTCGAGGCTCTCCGCGTCAGGGACCCGCTGCAGCTGCGAAGCCTTGGAACGGCCCTTGCCTTCTACGCGGCGGCCAGGTCCGGCAACGCATCGCTGGCCAGCCGACTGGAGAGCGAGCAGTGTGGTGCTGCCGCCGGTGGTGCCTACGTTGAGGCCCTTGCGGAGCTGTTCCGCCTTGCTGGCGAGGAACTTCTCAGCAAGGGCACCGGGCTGCCGAAACTTAGTGGTCTACCGGAATCGGGTCATCTTCATCGGCTGCCGGGCATTCTGCTCCAAAACCTGGTCCTCAGGGCTGAAGCCGGGGACGTCCAGGCCTTGGAGTCAATCCAGGAAACGGCGTCGTCGATGGCAGGAAGCTGGGCAACCGGCTGGCAGTCCCTGGCGGCGGCGCAGTTGCGCGGTGAGGGCCAAGGGCTGGTGAACGCAGGCAACCTCCTGGCAGCATCCGGGATGCCCGGGCCGGCCGCCGTAGCGTTCGACAAAGCGGCTGTGACTTTCGACGCCGAAGGCAAACGCCCGGAAGCGCGACAAGCTGCGGTACTGCGGGATGTCAATGAGGCAACCCTGGGCGACGCCCTGGTCCACGACCCCCAAACCGAGGCGGACCGGTCTGTGCCACTGACCCGACGCGAGCAGGACATTGTGGCATTGGCTGTTTCGGGCCTGACCGACCGTCAAATTGCCGAGAAACTCATGGTTTCGGTCCGGACCGTGGAAGGCCACTTGTACCGGAGCTACGCCAAACTGGGTATCCGCAGGCGGGAAGACCTGGGTGCTGCCGTCCGTCACTGACGACGCCGCCTGAGTACCTGCAAAATCGCCGTTAAAGCAGCTGCCCTTGGAATCGCGCGGGATTTAACCAATCAATGGAGTAATGCGCGGGTATTTCGTGTCGCAACCAAGTAGTGCCCTGTCCGGGGACTGAGTACAACAGAGTACCGGCGGGAAAAAAGCGGCCCACTTTTCGAGTACCAACTACTGATGTACGGCATGTTGCGCCCCGGCAGTATTGATCTTGGAAGAACGGTTCAGCCCCAAGCATCACCGGGATTCCGGAAATCGCATCACCCGCATCGGAGGTCTCTTGAGCCGATGCTCCGGCCATCGAAAGGTGGTCCGGCCCTGTACGAAGCCGGCGGCGACAGAGTCTTCTGAGACCGAGACTCTCCCCCCAGCCGCCGCCGGCTTCTAGGACAGGGATCCGCGCACCGCGGAACCCAAAAACCCTTCCCGGATCATGGGACTGCTGCTATTGGAGTGTGCATGTTGCCGGACCCTTGGCTGGACGAAGACACCGTCACAGCCGGTCTGAGGCCATCAACATTTCCCGATAGAACGCAACTTCTAAACCTCATCCTCTCGGCAGTCCCGTCCCCGTCCACCAGCGGCATCGTGGTGGTGGGAGAGCGGGGCTCCGGAAAGAGCCACCTTCTTCTTTCCGTCAAAGAGGGACTTCCCGAGACCGTCGACGTCCGCACCTTCAGCGGAAAACCGGAACGCCGGGCCCTTCAATTCGGCGCTTTAGGCGCCGTTTCGGCAACGGCAGGGGCAACGGCAGGGGCGGCGGCAGCGGCCGACGAGGCCGTGGCGCCGGGCCTGCACGTTCTCCGGGCCCTGACCAGTACTCTGGGGCCGGCCGACTACTTGTACACACCCTCACGCGGACGACGCCGGAACAAGCGGCACGTTCAACCGGCACGGCCGCAGCTGGTCCTGTTGGTGGACGACATCCACTACATCGATCCGGCCTCACTGGCGGTCCTGCTGCAACTCATTCCGGGCTTCGGTGCCACCTTGGTGGCCACGGCGGAAAGCCGACACCCCCTCCCGCCTGATCTTTACCAGCTCTGGGAAGACGGCTTCCTGGAGCAGTACTTCCTCCCACCCTTTACCTTCAGTGAGGCACACGCTTTGTGCCAGTCCATCCTTGGCGGGCATGTCCAGCGACGCGCGAGCAGCCTCCTTGCCGCAATGAGCGGTTTCAACGTGGGATTGCTGTGCCTGGCGGTCGACGACGCGCGCCGCTCCGGGTTCCTGGTCCGGGTTGATGGTTACTGGACCATCGATGTCCGGGCCCGCTGTGAATGGCCCGGCGTGGTTGAGCATGTCCGGGCGGAGAACATTTCGCGCCCCCCTGAAGAGCGCCAGGCGCTCGAACTCATCGCGCTCTCAGAGCCCGTGGCGCTTGAGGTGGTGGAGCGTCACTTCGGTCAGAAAGCCATTGAACATCTCCTCACCAATCACCACATCAGGCTGCTGCCAGGCTCGCCCCCGCTGCTCAGCACAAGTTCCTGGCTGCGCGGGGAGGGGACCAGGCTGTCCGTGCCGCGCTCGCGGAGCATGGCCCTTCGGCTGGGCGTGGAGGAACCTGAGCTGACTACGGAGACGGCGCCTGCCCTGCTGCGATGGATCACGTGGACCCTGGACTGCGGGCTGAGCCTCTCCGACGAACTTCTCCTTGCTGCCGCACCCGCCGCTGACAGGCCGTCCACCGCCGAGCTTGCTCTGAGGGCCGCCTCGGCAGTGACGGGCGAGGATCACCTGGACGAGGCCAGACTGGTCAGGGCGCGGGCATTGATCGCCGAGGGCCACCTCCAGGAAGCAGGTCCGGAACTTCGGCAGCTGGCAACCGCGGGCGGGATCCCTGAAGTGAAGATCGATGCCGCGCACCGGTTGCTGGCTCTGGGGCTGCTGGGTGCTGCATCCCTACCTGCCGGGTCTGAGTTCACCCATCAGCGGCCGGGGGAGCCCACTGACGCCGCCCTATTGATCATGAACAATGTGCGCGAAGCCGAGCGTCTGCTGCTGTCCGGGGCCGCCCCGGAAGCCTTGAAAAGGTCAACAGCAGCCATGGAAGCCATCAACGCCGATCCCACCTTGAACATGTTCCTGCCGGGGGTACTGCTCCGGCACGTGATGGGCCTGCGGTACAACCTGGCCTGGGAACCGGCGGATCCGCTGGTGGATACTCCCGCCCATTACACCCTGCCGATGCACCTCTCGGCGTGCCTGGACGTCGCCCGCGGTTACGTCCAGCTCAGCCAGGGACTCCCGCGTGCAGCCCGTGCCACCTTGGAACCGGTCCTGGCAGAACTGCACGACGCCGGTCTGCCGCCAGTCCTTGCTCTGGCTGCGGCCCTGCTGGCCTACTCCGAGGCGCTGTGCGGGAACACCCGGCAGGCTTTGGCCAAGGCCCGGCAGAGCATGACTGCGCAGGAAGCCGCCGGGGTGTCCGTTCAGCATGACTCCGACCAAGCAGCAGGACATTCAGCGGATCCGTCCGGACTCTTCACTCAACATGCTCTGGGGGCACAGCCTGGTCTGTTGTCGCAACTCGCTGCCGTGTACGTCGCAGCGGCGCAGGACCAGGTTGCCGGGACGTCAACACACCTGATGGCTCTGGCGGAACATGTGCACGCCCAAGGCAGCATCCTGATGGAGGCAGAGGTGTTCTCCCTCCTGACACTTAACCCGGCCAGTGCCGCCGTCGACGATCCCGCGATCCAGCGACGCCTTGGCGCGCTGGCAGCAACTGTTCATGGTCCGGGCGGGGCAGCATGGGGGACGTTTGCAGCCGCTCTGGTGGGCAACGACCCCAAAGCACTTGAAGCGGCGGGCCGGAGCCTGTCCGCGGACCGGCAGTTTGCCCACGCCGCCCTGTGCTATTCCCGGGCCGCAGCGGGTTACGAGGCCAGGACCCGGGCTGCCGCCAGCCGCCGGGCCTCGGTGCTCCTGGGGAGGCTCCGGGCCGCCTTCGATAGCGGGATGGTTCCACCGCTGGGCTGGGTGCCCGGGAGGGCCGGCGGCTGAACGTGCTGTACGGCACACCTGCGGCACCGCACGGCAGGGGCCACCGTGGGATAATGAGGAGTCCCTGAAGGATTTCCAAGGAGCGTCCCTTGACTGCCGTATCAACTCCCGCCTCACTGCAGCGATCCATGCATGCCATGGACAACGCGGAGGTGTTGCGGATCCGGAATGATTTCCCGGTGCTGGACCAGCTGGTCAACGGCAAACCCTTGATCTACCTGGACTCCGGCGCTACATCGCAAAATCCGCTCAGTGTCATCGAAGCCGAGCAGGAGTACTACGAGCAACGCAACGCCGCTGTTCATCGTGGCGCCCACCACCTTGCCGTGGAAGCCACGGAGGTCTTCGAGGACGCCCGCCAGGCCGTGGCGGATTTCATCGGTGCGCAGTACGAGGAAACAGTGTGGACCTCCAACGCCACCGAGGGCCTGAACCTCATCAGCTACGCCCTGTCCAACGCCGCTCTCTGGGCAGCACAGGGAAGGGGTGGGTCCGCGCTGAAGGACCTGGCCATCGGTCCGGGCGATGAGATCGTGGTCACCGAAATGGAACACCACGCCAACCTGATTCCCTGGCAGGAACTGGCGTTCCGGACCGGCGCCACCCTGAAGTACATCCCGATTGCGGACGACGGCACCTTGCAGCTTGATGCCGCCGCGGAAATCGTGGGGGAGCGGACCAAGCTCCTTGCCTTCAGCCACGCATCCAACGTCCTGGGCACCATCAACCCCGTCGCCGAGCTCGTAGCCATGGCCCGCCGCGTCGGTGCTTTGGTGGTCCTGGACGCTTGCCAGTCCGTTCCGCACATGGCTGTGGACGTCAAAGGACTGGATGTCGATTTCGCCGTGTTCTCCGGCCACAAGATGCTGGCCCCCACCGGGGTAGGGGTGCTTTACGGCAAGCAGGAACTCCTGGATGTGTTGCCGCCGTTCCTGACGGGCGGATCCATGATTACTACGGTCACCATGGAACGGGCCGAGTACCTGCCGGCACCGCAGCGGTTCGAAGCCGGAACCCAGCGCATCTCCCAGGCCGTTGCGCTCGCAACCGCCGTGAACTACCTCACCGAGACCGGGATCGACCGCATCCATGCGTGGGAGTCGACGCTGGGCCAGCGTCTGGTGAAGGGGCTTGAGGCAATCGAGGGCATCCGCGTCGTCGGTCCGGCCTCAGGGTCTGAAAGGATCGGCCTGGCAGCTTTCGACGTCGCCGGCGTCCACGCGCACGACGTCGGACAGTTCCTTGATGACCGCGGCATCGCCGTTCGCGTCGGTCACCACTGCGCCCAGCCGCTGCACCGGCGCCTGGGCCTGACGGCAACCACCCGCGCCAGCACCTACCTCTACAACACCACGGACGACGTCGACGCTTTCCTGGACGCAGTTTCGGGTGTCCGGGCCTACTTCCAGGCCTGACACGCGGCACAGGCCTTTGGCCGCACAGCCGTCAACCAACGATTTTCCCCAGAAGAGGCACCAAGCATCATGAGTCTTGACCAGCTGTACCAACAGATCATCCTGGACCACTCCAAGCAGCGGCACGGCAGCGGCCTCGCGGAAACGGGTGCGCCGGACGGTACATCCACCGGGCAATCGCACCAGCTGAACCCTGTGTGCGGGGATGAGGTGACGCTGCGGCTCGCAGTCTCCGACGGAACCGTTCAGCAGATCCGCTGGGACGGTGCGGGCTGCTCCATCTCCATGGCCTCAGCTTCTGTGCTTAGCGAACTTGGCGAGGGCATGTCCGTGGAGGAGCTCCACTCGGTCATCGATAATTTCCGCGAGGTGCTCCGGTCCCGCGGAAAAGTACAGGCAGACCCGGAGATCCTGGGCGATGCCGCCGCCTTCGAAGGCGTGGCCCGTTACGCGGCACGCGTGAAATGCGCCATGATCTCCTGGGTTGCCGCTGAGGACGCGCTCAACCAGGCCACCGCCTAGCTTCTAGCGGAGCACCTCCGCCTTAGGCGCGGGCAAAAACGTCAGGTACGCCGTCGGCGTCGTCGTCCCGTTCTTCGTCTGCCTGCACTTGGCGGTAGCGCCGGTTGCGGGCCTTAAGCACGACGGCGGCCAGCAGCGCCGAGATCAAGGAGCCTGCCAGGATGGCCACTTTGGCGTGGTCGTTATGGGCGGAGCCGGCGCCGAAGCTCAATTCGCCGATCAGCAATGAGACCGTGAAACCGATGCCGGCCAGCAGTGCCAGCCCGAAGAGGTCGATCCAGGCGATGCTGGAGTCCAGGCTTGCGCGCGTGGTTTTGGTGACCAGGAACGTGGTGCCGAAGACACCCACGGCCTTGCCCACCACCAATGCTGCAACAATCCCGAGCGCCACGGGGTCCCTGAGGGTGGCTCCCATGCCGTCCAGTCCGCCCAAGGCCACGCCTGCGGAGAAGAACGCGAAAACAGGTACGGCAAAGCCTGCCGAGAAGGGGCGTAGTTTGTGTTCGAGGTGCTCGGCCAGGCCCTCTGCCGGTTCTCCCTTTTTGCCGCTGGCCAGGACGGGAACGGCGAAGCCCAACAGCACTCCGGCCACGGTGGCGTGGATACCGGAGGCGTGGACGAAGCCCCACGTGGCCAAAGCAAGGGGCAGCAAGAGGTACCAGCTGCGGATCCGCTTCTGCACAAGGAACGTGAAGAGGGCAAACGGCACCAGGGCGGCCAAAAGCATGAGCGGCTGGAGCCCCGTGGAGTAGAAGAAGGCGATGATGCCGATGGCGATGAGGTCGTCCACCACGGCGAGCGTCAGCAGGAATGTCCGCAGTGCGGCGGGCAGGTGCGTGTTGATGACGGCCAGCACCGCAAGGGCGAAGGCGATGTCCGTGGCTGTGGGAATAGCCCAGCCTTTGAGCGTCTCTCCGGCTGTTCCCAGGTTGAAGAGGACGTAGATCAGGGCCGGCACCACCACGCCACCAACAGCAGCAGCGACGGGGACAACGGCTTTGGAAGGTTTACGGAGTTCCCCGGCCACGAATTCGCGTTTGAGTTCAAGTCCTGCCAGGAAGAAGAACACCGCCAGCAGGCCATCCGAAGCCCAGTGGCCAAGGCTCAATTCAAGATGCCAGGGTTCGTAGCCGATCTTGACGTCTCGGAGTGCGAAATAGCCGTCTGCTGCAGGGGAGTTCGCCCAGATGAGCGCCACCACGGTAGCTGCCAGAAGGAGTGCGCCGCCCACCGTTTCCGTACGGAGAATGGAGAGGATCCGGCGATATTCGGGGTATGTGGAGCGCGAGAAGACTTTGCTGGAGCTGCCGGAGTCGGGCTCGGGTGCTGCGGGCTGGCTCGATGGGTGGGGCACTGGGGCTCCTCAAGAGTGGGCGGGCATTCGCGGTACGGCAAAAGAACCGCCGACCAGACTTCCCGGCACACCACTACCCATCCTACCCAACTGAGTCGCAGTAGTGCGCGTTGTGAGCTCTCAGAACGCGCACTACTGCGACTCAGTTGGGTGAGGATTAGGCGATCAGGCCCGCGATCCCTATGCCCGCCGTCGCGAGTCCGAGCACCATGGAGATGGTGACCAGCACAACGTGGACCGTGAGGAACTTGGTGGCCTTCCCGGCTGCATCGCGGGCGCGGGGGTCCTTCATGACGCGCTTGAGGAACTGCGGCCACACCACCAAGGACCAGACGCCGGCAACGATCAGGACGATCGCCAGGATTGCGGGGATCTCCACGCTAGTGGCTTTCGAGCCAGGCCTGGGCCTGCTGCGACTGGATTCCCAGGGCCTTGCCAACCATGGGCTCTGCGGCATCGGCGATCTTGCCACCGAGGAACGGAACCGAGGAGGTCACGTTGCCTTCAAGCTCGATCCGGGTGCTGCCGCCTTCGGCCACCAGACGCTGCACCGCAGAGACATCGAGCGGAGCGCCGGCGATCTTCAGGTCAATGGTGCTGGACCGTGAACCGTCGGCAGCCGGGGCTTCCCACTTCTCGGTCTGGGTGACCTTGAGCGTTTCGCCAACGAACTTGCGTGCGATGTCCGGCAGGCGCGTGGTGGGCAGCGTACGAACCGTGGTGGTGGTGAAAGCGCCGGCGGTGTCGCCGTCAACGGTGAACGATTCCAAGGAGCCGCCCACGTATTCGCTGGTGTGACGCAGGAAATCCTCGTTGACAAAGACTGCGGCTACGCGGTCAACGCTGTGGGGCAGGGTGGTGGATGCACTCAGGGCCATGGGTCCTCCGTGGATGGTTGTGGTGAAGCTTTTTAGCTCCCAACATCCTACGGTGTCTCGGTGGACACCCCGGAACCGGCCTCCTGAAGGGTGGTGGCCGCCGCGGAAATATTGCGGGCCATGGAAGGGAAGATGAACCCATGGAAAGGATAAACGCCCAACCAGTAGAGCCTTCCTGCCAAACCGCGGGGGAAGAAGATGGCCCGTTGTTTGTAGAGGCTGCCGCTGCCGTCGGGCTCTACCGACAACTCAAGCCAAGCACCGCCGGGAGCCCGCATCTCGGCCCGTAAGCGCAGCAGGTGTCCACGGTCAATCGCCTCCACCCGCCACCAGTCCACTACCTCGCCCGTGTTCAGGGTCTTGGGATGCCTGCGTCCGCGCAAGAGCCCCGCACCGCCCTGCAACTTGTCCAGCCAGCCCCGGACCCGCCACGCCAAGGGAAGGGAATACCAGCCGTTCTTGCCGCCGATTCCCTCAATAATGGTCCAAACGTGTTCAGGCTTGGCTTCGCTGTGGAAGGTCCGTTCGTCCAGGAACACTTTGTACCCGGCCCAGTCGGGGTCGCTCGGCAGGGGATCAGCGTCAATGCCGGCGTTGGCCCACGTGGTCTCCACCTGTCCGTCCCGTTCCTTGCCCAGAGCCAAAGCGACGGCACGCCGGTAGGGCGTCAGGCCGCCGTCGGGCTGTGGAATGTAACGGTCGACGTCGTGCTCCCGCGACACCGCGTCATGCTGCAGCGACTGCACCAAGGGCAGGGACATGGACAACGGAATGGGAGTCACCAGCGCAACCCACAGGCCAGCGAGCTTGGGCGCGGGCACGGGGAGGGCGATCACCAGTCGCCGCGGGAGCCCACGCTCCACGGCGTACTTGTTCATCATGTCCTTGTATTTCAGGACGTCCCGGGACCCAATGTCGAAGGATCGGTTCAGTTTCTCCGGGATGGCGGCCGCAGCTACAAGGTAATGCAGGACGTCGCGGACGGCGATCGCCTCAACCCTGTTATTGACCCAGCTGGGCGCCGGCATGACCGGGAGCGTCTCGGCCAGGTGCCGGATCATCTCGAAAGAGGCCGAACCCGAACCGATGACCACGCCGGCCTGGAACACGATGGAGTCAACCGCCGATTCAAGGAAAACCCGGCCTACGGTCTCCCGGGAACGCATATGGATGGAAAGATCCTCGTTCTCCGGGTGCAGTCCGCCCAGGTAGACAATCCTGCCCACACCCGCATCCGCGGCCGCTCCTGCCACGAGCTTCGCCATGGATTCTTCCTTGGCTTCAAATCCGCTGCCGGAAGCCATGGAATGCACCAGGTAATAGAGCACATCCACGCCGGTCAGGGCAGCGGCCAGGCTATGGGCATCGGAAAGGCTGTCCTGGATGATCTCAACCTCGTCATGCCACGGAACATCGGCAATCTTCTGTGGCGTGCGGACAAGGACCTTGACCTTGTGGCCGGCTTCAAGGAGCCGGGGGACCAGTCGCCCGCCGATGTAGCCGGTGGCGCCTGTGACCAGTACTGTCTTGGTCTCCTGCGGGGTATTGGAATGCGTAGCTTCCGAAGGCTGCAATGGAACTCCTGTGGCTGGGGGTAGAGGTAGGCTGGAATGACCCGGCATTCATCTGAATTTCCGGGCATTTGTGTTGCCTGCCCTTGGACCCACCCTAGGAGTTTCTGCCATGAGCCTCAACGGTCTGCGCCGCGCACTGGCGGAGGACAAGACTTTTGCGCGCGTTCGCACGGAGGCGCAGCGGTCCTTCAGCGACCGGAACGCCGACTACCAGATCAGCGCCCCCCAAGGGATGCGCGCGGTGTTGCTGGCCGAAATGGCCGACGCCCTGGCTTCCGCTGGCGTCGAAAAAGACGGCGCTCCTGTGGTCCTGGCAGTCACCGCAACCGGCCGTGAAGCCGAGGACCTCACCGCGGCGCTCGCCTCCTACCTCCCGGCAGAGTCCGTGGCCACCTTCCCCAGCTGGGAAACCCTCCCGCACGAACGGCTTTCGCCACGCTCGGACACCGTTGGCCGCCGCCTCTCGGTCCTGCGCCGCCTGACGCACCCGGAAAGCTCGACGGCGGCCCCCTTGCGTGTGGTGGTAGCCCCGGTTCGCGCCGTGGTCCAGCCGATTGTGGCCGGCCTGGGTGACTTGGTCCCCGTCACCTTGCAGGTGGGGCAGGAACGTTCCTTCACGGAAGTTGTCCGTGCCCTGTCCGATGCCGCGTATGCCCGCGTTGACATGGTGACGCACCGCGGCGAGTTCGCTGTCCGTGGCGGCATCCTTGACGTCTTCCCACCTACCGAGGACCACCCCATCCGCGTGGAGTTCTTCGGAGATGAAGTGGACCGGATGCGCTGGTTCGCCGTGGCAGACCAGCGCTCGCTGTCAGCACCTGGAATTCACCACCCCACTGAGCTCCACGCGCCCCCGTGCCGGGAGATCTTGATTACCGCGTCCGTGATGTCCCGTGCAGCCAAACTCAAGGCTGACATGCCTGCCGCGGCTGACATGCTGGAGAAGATCGCCGGCGGAATCGCTGTTGAAGGCATGGAATCGTTGGCACCTGTTTTGGTGGATGCCATGGTTCCGTTCGTGGACCAGCTTCCGGCCGGCTCGCTGTCGGTGGTCATCGAACCGGAGAAGGTGCGCACCCGCGCGCACGACCTCGCAGCCACCAACGAGGAATTCCTGGAAGCTGCCTGGTCAACAGCGTCCGACGGCGGTGCGGCGCCCCTTGATCTCTCGTCCCAGGCCTCCACTGACTTGCACGCCGCCAGTTTCCGCTCGCTCACCGACACCCGCTCGGCCGCCTTGGAACATGGCGTGTCCTGGTGGTCCATCACATCGCTTGCCTCGGACGAGGACCTGGTCCTGGACATCGATGTGCTCAACATGCGTGCCCGCGAACCTCGTGGCTACCAGGGGGACGTGGCCGAGATGCTGGAGTTCATCGGCTCCCGTGTGCGTGAGCAGTGGCGTGTGGTGGTGGTGACCGATGGTCCCGGGCCCGCCCAGCGTTTGGCGGAGCTGTTCCACGATGCCGAGATTCCCTGTTCCCGCGTTGATTCCCTGGATAAGGAACCCCAGCCGGGCATCATCGAGGTGACCACCGCCGCCGTCGGACGCGGTTTTGTCCTGGACGGCCTCAAACTTGGCCTGTTGACCGAAGCTGATTTGTTGGGCCGCGCCACGGCCAGCTCCACCAAGGACATGCGCCGCATGCCGTCCAAGCGACGCAATGCCGTGGACCCGTTGCAGCTGCATGCCGGCGACTTTGTGGTGCACGAGCAGCATGGCATCGGCCGGTTCGTGGAGCTCATCCAGCGCAAGGTGGCCGGAACGTCGTCCTCGGACGCCGGGCTGCGTGAGTACCTGGTGCTGGAGTACGCGCCGTCCAAGCGCGGCGCGCCGGGTGACCGGCTCTTCGTCCCCACCGATCAGCTGGATCAAGTGACCCGTTACGTTGGCGGAGATGCGCCGGCGTTGAGCAAGATGGGTGGCGCGGACTGGGCCAGCACCAAGTCCAAGGCACGCAAGGCCGTCAAGGAAATCGCCGGTGAGCTGATTCGCTTGTACTCGGCCCGCATGGCCTCCCGGGGTCACGCGTTCGCGGCCGATACTCCTTGGCAACGCGAGCTTGAGGAGGCGTTCCCCTATGTGGAAACGCCGGACCAGTTGACCACCATCAATGAGGTCAAGGCGGACATGGAGCGGGAGATCCCCATGGACCGTCTGGTTTCCGGCGATGTGGGCTACGGCAAGACCGAAATCGCCGTACGGGCAGCCTTCAAAGCCGTCCAGGACGGCAAGCAGGTGGCGGTTCTGGTGCCGACCACCCTGCTGGCGCAGCAGCACTACGAAACGTTTACCGAGCGCTTTTCCGGCTTCCCCCTGAGGGTAAAGCCGCTGTCCCGCTTCCAAAGCAGCAAGGAAGCGAAGGAAACAGCTGAGGGCGTCAAGAGCGGCGCCGTGGATGTGGTGATCGGCACCCACCGGCTCCTGTCCAAGGATTTTCAGTTCAAGGACCTGGGCCTGGTGATCGTTGACGAGGAGCAGCGCTTCGGTGTGGAGCACAAGGAAGCGCTCAAGAAAATGCGCACCAACGTGGATGTACTGGCCATGAGTGCCACGCCGATCCCGCGAACCCTGGAAATGTCGCTGACCGGTATTCGCGAAACATCCACGCTGGCCACCCCGCCGGAGGAACGCCACCCCGTGCTGACCTACGTGGGCCCGTACACCAACAAGCAGACCTCCGCCGCGATCCGCCGTGAACTCATGCGCGAAGGCCAGGTGTTCTTTGTCCACAACCGCGTCTCGTCCATTGAACGCATCGCCGCCCAGATCCGCGAACTGGTGCCCGAAGCCCGTGTGGAAGTAGCCCACGGGCAGATGTCGGAGAGCCGCCTTGAGAAGATCATCGTGGACTTCTGGGAAAAGCGTTTCGACGTCCTGGTCTGCACCACCATCATTGAGACCGGCTTGGATATCTCCAACGCCAACACCTTGATTGTGGACGGTGCTGACAAGTACGGCCTCTCGCAGCTCCACCAGCTCCGCGGCCGTGTTGGCCGTGGCCGGGAACGTGCCTACGCCTACTTCCTGTACCCCTCGGAGAAACCCTTGGGCGAGGTGGCGTTGGAGCGCCTCAAAGCGGTGGCCGCGCACAACGAGCTCGGTGCGGGCATGCAGTTGGCCATGAAGGACTTGGAAATCCGTGGTGCGGGCAACCTGCTGGGTGGCGAACAGTCCGGCCATATCCAGGGCGTGGGCTTCGACCTCTATATTCGCCTGGTGGGTGAGGCTGTTGCCGAGTACCGCGGCGAGGCCGAAGAGAAGGCCGCGGAGATGAAAATCGAGCTGCCTGTCAACGCCCACCTGCCGCACGACTACGTACCCGGCGAAAGGTTGCGCCTGGAGGCGTACCGGAAGCTGGCTTCCGCCATCACGTACGAAGCCATCGAGGAAGTCCTGGCGGAGCTTGTGGACCGCTATGGCGAGCCGCCGCTGCCTGCCCAAAACCTCATTGCCGTGGCCCGCTTCCGGGTAGGTGCCCGCGAAGCCGGGCTGTCCGACGTCGCACTTCAAGGCAACTTCATCCGCTTCTCGCCGGCGCAACTGCCCGAGTCCAAAACCATACGCCTCAACCGCATGTATCCGGGCTCGCAGGTGAAGCCTGCCTTGGACGCGGTGCTGATTCCCAAGCCCAAGACCGCGAGGATCGGCGGACGGGACCTCCAGGACGCCGAGATCCTTCAGTGGGCCAACAACGTCATTGAAGCGATTTTCGCTGATGTACCCGTGAAGGCTGGCTAACTGCATGATGGGAGGACATCACGCCGCGTCGGGAGCCGCGGCGTGGATTGCCATTGCCTCAACAGGCCCGTACGCCTTGGGCTGGTACCCCTTGGATTCCACCGGAATTTTGATTGGCGCCATGGCGACGGCGGGAACTGCTTTGGTGGTGGACTGGGACCACCGCCACAGCACCATCGCCAATTCGCTGCCCCCGCTGTCCAACGTCATTGCGGTGGGGATCGAAAAAGCCAGCGGAGGACACCGGCAGGGGACGCACTCGCTACTGGGCGCCTCCGCGTTCGTGGTGCTCGCAGCCATGGCGGCCCAGTTCCAGATGGTGACCCCTGTAGGCAAGCTTTCCATCGGCGCGGGGTTGCTCTGCATGTTCATGATCAACCTGGCAGCCAAAGCCCTGAACTTGTTCCCGAAGTCAGGCTGGATCACCAACTGGCTCTTCGCTGTGGTGATGGCTGGCCTGGTGACCTGGTTCGCGCCGGATCAATGGGGCTGGCTGCCGCTGTCCATGCTCACCGGGGTGGTGGTGCACATCGTGGGGGACATGATCACCGTTGGCGGGGTGCCACTCCTATGGCCCGTTGTCATCAAACCACCGAAGTTCCTGCGCAAATCCGTGATCCGGGGTATTTGGCGGCCGAATGGGGCCTTCTCCATCCCGTTGCTGGGACGGGCAGGTTCCCGACGTGAGTGGTTGGTCCTGATACCAGTCAGTGGCTACGCCATGGTGGGCATGGGCGTGGCCGCATGGACTCTGGCTCAACAGCACTGGCCCGGCGTGCTGGCGGCTCTGGTCGGGGTAGTGCAATTGCCGTGACAGGCCGCTAAATCAGCAGCGTGTCCCATTGTTGGCCAGAACGTTCCCGGGCGCATCCTCAAGCATGATGGAGCCGGCGTGGCAGGTGACGTTGTCCGTCACCACGATGTTCTCCAAATCGCCGTGGAAGTTGAGCCACGGGCCTTGAAGGTTGAAGAACTCGTTGTTCTTTACCGCAACGTCGCGGACCGCAGCGGCGCCGTCGTCGTAGTATCCGGTTTTGATTCCGTCCGGAGAACCCCAGAATCGGTTGCCGTCCACGGTGATGTTGTAGATCTCATGCGTCCCAACGGCCAATTGCAGGCCGGAGCCGTGCGATCCGCCGCGGACGTCGTTGTTTCGATACGTCACATCATGAACGGGTGCGCCGAGGGCCTGGGCCACGAGGCCGTCGTCGCCATCCGTCCCCTGCCTCTGGTCAACGGTGTTGCCCTCAACCAGGCCATGATGGGAATCGGTGATGTGAATGCCGTCCAGCTGATCGTAGCGGCCGCTGCTGGTCACCGAAGTGTTGTTGTTCCGGACGCAGAAATCGCTGCTGGCCACCACCGCGATTGAATAGGTGTAGGGATTGCGGGTGGTGACGCCCTCCACCACGGCGTTGGTGGAGTGACGGACATCCACCAGGTACTCGTGCAGGCGTCCCGGGAGGTTGCCCTCCAATTCGTCACCATTTTGGTCTGCGGTGAGTTGGGCGATGGTTACGTTCTGTGCGCCATTGGTGGTGATCAGGGGGTGCCCACCGAACGGTCCCTCGAATTCCAGAAACTCCGGGCCCGCTTTCAGGACGGTTGCCGGTCCTGCTCCACGGAGGGTTACGTTGCTCTTGAGAATGAGAGGGCGCTCCAGGGTGAAGACACCTTTGGGGAGTTGGAGGATCGCTCCGCCGCTCTTGGACGCTGTGTCTATGGCCTGCTGCAGGGACGTGGACGTGTCCTGAGGGTCCAGGTAGCCGTCCACCCTCCATTCTTGGACGCTGCCGGCCTTGCTTCCGTTGGTATGGCAGGGCCCGGGTTCTGCTCCCCGGGGTGCATCTGACTGACCCGGCGGTATGGGCCCACCGCAGCCTGTGAGAAGCAGTGTGGCAGCCAGGGAAAGGGCCAGCAAAAAGGAATGGCCCAGGCAGGAGCCTGGGCCATTCAACGTCATGAGCAGCGCTTAGCTTTCGCCTGCGGAGTCAGAGCGGCCAAAAACGGTCTGCGGGATCCAGAAAGCCAAGGCAAACAGGCCGAGGCACACGGCCATCGGCCACGGGTTATCCAGCGTCAGGAAGGACAGGGAGTAGATGGCGCCCAGGAAGAGCGCGATCATGACCACGAACAGCACAATGCTCTGGACGAGACTATTCTCTTTTTCAATGGGGGCGCTTGTGGCGTTCTTGGACATTCATTCCTCCTCGGCCCCGCAGGGCTCAAAATCTTTGACGGCAGCGGAAGCCTTAGTAGGCAGATGAACCCTGTTCACCTTTGACAATGGCAATTCCGGAACTCGCTCCGATACGTGTTGCACCAGCAGCAATCATAGCCTGTGCATCAGCCAGGGACCGCACGCCACCGGAGGCTTTGACGCCCAGGTCCGGTCCCACAGTCTTGCGCATCAGTGCAACGTCTTCAACGGTTGCGCCGCCGCCATTGAAACCGGTGGAAGTCTTAACGAAGTCCGCCCCCGCTTCCACAGCCGCTTCGCAGGCGATCACCTTCTGCTCATCGCTCAGCATGGATGTTTCAATGATGACCTTCAAGATGGCCTGGCCGGCGTGGACTACCTCGGACACAGCCCGGATGTCCTCCACCAGCGCGCCCTTGTCGTTGGCGCGGGCGGAGGCCATGTTGATCACCATATCGATTTCATCCGCGCCGTCCAGCACGGCACCCCGGGCCTCAAAAGCCTTCACGTCACTCGGCGTGGCGCCCAGCGGGAAACCGATCACCGAGCACGTGAGCACACCGGAACCCTTGAGGGCCTTGGTGACGGTTTTGACCCACACCGGGTTGACGCAGACTGACTTGAACTTGTAGTCGACGGCCTCCGCGCACACCTTGAGGACGTCAGCCTCGCTGGCCTCAGGCTTCAACAGTGTGTGGTCAATGTAGGAGGCGATATTTGCAGGGGCGACGGCTTCGTTGCTCATGGAATCCTTCCGTGCAGGGCGTGGCCGGCCCGGTGGCCGCAGGGTTGTCACTGCCCGTCAAAGGACCATCTTGCCACATGCGCCGGGGGCCTCTCCGGCCCCCGCCAGCAGCACCTCATGCGGCCAGCAGTGCCTGCTGATCCTCTTTCCCTGCACCGAGCAGCAAGCCCGAGGCGCACAACATTGCAGAGGACTCGGCGGAGAGAAGCAGACCCAGGCGAAGACCGTCGCAGGATGCGGCATCGCCGATCGCCCAGATTCCCGGCACGGAGGTGGTGAGGTCGCGCCCCACTGAAATGCCGCCGTCGGAGGCTATTGTGAGTCCGGCGCTTTCGGCGAGGTCGTTGCGGGCAGTGCGTTCCTCGGCCAGGACCACCAAGTCGCCCTTCATGCTGCTGCCATCTTCGAAGAGGATGCCGGTTGCCGGCAGTGTGGAACCTTGAGGACGGGCGTCTGGTCCGGTGCCGGTCTCAGTGCCCGGGAAAGGCACGACGGCGGTGGGGCGGAGGGTTGTGCGGACGGGGCGGACTCCGCGGGCCCGCAACACGGCCTCAGCCTGGCCCGCTGCAGGACCGTTACCCACCAGGATTCCCAGCGGGCGGCGGCCCACCAACCGGGTGACGTCTTTGACCGCTTCGCCGATGGAAACGGCGTCATCGATGGTGGAGTAGCTCAGGCCTGATTCGGCGCCTGCCACCGGCGGAAGGGCCGGGGCCGAGCCGGTGGCGATGACCAACTGGTCGTAGGAGAACTCCATGCCGTCCACGGTGGTGACGATCCTTGCGTCGGCGTCAATGAAGCTGGCCGCCTGGCCGAAGCGGACCGAGACCTGGGGGAGTTCGGCGAGTTCCAACAGGGCCTCAGGGCACTCGTCGCGGTTGCTGAGTACCGTGATGGTTCCCCGGAAGGCGCGCTGCCGGGAGTCGGACCCGCCGGCGAGTCGCCGCACCAAGGCCTGGGCCGCTGGGCCTGCGCCTGCAATGACGATGTGGTGGGAAGGTGCGGACGGGATGGCGGACATGTTTGGCCCTTTCGCTCATGTGACCTGCTGTTGTTCATCAGCGTAGGGGGCCGGTTTTTCGCGGGTGTTTCGCCGCTGTTGCCATCTAGGGCCTATCCGTAGCGTGGTGTTTACCGGCCGGTAATAACGTGCGTCACATGTGGGTCCCGCCGGGCCGGCTTCAATGCCCGTCTGGAGCGGTGATAGTGCAGATGTCATGATGGACGCATGAGCCACGTCACGTGCGATCTGACTGTTTCCCTGGACGGATATGTTGCCGGTCCCAACCAGCGGCTGGAGGAACCGTTGGGCGACGGCGCAGAGCTCCTGCACAGATGGATGTTCGAGGAGCCGGAGGCGAACGCACCCGAGATTGAGGCGATCCTGGCGGCAGGGGCCTTCATCATGGGACGCAACATGTTCGCAGGACCCGGACCGGCGGCGTGGGATAAGGAATGGCGGGGTTGGTGGGGCGATGAACCTCCGTATCACGCCCCCGTATTCGTTCTGACCCACCACCGTCGCGAGCCGCTGGAGATGGAGGGCGGCACAACTTTTTACTTTGTGACCGACGGCATTGAATCGGCGTTGGCGCAGGCCCGGGAAGCGGCTGCGGACAAAGATGTAGCGATTGCCGGGGGAGCGCAGACAGCCCGCCAGTACCTTTCAGCCGGGCTCATGGACGAGTTGCGGCTGCACATTTCACCCATGATTCTTGGTGGCGGGGAGCGATTGCTCGACGACGTGGGGAACCTGACGCTTGAGCAGACCGGGGTGCGCGGGACCGGGTTGGTCACGCACGTACGGTATCGACCCAACATAATAGGGTCATGACCCGTTCCCTCCGAGCTGTGGCCAGGGCTGCCATGGTCGCCGTGATCGTTTCTTTCCTGACGGCATGCAACGCGCCGGCGCCACTGCCCGAACAGGACCCCCCATCCATTCCGCACGACGCGGACACCGGGCAGACCATTGCTGAAGCCCGCGAGGCCATCGACGCTATTCCCGGGATTTCCGTTACCGACTTTGCGGGCGGAGGCCCACCTAATGTGAAGGGCAACACCGGTTACGCGGTGGCGTTCGACATTGAGCCCGGGTACACCGTCACCTACGGCGACTTGCTCATCGACTACATCGTCCGCAACGTGTGGGCTGTGGGCGAGGGCTATATGCCCAACACGCAGATCCAGATCTCTGCGAGCACCGCCGACGGCGAGCCATTCTTCGACCTCACAGCCGCAGCCGTGGGCTCGGCCTGGCTCAGCCCGCAAACTTCCACGCCCTCGGAGCACAACACCGTGATTATCCCGCTCAGTGCTGAGGACCCGGAGGGGGCACGGAACCTCTCCCTGTTCAAGAAAGACGGTTCCTGGCCGGGCGTCATACCGAAGCCTTTCTCCTATGACGTCACCGTCAAGAGTGGCTGATCCCACGCGACAGCCGCTCCGCGCGTTAGCGGCCCCCACGGCCGTGGTTTGCCTGAGTACAGGGCGTCGAGGACGCTAAGGTCGGCGCCGCTGACACTTGCCTTACCGCTGGCGCGTGACCTTGCGTGTCTGGCGGAACTCCTCGGGCACGTTGACAACGCCCTTCGGAACAGCAACCGTTATTCCCTTTTTGGTGACACTGGTGACCTTATGACCCAGCTGCTTGGCGTACTCAACCACGGGTCGCGAGGCAGCCCTGTTCCGGGCGATGGCGATGAGCACGATCGTGAGGAACGCGAGGGTCAGCAGTCCGGGCACCACGATGGCGATCGCCGGGCTGATGAGACCGTTCAGAAGCAGGGCCGGACCGAGGAACCACAGCGCGACAGAGGACACCATAAACCCGAGAACCAACTTCTCGGAGTGTGCGTGTACGGCCTGGGCGTGGGCCAGCTCATCCGGGTAGCGTTCCTTGACCATGCGTGTGATGTCGGCGCTAAGCGCGCCACCGAGTTGCCTGGTCCGGTCGGTCATTGCTCTCCTATGTGTTCGTGCCAGAAGTTGTTCGCTTGATCTTCCCTCAAAATACTCGTCATTCGTCTCACCGCGAGAAACCATCGCCCTGAGGTGCCGAGCGAAGCGGAATGGACAGGATGTCTGGGGTCCGCTGTACACTGAATTATCGAACATATATTCGAATAAAGGTGTGTTGTGGGCGTGATAGTCGGCCCCCGCGTGATAGATGCGGGCTTATCCCTGATGTCAGTACTGTTGGCACCTATTCCTGTGGCGGCGGGATATCCCTCGCCTGCGCAGGACTATTTTGATGGTCGGATTGATCTCAATGAGCATCTGATCAAGGATGTCACCAGCACGTTCGTGGTGAGGGTGACGGGTCAGTCCATGGAGGGTGCCGGGATCAGTGACGGGGATGAGTTGATCGTTAACCGGGCACTGGAGCCCAAGGATGGGTCCGTCGTCGTTGCTGTCCTTGATGGTGAGTTGACCATCAAAAGGCTGCGCGTCACGCCGTCGGGAGTGGTGCTGGAGGCGGACAATCCCAAGTATCCGGACATTCGAGTGCCCGCGATGTCGGAGCTGACCATTTGGGGCGTAGCCACAACGTGCCTGCATCACATTTGATTGAATCCAGCCGGTAGGGCTTCGCACCCTCTGGGTCGCCGACGCCCTCCTGGGCATCCTCTTCCCCACGCTGGCGGCCCTCGGGGAAGGCTTGGCCACGGGGGCCATCTACCTGGATTTCCGTACCACCGGCATCCCGTCTGCCCGGACTTTTCCACAATCCGGTGGGCGGGATGTTTTCTTGTCGGGGCCCGAAGGTACAGTAGAAGTATTCGAATATATGTTCGAATGCGCGGCGTGTCGTGCACTGAAACGGCGGCTCGCGTGCTAATGCCGATTTAGGGATGGAAATGTCCAAGCCAGCGCTCATGCACCGCATGCAGGAGATTGCCCATGTGGATATCAACTGCTTCTACGCCTCGGCGGAGAGGGCCTTCAACCCTGCGCTGGAGGGCAAGCCTTTGATAGTGCTGTCCAACAACGACGGTTGCGCCGTGACCCGGTCGCCCGAGGCAAAAAAGCTGGGAATCGGCCTGGGGGAGCCATGGTTCAAGCTCGCGCCACGGGCCGAGGAATGGGGATTGATAGCCCTGTCGAGCAACTACGAACTGTATGGAGACATCAGCTCGCGCGTCATGGAGCTCCTGGCCCGGTACTCAGCATGGCAGGAGGTGTACTCCATTGATGAGGCGTTCCTGGGAGTGAAGGGGCAACCGGATGACCTGCTGGAATTGGGGCGAACCATCAAGGTTGCCTGCCAACGGCATGTGGGGGTTCCCGTTTGCGTAGGGATCGCGCGCACTAAGACTCTCGCCAAGCTCGCCAATAAGTGGGCCAAGCATAATCCGGCCTTCAACGGTGTGTGCCGTTGGGACTCCGTCCCGCAGGCCCAACGCGAGGCACTCATGGCGCGGCTCTCCGTGATCGAGATCTGGGGCGTCGCCACCCGGCTCACAAGACGCCTGAACGCGATGGGGATCTTCTCCATCCTGGACCTGGTCCGGGCCGACCCTGTGGCGTTGAGGGATAAATTCTCCATCGTCATGATGCGCACTGTCTTGGAACTGCAAGGCACGCCCTGCATCCCCATGGAGGAAGAACGAATCGGGCGGGACCAACTGATTTTCTCCCGGTCTTTCTCCACGCCGATCACCACGGCCGCGGAGTTACGTCAGGTGCTCAGCGTTTACGGTCAGATGGCCAGTGCCAGGCTGGCCAAGCACGATCTTCAGGCCAAGTTGCTGACTGCCTTTGCTGCAACATCGGTCTACAACCCCAACGACAAATCGTTCCCCACTGTCAACGTCAAACTACCTATGCCAACCTCGGACCCCGTTCTGCTGACCAAGGCCGCACACGCTCTGGTTCCCAGGATCCAGGAAGGCGTCAGGTACGCCAAAGCCGGGATCATGGTCACTGACCTTCGCCCCAGCGGCAATCAGAAACCATTGGAAATCTTCGAGAACCCGCATGAAGAGCGGGGCATAGGCCCCTTGCTGGAGCAAGTCAGCAAGCGGTATGGCCGGGGCTCCATCGGTTTGGGCCATGCGGGCATCAAGGGCGGCCCGGACTGGTCCATGAAACGGGACATGCTCAGCCCCCGCTACACCACCAACTGGGACGAACTTCCCCTGGTGAAGGCGGCCTAGCGTGGCAGGGGAAACCGTGGCAGGAGACCTAAGCCCGCAGCCGGTAACCCCGCTTCACCACGGTTTCCACCAGCTTGCCGTCCGGAAGGGAGGACCGCAGCCGGCTCACCGTCATGTCCAGGGCGTGCACAGAGCCGCGCAAGTCCAACAAGTCAGAGAGAGCCTCCCGGGACAGTACAGCTCCACCCGCACCCAGCAGCGCTCGCAACAGCAGCAGGGGTGCCGGTGCAAGGTCCACCACCTCGCCGTTAATCCGCAAGCAGCGTCCGCGCAATTCGATGGTGGCGCTCTTTGTTTCCAAACGCCGTACGTGGTTCAACGAGAGATGTTCGGTCACCAGCCTGATCAGCGCACCCATGCGGTACCGGTCGGGAATCAGTGGCGTCAACCCGGCGTCGACCAGCGGTTGTGCGGTGACCGGCCCAACGGCCGCAACAGTTACCGGACCCTTCAGGGCTTCGATGAGCTGGCGGTAGAGGCCCATTTCGTGGGCGGTGCTCCACATCGCATCCACGGCGGGGGCGCTGGTGAACGTCAGGACGTCGAGGTTGCCACCCACCACGGCTTCGATCAGCCGCGGCAGTTTGTCTTCGCCGTCGGGCTTCACCCAGCGGTACGGGGTCACGGTCAGGACCGTTGCACCGGACATGCGGAGCCGTTCCAACTGGCGGACGTCGGTGTACCCGTGCAGCTGCACAGCGACGGTCTTGTTGCGAACGCCTTCGGCCAGCAGCATGTCCACCAGGGTCGCGGTGGTTTCGTCACTGCTGATTCCGACGTCGGCAAGACCGGCCGCCCGCACGGCGCCGCGGGCTTTGGGGCCACGGACGAACATGCGGCATGCGGACAGCGTTTCCAGGAGTTGCTCGCCGATGCCGAAAGAATCTGCGGCTTCACACCAGCGGCGCATCCCGTATGCCGTGGTGGCGATGCAGATGTCCGGTTTAGCCGCGATGATGGTGCGGGTGTCCTCAATGAGGACCATATCCTCCTGAACTGGGGCGATCTTCAAAGCCGGGGCGTGCAACACGCTCGCACCGCGACGCTCCAGGGCCTCAATGAGGTCCCGGGAGCGGCGGTGCGAGGTGACGCCAATGCGGAAACCGTCCAGCGGCGCTTCTACGGCTTCGGAAGCTTCCGGCGCGGCCGTAGCGTCCTGGACTTCGATGGCATGTGCAAGAGTCATGGGTTCTTACCTTCAGGCTTCAAGGAGCGAAGCCGCGAGTCGGCTCAGTTCAGCGGATGCTTCGGCATGGTTCCGGTTGGCTTCAGCAACGCGGACCACCTCGCCGATGACCAGTACGGCCGGGTTGCTGCAGCCGGTGGCCGCCGTTTCGATGGTACCGAGGTCCGCGATGGTGGTGCGCTGTCCCGGGCGGTAGCCACGTTCCACCACCGCCATGGGCATGTCCGGCCTCATCCCTGCCCGGCGAAGACCAGCGGCCAGCTGCGGCAGGGTACCGATGCCCATGAGGACCACGATCGTCCCGCCGAGGCCGGCAAGATGGGTGTGTTCCTTCTCGGTCAAGGGGGCATGGCCGGAGACCACGGTGAACATGTGGCTCACTTCGCGGTGTGTCACTGGAATGCCGGCTGCGGCGGGCACGGAGATCGCGCTGGTGACGCCGGAGATGACCCGGACGGGAACACCGGCTGCAACACAGGCCGCCACTTCCTCGCCACCACGGCCAAAAACGTACGGGTCCCCGCCCTTGAGCCGGACAACGTTCTTGCCCAGCAGGGCAGCGTCCACCATGAGCTTTTCAATGTCCCGCTGAGTTACTTTATGGAGCCCGGGCTGCTTTCCCACGTCCACGAGTTCTGCAGAGGTCAGATCGGCCAGCTCCTGGTAGGGAGCGAGCCGGTCATAAAAGACGACGTCGGCATCGCGCAGTGCGTCCACGGCACCCACGGTGAGCAGGTCCAAGGCCCCAGGGCCCCCACCCACCAGGGTCACATGGCCTTCGGCTCCGGGAGCAGGCTCAAACGCAACGGGAACCCCGGCGTCGCGGCAGCGTTCCACCAGCGGCAGCCAGCCGGCCCCGCCGTCGTCCACTACGGCCACCAGGAAAGGGCGCTCGGGCAGCTGGCCGTCACCTGGCATGCCTTCGGGGGAGCTGAGCCGGTACACGTTGGCGCCGGCCTTTTGGTAGCGGCGGACTGCTTGACGGGCAGATTGTTCATTTCCCGTAACCAGGACGTCGCGGCCGGTGAGATCAATGGTGAGCTGCATGGTGAACCCCTAGTTTTCTACGCCGACGGTTTCGCTGCGGACCGGGATGGTGGAAGCGATGAGCACGCCGCCCTTTTCCTCGTTGGTGGCCGGACGGATCTGGCCGCGCTCCGGTACGAAGGAAATGGACTCGTCCTTCTGGTTGGGGGCGTTGACGAAGGAACGGAAACGGCGGAGGCGCTCCGGGTCCTTCAGGGTCTCGGCCCACTCGTCCTCATAGGTGTCGATGTGCTTGGCCATCGCCGCCTCAAGCTCTTCAGCGATGCCCAGGGAGTCGTTGACCACTACTTCTTCGACGTGCTTGATGCCGCCGTCCAGTTCTTCCTGCCAGCGTGCGGTGCGCTGGAGTCGGTCTGCGGTGCGGATGTAGTACATGAGGTAGCGGTCGATGTACTTCAGCAGGGTTTCGTCGTCCAGGTCCTTGGCCAACAGCTGGGCGTGGGCCGGGGTGGCGCCACCGTTACCGCCTACATACAGGTTCCACCCATCGGCCGTGGCAATGACACCAACATCCTTGCCACGGGCTTCTGCACATTCACGGGCGCAACCGGAGACGCCCATCTTCAGCTTGTGAGGGCTGCGGAGGCCACGGTAGCGCAGCTCCAGCGCGATGGCCATGGCCACCGAATCCTGCACACCGAACCGGCACCAGGTGGATCCGACACAGGACTTAACCGTGCGAAGACTCTTGCCGTAGGCCTGACCGGATTCGAAACCGGCATCCACCAGTTCTTTCCAAATGTCCGGGAGCTGCTCAAGGCGGGCACCGAACATGTCGATTCGCTGGCCGCCGGTGATCTTGGTGTAGAGGTTGTACTTCTCAGCGACGGCTGCGATGACGCCCAGGCCCTTCGGCGTGATCTCGCCACCGGCGATGCGGGGGACCACCGAATAGGTGCCGTCCTTCTGCATGTTCGCCAAGGCGCGGTCATTGGTGTCCTGCAGTGCACCGCGGCCGGCATCCAAAACGTACGCGGAGTGCTGGCTGGCCAGGATGGAGGCGATGGTGGGCTTGCAGATATCGCAACCGGCGCCCGTGCCGTACTTGGCCATGATGTCTTCGAAGGACGTGAGCTCCAGGACGCGGATGGCGTCGAAGAGTTCCTGGCGGGAGAGGCTGATGTGCTCACAGAGGGCCTTGGAGACCTCGATGCCGGACTTCTTCAGTTCGCCTTCAAGGAGCTTCTTGAGCATGGGAACGCACGAGCCACACTGCGTGCCGGCCCGGGTGCAGCCCTTCAACTCACCGAGTTCCTGCACGGGGGAGTTGCCCTCGCAGGCACCGCAGCCATTGATGGTGTCGCGAATGGTTCCGGCGGCCACGTTGTTGCAGGAGCAGAGGATGGCATCGTCCGGAAGCTCGGTCTCCGGAGCCTCGCCACCACCGGCAGCGCTCAGGTAGGCGCCCGGCTCGGCGGACAGTTCGCGGCCCAGAAGCGGGCGAAGACTCATGTACGGGGAAGCATCGCCCACGAAGATGCCGCCCAGGAGCGTCTTTGCATCATCGGTGGTGACAATCTTCTGGTAAACGCCACGAGCGGGGTCCGCGTACACGATTTCCAGGGAGTGCTCGGTCCGGGCAAACGCGTCGCCGAAGCTGGCCACGTCCACGCCGGACAATTTGAGCTTGGTGGCGGTATCAAAGCCGGGGAACGTTGCTTCGCCACCGTGCAGGCGGTCGGCCACGATCTCAGCCATGGTGTTGGCAGGAGCAACAAGTCCCAGGCACATGCCCTCAAAGTTTGCTACTTCACCGATGGCCCAAATGCCGGCCACTTCGGTGGCACAGAAATCATTGATGACAACGCCACCGCGCTGGCCCAGGCTGAACAGCTGCTCTTCGCCTTCTGCTGCGCGGAAGAGATCGTCGCGAGGCTTGACGCCGATAGCCACGATTACCAGGTCCGCCTCAATGGTGCGGCCGTCAGCCATCAAGACTCCGGTGACATTGCCCTCGTCGTCCGTCAATACCTCGGAGGGGAAGACGCCGCCGTGGACTTCAAAGCCCTTCGCTTCGATCAACCGGCCCAGTGCCTGCCCCGCACCTTCATCCAGCTGGGTGTTCATGAGCCAGGGCGAGCCGTTGATGACAATGGGAGTGGCGCCGAGCTGCTCCGTGCCAGCCGCAGATTCCAGGCCCAGGAGACCGCCGCCGATGGTCACGGCGTTGACCTTACGGCCCAGCTTCCCGCTCAGTTCGGCGATGGCCTTATTGATGGCCCACACGTCCTCAAGTGTCCGGTAAACGTGCGTGTGCTCTGCGCCCGGGATGGGGAGGCGGGCTGCGTCAGAACCTGTAGCCACCACCAGGTGGTCGTACTCATACTTGTTGCCGGCGGCGGTGAGGACACTCTTGGCGACCGAATCGATCTTCACGGCGCGCTCGCCGGTGACCAGGGTCAGGGCCTCGTGGTCCCACATGGACGCATTGCCCAGGGTGAGGTCTACATCGGTTTCCGTCAGGGCCTTGCTCAGCGCCACACGGTCGTAGGGGAGGTGCGCCTCTTCGGTCAGCACCGTAACCTGCCAACCTTCAAGACCGCGATTGAACATGGCATCGGCGAAACGGTGGGCAGCGGGGCCGCCGCCGACGACGACGACGCGGCGCGGGTTCTCTGTACTTGAAGTGTGTCCGGTCACTGGTGGGCCTTTCGCAGATGTTGCATACGGATCTGTCGCAACTTGTGCTTCCAGCCTAGGGACGGGCAGTTTCGCTTCAGTTTCCCTTATGTTTCGTGATCTTAACTTCTGCATCACGAACGCATTTCATCAGGTGTGAGGTCTCTTTTACGCATTGGACACATACACGGACAACCGATGAAACACCGTGGTCTTAGCTTGGAGGAGTGGCCGCAAGTGTGGCCCGGTCCGGGGGAATGACGGTGAAAATACCAGCACCCGGACACTGTGAGAGGGGCTGAAATGACCGTAATTCTGGACCGTGCCGAGGACCTGACCACCACCGCCGCCTGGCACCGTATTTGCGCGGTGGACGAACTCGAACTGGCTTGGGGCGAAGCCGCGCTGATCGCCGGACGTCAGGTTGCCTTATTCCGCACAGCACCCACCGAAGTCTTCGCCGTAGCGCAGCAGGATCCGGCGACGCTCGCCAACGTTATGGCCCGCGGAATCATCGGATCCCGCGGAACCCGGCCCACCATCGCATCGCCGCTGCACAAAGAGGTCTACGACCTCGAAACCGGCGAATGCTTCACCAACCCCGAACTCAAGCTCGACGCGTTCGCCACCCGTTTGGTGGATGGTTTTATTGAGGTTGAACTCTAGGAGTTTTACAAACCCAATGCTTCGCTGACGTCCCTGAGAACATCATCCAGGGACGTTCGCGCTGCTTGGCGCGCGGCGGCAAGTTCCGCCGCGGACTCCACAGCCTGGATGACTTCCAGGTAACACTTGAGCTTGGGCTCCGTGCCGCTGGGACGAATAATGACGCGGCTCTGGTCCCTTGTGAGGTACAGCAGCCCGTCCGTGGGAGGCAGGGCTTCGCTTCCTTCGGCAAGATCGGTGAAAACCTCGACCGCGGACCCCCCGAACGCTTCCGGCGGGTTAACCCGCAGGCGATTCATCATGGCGTCCAAAAGCCCCAGATCCGCCACCCGGATGCTGAGCTGGTCGCTCGCATGGAGCCCGTGAACCAGGTAGAGGTCGTCCAGCGTGTCGAAGATCGTTTTGCCCTCGGCCTTTGCTGCCGCTGCCAGTTCCGCAATCAACACTGCCGCCGAGATGCCGTCCTTGTCGCGCACCAAATCCGGCGCCACGCAGTATCCCAGGGCTTCCTCGTACCCGTAGCTGAGTCCGGGAACCCTTGAAATCCACTTGAAGCCCGTGAGCGTCTCCTCGTGGGCGTACCCTGCTGCGGCCGCGATGCGCGAGAGTAGCCGGGAGGACACGATCGAGTTAGCGAACACGCCCGTCTGCGGCTCATCGCCGGCAGCGGCAGCCATGCGCGCCACCACGTGCGCGCCCAGCAGCGCTCCCACTTCGTCGCCGCGGAGCATCCGCCAGGCTCCCGTGGAGGGATCCAGCGCAGCAACAGCGGCCCGATCGGCGTCGGGGTCGTTGGCCAAAACAATATCTGCACCTGATTCTGCAGCCGCGGCGAGGGCCAGGTCCAGGGCGCCGGGCTCCTCCGGATTGGGGAACGCGACGGTGGGGAAATCCGGGTCCGGCTCGGCTTGCTCGGCCACCAGCGTGACGTCGGTGAACCCTGCGGCGTGGAGGACGGAGACAGCCGTTTCACCGCCAACACCGTGCATGGGTGTGAGGATGATTTTGAGGTCCCGGGCCGGGAAATGGTCCCGATCCACCAAAGCGGCCACGGCGTCTTCATACTCGGCGGCGATGGACATGGGCAGCACGGTCCAGCCGTCTTCTGCCAGCGTGATCGAATCCAATGCACCTACAGCCTCGATCTTGGCTGCGATCTCCGTGTCGTATGGCGCCACGATCTGCGAACCGCGTCCGCTTTCGGTCACGGCGTGCCGTCCGAGGTAGACCTTGTAACCGTTGTCTTGCGGCGGGTTGTGACTGGCGGTGACCATCACGCCGCCGTCGCACTTCAGTGACCGGACCGCGTAGGCGAGCAACGGCGTCGGAAGTGCTGCCGGCATGAGGAAGGTCTCGATGCCTGCTGCTGTAAAGATTGCTGCGGTTTCCTGGGCGAAGATGTCCGAGTTGTAGCGGGCATCGAAGCCGACGACGGCGCGAGGCCGGGTGCCTGGCGCCGCTGCGGCTATGGTCTCGGTGAGGAAAGCGGCGAGGCCTGCCGCTGCCCGGCGGACGACGACGCGGTTCATCCGGTTGGGGCCGGGACCGAGCGCTGCCCGTAGGCCGGCAGTGCCGAACTGCAGGGTGCCGTTGAAGCTGTCGCCCAGTTCCTGCGCTGCTCCCGCATCACCGCTCTCGGCGAGCTCGGCCAGCTCGACGAGAGCAGCCGCCGTCGCCGGGTCCGGGTCTTGGGAAGCCCATTGGCGGGCGTCGGTGATCAGCTGTTCGAATGCGGCATCGCTGGATGTCATAGGGTCAAAACTATCCTCAATGAGACCTTAGCGGGCAACGAGGTACAGGATCCCGCCCCAATGAGTGGTCGTAAAGGGTGAGATCCCGCCCCTCAGCGGAGTTCAAAGAGATCGGGAAGTAATGGTGAAGTCCGTGTCGCCGCCCGTGCTGAACACCGAGGTGGCCGCACTATCCCAGTCCGGGAAGAACGTGTCAGAAAGAGCCACGTCGCCACCCTCGGCGAAGACTTCCACGGAGGATAAGTCCAGGAGGATGGTGAGATGGACCTTGTTGCCGGGGGAGGGCAGCGCCACTTCATGAAACGGGCTGAACTTAGGGGAGAAGTTAGTGGTCCCGGCCTGTGAACGGTCCACCCTCACAGTCCCACTCTCCTTGTTATAGGAGACGCGCAGCCCGGACTCGGAGCCTGGTGAGTGCCGGAGGAGAACGCCTGCCTCGCGCGCCGACGTCAGGTCCATGTCCAGCTCGATCAACTGGGTGCGCCGGTGGAAGTCCTGGCCGAGGTCCTTGACTGCGGAGCCGACGGTGAGGTTTTTGCTCTTCACTTCACCGGCGCGTTCCATCGTTCCCCGGGCCACTCCGGCTATGGAGGATCGCAACTCAAACCTCTTCCCGCCCCGAACCAGGGTGAGTTCACGGGGAATCGCCATGGAACCGCGCCACGGTGTGGTGGGCACGTCCTGGGCATAGTCCCAGTTGCCCATCCACCCCAGGAGTACGGGTTTGTCCCCGGGTGCCCCGGAAATGGAGTTTGCGGCATAGTAGTCGGCGCCGTGGTCCAGCCACTGGGATTCGTCGAGCGGCGCGTCGGGAGCGGCCGCATCCTCGGCGGTAAAGCGTGTCCCATCGAATTCGCCCACGAAGTACTGCATGCCCGAGCCGCCTGCAATGCCGCCGGGGTTGATGCTCAGCAGCATGACCCACTTCTTGGCAGTGGAGTCCTCCACATCCATGTGCAGGAGTTCGGGTACTTCCCAGAGCCCTCCCTGTGCGCCGACGCCGGAGAAATCGCTCAGGTACTCCCAGCGGAGGAGGTTGGTGGACTTGAACAATTTCACTACCTGGGCGTCGGCCACCACGGTGGTCATCACCCAGTAGCGGCCTGGCTCGTACCAAGTGATTTTGGGGTCACGGAAGTTGTTGTTGGTGGGTGTCAGGTTCAGGACCGGGTTTCCCTGGTACTTCTGCCAGGTCATGCCGTTGTCCACGCTGAACGCCACCGACTGGGCCTGCGCGCCTTGGGGCAGCACGCCGTTCTTGCCGTAGGCGCTGGTGTAGAGGGCCACCATGGGTGGATTCTCCGCCGACCCGAGTCCCGAGGCGTTGTTCTTGTCCATCACGATGGAGCCGGAGAAGATCTCTTCCTCCGGGCTTGCCTCCATGGCTACGGGTTGCTGCTCCCAATGGACCAGATCAGTGCTGGTGGAGTGGCCCCAGGACATATTGCCCCACGAGTTTCCGCGGGGGTTGTACTGGTAAAACGCGTGATAGGTACCGTCGTGATAAACGAGGCCGTTGGGGTCGTTGAGCCAGTTCTTTTCAGCCGTCAGGTGGGCCACGGGCCGCCACGGATCCGACGCGGACGGGCGGGGCCCGCCCGGGGCGGGGACCGGCGTCGGGCCTTCAGCCTGTGTGCAGGACGCTGCGGAGAAGGCGACCACGACGGCGGCACTTGCGGCCAGCATTTGGCGACGCGAAAGGTGGGGGCTGGGAAAAGTCATGGGGGAGATCCTGGGGGTTTGGGGGTGGCAGGGGTGCCGGTCCCCGCGGGACCAGTCACCCCTGCCGTGGCCTGAGGGCCGAGGTGTTACTGCTTACTTGTAGAGGCCTTCGCCGCCAACACGGACGTTGGTGGGAAGGTAGCCGAACGGCCCAAGACCGTTCTTGCCGAAGCTGCGATCAACCTGGGTCACGCCGGCCTTGAAATTCATCTTCACGGTGGGTGACAGGGAGCCGCCGCGGACGCCGTCCACATTGTCAATGAACGACTGGACGAGCCCGCCGGGCTGGACGTAGTGCGAGTAGGCCTGGAACTGACGGCCGTTCTGGCGAGGGTCCGGACCCTCCGGTGCGTTGGCCGGCATGTTCAGGTCCGTGGGGGAGCCCAGGGCCAGGCCGCTGTTGTTGACCGGCTGGTAGTCGGAGCGGATACCGTTGCCGACAAAGCCGTAGACGCCGTCCGGTCCGCGCATTCCATCTGCGTACGTGAACTGGTGGCTGATGGTGAACAGATAGTACTTGTTCTTGCCGTTCTCGTTCTGGATGAAGATCTGCGGACGCTCAGTCTGATCGTTCACGCAGTTGGCGGAAAGGATGGGAGGCAGGAAGCTCCACTTGGTGAGGTCCTTGTTGTCCGCAACGGCGAGTCCCACGTTGGCAGTCTGGTACCAGGCCCCGGTGCTGTTGACCTGGGCCACGGTTTCGGCGTTGGGATCGCCCGGTTGGTAGCCAAGGTCTTCCTGCTTGCACTTGTAGGAGCCGCGGGTGCCGCCGGTGTTGCCTTCGAAGACCATGAAAGTCTTGCCCGGGTGGGCGGGGTCCGCGAAGGTGTACGGGTCACGGAATGCGAAGCCGGGGTTCTGGGCTTTGTTCTGGTACAGCTTTCCGTCCGGTTCCAGCAGCTTGGTGTGCTGGAAGCCGTCGAAGCTCACGCCGTCCTTGGTGGCATGGATGGTACCCAGTGCCTTGGCGATCGCTGCGTCCGGAGCGATACCGCCACCGCCGGCGTTCCGTTCGGCGACGTCGTAGAACGTGGTGGCCGTGTAGAAGACGTTGATCTTGTTGCCCTGCATGAGGCGGGTGGAACCGGACCACTCCGTATTCCCGATGGACGTGTTGTCCAGGAACAGGTGTCCGCCGTAGTTCCATTTATCCTTGGCAGGATCGGCGTTGGTCTTGCGGAAGAAGTAGCCGATCCTGGCGTTCCAGTGGCGCTGGTCGAAGCCGTAGCCGGCGTTCCGGTCAGCAACCAGGGAGAAGATGACGTCCCAGCCCTTGTAGCTGATCTGGTTGGCGTTCTCGTCCGTCAGGGACCACGTGTCCCAAACCCACACGTCCTCGTTCATGGCCGGGAAGTCCTTGGGGATTTCCGGCATGGTGACGTTGGGGCTCATGGAGTTCTGCCCGGGGGCAACGTTGGGGTTGCTCTGGGCCATGATCTGCTTGGCGTCGGCTCGGGTCCACTTGGACGTGAAATCTGCCGCTGGATCATATGCCTGCTGTGTATGGGTGGTCGGCAGTGGGAAGCCGGGCGTTGGCGCCGGCATGGTGCTCGAGGGCGGATCCGCCGGGAGGTTGGCCTGCGCGGCTGGCGCTACCAACAGGATGCTGCCGGCCACACCGGCCGCTGCTGCGACGGCTACTGCCTGTCGTAACCGGCGGCGCGGCCGTGGAGGGGTTGAGTGCGTGTTCATGCTTACTCTTCTCGCGGAGTGTTGGACTTCGTGGAGTGGGGCGCATGCCCTGACCCCCGGTTGGGGGGTTTCTGTACTCAGGCGTCCGTCGATCCGCTGGAGGCGTCACCGAGGGACGCCATCGTTTCGAGGAGCGGCGGAGCCATGGAGATGTCCGCCGCGGTGGTTCCGGCACGTCGACTTACCGGAACACTCTCCACGCTAGACACGTGTTAGGTCCGAAATCAAAGGGCGTTTCGCCCGACCTTGCAGTTACCGGCAGGTATGTGCGCAAGCGCTTACATTGCCAACATGCGCGCGTGGCACAATAGCCGGGCGGGAATCAAATGTTTCGTCACACATCAGATTTATTCTGTGAATTTACTGTGCGTTTACCTTCCCGCCGAGGTGGCCGGGACCTGCCATGGCAAACAAAAAAGCGGGGCCGCCATGAAGTGGCGGCCCCGCGATCCGGCTGGACTGCTAGAGCTTGGCGATGATCTCCGCCAGCAGTTTGGATATGCGCTTGCCCGCTGCCTGGCCGGCTTCCAGGACTTCCGCGTGGCTCAAAGGAACAGGGCTGATGCCGGCTGCCAGGTTGGTGACCAGGGAGATACCGAAAACTTCCATGCCCGCGTGCCGGCCGGCAATGGCTTCCAAAGCGGTGGACATGCCCACCAGGTCTGCGCCGATCCGCTTGGCGTACTGGACCTCCGCCGGCGTCTCGTAGTGGGGGCCTGTGAACTGCGCGTACACGCCTTCCTGGAGGGAGGGGTCAACCTCGCGGGCGAGGTCACGGATCCGTGAGGAGTAGAGGTCCGTGAGGTCAACGAACGTTGCGCCTTCAAGCGGGGAAGTGGCGGTGAGGTTGATGTGGTCGCTGATCAGTACCGGCGTACCCGGGGTCCAGTCCTCATTGAGCCCGCCGCAACCGTTGGTCAGCACCAGAGTTTTGCAGCCGGCAGCTGCGGCTGTGCGAACGCCGTGCACCACCGATCGTACGCCGCGGCCTTCGTAATAGTGCGTTCGTGCCCCCAGAACGAGGGCGCGTTTGCCTTCCTTGGTGAGGACGGAGCGGATGGTGCCAACATGGCCCACCACTGCTGGCTTGTGGAAACCGGGAACCTCGGATGCGTTCAGGGTGGCCGTGGTTTCGCCGATCAGATCGGCGGCTTCCGCCCACCCGGATCCGAGCACCAGTGCTACGTCATGGGATTCGACGCCGGTCTCCGCGGCGATGAAGTCCGCGGCTGCCTTCGCGGCCTCAAAAGGGTCAGTGTTCATCAGCTCAGTGTTACTCACTGGTACAAGCTACCCTGTGGCCGCAGGTCTTTGGTAGGGATACCAAAGCGGGTGAGGGTGTGCTGAGTGGCAGCCGACGTCGCGATGAGCGAGAATTGAGCATTGTGACCACCCAAGTTGACTTCAGTGCCCCCCGTATCGCGATCCTGGGAGGTGGTCCCGGCGGATATGAAGCTGCCATGGTGGCTGCCTCGCTCGGCGCCCACGTCACTATCGTAGAGCGGGCGGGCCTCGGCGGCTCAGCCGTGCTGACCGACGTCGTGCCTTCCAAGACCCTGATTGCCACCGCCGACCTCATGACCCGCGTCGGTGAGGCGGATGAGCTGGGAGTGAAGTTCGACGGCGACGGCACGGCTTCGAAGCCCCGCGCCGACCTCAAGCACATCAACGATCGCGTCCTGAACCTTGCCCATGGGCAGTCCGAGGACATTCGTGCCGGCCTCGAGCGCCTGGGCGTGGAGATTGTCATCGGTTCGGGCAAACTTCTGGACAACAACACCATCGAGGTCCTCACCATTGATGGCACCCGCACCATTGATGCCGACGCCATCCTGCTGGCCGTTGGCGCCCACCCGCGTGAACTGCCCACGGCAAAGCCCGACGGCGAACGCATCCTGAACTGGGCCCAGATCTACAACCTGGACGAGCTCCCCGAAGAATTGATTGTTGTGGGTTCGGGCGTCACTGGTGCCGAATTCGCCTCCGCCTACAACGGTTTGGGCTCCAAGGTGACGCTGATTTCCAGCCGTGACCAGGTTCTCCCCGGCGAGGACACGGACGCCGCGAAGCTGCTGGAAGGCGTCTTCGAGCGCCGCGGCGTGCGGGTGCTGTCCAAGTCCCGCGCCAACGCAGTGGAGCGGACGGACGACGGCGTTAAGGTCACCCTGGGTGACGGATCGATCGTGACAGGTACGCACTGCCTGGTGTGTGTTGGTTCCATCCCCAACACTGCCGGCATCGGCCTTGAAGAAGCAGGCGTGACCCTCACGGAGTCCGGGCACATCAAGGTGGACGGCGTTTCCCGCACCACCGCCCCCAACATTTACGCTGCCGGCGACTGCACTGGTGTCTTCGCCCTGGCATCCGTTGCAGCCATGCAGGGCCGCATCGCGATTGCACACTTCATGGGTGATGGCGTGAAGCCGCTGAAGCTCAACCAGGTGGCCTCCAACATCTTCACGTCCCCCGAAATCGCCTCCGTGGGCGTCTCCGAAGCCGACCTCGCATCCGGCAAGTACCAGGGCGACGTGGTGATGTTGTCCCTGCTCAGCAACGCCCGCGCCAAGATGCGCAACACCAAGGATGGCTTCGTCAAGATCATTGCCCGCAAGGGGTCCGGCACCGTGATCGGTGGCGTGGTGGTGGGTCCGAACGCATCCGAACTCATCTTCCCGATCTCCGTGGCCGTGACGCAGAAACTCCACGTGGACGATGTGGCCAGTGCATTCACTGTCTACCCGTCGCTGACCGGCTCCATTTCCGAGGCCGCCCGGCGCCTGCACGTGCACATGTAGCTCCAACGCCGGCGCCCGTTGGCCTGCCCAGGTGCGGGTGGACGCGAGCGCGCCGGAAAGCTGCGAGACCGCGGTTCCGGACCGGCGATTTCGCAGCTTTTCAGGGTGCTGGCGGCTGTTCGGCGTATAAGGAGCTAGGCGGCAGCCGCTTGGAAGTGTTTTTCGATGATCCCCTTGATGTCCTCGTGGCACCCCCCGCAGCCTGTTCCTGCGCGGGTTGCCTTCGATACCTCGGCCACGGAAGAGCAGCCCTCCACCACGGAGTCCTCGATGCTGGCCGCGCTCACTCCGGCACAACGGCAGACGGTCCGCTGGGGATCGTTGCTGGTGGCCCCGGAATCCAGCTGGTCTGGTCCGTCGAGCCTGAGCAGCAAGGACCGGTCAGCGGGCAGCTCCGAGGAGCGCTCGAACAGAACCACCAGCTCAGCGGCTGTCCGGGGCATGCCCACGGCAACCAGGCCTTCAAGCACTCCGCCGCGTGTGGTCATCTTGACGTAGCGGCCGTGTTCCGGATCAGCCCATTGGGAAATCTGCCTGCGGGCGCGCCCGGACGTGGCCCCGGCTTCCAGCAACTCCTCGTCCCAGGGATCGGCCTGGTTGTCTCCTGCCACTGCCAGGTTGACGCCGCGGGCCTTGAGGACAATGACGCCGGGCTTCTCCTTCGGTAGTGCTTCCAAAGCATCTGCGGCAATCTGGCCATCACGGGCCAGGACCACGAGGTACTCGGCCAACCATTCGGCCTGCCGCCAGCCCGGACCGACGAGGCCCGAGGGGCCGGAAGCAGTCCGGCAATCAACGCACGCGGCGTCAGGGCAGCGAACTTCGGCGCAGTCGCCGATCGCGAACATGTGGGGCTCGTGATAAGTCCGGAGATGATGGTCCACAAGGATACCGGCGCCGGTAGGGAGGCCACAGCCCTCCGCCAACTCGATACGGGGGCGCACACCACAGGACAACACCAGTAGGTCGCCGTCGATCGCCGAGCCGTCGTCGAGGAGCAATGCGGAGAAGCTGCCTCCGGGGCCGGCTGTCTCCACGCCGGTTGACCGTGCGTTGCCTGCCATCCGGACTCCACTGGCCCGCAAGCTGTTGGTAAGCACTGATCCGCTGCCGCGATCGATGCTCCTGCCCAGTGGGAAAGGACCGTTGTGAACCACCGTGGTCCGGGCGCCTTCTTCCGAGGCGGCCAAGGCAGTTTCCAAGCCGAGCACGCCACCACCCAGGACCACCACGCGTTTTCCACCGGTAACCGCAGCGCGAAGCACGGCAGCATCGCGCAGATCACGCAGGGTAGTCACCCCCGCCGGGAGCACAGGCCCGGAGGGATCCGGGTTGAGGCCGGTCAGGTTGGGAATCACGGGACGGGATCCGGTTGCGAACACCAGCCGGTCGTAGTGTTCAGTGCTGCCATCGGACAGCGCTACGTGCTGGCGGGCACGGTCGATTCTTTTGACTGTGACGCCCAACCGCACCTCCACGCCGTCGGACTCCAAGTCGGATGCATCAGCCATGGTCAAAGCCTGGGCGCTGGTGCGGCCGACTCCCAGTTCGGCGATCATCACGCGGTTATACGCGGCCTCGGTTTCCTGGCCCACTACCAGCAACTGCACCAGCCCGGTGCGGACGGCGGGGAGCAGTTCGTCCACGAGCCGGGCAGCGACAGGCCCGAATCCAACAACAACAATGCGCTCGCTCATGATGCCTCCTTGACGTGCAGTGGCAGCCGCGTGTCCTCCGGGACGGTGTAGGAGGGCGGGTCCTGGGTGGAAACTGCGCGCCGGACCCATACCCGGCTGGTCTTGAACTCCGGCATGCCGGAGATGGGATCTGTGGCCGCCTCCGTGAGGCGGTTGGCGTTTTCCTGGCCGGGGAAGTGGAACGGCAGGAAGACGGTGTCCGGGCGGACCGAGTTGCTGAGCTCGGCACGGCAAAGCACTTCGCCGCGCTCGTTGGTGACGGTGGCGTAGTCGCCGTCGGCAATGCCGCGCGAAGCCGCCGTACCCGGGTGAATAAGGAGCCTGGCTTGCGGCTGCGATGCCAGGAGTTCGCTCACCCGGCGCGTCTGGGCGCCGGATTGGTAGTGCTCCAACAGCCGGCCGGTTGCCAAGGCCAGCGAATCGTCGGCAAAGGAACGGACAGCCCGCTTGGACGGGGTCACCGGGACCATGACGGCCCTGCGGTCAGCGTGGGCGAAGCCCTCAGCGAAGAGTCGAGGGGTACCGGTGCTGCCCACAGGATACGGCCAGTAAGCGGCTTCGCCACGGTCCAGCATGGCGTAGTCGATGCCCGAGTAATCGGCCAAACCACCGGCAGAGGCCAGTCGCAGCTCTTCGAAAACGGTCTCGGGGTCGTCGCTGAATGTCGAGGGCGCTTCAAGGAGCTCAGCCAGCCTGGCCATGAGCCACAACTCGCTGCGAACACCCGGGGGAGGCGTCAGTGCGCGGCGGCGACGGATCACGCGGCCCTCCAAGTTGGTCAGCGTTCCTTCTTCCTCGGCCCACTGAGTGACCGGCAGGACCAGGTCAGCTTCGGCAGCGGTCTCTGACATGAAGAAGTCGCACACCACCAGGAAGTCCAGGCTGCGCAATCCCTTGATCACTGCGTTGGTATCAGGAGCCGAGACCACCACATTGGCGCCGTGGACGAAAAGGCAACGGACGCCGTCGGGCTTTCCCAGAGACTTGAGAAGTTCGACGGCGGGGAGGCCGGGTCCGGGGATCAGCGACTCGTCCACGCCCCACACTCCAGCGACGTGGGCCCGGGCGGCAGGATCGGTGATTTTGCGGTAACCGGGAAGCTGGTCGGCCTTCTGGCCGTGTTCGCGGCCGCCCTGGCCGTTGCCCTGGCCGGTGAGGGTGCCGTAGCCGCTGCGGGCCGAGCCGGGCAGTCCGAGCAGGAGGCTGAGGTTGATGGCGGCGGTGGCGGTGTCGGTGCCGTCAACGTGCTGTTCCACGCCACGGCCGCTGAGGATGTAGCTGCCGCCAGCACGGGCGCCTTGGGCGAGCCGGCGTGCGGTTTCGCGGATGAGGGTGGCCGGTACACCGGTGATGGACTGGACGCGCTCCGGCCAGAAAGCGTTGAGGCTGCGCACCACGGCTGCGTAACCGCTGGTGTTCTTCTCGATGTACGAGGCGTCGGTGAGTCCCTCGTGCACCACCACGTGGCTGATGCCCAAAAGGAGTGCCAAATCGGTGCCGGGCGTCGGCTGCAAGTGGAGGCCGCCGCCGTCGGACGTAAACGCAGCAGTAGCCGAGCGTCGGGGGTCCACCACAATCAGTCCGCCGGCATCCCGTGCGCCTTGCAGGTGCTGGACGAACGGAGGCATGGTCTCGGCAACGTTGGAGCCGAGCATGAGGATCACGGAGGCGGTGTCCAGGTCCGTGACGGGGAAGGGGAGGCCGCGGTCCACGCCAAAGGCCCGGATTCCGGCAGCTGCTGCGGATGACATGCAGAACCGGCCGTTGTAATCGATGCGGGAGGTGCGGAGGGCCAGCCGGGCGAACTTGCCCAGCATGTACGCCTTCTCGTTGGTGAGGCCGCCGCCTCCGAAGACTCCCACGGCGTCGTTCCCGTGCTGCTGCTGGGTGTCCTTGACGGCGGCCGTGATGAGCATGAGCGCCTGGTCCCAGGAGATGGGCTGGTGTACGCCGTCCGAGCCCTTGAGCATCGGCTCCGTGACGCGCCCGTTGTGATTCAACAACGACGCCGATGTCCAGCCTTTGCGGCACAGCCCGCCCCGGTTGGTGGGGAAGTCGCGTCCTGAAACTTCCAGGGGCACGGCGGGTGCTGCGTCCGGCGCGGGGACTGCCCCCGCCGCGGGTGCGGCGGGGGTCAGCCTCATGGCGCACTGGAGCGCGCAGTAGGGGCAGTGGGTATCGGCGCCGTTGGGCATCTAGATGTGTCCGATCGTGTTGCGCTTCTGGGCGGGGCGGATGTAGCAGACCCAGCAGACGGTGAGCATCAGGACGTAGGCTCCAACGAATCCATAAAACGCCGGGGTGTACGAGCCGCTGGCCGAGTTGGAGGCGTTGAGTACCTGCGGGATGACGAAGCCACCGTAGGCGCCGATCGCGGAGATCAGGCCCAGCGAGGAAGAAGCCAGGCGTGCCGTGGTGGCGCTCGGGGCTCCTGCTCGAGCTGCGCGGCTGGACGTTGCGAAGATGACCGGGATCATGCGGTACGTTGCGCCGTTACCGAAGCCGCTGGCCAGGAAGAGCAGCAGGAACAAGGTGAGGAAGAGCCAGAAGTTCTTCAGGGGCAGCGTCCAGATCATGGTCAGCGTGATGACGGCCATGGAAGCGAACGAGGCGATGGTCATCCGCGCGCCACCCATGCGGTCGGCCATGCGTCCGCCATAAGGGCGGGCCAGGGAACCAACCAGCGGGCCGAGGAAGGCCAGCGAGAGCGCCACAGCGCCAACATGAATGGAGGAGAAGTCCGGGAAGTAGTCCTTGATCAGCTTGGGGAAGACGCCGGCAAAGCCGATGAACGAACCGAACGTTCCAATGTAGAGGAAGGCCATGATCCACAGGTGCGGTTCCTTCAGGGCGGCCAGGGAACCGGCCACATCACCCTTGGCGCTGGTGAGGTTGTTCATGTACTTGTAGGCGCCATAGGCGGCGATGATGATCAGCGGGATCCAGATGATGCCAGCCATGGGCAAGTTGACGGTTCCGGCAGCAAGAAGGGTGATGGCGATGGGCACAACAAGCTGCGCGACGGCGGCACCGAGGTTTCCGCCTGCTGCGTTCAGGCCCAGCGCCCAGCCCTTTTCGCGGGCGGGGTAGAAGAAGGTGATGTTGGCCATGGAGCTGGCGAAGTTGCCGCCACCGAAGCCGGCAAGTGCAGCCATGAGGAGCATGATGCCGAACGGTGTCTCCGGATTGGAGACGCAGATGGCCAGTCCTGTTGTGGGGATCAGCAGGAGCAGGGCCGAGACGATGGTCCAGTTCCTGCCACCGAACTTGGGGACCATGAAGGTATAGGGAATCCGGAGCGTGGCGCCTACCAGGCTGGGAATGGAGATGAGCCAGAAGATCTGGTTGGTGTCGAACTGAAATCCGGCCGCGGGCAGCTGGACCACCACAATGGACCACAACTGCCAGACGACGAAACCGAGGAATTCGGCGAAGATGGACCAATTGAGATTGCGCTTGGCGATGGACCGGCCTTCGGACTCCCATTGGCCCTTGTCTTCGGCATCCCAGTTGGCGATCCAGCGGCCGGGACGGTGTTCAAGGGCGGAAGTGGCGGTGGCAGTGGACTGGGCGGGAGCCAGTGCATCTGCGGTGCGGTCAACTGTCACGGAAGTGCCTCCTTGGTGGGGACGTTGTTCTTCCAAGGTAGGTTTGGCGCATTTCGTGGACGGTCGCCGTTTGTAAACGCCCTGTGACATTTCCCTATCGGCGGGGTCACCGGCGCGTGAGGCGATGGTGAGGTAGTGTGGCGCGGACCACAAGGTGAGATTTTCTTGTCTGTCCGCATGTTGGACTTGGTTGTCCAGTCAATGGACAGCGGGAACTATTATTGAACTCTCGAATAATCCGTCGCCAGCAGGCTCCTGGGGGACCGGCCGGCGCAAAAGAAAGCTGCAAATACATGTCTTCCACCGCACCATCCAAGGAAGGTGAGTCCACTAAGCCAGTGAACTCACGGGGCAAGGTGATCTTCGCGAGCCTGATCGGCACGACGATCGAGTTCTACGATTTCTACGCCTACGCCACCGCGTCAGTACTCGTCTTCCCCAAGCTCTTCTTCCCCGACGCCACTGACATCAATGCACTGCTCAGTGCGTTCGCCATCTTCGGTGTCGCTTTCTTCGCACGGCCCATCGGCGCCGTGGTCTTCGGCCACTTTGGTGACAAGATCGGCCGCAAGGGCACCCTGGTGGCCTCGTTGCTGACCATGGGTATTGCAACCTTCCTTATCGGTCTCCTGCCCACGGCCTCCATGCCGGGGTGGGCCATCCTGGCCCCGATCATGCTGGTGATCCTCCGCTTCTTCCAAGGCCTCGCTTTGGGCGGAGAATGGTCAGGCGCAGCGTTGCTGGCCACCGAGAACGCGCCCGAAGGCAAGCGCGCCATCTACGGAACGTTCCCGCAGCTGGGTGCTCCCATCGGCTTCATCATCGCCAACGTCATCTTCATCTGGATGAACGTCTCCCTGAGCGCCGAAGAGTTCCTGGCCTGGGGCTGGAGGGTTCCGTTCATCCTCAGCGCCGTGCTGGTGATCGTGGGCCTTTACGTTCGTTTGAAGCTGGTGGAGAGCGCATCCTTCACCAAGGTGATCGAGCAGGAAAAGGTCCAGAAGCTGCCCCTCGCGGCTACACTCAAGAGCCACTGGCGCCCCGTGGTGGCCGGTACCTTCATCATGTTTGCCACCTACGTGCTCTTCTACATCATGACCACGTTCACCCTGTCCTACGGCACCAAGCCCACCCTTGCCGGCGCCCAGGCGGCGGCCGAGAAGGCCGGTACGCCCATGACGCCGGAGCAAGTGGCGGCGTTTGTTCCCGGCCTGGGAATCACCCGGTCCGACTTCCTCTGGATGCTGATCATCGGCGTCGTCTTCTTTGGCATCTTCACCGTGGTCTCCGGACCGCTCGCCGAGAAGTGGGGCCGCCGCAAGTTCCTGTTGGGAGTCACTGCGGGCATCTTCGTGTTCGGTGCGCTCTGGTTCACCATGTTTGGTCCCGGCCAGGCAGCGGCGATGGTTGGTCTTATCGTGGGCTTCACACTCATGGGCCTCACCTTCGGACCCATGGCAGCGATCCTTCCGGAACTGTTCCCGGCCAACGTCCGCTACACCGGCTCGGCTGTGGCGTACAACCTGTCCTCAATGATCGGCGCAGCACCCGCTTCGTTCGTGGCTATTGCGCTCTGGTCCGCAGCCAACGGCAGCACCTGGCTGGTGGGCGCCTACATGGCCGCCGCTGCGGTGGTCACCTTCATTGCGCTGTGGCTGACCCGCGAAACCAAGGACATGGACTACGAGAACAACGTGTCCTAAGTACCTCATCACGACGTCGGCCCCGCACCGTTTGGTGCGGGGCCGACGTCGTTAAGAGGTGCTTGGCGTTAGTCCTCGATGGTGGCGATGACCGCGCCGGCGGCAACGGTCTCACCAGCGGTGGCGGAGAGGCCACGTACTGTACCGGCCTTGTGGGCTGTGAGCGGCTGCTCCATTTTCATGGCTTCGAGGACCACGATCAGGTCGCCCTCGGCCACAACGTCACCGTCCGAGGCTGCCACCTTCACGATGGTGCCCTGCATGGGGGAGGTCAGTGCGTTGCCGCCAGCGGCTGCAGCCGTGGCGCCAGCCGAACGGGAGCGCTTCTTGGACTTACCTGACTTTGCGCCGGAACCGCTGGCAACAGCAGCCACCCCGCCGCCCAGGCCGGATGGCAGGACCACCTCAAGGCGCTTGCCGCCAACCTCGACCACCACGCGCTGGCGCTCACCGGCGTCGGGCGTCTCAGCGCCGGCTACGTTGGCCGACCACGCCGGGATGCTGTTGACGAACTCGGTCTCGATCCAGCGGGTGTGGACTGTGAACGGGCCTTCCGCCGGAGCGAAATCGGGATCGGTGACCACTGCGAGGTCGAACGGGATGACAGTGGGGATACCCTCAACCACCATCTCCTCCAAGGCCCGGCGTGAACGCTGAAGCGCTTGTTGGCGGGTGGCTCCGGTGATGATCAGCTTGGAAAGCATGGAGTCGAAGTTGCCGCTGATGACGTCGCCCTGCTCCACGCCGGAGTCGATCCGGACGCCGGGTCCCGTGGGGTTCTTCAGCGTGGTGATGGTACCGGGGGCGGGCATGAAGTTGCGGCCCGGGTCCTCGCCGGTGATGCGGAACTCGAAGGAGTGGCCGCGGACCTCGGGGTCGTCATAGCCAAGTGCTTCGCCGCGTGCAATGCGGAACTGCTCGCGGACGAGGTCGATGCCCGTGACTTCCTCGGACACGCAGTGCTCCACCTGGAGGCGGGTGTTGACCTCGAGGAAGGAAATGGTGCCGTCCTGGCCCACCAGGAACTCACAGGTGCCGGCACCGAGGTAGTTGGCTTCCTTCAGGATGGCCTTGGAGGACTCGTAGAGACGCTTGTTCTGCTCTTCGCTGAGGTACGGAGCGGGGGCTTCCTCAACAAGCTTCTGGTTGCGGCGCTGCAGCGAGCAGTCGCGGGTGGAAACAACTACCACGTTGCCGAAAGCATCGGCCAGGCACTGTGTTTCCACGTGGCGCGGGGCGTCAAGGAACCGCTCGATGAAGCATTCGCCGCGGCCGAAAGCTGCGACGGCTTCGCGGACTGCGGATTCGTACAGCTCCGGGATTTCTTCCATAGTGCGGGCGACTTTGATGCCGCGGCCTCCGCCGCCGAAAGCGGCTTTAATGGCGATTGGAAGGCCGAATTCTTCAGCAAACTTCAGGATTTCGTCAGCAGACTCCACAGGGTCAGCCGTGCCGGGGACCAGGGGAGCGCCCACTTTCTCGGCGATGTGACGGGCCTGCACCTTGTCACCCAAAGCGGAGATGGCTTCCGGAGAGGGGCCGATCCAGGTGATGCCGGCGTCAATGACCTTGGCCGCGAACTCGGCGTTCTCGGCAAGGAACCCGTAGCCGGGGTGGATGCCGTCGGCGCCTGACTGCTTGGCGACGTCGATGATCTTGTCCATCACCAAGTACGACTCGGCCGCCGTGTTGCCGCCCAGCGCATAGGCTTCGTCGGCAAGGCGGACGTGGAGGGCATCACGGTCAGGGTCTGCGTAAACGGCTACGGAGGCAATACCTTCGTCCCGGGCGGCTCGGATGATGCGGACCGCGATTTCGCCGCGGTTGGCAATCAAGACCTTGGTAAGAGGGCTGGAAATGGGCTGCGCCGGGTTAGCTGACAAGTTGTTGACTCCTTCTGTCCTTGAGGAGCCTAGCGCGATTGTGAGGGTTCCGCCCATATTGATGGGGGATTCCGTGTGTGAGGCGATGTTCCTTTGTAGGGTTGCTACAAATCGCTTCTATTGCTGGTTCGTGTCCCACAGCTCCGTGATGCCCACGTTTGCGTGGACCAGCAGGTCCCTGAGAGTAGAGATGGAAAGCCCGACGACGGCGTGCGGGTCGCCGTCCACCTTACGGATGAAGGCCCCGCCCAAGCCGTCGATGGTGAAGGAGCCGGCGCAGTGAAGGGGTTCGCCGGTGGCGATGTAGGCGTCGATGTCGCTGGTGCTCATTTGGGCGAAGTGGACCTCGGCGCTGGATACAGCACCAACAGTGGCTCCGGTGCCTTCCGGAGTTCCGGCGTCTGAACCGTCCGCTACCTCGTCGTCGTCCGCATCAGCGGCGGTGTCCCGGCAGTCAACCAACCAGTGTCCCGTGTGAAGCACCCCCTGCGAGCCGCTCATACGAAGCATTCGCTCCCGCGCCACCTCCGCCGTGTAGGGCTTGCCATGGGACTCGCCGTCGAACTCGAAGACGGAGTCGCAACCGATCACCAGCGCGCCCTCAGCTTCGGGCAGGGAAGCAACAGCCTCTGCCTTGGCGCGGGCCAGGAGCAGGGCGGTGTCGTGGGCATCGGTCACGCCGTATTTCGCCTGGACCGCGTCCTCGTCCACGTCCGAGACCAGGACGTCGTGCCGGATCCCGGCCTCGGTGAGCAGCTTGGTGCGGGCAGGGGACTGGGAGGCGAGAATCAATCGGGTCACGGTCCCCAGCCTAATACCAACCGTCTCTCACATCCCGCGCCCTTAAGCCGATCGCTCTCTCACTTGCCTCAAGCAAGTGAGAGAGCGAACGTGATTGTTGGTTGTTATGTGAGTGAGCGTTAGTGGACCAGTTCCTCGGAGCCGGCCTTTGAACGGTCGCTCCGCTCCAGCTTGGCGCCTTCAACATCCACGTCCGGGAGGATGCGCTCCAACCACTTGGGCAGCCACCAGGCCTTCTCGCCCAGGAGGTACATGACGGCGGGGACGATGGTCATGCGCACTACGAAGGCGTCGATCAGCACACCGAATGCCATGGCGAAGCCAAGCGGCCGGACCATGGTGAGGTGGCTGAAGATGAAGCCGGAGAATACGCTCACCATGATGATCGCGGCCGCGGTGACCACAGCTGCGGCGTGACTGAACCCGGAGCGGACGGCATGCTTGGCAGATTCGCCGTGCATGAACGATTCCCGCATGCCGGAGGTGATGAACACCTGGTAGTCCATGGCGAGTCCGAACAGCACGCCGATCAGGATAATGGGCAGGAAGCTCAAGACAGCGCCGGGATTGGCGACGTCAAAGATGCCTCCCAGCCAGCCCCACTGGTATACGGCAACCACGGCACCGAACGCTGCGGCAAGCGAGAGCAGGAATCCACCGGTAGCCAGCAACGGCACCACGATCGAGCGGAAGACCAACAGCAACAGCAGCAGGGAGAGTCCCACCACAATCGCCAAGTAGGGCGGCAAAGCGGCGCCCAGCTTGTTGGAAACATCGATGTTGCCTGCCGTCTGACCGGTCAGGCCGATCTGCACATCAAGGTCTTCGCTGATCGCGGTTCCCTTGGCGCGGAGATCGGACACCACCTGCACGGTGCCGGCGCTGGCCGGGCCTTCTTTGGGAATGACCTGGAAGACGGTGGTGCGGCGGTCCTCGCTCAGCGCCACCGGCACGGCTGCCACCACATTCTCAACACTGCGAAGCTGGTCCGCTACGTCGAACTGCTTGTTCTTGGCGTCATTCTCGCTGAGGCCCTCAGGGAATTCGCCTACCACGATGATCGGTCCCGTCACACCTTCGCCGAAGCTGCTGCGCGTGAGGTCGTAGGCCTTGAAGGCCTGCGAATCCACTGGCTCCGAGCCGCCGTCGGGAAGTGCTAGCCGCAACTGTGAAGCCGGGAGAGCCAAGGCGCCCAGCAGGGCGATGCTTGCCACCAGTGCAACCCACGGATGACGGGTGACCATACCGCCCCAGCCGCCACTGCTGCGCTTCTCCTCACGTTCGCGATCGGCAGCTTCGTGTCCGGGTTCGGCGTTGTGCTTGGCGGCCTTGGCCCAAGCGCGCTTGGAGATGAGCCTTGGGCCGATCAGCGCCAGGACCGCGGGCGTCAGGGTCAAGGCGACGACGACGGCGACACCCACTGTCGCTGCGGCTGCAACACCCATGACGGCTAGGAACGGCAGACCCGGAACTACGAGGGCAGCCAGGGCGATGATGACTGTCAGACCGGCAAACAGCACGGCGTTGCCCGAGGTGCCGGTGGCCAGTGCTGCGGATTCTTCGGCGTCCATGCCGGCCAGAAGCTGTGTCCGGTGGCGGTTGACGATGAACAGGGAGTAATCAATACCCACCGCAAGTCCGAGCATCAGGGCCAGCATGGGCGAGATGGAGCTCATGTCGATCACGCTGGTCAGGGCGAACGTACCGCCAACACCCACAGCAACACCGATGAGGGCCATGACCAGCGGCAGTCCGGCAGCGATCAAGGTGCCGAGCATGAGTATCAGGACTAGAGCTGCGACTGCGACGCCCACAATTTCAGCGATGCCGAAGATCTCCGAGACGTCCTCGGTGATTTCCTTACTGGCGTAGGCAGTGACGCCGGCCGAGGAGACTCCGTGGACGATCTCCTGGACTTCCTCGCGGACAGCCGGGTCAACGGCATTGATGGAGGTCTTGAACTGGACTTGCGCTACTGCGGCTTTGTTGTCGCTGGAAACAAAGCGGAGCCCCTGGGATGCTTCGAGCTGTCGCTTGCCGAGCGCCAGCGTGGCGGCGCCGTCGGCAGCCTCCTTCGCTCCGGCGTCGAGCCTTTCCTTGGTGGCAGCAAGTTCAGCGCGCTGCGGCGCCAGTTGGGCGTCAATCTGGGCAGGGGTGAGGCCTGATGCAGCGAGCTGCTGTTCAACCCCGGTGAGTTGCGCCTCGCCCGCTTCCAACTGCGCACGGGCGGCGTCCAGCTGGGCCTTGCCTTCTGCGGCTTTGGCCTCGCCGGCGGCGATCTCGCCTGCGGACTTGTCCAGTTGCTCCTGGGTGGTGAACGGGTTGACCGTCCCCTGCACGTCAGGCATGGCTTCCAGTTTGGTGAGCGCGGCTGCAACCGCGTCCTTCTTGGCTTGGTCGAAACCGGCATCTCCGGCGTCGAACACCACGCTGGCCGAGCCGCCCGATGATTCAGGCAGGGCTTCCTTGAGCTTGTCCGCCATCTGCTGGGTTTCGGTGCCCGGGATGGTGAAGTTGTTGGACATGGTGCCGTGGAATGCTGCGGCCGAGCCGCCTACAGCTACCATGACGGCCAGCCAAATGGAGATGACGAGCCAGCGGCGGCGATACGAAAACTTGCCGAGGCGGTAGAGGAACGAGGCCATGTCAGAACCGATCTTTGGTGGTTGGAACGGAAGGGGGAGCCGTAGTGACGGTGGAGAAAGCGTTCGACGGCGGCGCGAAGCCGGCACCGAGAAGACCCATCGCATCGATGAGGTGCTGGCGAAGGACCGCCAGGGATTCCTGTGAGAGGTCGGGTCCGCGTTCGATGAACCAGACGGTCATGGCTGCTTTGCCGCAGGAGATGACGGATCCCGCCAGGGCGTGAAGGTAGAGTTCACTGATCCCGGCGCCGAGCCTGCCGCGGGCGGCGTCAATGATCTGCGCTGTGCAGTGCTCCCAGGCTTCAAGCTCGGAGCGTGCAAGCTGTCGGTTGTCCTGGGTCAGACTGAACAGTTCAGCCATGGGCGCCACGGACATTGGATCGGCCAGCGCCATGAGGGCTGCCTGGGCGGATTCGAGGATCGACTCCTCTGCAGGGCGCAGCCGGAACTGCTCCAGTGCGTGGTCCATGAAGCCATCGGCTACGGAGGCCAGTGCTGCTTCGAGGCTGGGGAAGTAGTTGAAGAAAGTTCGCCGCGAGACACCTGCGCTGGCGGCGATGTCCTCCACTGTGAAGTTGCCTGGCCCGTGGCTGCGCAAAAGGTCCAGGGCTGCGGACGCAATGGAGCTGCGGGTGGCCGCCTTGTTGAGTTCGCGCCGTGAGGGCGTCGATTGCTCAGCAGTGTTGGGCGACTCCGCAATCGCTTCCTGGCTATTGGTTTGGGTCACATACTTACACTAAGTGCAAGTTTGCACTCTGCGCAATTTGAGCCGGAAATGGGCAAAGAAAAGTCCCGCCCCGGTTCGTCGCCCTCGCCTGCGGAGGGCGGGGTGGCGAACCAGAGCGGGACGTGGAACCTCAGATTAGAACTGGTGAGGCTGGGCCGGGGGAGTGGGTGGGGTGAACTGCTGCGGCTGTTCGGGGCGCTGCGGTTGGGCCGGCCGCTGCGGCTGGGCCGGCTGCTGAGCGGCCGTCTTGGTTAGGTAGACCGACTGTCCCGTCGCTCCAGGCTCGCCCTCACCCAGCGGCAGGACATAGACGGCAGTGCCGTAGGCGCACACTTCGGTCCAGTTGGTGCCCATTTCCGAGGTGTCGAACCGCATGGCCACAATGGCGTTCGCTCCACGCTGCTGCGCTTCATTGACCATGCGTGCCATGACTTCCTGACGGCTTTCGTACAGTGCCTTGGTCATTTCGGGCAGCTCTCCGCCGCCCAGGGAGCGAAAGCCGGCCAGCATCTGTGAGCCGATATCGCGCGAACGGACAGTGAGGCCCATGACTTCGCCGAAGACGGCGTCGATCCGGTGACCCGGGATTTCGTTGGAGGTGACGATCAACATGGTCAGAGCCTATCCAGACTTGGCCCCTTAATCAGGGAAATCCCCCGGGGAGAACTCCCCGGGGGATTCGCGTCGGTTCACAAGGGCGCGCCTCAGGCTTTTGAATCAGCCAGTTCGCGCTCGTTGCTTTCTGCTGCTGCCTTGTCGGCTGCAAACTCATCAGCGAACGCGGCACCGTTGCGGGGTGCGTTGTAGAGGGTCTCGTCCAGGATTCCCTGACGCTTGGCCACGATGGCCGGGACGAGCGCTTGGCCCGCCACGTTGACTGCAGTGCGGCCCATGTCCAGGATGGGGTCGATCGCCAACAGCAGGCCGACGCCGGCGAGCGGCAGTCCCAGCGTGGACAGGGTCAGTGTGAGCATCACGACGGCGCCGGTGGTGCCTGCAGTGGCAGCGGAACCGAGGACCGAGACCAGCACGATCAGCAGGTACTGGCTGAAGTCCAGGTTGATGCCGAAGAACTGTGCCACGAAGATCGCCGCGATGGCCGGATAAATTGCTGCGCAGCCGTCCATCTTGGTGGTGGCGCCCAGCGGCACTGCGAAGGAAGCGTAGCCGGAGGGGACGCCCAGGTTCCGCTCAGTGACGCGCTGCGTCAGCGGCAGCGTGCCGATAGAGGAACGGGACACAAACGCCAGCTGCACGGCCGGCCAAACACCGGAGAAGTACTGCTTGATGGACAGCCCGTGAATGCGTACCAAGATGGGGTAGAGCACGAAGAGCACCAACGCCAGGCCGATGTAGATGGCGGCCGTGAACTTGCCCAGGGATCCGATGGTGTCCCAGCCGTAGATGGCTACAGCGTTACCGATCAGGCCTATGGTGCCCAGCGGGGCCAGGCGGATGATCCACCAGAGGACCTTTTGAATGACTGCCAGTGCGGAAGCGTTGAATGTCAGGAAAGCTTCGGCCTGCTTGCCAACCTTGAGTGCGGCAACGCCGACCGCGATCGCGATAACCAAAATCTGCAACACGTTGAAGTTGACGGCAGTGCTGACTGTGGTTGCGGCGTTGGCACTTTCGGTGACGGTGGAGCTGGCTCCGAGACCCAGGAAGTTCTTGGGGAACAAGCCAATCAGGAACGCCCACCAGTCGCCGGTCTTGCCAGCGTACTTAGCTTCTTCGGTGATGCCGGTGGCCGCGCCCGGCTGCAGGAGTACACCCAAGCCGATGCCGATCAGCACCGAGACCAGCGACGTGATAGCGAACCAGAGCAGAGTGTTCCATGCCAGGCGCGCTGCGTTGGACACCTGACGCAGGTTGGCGATGGAGCTGACCACGGCGGTAAAAATCAAAGGAACGACGGCGGTTTGCAGCAACGAGACGTAGCTGGAGCCGATCGTCTGCAGCGTCGCGCCGAGGCCGTTGGGCGCAGTCTTGGTGCTGCCCGTGTACTTGGCGATGAGGCCGAGGACCAGGCCGACGATGAGGGCTGCGATGATCTGGACGCCGAAGGATCCGGCCCATTTGGGGAGCCGGAAGCCGGACTTGCCAGCTGCTGGTGAAGTGTTGGTTGAGGTGCTCACCGGAACACGTTAGGTGCATCGCAAATAACATAGCGAACGAACGTTGAGAAATGTTACGTCCACCCCTCTGCTGCCCTCCATCGTGAACCGCTAATTCGCGGGCCCGGCGCGGGCTTTTGTGAAGTTATTCCCGGAAACAGTGTGGCGATGATCTCCGAGTGCGCTGCGATCCTTTCACCCGCTAGCGCACCACTTTCCGCCGATCGCACCCGTAACCTCTTGTGCGCAACGGGGGAAAGGGTGCGCTCCTGGCGCCGAAGGAGCAGCACACCGAGGATGTCCGGCCTCAGGGCGGACCTGGCAACTCAGCCCAGCAGCGCCCGGCGAAGCACGTCCAACCCAACCGAACCTATGTTCAGCGCCTTGCTGTGGAACGACTTCAGGTCAAAGCCTTCCCGGGATTCAAGCTCAGCGCGGATCTGTTCCCACAAACGCTGCCCCACCTTGTAGGACGGCGCTTGTCCGGGCCAGCCGAGGTATCGGGTGAACTCGAACTGGAGCTGCCCTTCGCTGATGTCGAGGTTGGCTTTGAGGAAGTCGAAGCCCTTTTCAGGGGTCCAGGTTCCGCTGCCCCAGCGCTCGGGAACGGGGAGTTCCAGGTGCACACCGATGTCGAAAACCACGCGTGCTGCCCGCATCCGCTGACCATCGAGCATGCCCATGTGATCGCCCGGATCTTTCAGGTATCCGAGTTCCAGCATGAGTTGCTCGGCGTAAAGTGCCCAGCCTTCGCCGTGGCCGGAAACCCAGCAGACGTTGCGCCTCCAGTTGTTCAGGAGTTCGCGGCGGTAAGTGGCTGTGGCTACCTGGAGGTGGTGCCCGGGGACTCCTTCATGGAACACGGTGGTGGTTTCGGACCATGTGGTGAAGGTGTCTTCGCCGGCGGGCACGGACCACCACATGCGTCCGGGCCTGGAGAAATCGTCGGAAGGGCCGGTGTAGTAGATGCCGCCTTCGTCGGTAGGGGCAATCATGCATTCGAGGGTCCGCATGACGTCCGGGATGTCGAAGTGGACGTCGGCCAGCTCGGACACCGCTCGATCGGAGAGTTCCTGCATCCAGGCTTTCAAGGCGTCGGTGCCCTTGATCTGGCGGGCAGGGTCGCTGTTCAGGATGGCCTTGGCTTCTTCGATGGATGCGCCGGGCTTGATCTGCGCCGCGACCTTTTCCTGCTCGCCAATAAGCCTCTCGAGCTCCCGGACGCCCCAAGCGTACGTCTCTTCCAAATCGACTTCCGTGCCAACAAAGGAGCGGGAGGCCAAGGCGTACCGCTCGCGGCCCACCGCATCCTTTTCCGGGGCCGCGGGGAGGAGTTCGTCCCTAAGGAAGTCGCCCAAGGCGCTGTACGCAGAACGCGCAGCCGCAGTCCCGGCGTCGAGCTTTGATTGAACGTCCGCGGGCAGCGGCGTGCCCCCTGCGGCAGCGGTGGCAGCCATTTTGGCGAAGAAGCCATCCTCAGCGGCGTACCGGCTGGTCTGCTCGATGACGATCTGCACCTGGCGCGCGGCGGCTACTTTGCCGGCCTCAGCAGCCGATCGAAGTGACACCATGTAGCCCTCAATCGCGCCCGGAACGTTGGCAGCACGGCCTGCAATGTGCTCCCAGTGTTCAACCGTGTCCGTGGGCATGAGGTCGAAGATGGCGCGGATGTCCTGCGCCGGGGAGGCGATGTTGTTCAGGTCGGCCGCATCCCAGCCGGACTCGTGGATCTCCAGTTCCAAGCCGAGGCGCTCGCGCATGGCGTCCAAGGTGACGGCGTCCACGTCATCGGAAGGCTCGAGGCCCGCCAGGGCGTCCAAGGCCAATCTGGTTGCCTGTGCGTGGGACGCAAGACCGGCAGGGGAGTAGTCCTGATACTCGGTTTCGTGTCCCGGCAAGCCCAGAGTGGTGGCGAAGCTGGGATTGAGTTCGATCAGCTTTTCTGTGTACGCGTCAGCGACGGCATCGATGGCGGACTTGGGGCGTACGGGGGTGTTTGCAGTAGTCACCCACAGAGCCTAGCCGTGAGACCGCTTACGTGAAAGGGTTGTTGAACTTTTCTACAGCGCGGAGAACTAGCCCCGGCTGCGCTTCCAAGCACCAGGACCCGGCGTGGGGTCAAGGCGCAGTTGCTGGCGGCGCACCCAGTGCCGGACGTTCGGCTTGGACGGCGCCGCTTCCTGCTGGCCGCCGAGGGAAACCACGACGGCGGCAAGCGCCGCGAGCTCTTCGGCTGTCGGTTCGCCCTTGACCACCGAGAACAGGGGAGTGGCCGGTTCCTGGTCAGGCGCAGGATCGGCGCGGTGCTTAGGCGCGCTCACAGCGGGATGTTCCCATGCTTCTTGGTGGGCAGGCTCGCGCGCTTGTCGCGGAGGGCGCGGAGCCCGCGGATGATCTGCAGGCGCGTATCCGACGGAGCAATGACAGCGTCAACATAACCCAGCTCGGCTGCCTGGTACGGGTTGAGGAGTTCTTCCTCGTACCCCTGGATGATCTCCGCGCGCTTGGCTTCGACGTCACCGCCGGCTTCGGCCACCGCTGCGAGATCGCGACGGTAAAGGATATTCACTGCACCCTGGGCGCCCATGACGCCAATCTGGGCGGTGGGCCATGCCAGGTTGAGGTCGGCTCCGAGCTTCTTGGAGCCCATCACGATGTACGCGCCACCGTAGGCCTTGCGGGTGATGACCGTGAGCTTGGGGACCGTCGCTTCGGCGTAGGCGTAGAGGAGCTTGGCGCCGCGGCGAATGATGCCCTGGAATTCCTGGTCCTTGCCGGGCAGGAAGCCGGGAACGTCAACCAGCGTGATGATCGGAACGTTGAAGGCGTCGCAGTGGCGAACGAAGCGGGCGGCTTTCTCGGAGGCGGAGATGTCCAGCGTTCCCGCGAATTGCATGGGCTGGTTGGCCACGATACCCACGGTATGTCCCTCAACGCGGCCATAGCCGATCATCACGTTGGGGGCGTACAGGGACTGCATTTCGAGGAAGTGAGCGTCGTCCACGATCTGCTCGATGACCTTGCGCATGTCGTACGGCTGGTTGGCGGAATCGGGAATCAGGCCGTCAAGCGAGAGGTCGTCGTCGTTGAGTTCCAGTTCCTGGTCGTGTTCCACCACGGGGGCCTCAGACAGGTTGTTGGAGGGGAGGAAGTCCAGGAGCTCGCGGACGAACTCAATGGCGTCAGCTTCATCGGACGCGAGGTAGGTGGAGGTGCCGGTGGTGGCATTGTGCTGCCGGGCGCCACCGAGGGTTTCCATGTCCACGTCTTCGCCCGTGACGGTCTTGATGACGTCCGGTCCGGTGATGAACATGTGGGACGTCTTGTCCACCATGACCACATAGTCGGTCAGGGCGGGGGAGTAGGCGGCACCGCCGGCGCACGGGCCCATGATGAGGGAGATCTGGGGGACCACGCCGGAAGCATGGACGTTGTTGCGGAAAATGTCCGCGAACATGGCCAACGAGGCCACGCCTTCCTGAATACGCGCGCCGCCGCCGTCGTTAATACCCACAACCGGGCAACCGTTCCGGAGGGCGAATTCCTGGACCTTGACGATCTTTTCGCCGTTGACCTGGCTCAGCGAGCCGCCGTAGACACTGAAGTCCTGGCTGTAGATGGCGATCAGGCGGCCGTCCAATGTTCCGTAGCCGGAAACAACGCCGTCACCAAGCGGCTTCTTCTTTTCCATGCCGAAAGCAGTGGAGCGGTGCACTGCGAGGGCGTCGAACTCGACGAAGGATCCCGGGTCAACCAGGAGGTCGATGCGTTCACGGGCGGTGTTCTTGCCGCGGGCGTGCTGCTTTTCGATCGCTTCCGGGCCGGAAGGCTGTTCTGCACGGGCCTGGCGGTCGCGGAAGTCTGCAATCTTTCCCGCTGTCGTTGTCAGATCGTGGCTCATCAAGTGTCTCCGGCTCTGTAGCTGATATTCGCTGGCGCAATCCCGGGTTCGGTAAGTAGCTAACTTAAGTAGCTTCCGTACAAAGAACAGGCCCCGCAGGCCAGTCTAGTGACGCCTTTGCCGCGAACCGCTGTAGAAACCCTACAATTTTCCGCGTCCACGCCAAAGCCATCACTATGTTACCCGTCAGTAACATAGTTGGGCTAGAGTGTCTGCATGACTTCAAGCAACGGCGCTTCCTCCGCCTCCACAGAGGGTCAAACGCAACGCACCACCCCTTACGTGGCCACTGCTTCGCTCAAGGGCAAGACCATCCTCATGTCCGGCGGCAGCCGCGGCATAGGCCTGGCCATCGCCACCCGTGCAGCCCGCGACGGCGCCAACATTGTGCTCATGGCCAAAACAGGCGACCCCCACCCCAAACTTGAGGGCACTGTCTTTACCGCCGCGCAACAGCTGACCGAAGCAGGCGGACAGGCGCTGCCGCTTGTGGGGGACGTCCGCAATGATGACGACGTCGCCGCAGCAGTCGCCGCCGCCGTCGAGCGTTTCGGGGGCATCGACGTAGTGGTGAACAACGCCTCCGCAATCGACCTGTCCCGCACCGACGCCGTGGACATGAAGCGTTACGACCTCATGCAGGACATCAACGTCCGCGGCACGTTCCTGCTCTCAAAACTGGCGCTGCCCGCCCTGCGGGAATCAAGCCACGGCCACATCCTCACCCTGTCCCCACCCTTGAACCTGGATCCCAAATGGGCCGGGATGCATTTGGCCTACACCATGGCCAAGTACGGGATGAGCCTCACCACCCTGGGTCTCGCCGAAGAGCTCAAGCACGACGGCGTCTCGGTCAACTCGCTCTGGCCGTGCACCTTGATCGACACGGCCGCGATCCGGAATATGCCCGGTGGCCAGCAGATCGTGCAGGCCGCACGCGGACCGGAAATCATGGCTGATGCCGCCCATGCTGTGTTGACGGGTTCGGCATCTAGCGGGAACTTCTACACCGACGAGCAGGTGCTGCGCGCAGCCGGAGTGTCGGACTTCAGTCCTTATAGTCTCGGCGCGCCTGAAGACCGCTTGGTGCCGGACATCTTCCTCTGAGTAGATTCCATGGGCGGATTCCCAGGCGCATTTCGGGGCAGCCACCCTCCGGGGACCTCGCAACTGGATAGGATTCAGCTATGGATGCCGAACAGCCAGAGAGCAGCGAACCCCAGGCCTTGACCGGAGAGGTTCCGTCCGGAGAGGTTCCGTCCGGGCAGTCGCGTGCCCCGTTGGATCGTGAGGCTCTGAACCGTGAGTCGCTGCTGCAGCCGGACTTCCTGTCGGCCACGGGCATCTCGCGTCTGGACATTGTCCAGTCCACGGGCTCCACCAACCAGGACCTCGTGCGTGCTGTGACGGTGGAGCCCAAAAAGTGGGCTGACCTTTCCGTCTTGACCGCCGAACACCAGACAGCGGCGCGTGGACGGCTCGACCGCCACTGGGAATCACCCGAGCGATCGGCGGTTTCGGTCTCCGTGGTGCTGCGGCCTGTCACGGCTGAGGGCATGCCGGTCCCGACGCAGAGCTATTCCTGGCTTTCGCTGCTTGCTGCTGTTGCGCTGCGTGAGGCCCTGCAGGAAACAGCCGGCATCACCGCTGAGATCAAGTGGCCCAACGACGTCCTGGTCAACGGGCGCAAAGTGGCCGGCATTCTGGCGCAGATGACTCCGCTGGGTGATGGCTCCGTTCCGGCTGTGATTCTGGGCGTGGGACTCAATGTGTCCTTGGCCGAGGAAGAACTTCCGGTACCCACGGCAACCTCGCTTGCTTTGGAGGGGGCCACGACGACGGACCGCACCGCGCTGCTGAAAAGCTACCTGTCACGGTTCGCGCGGCTCTACCGCAGCTTCTGCAATTCCGAAGGGGACCCCGCCGCCGGTTTGGTGGGTGGCCCATCCCTGCACAAGCGTGTTGAGTCGGCCATGGTGACGTTGGGCCGCGAAGTGCGCGCGCATTTGCCTGGGGATCACGAGCTCGTGGGGCATGCCTCGCGCCTGGACGAGCACGGCTCGTTGCTGGTGGTGGACCATGGTGGCAGGGAACACGTTGTGACAGCCGGTGATGTGGTGCACTTGCGCGCCACAGAAAGCGGTTATGCGTAAAGAGTTACTCCCGGGGGAGCAGGTCATTACCATCACACGCCAACAGGCCCGCTCACTCTTCTTTCCGGTGCTGGCCTTCATTGCGGTTCCAGCAGCTGCAGGTTTTGCTTGTGCTTGGATCGTCAGGGAAAACCCGCAGCGCCTTGCGCCTTTCATCACGGCGGAATGGACACCGTGGCTTATGGGTACCGTGGTGGTACTCGCCGGGTGGTTCCTTGCCGCATACAGCCTCAGGCGGGTGTTGCGGTGGCGTTCGGTCAAATACATCCTGACGAGCAGGCGCGTACTTGCCCGGAATGGAATGTTTAGGCGAAATGACTGGCAGGTATCGCTGATGGCCATCCGCAATGTAGGTGTCCACCAGAGCATGCTCCAGCGGACATTGCACTCGGGGAATATATCCTTGGATACCGGGCACTCCGGAATAGCCGTGATGAACGACGTTCCTGAAGTGGGAAAGTTCCGGGGTTTCATTCTTGACGCGATGGATGAACTCCCGCAAGGTGAGGTTTTTGAGGGTGAAGTACTGAGAGATTTTGAAGAATTGCCGTGGGAGTTCAGAGATGGTGGAAGAGATGAGCGTTGAGGATCAGCAGTCCGGCGAGGACCTGGACCAGGAGTTCGACGCCGTTCCGGAGCCTTCCGTGGACGAGGACACTGAGGCCGGGCCTGCTCCGGCGTCGGTACCAACCGGCCCACCCACTGGTGTGATGTCCGCGGAGCGCCTGGCTATTAAGGCGCTCGAGGCGAAGCTCCTTGGCGGAGAACGCAAGCTCCGGCGTCGTGAAGTTGCTGCCGGTGCGGGTGTGTCCATCCTGTCCGCACGGAAGATCTGGCGCGCGCTGGGGTTCCCCAACTTTGGTGACGAGGATGTTGCGTTCACGGAACGCGACCAAGCTGCCTTGTCCAGCATCCTGGATCTGGTCCGGGCCGGCCTCCTGACGGAAGAAGCCGCTATCTCCGTGACCCGTTCCATCGGTCAAATGACGGACCGCATGGTGGTGTGGCAGATCGAAGCGCTGGTTGAGGACATGGTGTCCGAGCAGGGAATCCCTGATGCCGTGGCGCGCAAACAACTGGTGGCGCAGCTGCCTGCGCTGGTGGACTCCCTCGAAGAGATCCTGGTGTACTCCTACCGCCGCCAACTCAACGCCGGCGTCCAGCGCCTTGCCGTTCGGGCCGAAGCCGGACTCCAGGCCAGCGAGGAAGGCCGGGAGGGCGACGAAGACGATTCGCCGCTGCCTTTGGCCCGGGCCGTAGGATTCGCTGACCTTGTCTCTTACACCAGCCTGTCCCGGCGTATGAACGAGAAAACGCTCGCTCAATTGGTGCAGCGTTTTGAAAACAAATGCGCTGAAATTATCTCCGTGGGTGGCGGGCGACTGGTCAAAACAGTGGGTGACGAAGTCCTGTACATCGCGGAGACTCCCGCAGCCGGAGCCGAAATTTCCCTGGCCCTTGCCCAGGCGTTCACGGAGGACGAGATCCTTCCACAGTGCCGCGTCTCTATGGTCTGGGGCCGGATTCTCTCCAGACTTGGCGATATCTATGGACCCACAGTCAACCTTGCTGCACGGCTCACCACGCTGGCGCAGCCCGGGACGGTCCTTGTGGACGCCATGACGGCCGCCGCCTTGGGCCAGGATGACCGCTTCGTCCTGGTTCCCCAGAAGTCGGAGAACGTCCGTGGCTTCGGCGAGATCCATCCTGTGATGCTGGCCCGCGGCCGGGGCAAGGGACTGGTGCTGGACTAGGCACCCTGCCGACTCGCCCACGGCCCGTCCGAGCCGCACGCTCTCTCACGTCCCGCGGGTTCCAGCCGATCGCTCTCTCACTTTCTTCAAGAAAGTGTGCGGCCGTATGGTTTTCTGAGACAGGTTGATGGGAGATCGACTTCAGAATGACTGGTCCTAGAAGAAAATATGATGCGGCTTTCCGTGAGGAAGCTGTGCAGCTGGTGTTGTCCTCGGATCGTT